>DASYAE010000237.1:0-193568 GCA_036501535.1 Actinocrinis sp. | reverse complement strand
GTGGCGTTCGGGAACGACGGCACGTATCAGGCCGTCCTGTGCGTCGACATCCTGACGGGCTGGGAGGCCGACGGGAGCGCCTACTACGGGCAAGGGCAGGTGGAGCTCCTCTGTGAGAAGGGCACGCAGGTCGTCGGCTGCCAGCAGGCCTCCGTCACCGCCGGACTGTACAACGAGGGCGACACCGGTTGGGAAGGGTACTCATTCGAGTGCTCTCAGGCGCTCGGATTCAACCCGTGTGTCGGCGACGGCCAGCGCAACTACGTCCTCCTGAACTCGATCGAGCTGACCAGCACCTCGCCGTCCTGCTCAGCCGACCCCAACGATCCCAACGCGCTCTGGACGGTCGCGTTCGGCGGTGCCGTCTTCATACTCCCCGACGGAAACTACGCGAACTTCAACAACGGCAATGACGACGGCAACGAGTCGACGGGGCACTACTTCGTCTGCCCCTAGGCTCCCCGCATAGGGCACGGCCCCTGCCTTCGGGCAGGGGCTGTGAATTGCGAGCTGATGGACCTGCTCGCGTTGCACGGTACGCATCCGAACCGGACACAGACCAGCGCCCTGCTGATCAGGTTCTACGAGAACGCCGCCGGCTGCGGCCTGCCCGAGATGGAACGCCTTGCGGGCACGATCTCGACCTGGTGGCCGGAGATCCTCGCCGCCATCACCACCGGCGTCGCCAACGCCGGCTCCGAAGGTACCAAACGCGTGATCAAGACTGATGCCTGCTGCGCATTTGGCTACCGCACTTGTGGTCTGGCAGGCGGGATGAAAAGCTCTGATTCATGTCGATCTTGGTGAGGGCCGCAGCGCAGGACGACGCGCCCGCGCTTGTCCGCCTGCGACTCGCGAATGCCGAAAGGCATGTCCAACTCGATCAGGCCGTCTATCGCATGCCCGACGTCGGGGCCGTGCGCAGGCACTTCGAGGAGATGCTTTCGGGGGCCGAGTCCAAGGTGGTGATCCTGGTCGCCGAGGTGGTGGGTGAGGTAGTGGGCATGGTGGAGCTGGTACTGCGGGCCGATCCCCCAGACCATCAGATTCTGATTCCCCGCCGCTCGGCCGATATCCACACCGTTGTCGTGGATGGACATCGCGGCGAGGGGATTGGGAGGGCCCTGCTGATGGCGGCCGAGCAAGCGGCCACCGAGCGCGGTGTCTCGATCATCTATGCCGGTATCTTCGCGCCGAACAAGGGAGCTGTCCGCTTCTACTCCTCGGCCGGCTTCGAACCGCGCGGTACCTTGCTGAGCAAGGAGCAAGGCGTGCACTCAGCCAACTGATCTCCTAGGCGCCGACCGCACCCGGCTACACCAGATCGACCGAGGCGACCTACCTGTCCTCAGTGCCGGGAAGGGAAGTTCCGAGCGCCCGGGTCCGCCTTAAGCTGCGCTCATGGACCTCCAATGGCGGGCGCTGACCCGTGCGGACGCGACCGCGATGGCCGAGTTGAACAACGCCGTCCACGCGGCGGACCCGGTCGGCGAACTGTGGGCCGCCGACGAGATGGACAGGTCGTTCGACGACGCGTGGCGCGTGGCGGTGCCGGCCAGGTTCGGTGCCTTCGCCGACAGGAAGCTCATCGCATTCGGCATGCTCTTCTCCCGGGTGGCCGCGAACCCGGACCACCGCATGCTCTTGTGGGGCATGGTCCATCCGGCGTTCCGTCGACAGGGCATCGGAACCGAGATCGTCCAGCGGGGCTTGAAGGCGGCTCCCGATCTGCATGAGCGCTCCTTCCCCGACGCCGAGGGCCTGGTGGTCCTCGAACTCGAGGACGCGCCAGGTTCTGCCGAGCTCGCGCGCGCCTGCAGCTTCGAGACGGGCAAACGCAGCCTCGAGATGGCCAGGGCGCTGCCGCGTGATCCAGCCGAGTTCGATGCCTGGATTGCGGCACCAGGCAGCGGCCTCGTGGTCAGCCGTTTCGCTCCGCGGTACGTCGAGGAGCTACGCCAGGTGCACAACGACTCGTTCGTCCCGTACCACCCGGGTGCCGCCCCGGTCCCCGCAGAGGCCTGGGAGCGCCGCTTTTCTCATCCGACGTTTCGCCCGGGGTTGAGCTTTCTGATGCTCGACTCGGGCACAGGCGAGATCGGTGGATATATCCTCAGTGCCTGCGTCACGGAGCGAACCGGACACACCGGCCCACACCAGGTCTGCCTCGCGACCATTACCACCCACCGCGGATACCGCCGACGCGGCGTCGCCACCGCCTTGATCGGCGCGGCACTGTCGGAGGCCGTGGTCAGAGGTTTCGAGACGGCAAGCCTCGATGTGGACTCGGACAACCCTGCCGGCGCATTCCAGGTCTACGAACGCGCAGGCTTCACGATCACCCACAGCGCAACCACGTACGCCCGCAAGATCGAAGAATAAGGACCACCGCATACCCGCGCCGACAACCGCGCGCACATCGTTATCCTGGCCCGCGCCATCATCCGCTGGCAGACGACCAACCGAACAAGTCCAGCACGGTCAAGTTCGAAGAGCCGCGATCTCGCCAGCCGGGCTCAAGCACAATTCGAGCCGTCTTCCAGCCGGATTGCAGGGACCGCGGGCGCCTACGCCAGCAATGACGCCACGAAATCGGCGACCGTTTCCGTCCTGAGAATGTCGGAATGGCTGACATCGAATCGGACCTGGCGCGTATCCGGCGTCGGCCATGATTCCGGTCCCGAGGATCGGACGACCACCTGGTCCGACCACTCCGGCTCGGCGTCGGTTTCGAACGCGGCGACGTTGTAGGAAATGAGCGAGGCGAATCTCATGCCCAGTTCCTCGGTGTATTCGGCGCGCGTGGCCTCGGCGACACCGGCCCTTATGAAAGCCTGTTCGGCCGCAGATCTGAATTCGGCGTCCAGAGCCGCGCCGAATGCGCGGAAGACCTCGCACTCGTCGGCCCACCGCTGGACCGTCCGGTGCCGCTCCTCCTGCTCCGGGGCCGAGAACAGGCTACTGAACTGGCTGGTGGCGCGCGTGAAATCCTTGATGAGGCTGCGCCTCGTGGGCGGTTCGGGATCGACGAGGACCACCGGCGGCCGCGTTCCGTCCCGTTCGGCGTATTCGCCGATCCGGGCGGCGAAAACCGACCCGACGCAATAACCGAGTACCGCGCCGACGGTGATTCCGGAGTCCTCCACCTCACGGGTCCATGCCGCGAGATAATCTTTGCCGCCGGGGACTGTGGACGGAGCGGCGTCGGGCTGCCTTGTCAGCCAGACGCCCCATTGCGGATCGAGTAGCGAGGAGAATTCCTCGAAACCCGCCTCGGGCCGCGCCGTTCGCGAGAAATCAACGGCCAGCAGCACACCCCGACTGCCCTCGCGGATGATATTCCATGACGATGCCATAGCTATCCAACCTCCGTTGCCACGGCAGGATGCCATGCCGTCGGCGACCCGTCAAACGAAGATCGACTTTAACAACTCTATAGTTTTCCGAATATTCCCACCGCCACGTTCCGACGGTATTCTGACGATCAAAAGGTCGTCTCGCGGACGGGGAGTGATGGAATAGTGATCACGAGCCAGGGGATCGGTACGAGCATGATCGCCGTGCACGTCGGCACCGATCGCATTCAGCTCGCGCTCGAACTCGTGTCCGCCACCGTCGCGCTCGCGAAGGCGGAGTCGGCCGGGGCCGACCGCGATAAGCGGGCCGCCGCGGCCGTCAAGTGACAGCCGAAGCGATCTCGACGGCGCCGTTCTGGCGCGGTGACGCGGGCCTGGACACGGACGGTCCGGTCTGGCGGCAGTGGCTGCGCTCGGAACGGGTCTCCCTGCCGCGCTTCAGCTCCATCGGGCCGACACGGTGCGTGTTCAGCCTTGAGAACCGCCGCGGCTCCGCGTGGTACGCCTGGGAGCCCGGCGCAGGCGCGCCCCGCGAACTCCGGGCGCTGCGCGGCACCGGTCCGCACGCGGTGATATCGCGGGACGGCAGGGCCGTCTGGTGGTTCGACGACCTCTTCGGCGACCAGGCCGGGCGGTGGCGGCGCGCCCCGTTCGACGGCGGCGAGAGCCGCGAGGCGCTCCCGGAGGCCCCGGACGCCGGCGCCGAGGGCGCGGTCGTCGGCATGCAGGTGGCCGCGGTCAGCCTGGCCGTGCCCGGCCGGGGCTGCGAGATCCACGTGAGCCGGTCCGACGAGGACCCCGGCCGACGCGTGTTCCGGCGCGACACTCCCGTTCACATGGCGGGGCTCTCCGCCGACGAGACGCTGCTCTGCCTCATGGACGCCGAGCACGGCGACCCGCGCCGGCCGCGGCTGAGGGTGATCGACCTCGACGGGGACGGCGTCAGCATGCTGTGGGACGGCCCCGGCCTCGGCCTCGAGATCGACACGTGGCTGCCGTGCTTCTCGCCGAAGGCGGGCGACCAGCGGATCCTCGTGCGGCACGAACGGCACGGCTGGCCGGCGCTGCTGCTCTGGTCGGCCCTGACCGGCGCGACCGAGGAGCTCGATTTCGGCCTGTCCGGCGAGCTGACCGGCGGGTTCACCCCGGACGGCACGGGCCTTCTGGTGCTGCGCCGGCACCGGGGCCGCGGCGAGCTGTACCGCTACGACTTCGGCACCGGCTCCCTCACCGCGATCGAGGACCGTCCCGGCGTGGTCGACAACGCGGCCAGCCTGCCCGACGGCTCCGTGTGGTACTCGTGGTCGTCCCCTTACTCGCCGCCGGCCGTCTACGACCAGCACGGCAGCGTGGTCCTCGGCGCGGCGCCGCGTGAACCGTCCGCTGGTCCCGCCGCCCCAACGCTGATCGAGGCACCGGTGCTGATCGAGGCGGTGCGGGAGGACGGCGACCCGGTCCCCGCGATGCTGCGCATGCCCGCCGGCGTGGACGGCCCGGCGCCGGCGGTATTCCTGCTGCACGGCGGACCGCGCGCCCAGGACGGCGAGGAGTTCTCGGCCGAGGCCCTGGCCTGGCTCGACGCGGGCTTCGCGGTCGTGGGGGTGAACTATCGCGGCTCCATCGGCTACGGATGCCGGTGGCGCGACGCGGTGGTGGATCAGGTGGGGCAGATCGGGCTGGCCGAGGTGGCGGACATCGACGGTGTCCGCGGCCGGCTGGTGGAACGCTCGCTGATCGATCCGGCGCGCTGCGCCCTGGTGGGCGGATCGTGGGGCGGCTATCTCGCCCTGCTCGGCGCCGGGGTCCAGCCCGACCGGTGGAGCTGCGTCGTCGCCACCAATCCGATCGCCGACTACGCGGCCGCCTTCCGGACCGAGACCGACGTCCTGCGGGCGTTCGACCGGGTGATGTTCGGCGGCACGCCGGACGACGTGCCGGAGCGCTACCGGGCCGCGTCGCCGGCGACGTACGTGGACCGGCTTCGCGCGCCGGTCATGGTGATCGCGGGTGCGGCCGATACGCGCTGCCCGCCGGAGCAGGTGCGCAGCTACGTGGACCTGCTGCGCGCGCGGGGCCTCGAGGTCGAGTTCAACCTCCACCACGGCGGCCACGGCGCGGTCGCCGGAGCGGACGAACTGCGCCAATTTGATCAGCGGATCGACTTCGTGCGACGCACGATCGGCACTGGGAGGCATGGCCTATGACAGACGACTCACTCGCCGCCGAGGCCGGCGGCGCGCTGTCCGATCTCACGGCGCTCGCGGACGAGCTCGACGCCTCCGGCGGTCCCCTCGACGCCCGGATCTCGAGCTCGCTACGCGCGTTCGCCGACGCCGCGGCCCACGTGGCCGACGGCACCGCGGAGGGGTTCCCGGACGGCCTGCCCGCCGCCACCGGAGCGCACCTCGTGCTGCTGGACTCCTACGACCTGTCCCGCCGCAGCCTGCTCGCCCTGCTTCAGCTGGCCGGCGCGTTCGAGGACACCGGCGACGGATACGCCGGGCCGGCCGAGCAGGTGCAGGCGCTGGCGAGCCAGCTGGTCCCGGCGCTGGAGGCGATCCGCGGCGGCCTGCACCCGATCGTCGCGCTGGCCGCCCTGCTGGTCGAGCAGGACGGTGAGGCCCTGGTGCTGCCCGCGGGCGTGCTCGGGGAACTCGAGCAGGCACTCGATCTGCTCGCTCAGCACGGCAAGGACGGCGCCGGAAGCACGGGGCTGCAAACGCTGGCCCGGCACCTCGCTGTCCGCCCGGGCGGCGAGGCGGCTGCGCAATCGCTCGATCTGATGCTGGCAGGCCGCGCATAAGCCTCTAAGTCTCGCCCAGCAAGGAAGAAGCCCGGGTCGGTCGAAAACCGGCCCGGGCGAAACTTCTGGTCAGGCGGCGGCGAGTCCGAGGCTCGGGTAGAGCGGCGTCGGCGGGGCCACCGGGGATTCCAGCAGCACCTTGACCTCGGTCAGCGCGAGGTCGATGTGGAACGGCGTGAAGTGGCCGAGGCCCAGGCCCAGGTGAATGCCGGGGTTGCGCTCGTTCGGGTGGAAGTTGCCGCGCACCCGGTCGGAGCAGCCGACGTGCGTGCCGAACCCGAACTCGTGCACCTTGCGGTACCGCGGCTCGGCCTCGACGAGCGCGGTGAAGGCGTCGCGCATCCGCCTCGACTCCCGGGTCGGGGCGGCGAACTCCTGGATCCAGCCCCCGGAGATCCGGGCGATCACCGGCACGTCCTCCATGCCGGCGAGGCGGGCGTACGTCTCGGCGGTGTCGCGGCGCGTGACGCTCGCGTCGCCGCGGTGGATGATCGGCGACCCCTTCAGCACGACCTCGCCGCTGAGCGCGAGCCGGGTGCTCGGGTCGAACCCGCCGGCGTCGTCGGCCAGCGTGGACATCTCGCCGGTCGGCAGCACGGTCTGGTCGCCCCAGCGCAGCGGGCCGTGCAGCGAGAACCAGAACTCGCTCTCCTGGTGCCGGAACGTGCAGGTGGTGCCGAGGGCGGGCGTGGTCAGCAGCAGGCTGTCGGCGTGTTCGAGGTATGAGGTCAGGCGCTCCTCGATGCCAAGCTCGGCCCGGTAGTCGGTGTGCCGGATGATGCGGAGGTACCGAGCCAGCGCGACGACGTCGAAACCGGTGGAGAAGAACGAGATCGCGCCGAGCTTCGCGCCCTCGACGTCCTGCGGCAGCAGGTGTTCGAACTCGTCGTCGGCGATCCACAGCACGGAGGTGCGCAGCTCTGAGTTGCGCGCGTCGGCAAGCACGCCGAGCAGGTCCGCCCTGCTTTCCGGGCCGTGCCAGGTCAGCTCGTGGACCGGAGTGGAGACGTCGCGCACCACGCGCAGCCACGGGCGGATGTCCGCGGCGACCGCCAGGACGGTCTGGTCGCCCAGATCGCCGTCGTACATGTCGCGCAGCGCTGATATCCGCAGCTCGACCGCGCCCGGCTGAGCCTCGAGCACCGGCGCGGCCTGCTCCGGCTCGGGCATGGCGCCCCAGATCTCCACCGGGGCGCAGCGGTCCTCGGTGCAGCGGGGGCCGTCGGCGCCGGCGGCCAGCTCCCGGGGATCCTTGAACAGACACGGGCAGTTGCCCCGGCTCACCTGAAAACCCGCCACAGCGGCTCCTCCATCTCCATCGTCTCGACGATCCCTGCGAAATCCGTGTCCTGGAATCCTGTGTCCTGGAATTCAGCGTTCTGCGAAGCGGAAGCCAGCGAAGGCCCGCTCCCGCGGTGGTCGGCCTGCCAGCCCACCGAGCGCGGCGGCGTCCGGGGCGGCGGACAGCCGGCGGGCCGCCTCCGCGACGCGGCGCGCCAGGGCGTTCGCCGTGGCCTCGTCGTACAGCTCGCGGTCGTACCGGAGGGTGAGGCCGGCGCCGGCGGCGCCGTCGTGGAACAGGAAGGCCAGGTCGAGCTTGCCGGCCCGGATCGGCACCGGCCCGCCGGTGAAGCCGACGCCGCCGGCCGACGGCACGTGCGTCTCCGTGTAGCAGGAGACCCAGACGTCGAAGAGCGGGTGCCGGCCGGGCGCGGCCGCCAGGGCCAGTTCGGCGGCCATCTCGTCGAAAGTCACGCCGCTGTAGTCGGCGGCGTCGAACGCCTGGCGGGCCACGTCCGCGACGAGCTGACGGCTCGTCACGTCGTCGGTGACGCGCACGCGCAGCGGGACCGTGGTGACGTGGCAGCCGATGTGCCCGATCCGCCCGAGCGAGGCGCGGCGGTCGACGGCGGTGCCCAGACACACGTCCGAAACTCCGGTCAGCTGCTGCAGGGCAACGGCGACAGCGCAGGACGCCACCGCGAACTGGCCGCCGTGACTGTTCCGGGCGAGATCCCGAAGCCCGGCCGTGGTCTGCGCGTCGAAGTCGACCCGCAGGTTGCTGCAGGGCGCGCTCCGTATCCCGGAACCGCGCGGCCGGTCGATGGGAAGCGGCAGTGACGGCGGCGCCGGGGTCAGGAGGTCGCGCCAGTACGCCAGCGTCGCCTCCCTTGTCGGCGCGGGCGGCGCGTCGGTGCGCTCGGGGGGCTGCGCGTCGAGAGCTCCGGCGTAGGCTGCGGCGATCTCCTCGGGCAGGATCTCCAGGCTCCGGCCATCGCTGACGACGTGGTCGGCGACCAGCAGCAGCCACCAGCGGCCGGCCGGCCCGAGCAGCAGGGTCGTGCGCAGCAGCGGGCCGGTGGCCAGGTCGAAGGACGCGTTGGCGCGGGCGTCGACCTCGCGGTCGAGCGAGGCCCGGTCGGCGACCCGGACCACCTCCCACGGCGCCACGCCGTCGCCGACCAGCAGTTCGGGCCGGCCGGCCCGGGTCGGCAGGATCGTGCGGAGCACCGGATGGCGGCGCTGCACGGCGGCGACCGCGGCGGCCAGCCGGTCGGGTTCGACGTCGCCGTGGCCCTCGTACAGCGCCGGCACGTTGTAGCCGGCGAAGCCCACCGGACGCAGCTGCCGTTCGAGCCACATCCAGCGCAGGATGGCGTCCTCGTTCGCGTCGCCGCGCGGTTCTGTGTTGTTCGTGAGCGCGGGCGCGGGCGCGCCGCGGTCGGCCAGGCGCGCGGCGAGCGCGGCCGGGGTCGGGCACTCGAACAGATCCCTGATCCGCACCGGGACGCCCAGGTCGGCGCCGAGCGCGTGGGCGAGCGTGGCCGCGGCGAGGCTGCCGCCGCCGTGCAGGAAGAAGTTGGTGTCGGCGTCGACGGCGACTTCGGGAAGCTCGCTGGCGAACGCGCGGCGGATCAACGCTTCGGTAGGCGTCACAGCGTCCTGATGAGCCGGGGCTGCGGGCTGCGGGGCGTCGAGCGGCAGCCGTGCGAGGGCCCGGCGGTCGACCTTGCCGTTCGGGGTGGCCGGAAGCTCCGGCAGGACGGTGACCACGGCCGGGACCATGTAGTACGGCAGCTTCTCCGCGACGGCCGTGCGCAGCGCCGCCGGGTCCCGCGCGCCGTCCGTGCGGACGTAGCCGACCAGGAACGGCTCGCCGCCGGGGCCCGACCGCACGATGGCGGCCGCGGCTGTGACCCCCGGCTGGCCGGCCAGCGCGGCCTCGACCTCGCCGAGCTCCACCCGGAAGCCGCGGATCTTCACCTGGCCGTCCGCGCGGCCGCGGAAGTCGATCGTGCCGTCCGGCCGGTAGCTGGCCAGATCGCCGCTGCGGTAGACGCGCTCGCCGGCCGGATCCTCGGTGAACGCCGAGGCCGCGCCCTCGCTCGCGTTCATGTAGCCGCGGCCGACTCCGGCGCCCGAGATGAACAGTTCGCCGACGGCGCCGGGAACGGCCACCGCGCCGAGCCGGTCGAGGATGTGGAACCGGAAGTTGGCGAAGGGGCGCCCGACGCTGGGCGGCTCGCCGGCGGCGCCCGCCACGCAGCGGTGCCAGGACTGGATGACCGTCGCCTCGGTGGGTCCGTACACGTAGATCAGGTCTCTGCCGGGCTGCCACCGGTCGACGAGCGCCTGGTTGAAGCTGTCCCCGCCGGTGATCACGGTGCGGACGCCGGGGAACGCGGCCGGGTCGAGATGCGCGACCATCGAGGACAGTAAGAACACGGTGTCCACGTGGTGCGCGGCCACCGTTCGGGCGAGCCGGTCCGCGCGGACCTCCGGCTCGTCGTGGATGACGAGCATGGCGCCGGCGTAGAGCGGCGCGAAGATCTCCCACACGGTGATGTCGAAGCTGGGGCTGCCGGCGAACAGCGCGCGGCGCCCGGGCTCGAGGCCGAACGGCCGGGCCGTGGCGTGGAGCAGGTTGACCAGACCGCGGTGCTCGATGCGCACGCCCTTGGGGCGACCGGTGGAGCCTGATGTGAAGATCACATAAGCGAGGTCGTCTTGGGCGACCTCCGGGAGCGGCGCGGTCGGTGTCTGCATCTGCGTCTGCTCGGGCCGGTCGAGCAGGTCGCGCAGCGCGATGGGCAGCACCGTGCCGCCCGCGGCGTCCAGCGGCGCGCCACCGGGGCGCACCATGACCGGGCCGGTTCCGCTGTCGGCCAGCAGGAGCCGCAGCCGCTCGGGCGGGTAGCCGGGGTCGAGCGGCACGCACACGGCACCGACGGCGAAAACGGCGAGCCATGCCACCACGAGTTCCGGGGAGCGGGGCAGGAAGGTCCGCACCATGCCGCCCGGCCGCACTCCCGCCGCGATGAGATCGCTGGCCAGCGCCCGCGCCGCGCGATGCAGTTCGGCGAGAGTAAGCTCGCCGCCCGACCAGATCACGGCGATGTCGTCCGGCGCGCTGCGGGCGTTCTCGGCCAGCAGCGCATACGTCGCCGCTCCGGGGAACGGCGCCGAGGTGTCGTTGAGCTCGTCGATGTACGTGCGGCGCTCGTCGGCCGAGAGCAGCGGCAGGTCCGCAGGACCCTGAGCCGTTCCGGCGGTGACCGCGTCGACCCCGCGGGCCAGCCGCGCCGCGAGCCGTTCGACGGTGCCCGGTTCGTAGAGCCGTGCGTCTCCGTCCAGGAGCAGTGAGCGGCCGTCGTCATCGAGGCGCGCGACCAGTTCGGCGCCTGACGGTGACTGGCCGTCAGGCGGCCCGATCCACACCTGAGGGGCGCCGGTCCCGTCGGGAAGCGGCTCGGCAGCGGCGATCCGTTCCGCCAGCTGCGCCAGCGACTCGTCTCGGTTCACAGCGACCGCGATGATGCGCGACCCATCGCCCTCGTGAAGCCCGAGCGGCACCGTCTCGGCCCCCGCGATCCGCGCAAGCGCCGCCGCGACCACGGTCGCGAACTGCGGCAACGTGGCCGGCGCGGCCAACGGTGAGCGCGCGCGGTGCCACGTGTCCGCCGCACCGGCGGCGTCCTCGCGCGGCCGGTCCGCGGGTGTGTCGAGCTGTGGCATCACGGCCTTTACTCCTCCGTCCCGACGACGCGGTCCACGGCCGTGGCGAAGCCGCGCAGCAGGCGGTCGACCGTCGCGGCGTCGAACAGCTCGCCCTTGTACGCGACCCATCCGTCGACCGTGTCGCCGTCGAGGCCGAGTGAGAGAACCAGGTCGTAGGTGGTGGGCAACGGCCGGTCCGCCCATCGCACCGGGTGGGGCCGCCAAGCGGCCGACGAATCCGACCCGCCTTGCGCGACGATCAGGACTCGGGCAAGATCCGCCCGGTCCACCCGGTGGTGGCGCTCGATGTCTGCGGCCACGAGCCCGAACGGCACAGCGACGCGGTGGGCGTCGAGCAGCACGTCACGCACGCGCCGGACGTACTCGACCTCTTCGGGCCGCCCGGTCAAGTCAACGGAGAGCACGGCCGTGGTGGACAGCAGCGCGACGGTATCCAGCAGGCCCGGCTCGTCGCGCAGGCTGATCGTCGTGGCCAGCCGGAGCTCCGACAGGTCCGGCTGGATGTCGGCGACCGCGGCGCACACCGCGCCGACCAGCGTCATGAAGGTGCTGCACCCAAACCGGGCGGAGAACGCGGCGACCTGGCCGCCGGTCGGAGCCGGCAGCTGAAAGGCCGTCTGTTCGACGAGCACGGCTGTGCGCAGCAGGCGCGGGCGGTCGGCGGGCAGCGGGTCGGCGGCGGCGCGGTCCAGCCGGTCGCGCCAGTAGCCGAGTTCCGCGGCCATTTCGTCGGAGGACACGCGGTCGTGTTCGCGGTGGGCCACGTCCGCCGCGGTAGGCGCGTCGGGATCGGCGGGTCCGGTCCAGCTGCCGTCGTACCGCGCGGCCACTTCGCGGGCCAGCAGCGAAACCGCGTCCCCATCGACGGCGATGTGGTGCACCGCGAGCACGAAGACGTCGTCAGCCGCCGGGACGTGGATCAGCAGGGCACGTACCAGCAGCCCGGCCGCCAGGTCGAACGGCTCGCCGAGGTGACGCTCGATCAGTTCGTCAACGGCCGCGCTCAGGTCTGCGTCGTCGTGGTCTGCGAGGTCCGCGACGAACCAGCCGATCCGCGGCTGGTCCACGGGCGTCCAGACTGCGTCGGCGCCTGAGCCGACGAGGCGGTAGTGCAGCGCCGGGTGCCGCCGCACGGTGGCGGTGAGTGCTTCGCGAAGGCGGTCGGGGTCGGCGTCGCCGATGCGCGCCGCATCGACCACGGTGAATGCCGCCGGGTCGGCGGTGGCGAGCGCGGCCAGCAGTTCCCGCTGCTCGACGGTGACGGGGTAAGGGCCGGTGCCCGCCCGGCGCCGTTCCCGCGCGGGACCCGAACGCGCGGCGTGCCGGCGCAGCGTGTCGGCCAGCGCGGAAGGCGTGCGCGCCTCGAAGACGGCCACCGGCGGGAGGTCGACCCCGAACCGCCGGTGTATCTCGCCGACCAGCTGCAACGCGGCGAGCGAGGCTCCGCCCAGCTCGAAGAAGTCGTCGTGCGGCCCGACCGCCGTCCGTCCGAGGGCGAGGGCCGTGGCGCGGGCGACCGCGTCGGTGAGGGCGTCGGCGGATCGTGTGGGAGCCGCGGCGTCGCGGACCGGCTCGTGTGCACCAGGCAGCGCGGCCGGGTCGGGGAAGCAGTGCCGCTGAGGGGTCCGCACGGTGCTGATAAGCACCTGTCGGGGCGTGAGCCGGTCGGGCAGGACCGCACGCACGTGCGCGCGCAGTGCCGCCGGGTCGGTCGAGCGGCCGGTTTCGAGCCAGACGAACGCGTCGAGCATGCCGTCCGCAGCGGGCCGCACCAGGGCGGCCGCGACGTCCGGGTGCCCGGCCAGCCGGGTCTGCGCCCACCGCGGGTCGACCGGACCGTTGATGTCTGCGACGGCCGGGACGGCGGGGCCGGCGACCACGAGGCTGCCGTCCTCGGCCCATCGCCCGGTGAGGCCGGTCGGCCGGCCCGCGGGCATTTCGACGATGTCGCCGAAGGCGCCGCACAACGCGGGTCGGCCATCGGCGTCGACCACGGCGACCGGTCCGCTCAGGCCCGGATCGGCGCTTGCGTCGGCGACGAGGCAGTTCGGTGCCGACCGGGCCAGCGCCGCCGCCGTGATCAGCTCGCGCTCGGGCGGAACGGTGGCCGCGGGCGTGCGGTCCGGGTTCGCGGCGGTCTCGCTCAACAGGTGCGCCCAGAGGCGCAGCACGCGTTCAGTGCGCGCAGCGCTGTACAGGTCGCTGTCGTATTCGCTGGTCAGGACCAGTTCCGCGGCGCTGTTGTCGACGTGCAGGCTGATGTCGAACTCGCCGGTGTCGCCGGTGCTCGGCACGCGTCGGACGTCCACGCCCGGGCCGAGGTCGAACCGGTCGCCGGAGCCGGTGCCGGCCGCGCCGGCCTCGTCGAGCGTGAACATGACGGTGAACAGCGGGGTGCGGACACCGGCGCGGCCGCCCGGCGTGAGGTCGATCATCTCGCCGAAGTCGAGCGCCCGGTGCGCCATGGCGGCGGCGATCCTGCCCTGGACGCGCTCGACGAGCGTGGCGAACGGCTCGGTGTCGGCGACGTCGGCCGTGATGACCACCGTGTTCAGCAGCGGCCCGATCAGGCCGTCCGGCAGCGCGCCGCGCAGGGAGACCGGCGTGCCCATCTGGACCCGGCGCAGCCCGGTGACGCGATGCAGCATCTCCAGCGCGGCGGAGAGCGTGAGCGCGAACATGGTCGCGCCGCGCCGGGCCGCCACTCGCCGGAGTTCGGCCGTCGTCGCTGCGTCGACCGCGACGCTGAGCCGCTGCGCCGGGCCCGGCGTCCCTGTGCACGGCCCGTCTGCGGGCGGCGCGGCGTAAGGCAGGGGCGCCGCGAGTTCGGCGGTCCAGTATCGTCGCGCCTCCGCGAGTTCCGCCGCACGCTCGGGCGCGGTCGCCCAGGCGACGTGGTCGCGGTAGTGGGTGGGCAGGATGGTCGTGCCGGGCGGGTCGGCGTCGGCGCGCCGCGCTGCGATCGCGGTGAAGATGCGACGGACCAGCAGCGTCGCGGATTCGCCGTCGCACGCGATGTGATGCGTGGTGATCACCAGCAGCCGCTCGTCGGCGGCGGTGCGCGCGAGGACGGTCCGGATCGGCGGCTGCGTCGTCAGGTCGAACGGGTCACCGTACTCCCCCGCGATCAGTTCCGACACGGCTGACTCGGTGTCAGCTGCGCCACGCAGATCGACCAGGCGCGGGCCCAAAACGGGTTGCGGATCGATGCGCTGGCGCGGTTCGCCGCCGACGAGGACGACTCGCAGGGCCAGCGCTTCAACATCGGCCAGCTCCGCGGCGACGGCCGCCGCGACGTCGGTGTCGTCGATGTCCCCGGTCAACAGGAACGCCTCGGTCAGGTGGTGGACGCGGGCGCGGGCGGGGTCGATCCGCTCGTCCAGCCACATGCGGCGCTGCACCGGGAGTAGCGGCAGGTCCGTCGGCTGGAGGTCCGACAGTGGCGCCGCTGGGGCGTGGGGTCCGGGCGCGGTGGCGCGCAGCTGGTCGGCGAGCGCGCGGATCGTCGGCGCGGCGAACACGGCGGCCAGGTCGAGGACCACGCCGGTGCGCTCGGTCAGCGTCTCGATGAGGTCGACGATCAGCAGGCTGTGACCGCCGAGGGCGAAGAAGTCCTCGGCGTCGCCGAGCTCGTCGATCCCGAGGACGTCGCGGAACGCCGCGGCCACCGTCTCGGCCGCCTCGTCCTCGCGCGGCGCCTCGGGGGCGGCCGACGCGGAGGCCGGCTCTTCGACCGGCCGCGCAGCCAGGCCCGCACGGTCGACCTTTCCGCTGACCAGCCGGGGCAGCTCGGCCAGCACGACGATCCTGGAAGGCAGCATCTGCGCGGGGAGCCGGTCCCGCAGCCGCTCGCGAACGTGCTCCGGGTCGGCGGCGCCCGTCACGTACGCAATCAGGGCCATGCGGCCGTCCGGCCCCGGCGCGGCGACCACCGCGGCCGCGGTGACGCCCCCGTGCCCGGTGAGGACGGCCTCGACTTCGCCGAGCTCGACCCGGTAGCCGCGGATCTTCACCTGGCCGTCGCCGCGGCCGGCGAACTCCAGCACGCCGTCCGGCCGCCACCAGCCGCGGTCGCCGGTGCGGTACCAGCGGCCGCCGGGCGCGGCCGGGTCGGCCGGGAAGGACGCGGCGGTCAGCTCCGGCCGGCCCAGATAGCCGTCGGCCAGAGCGGGCCCGGCCAGCCGGATCTCGCCGACGAAGCCGGGCGGCAGCGGCCGGCCCCGCCCGTCCGCCACGGCGATCACCGTGGTGTCGACGGGCCGGCCGATCGGGTATCCGGGGCCGTCGCCCGGACGGTGGTCGAACGCGGTCGTGCCGACCGAGTTCTCCGTGGGCCCGTACTCGTTGACCAGGCGCACCGACGGGGCCAGCGCGTGGTGCCGGGCGACCAGGCCGGGCGGCACGGCCTCGCCGGCGATGGTCACGAGCCGCAGCGACGGCGCGGCGGACACGAGGTGGTCGAGCAGCACCTGATAGAGGCTGGGCACCATCGTTACGTGGGTGATGCCGTGCCGCGCGGCCATGTCGGCGATGCGCGCCGGATCAGGGCGCGCGATGTCGGCCAGCACGATCTCGCCGCCGGCGCCGAGCACCGAGAACACGTCGGAAACCGAGCTGTCGAAGGCCAGCGAGGGGATCTGGAGCAGGCGGGTGTCCGCGCCGAGGTCGTGATAGCGGCGCTTCCAGGCGAGGTAGCCGGCGATCGCGCGGTGCCTGATGACGACGCCCTTCGGCGTGCCCGTGGAGCCCGAGGTGTAGATGACGTACGCGCGGTCGTCGGGTTGCGGCGGCGGTGGCTCGGTGGATTCGTCTGTGCGTGCCACGGGTTGGGCCGTCGCGGCGGCGTCCAGCACGGTGAGTTCGGAGTCTGATTCGTCGAGCAGGTGCCGAAGCGAGGCCTCGGCCACGACGATCCGGCATCCGGCGTCGGCGAGGATCGCGTGCAGCCGCGCCGCGGGCGCGCCGGGATCGAGCGGCACGTAGGCGGCGCCGGCAATCAGTGTGCCGAGGATCGCCGGAACGGCGTTCGGCGACTTGCCGGTAAGCAGCCCCACGTTCTGGCCGGCGCCGACGCCCGCGGCGGCCAGACGAGTGGCTACACCTACCGAGCGCGCCCACAGCTCGCTGTAGGTCAGAGATGTGCCGTCGCAGCGTACGGCGATGCGGTCGGGCGCGGCGCGGACGACGGAGCGAATCGGCTCAATCAGTGTGCTGTCCGTGGTGTCTGGCTCGGTCGGGCAGAAACCGGCCCGGCCGTGACTCGTGGCCGCCTGGATGTCGTCGGGTGCGCCGACCGGCAGATCGGCGATGCCGAGGTTCTCGTCGGCGAATCGCCCGAGCACCGCCGCGACTGCGCGCAGGAAGACGTTGCAGAACCATGGCTCGGCGACTGCGGTGTTCACGTCGGCGCGGAGCACAGCCGTGCCCGGCGCGTGGCCGGGCTCAATTCCGATCAGCAGTGCGCAGTCCGGGACCGCTGGTCCCGCGGATGCCGCGTCGATGACGACTGCGCCTTCCGTCGGCACGTGGTCGTCCGGGGAGCCGAGCAGCCATCGCGCGGTCGCAGCGCGCAGCTCGCCAACGGTGTTCACGGCGGTCAGGTCGACCGCACAGGACACGATGGCGTGCGGCAGGCGCACGGCGAGCGTGGGGGCGTCGGTACGCTCGGCGGCCCCGAGCACGTGGCAGACGGCCGCCGCCAGCACGGCGGCGCTGTCCAGCGCATCGCCCGCGCCGCCGGGTCCGATGCGCGCCTCCGGCGGGAGCGGAACTCGCACGGTGGCGTGTCCGGTGTCGTCGGCGCCGGTCAAGCGCGGTGACAGTCTGATCGGCGGCGCGGCCGCGAGTGTTCCGACGGCCACTTACAACACCCCCTCGGTGTGAGAGGTCTGCGACCCTGCCAACGCCAGGCGCGGACCCGCCAGCGGCGACTCGGGCTCGCGCGCGATCAGGGTGACGAGGTCGGCGATCTCGTCGGCGATCTCGGCCGCGTGGGCCGGCTCGGCCAGCGCCGTGTCGTAGGCGATCTCCAGGACGAGCGCGGTCGGCGATTCGTGCACGTACACCCAGAGATCTGCGGCGGCGCCGACCGTCGGCGGCGGCAGCGTGACGGCGTCGTCGGCCTGATCGACGGCGCCCCGCTCCTCCCAGCTGACGCCGAGGTCGAACAGGAGGCTGCGACCCGGCGTGGAGCGGATGCGGAGCCTGCGGATCAGCGCGTCGAACGGGAGGCGAACGTGTTCCGCGGCCGCCAGCACGCGCTCGGTGACCCGGTCGAGCACGCCGCCGAGCGACATGTCCGGGGCGAGATCGACGCGCAGGGGCACGGCGTTGACGAAGCAGCCGATCGCGCCGTCCGCGTCGGCGCCGTCGCGCAGGCTCATCGGACAGCCGATGATCATGTCCAACGCGCCGGTGCGGCGATGCACGGCGGTCGCCAGGGCGGCGACCGCGAGCGCGAACGGCGTTCCGCGATCCGTCCGGTGGTGCGGCGTGGTCCGGCGCAGCACGACTTGCGTGCCGCGACGCAGGCTGCGGGGGCCGGGCAGGATTTCGGTGGGCGTCGGCGGATCGGCCAGCGTGCGGCGCCAGAACTCCTCGGCGCGCTGCGCCTGGTCGCCGGCGAGCCACGCCTGTTCGGCGGCGACCCAGTCGCGGTAGCGCGGTGCCGGTCCGGCGACGGACGGCTCGGCGCCGGTCGCGTAGGCGTCGTGGGCCGCGAGGAGTTCGTCGAGCAGGATCGCCACACTCGAGCCGTCATAGACGAGGTGGTGGGCGCTGACCGCGAGCAGGTCGCCGTCGGGCAGCCCGCGGATCAGCCGCACCTCGATCAGCGAGGCGCGGGACGGATCGAACCTGATCTCCCTGACCTCGGCCAGCGCTTCGCGCAGGGCCGTGGAGTCGCCGGTCGTTCCAGTTGGCAACTCCGCCACGACGAGTGGCACGTCGGGCAGCTGGTCAAGCACGTGTTGCGTGGCTGTCGCGCCGCTCGCCTCGAACCGTGTGCGCAGGGCCTCGTGCCGCTCGATGACGTGGCGCAGCGCATGCCGCAGCGCGTCGGAGTCCAGGCGGCGGCCAAGCGGCAGCACGTCGCAGATGACGAACGCGCCGGGGTCGGCTTGCGCGGCGAGCCAGATCCGGCGCTGCGCATGGGAGAGCGGTGTGCCGGCTGACAGCGGCGGCGGCGCGAGCGGGAGCGCCACCGGGAGGGCGGGAGCCGGTGCGGGCTCGAGTTCGCGGACGCAGGCGGCGAGCGAGCGCACGGTCTGGTGGCGGAACACCGAGCCCACCGACACCGGCGCGCCGCACCTCGTGGTCAGCTCGACGGCGATGCGCGCGGCCGCGAGGCTGTGGCCGCCCAGCAGGAACAGGCTCGCGTCGAGATCGGCGACCGGCTGCCCGAGCACTGACTCCCACACGTCGCGCACGAGCCGTTCCGCGTCGTCGAGTGGCGCGGCCAAAGCTGACGGCGCTTCAGAGGCAGACGGCGTCTCAGGGATCGATTCGGGCGCGGGGAGCCGGCGGCGGTCGATCTTGCCGTTGGAGGTGACCGGCAGCTCGTCCAGCGCCACGAACCGCTCGGGCACCATGGCCGGCGGCAGCCGCCGGCCCGCGAACTCGCGCAGGCCGGCCGGCGCGGCCTCGCCGACCACGTAGGCCACGAGCCGCGGGGCGCCGTGCGCGTCCGGCAGCGGCACGACCGCGCAGGCCCGCACGCCGGGGGCATCGCAGAGGACGGCGGCGACCTCGCCCGGCTCGACCCGCTGGCCGCGGATCTTGACCTGGTCGTCGATGCGCCCGAGGTAGCGCAGCCGCCCGTCGGGCAGCCGCTGCGCCAGGTCGCCGGTGCGGTACATCCGCCGCCCCGGCCGCTCCGGATTGGGCACGAACCGGCGCTCGGTCAGCGCGGGGTCGTCCAGGTACCCGCGGGCAAGGCCGATGCCGCCGATGCAGATCTCCCCGGCGACGCCGAGCGGCACCAGCCGCCCGTCGGGGTCGAGCAGGTCGACGACCTTGTTCGCGATCGGACGGCCGATCAGGATCTCGGCGCCGGGATCGGTGATCTCCTCGACCGTGGTCCACACGCTGTCCTCGGTCGGGCCGTACTCGTTGTAGAGCCGCGCCTGGCCGACCAGCTCGGCATGCTGCCGGGCCAGCGTCTCCGGCAGCCGCTCGCCGACGAGCACGATCTGGCGCACCGAGCCGAGCGCGGGCGCGAGCCGGTCCAGCAGGATCTGGTAGAGGCTGGGCACCAGCATCACGTGGGTGACGCGGTACCGCTCGATGGTTGCGGCCACCGTGGCCGGGTCGAGGACGTCCTGACGGGATATCACCACCACCGGCGTGCCGGCGATCAGCGCGGAGAACACGTCGTTGATGCCGCTGTCGAAGTGGATCGGCGGAACCTGAAGCACGCAGTGGCCGGCGTCGAAGCCGTAGTAGCCCGCGCGGAAGTGGACGGTGTTGACGATGCCGCGGTGCTCGACCATCACGCCCTTCGGCTCGCCGGTCGAGCCGGACGTGTAGATCACGTACGCGAGGTCGGCCGGCCCGGCCGCGGCGCCGGGCGGGCGGGGTGACGCGGGCCGTTCGTCGCGCGCGTCGAGCACCGGGACCGTGGCGAGCCGTTCGCAGGTCTCGAGATACCGGCCGTCGGCGACCACTGCGACAGCGGCGCTGCGGGACAGCAGCCTGCCAAGGCGTGCGTCCGGCTGCTCCGGGTCGAGCGGCAGGAACGCCGCCCCGGTCTTCAGCACGGCGAGCAGCGCGACGACCATCCATTCGGTGCGCTTGCACACGATCGCGACCAGGCGGCCCGGCCCCGCGGCCGCACGCTCGGCCAGGCTCGCGGCGAGCCGTTCGGCCCGCCGGTCGAGTTCTGCGAAGCTGAGCGTGGTGTCGCCGTGGACGACGGCGGGTGCGTCCGGGCGGGCGACGGTCTGACGGTCCACCAAGTCCAACAGCGTGGCGTCGGCGGGGAACGGCGCGACTGTGTCGTTCACCGCGTCGAGCAGGTACCGGCGCTGGTCCGCGGGCAGCAGGGGCGCCATGCTCACCGGCGCGTCCGGATCGGCGAGCAGGCCCGACAGCAGCTCGCGGACCTGCTGCGCGAGCCGGCCGGCGGTCTCCGGGTCGACGACGTCGGCGCGGTACCGCACCCACACCGCGTCGTCCGTGAAGCTGAACGCCAGGTCGAAGTCGCTGACCAGCAGCTCGGTCTCCACCCGGGCGACGTGGTCGGCGGCGTGGAACGCGGGCGGCCCGGTCAGCACGGTCTCGACGAAGAGGTCGAACAGCGGGTTGCGGCCCGGCACGCGCTCCACGCCGAGTTCGTCGACGAGTGCGTCGAACGGGTAGCGGTCGTGCTCCCGCGTGAGTTGGGCGGTGTAGCGCACCTCGCGCAGCACGGCGCGGAAGTCCATGTCCCCGTCGATCGCGGTGCGCAGCACGACGGTGTTGGCGAACAGGCCGACCGAGGTGATCGAGCCGGGCTGATCGCGGCCAGCGACGACGGTCCCGAGCGGGACGTCGCCCTGGCCGGTAAGGCGATGCAGCAGCACGCGCACAGCGGCCACGAAGACCATGAACGGCGTGACGTCGGCCTCCCGGCACAGCCGGGTCAGCGCCTCGGCGGGCAGGTCGAGCGGCAGTTGCGCCTTGCCGCCGCGCGAGTCGCGCACCGGCGGGCGGCGCCGGTCCAGCGGGAGGTCCGCCGGGTCGAGACCGGCCAGCGTGCGCCGCCAGAACGCGCGGTCGCCCTCGCCGCCGTCCGAGGCCAGCCACTGCGCAAGCCATGCGCAGTGCTCCCGGTACGGCATCGGCGGCTCTGCCGGCAGCGTGCCGTCCCGCAGTGCGGCGACCAGGTCATCCATGACCACCGCGGAGGACCAGCCATCGCCGGCACAGTGGTGGATGTTCAGCAGCAGGGTGGCACTGTCGGAGCCGTCGTCCAGCCAGGTCGCGCGCAGCAGCCGTCCGCTCGCCAGGTCGAAGCGGTGGCGCTGCTCGGCGGCGGCGGCTTCGGCCAGGACCGCTTTCAGGTCCTCGGTGCGCACGCGCTGGACGAGCAGGTTCGGCGGCGCCTGCTCGACGCCGAGCACGACCTGCTCGAGCCCTTCGCCGTCGAGCCGCAGCGCCGTGCGCAGCGCCTCGTGCCGGGCGACCACAGCGGTGAGCGCGGCGGTCAGAAGCTGCTCGGTCGGCCGGACGTCCAGCCGGTAGGCCTCGACCATGTTGTACGGACGCAGCTCGCTGCCGTCGTATCCCTCCAGGAACCATAGGCGGCGCTGCGCGTTGCTCGCGGCTGTCGGGCCCGCCGTTGCGGGGGTCGGGGCCGCAGCGCGGGCCGAGTCGGCCGTGCGGAGCAGGGCGGCGATTTCGGCGGCGGTCCGCGCGGTGAACACGTCCCGCACGGCCACCGTGCTGCCGGAGGTCTCGGCCAGCCGCGCGACGAGCAGCGCGGCGGTGAAGCTGTGCCCGCCGGCGTGGAAGAAGTCCTCGCGCGCCGAGCGCGGCGGCGTGCCGAGCACGTGGCTCCAGGCCTCGTCGACGGCTCGTTCGGCGTCATCGATCGGTGCCCACCGCACGGACGGATCAGCTTCCTGCGGTAGCGTGTCAATGTTCTGGGTCGGTGCTGCCAGGACGACCAGCTCACCTGTGGGCGTCCAGAGCGCCGGGCACTCGGGGCTTCCCAGTGCGCGCAGCGTGCCCGGCATTCCGATCGGCGCCGGGAGCCCGGTGGGCAAGGTGAGCGAGACAGTGCCCTCAAACTCGCCGCCGGGCTTCTCGGCCTGCGCGCGGCTCGCCCAGCGGGTCAACTCAGCGCGCTGCTCAGCGCCGAGCACATCGACGTCGGCGGCGCGCTCGTGGGGATTCGCGGCGATCCACGCCATCGTCGCGGCCACGCACCGGGGCAGCGACCAGGCGGCGCGGGGTACGCGCTCAAGCGGCGAACGCAGCCCGACGATGATGCCGCCGTCGTCGCGTTCGAGGGTGATGACGAGGTCTGTCTCACCGAGCGGGCCGCAGCGGTGGGCCCCTCCGTGGACGACGGCGAGCCGGGAGAGCACCCTGGGGTCGGCCGCCTCGGAGCGGGCCAGCCGGTCGGCCAGCAGCTGACGGTCCGGCCAGGCGAGCGGGAGCGCGGCCTCGAACTCGTCGTGCGTCGCGCGCAGGACGTCCTCGATCCGGTCGTCCAGGTCGTCGAGAGGGAGCGGCGCGCACCACGCGAGTTCGCCGTCGTGCGGGTGGCCAAGGGGCACGGGCGCGACGACGACGGGCCGCGTGTCGCCGGTCAGCGCCGCGAGGACCAGCCGGGTCGCCGCCACCGCCACCAGGTGCAGCCCGAGCGGGTCGGCGCCGGTGAGCGTGTCGAGATCGGCGGTCGTGGCCTCGGGCAGCCGCGTGCCCGGCGGGCCGGGGAACGCGGGCCCCGCCGGGTCGAATTCCGGCTCGACCCGGCTGCCGTGCAGCCGCGCCGGCCATGCCGCGGACGGGTCGTCGACGGTCCACGCGCTGGTTTCGGTCATGATCAGTGCCGTCAGCCTTCCCGCGGCGAGAACGGCGGGCGAACGGCCCGAGGCCGTTCGCCCGCCCGATGAGTCAGCCCTGCAGCCGGTCGTAGCTGCCGTACTTCTTGATCTTGCTGGAAATGTTCTTCTCGGCGGCCGGGGCCGGCTTCTGCTCGCTCTTGTTCTCGACCGTGTTCATGCGGTCTCCTTTCGGGGCTTCGATTACCGGGGACTTGCCGGGCACCGTGAGGATAATTCCGAATCGTCGGGCGACGCAATGTGAATTTTTCACGACTATGCCGCTGACGTGCATGGAAAATAGCACCACAAGAGATCTGCCGACACGCCGGCAGATCTTTTGAAGGCGTCGCTAAATCGGTTATTGCGTTATTCGCTCGTCACTGGTGAATCACCTCGCGTCGGCTTCTCACGGTGTTTTCGCGGCCGTGCGCCGCACCAGGGCGACGGCGCGCTCGACGTCCTCAGGCCCCGGTGCCGCGAGGTCGGGCCGGGCCGGCTCGCCGGTCGCGGCGTCGGTGGCCGTCGCGCTGAGCAGGGATCGCAGCCGCGGGGCGACCGGCGCGGCGCGGTCGTCCTCGGCGATGTGGCGGACCAGGCGTTCCAGATCGGCGTCGCAGCGCTCTGCGGCGGCCAGGCTGCGGCGCGCGGTGCTTACTTCGCCGAGCACGCCGGTGTCGAGCACGATCCGGCCGTCCGTGACGCGCACCGCGCCGGCGGCCCAGCCGACGAGCGGGTCCAAGCCGGTGCGTACGGCCTCGATGACGGGTACGAGCGCGGTAGCCGGAGCGCCCGCGCCAAGCAGTTCGCGCAGCGCGGACGTCAGCTCCGTCTCTCCGCGCAGGGCCATCAGCTCACTGAGCCCCCGGCGACCGGCCGGGCCGTCCGATGCCGGGGCGGTGCGGTCGTCGCCGGTGATCCGGCGCAGGACCAGCCGCTCCGCGGCCGCAGTGCGGTCGAGTGCAGCGTGGTCGGGTGCGGTGCGGTCGAGTTTCCCGTTCGCGGTGACCGGGAGGCTGTCGCCCACGGTCACGGTCGCCGGGACGGCCCCCGGCGGCAGGTGCGCCGCCGCGTACCGCCGCACCTGCGCGGCGAGCTCCGGCCAGGTCGTCGGATCGGCCGACGACTGCACGCAGGCCTCCAGCCGGGCGGCCGGACCGCCGTCCACGGCCCGCACGACCGCCGACGCCACGCCGGGCGCCGTCGCGAGGACCGCCTCGACCTCCGCCAGCTCGATCCGCACGCCGCCGATCTTCACCTGGCGGTCGCGCCGGCCGTGGAAATCGAGGCAGCCGTCCGGACGCCGCGATACCCAGTCGCCGGTACGGAACGCGCGCGTGCCGTCCGGGAGCCGGATGAATGACGCCGCTGTCGTGTCGGGGTCGCCGAGGTAGCCGTCGGCGAGGCAGGCGCCTGACACGTACAGCTCGCCCGATTCGCCGTCCGGCACGGGACGTCGCTGCGCATCGAGCACATGCGTTCGTCTGCCCGGCAGCGCGCCGCCGATCGGCAGGATCGGGGTGACGAGGGCGGCGGGATCGCGCGGCACCTCATAGGCGGTGGCCGTGACGACCGTCTCGGTGGGGCCGTACCCGTTGACCAGGCGCACCGCGCCCCACGGCGAGCGGAGCCACGCGCGCGCGGTGCCACTGCCGGCCGCCTCGCTGCCGATCACCACGCAGCGCAGCGACGGCGGCGGCGTGGCGGCGCCGTGCGCGCTCACGTGGTCGACCAGGGTGGCCCAGTAGGCGGTCGGCAGCTGCCACACCGTCACCGCGTGCTCGACGGTCAGGGCCAACAGGTCGGCCGGCGACCAGAGCCGCCCGGCCCGGGGCACCAGCGCGGCTCCGGCGGCCAGCGCGGTCCACGTCTCCTCCAGCGCCACGTCGAAGCCGGGCGACGCGAACTGTGTGACCGTGTCGCGTTCCGTCAGGCCGAGCAGGCCGATCATGGCGTCGATGTGGTCGGCGAACGGGCCGTGCCGCACGGCGACGGCCTTCGGGGTGCCCGTGGAGCCGGAGGTGCAGATGATGTAGGCCAGCCCCGCAGGATCGGCGCCTGGCAGGGCGACCGGCGGGGACGGTGTGGATCGCGCCGCCGCCAAGTCGCGTACGTCCACCGTGCGAATCCCGGTAGGCACCACGAGCGGCGTATCGCCGGTAACGACGGCCACGCGGGCACCCGTGACGGCCAGCATGGCGCGGACGCGCGGCGCGGGTGTGCTGGAGGGGATCGGCAGCAGCGCGGCGCCGCACCACCAGACCGCCAGCGGGGCGACCGCCACGGCGTCGGCGTCGTCCCCGGTCACCGCGACCACGTCGCCGGGCTGCACGCCGGCGAGCGCCAGCCGTCCGGCGAGCGCGTCGGCGCGGCCGGCGACCTCGCCGAGCGTCGCGCCGGGGAAGGCGGGCCGGCCCGGGAACTCGCCGGCATGCGCGCGCACCCGCGTGGGGACGGGTGGCACGCCGGTCATCGTCTGCGTCCGTGGTGCGGCGAGAAGCGCACCGGCGTCGGAACCTCCACGAGCGGAGCGTCATCGCGCTCGAAGTAGTTCGGCCAGTCGTGGTCGAACAGTGCGAACCGGGACTTGGTGTCGGTGAGCGTGAACACGCTGTCGCGCTGGTACTGCAGCAGGTCCTCGAGTCGCCGGTCGACCGACACGCCGAGCGACGCCAGATGCTCGCGCAGCTCGAGGTGGAACCGGTCGAGCTCGGTCTGCACGTGGGCCCAGCACCACTCGTAGGGCAGCCAGCCCTCCTTGTCGGGCATCAGTGCACGCACCCACTCGGCCATGTCCGGCTGGCTGAGGACCTTGCCCTCGTTGGGGATCGAGTCGTCGACGAGGTAGTCGCCGAGCAGCTTGTCGACGCGCTCCAGCGACCGGGCGAACACGCCCTCGCGGGTGGCCAGCGCCCGGTCCAGCAGCGGCCGGTAGAACTCCTCGTAGGTGCAGGCGCCCTCGCGCCGCAGGTACCGCGCCACCGACGAGGTCAGGCCCTTGTTGTGCAGCGCCTGGATCGTGGTGCCGAACAGGTACATGTACTTCCAGTCGTCCCTGGTCATCGTCGAGTGGGCCACCACGAGCTCGACCCGCTCGACGTCGTCGAGCAGGTAGGAGCGGTGGACGGTCTCCAGCTGGTACCGCTCGCGCGAGAGCGGGTTGCTCAGCTCGCTGTTCGGCAGCAGGACGCACTCGTAGACCGAGATGTGCCCGTGGATGCCGATGTCGAGCATGCGGCAGAGCCCTGCGACGAAGGTCTCCCGGGTCTCGCTCGGCAGGCCGAGGATCACCTCGGTGTTGGCCTCGACGCCGGAGTCCTGGAAACTGGCGGCGAGCTGCTCGTACCGCTCGGCCGGCATGTTCGAGCGCTTCACCTGCTCCAGCACGGTGCTCGACCCGCTCTGCATGGCGAGCACCGCGCGGTCGCTGAGCCCGACGCCGGCGAACATCTTGCCGATCTCGAAGACCCGGGTGGTGGCGTTCTTCGCGAAGCTGGTGGCGAACTTGCCCGGGTAGCCGTCGGCGGCGCGGCGCGCGACGACGTGCTCGGCGAGGCCCTGGTCGCGCGCCAGGATGCCGAAGTTCGCGTCGCAGCACAGGATCGCGTCGACCCGGCGGTCGGCGAAGTAGTCGATCTCGGAGTGCAGCCGCCCCTCGTCGTAGAGGCGGACCTTCGACATGGTGTTCGAGCCCCAGTCGCAGAACGTGCAGCTGTAGGGGCAGCCGCGGTTGGTCTCCCAGGGCGCCACGACGCGGTAGCCGGCCCCGCGGGCCAGCTCGATCGAGGGTTCGAGCAGCCCGGTGAGCCAGGGGCTGGCCACCGGGATCTCCCGCGGCAGCTGGCCGCCGAGCGGGTTGGTGTGCATCTCCCCCGCGGCGTCCCGCCAGGTCAGCGACGGCACGGCGGTGAAGTCGGGCTCGTCGGAGAGCAGCGCGCGCAGCAGGGCGGCGAACGGGCGCTCGCCCTCCTTGTGGATCAGGAAGTCGACGTAGGGGTGCTCGTCGAAGAAGCCCGTCGCGTTGTCCGGCACGTGCGGGCCGCCGGCCACCGTCACCGCGTCCGGAAAGCGCTGCTTGACCTCCTGGCAGAGCATCATCTGCCGGCGGAAGTTCCACAGGTAGCAGGAGGCTGCGAAGACGGCGGGATCCTCGAGCCGGTCCACCATGCCCGGGATCTGCTCGGGCAGGAAGAACGGCTCGGCGATCTCGTACTCGCCGAGCAGATCCGGTTCCATCTCCAAATACGCCCGCAGGCAGCCCCAGACGAGCGGTAGATAGCCGAAGCGGCTGATCATGGACGAATAGACCCGGCGCCGTTGCGGCCGGTCCGTGGCCGCGTCGTGCGCTGCGGCTTCCCGCTGAATCACTGTGCTCACTCCTCCTCGGTAACGCCGTCGGCGGTGAAGCGCAGCTCGGCGCGGCGGTATAGAAGTCGGGCCGGCAGCCCGCCCTCGGCGCAGGTCCCCAGCAGTAGGTTGACCTGGCGCATCTGCTCGGAGTCCGGGTCGAACGCGGAGCCGGTCAGGTGCCGGAGCCAGGGCTCGAAGCCCATGGCGTAGGCGTAGATCCTTCGCGCCCGCACCAGCCGGGCGATCTCGACGGCCCCGGCCGCGTCCGAGCCGTTCACCCGCCGCTCCTGGTCGATCTCGCGGCTCGGCCGCTGCTCCAGCAGCGGGCCGTAGAGCCACGACAGCGGCGCTCCGACCGACTCCAACCCGATGAACAGCGCGTCGACCGGAGGGATCGCGTCGCCGAGCCGGTGGAACAGCTCCGGTTCGAGCAGGGTGGTGTCGGTGGCGAACAGGAAGGAGCGATCGCCGAACCGGACGAGCGGCACCATCTTGGAGCGGATGTCGAGGTCGGCGTGCTCGCCGAGGAACGGCAGCGCCGTGACGGACACGCCGCCGCCGAAGTCCGCCGACTCCAGTTCCCCCAGCCGCCGCACGTCGCGGTAGCCCAGCGCCGTGAGCAGCGGGCCGAGGCCCGGATCGGCCAGACCGCCGTGGGAGTCCTGCGGCACCACCGCGACGCCGACCCGGTGCCTCAGGCGCAGCAGCGTCTCCACCGACACGTGGTCGGGGTGGGCGTGGCTGAGCACCAGCGCGTCGATGCGGGGCGGCAGGTCGTCGGCGGTGAAGTGGTCGTGGCCGTCGCGCTCGTAGCCGATGAGCGGATCGAGCAGGACCGAGTGCGACTCGGACTCGATCAGCACGCAGGCGTGGCCGAAGAACCGCACCCGCACGCCCGAGGCCACCGGCTGGTGCGGGCGCGGCGGCTCGTCGGTGAACAGCTCGAGGAAGCGGGTCAGGTCCTCTTCGCGCACGCCGAGCCGGCCGGCCAGTTCCCAGGGGTCCGCCGGATCGTGCCGGGCGGCGTGCAGCGCGTCCAGGTCGGGCGAGTCGAACGGCGTCGCCAGGTCCACCCGGTCCGGGTCCGGCAGCACCGGGCTGCTGAAGATGAAGGGCTGGTCGAGCCTGGGCGCCGGCAGCAGCGAGACGGTCTGCGCGGACCGGTCGTACAGCGCCGAGCGGTACAGCAGCGGCTCGAAGAAGCGCAGGTGCGCACGGTCGCCCGGGTCGTAGACGAGTTCGACGAAACCGCGCAGCGACGCGCCGAGCCGCGGGTACCACGGCGCGAGGGAGCGGCCGGAGGCCTTCTCGCGCAGCATGCGCCGCGCCTCGTCGATCTCGTCGGCGAACCGCAGCAGCGGCGCGGCGTCCGCGACCGTCCGGTCGAGCAGTTGCTGCACTGCTTCGACCGGCGCGCCGTACGGATTGAGAAACGGGCCGCCGTACATCCCGGGCTTGGCCAACGCCTTCGCGTGCGTCTGGGGCGCGCGCACGTAGCTGCGCAGGATCTCCAGCTGCCGGTCGCGCAGGTTGAACGCCGCGGTGTGCGGGCTCAGCAGGTGCGGCCAGGCGTACCAGCGGTGTATCAGGGGCTGCGGGACCACCGCCGGTGACAGGTACTTCGGCCTTGCGCTCATCACGCCTCCTCGGCCATGGCGACGGGATCGACGACGACGCCGAGGCCGGCGCCGCGGACGTTGCGCGCGCAGAGCGCGGTGACCAGCAGCAGCCCGGTTCCCGCGATGACGAAAACCGGCCGCGGAGAGAGCACCGCCACCAGCAGCCCGCCCAACGCATACGCCACGACGCTGCCGAGGAACGCCGCCGAGGAGAGCAGGCCGCCCATGCGGCCGAGCATCGCCGCAGGCACGCCACGCTGGAGCAGCACCTCCTCGCCGATGGAGGCGGCGCCGTTGCCGGCCCCGGCCACCACCTGCGCCGCCATGGCCAGGCCGAGCAGCGGCGCGATGCCGGTCAGCACGAGGCCGGCGCCGGCGGCGACCCAGCCGCCGAGGAAGAGCGACTCGGCGGAGAACCGGCCGGCGCCGCGGGTCAACCAGAGCGAGACGGCGATCATGGCGGCGCCGAACGCGGCCGCCAGCGCGCCGTAGCCGAACGCGCTGGCGTGCAGGTCGTCCCGGGCGAGGAAGACCAGCGCGACGTTGTCCAGCGAGCCGAACATGACCCCGCCGAGCAGCAGCAGCGAGACGCCGCGCACCAGCGGGTCGCGCCGCGCGAAGGCGAGGCCCGCGCGGGTGTCGGCGAACAGTCCCGCCATGCCGGCGGCGCCGCGCCGGGCCGGCTCGAACCGGGGAAGGCGGGCCAGCACCACGGCGCCGACGACGAACGTGGCGACGTTGGCGGCGAGTGCGACGCGCGCGCCGAACAACTCGGTCGCCAGGCCGCCGAGCAGGGGGCCACCGAGGATGCGCAGGTTGAACGCCAGGCCGAGCCACGCGTTGGCCTTCGGCAGGTCGGCCTCGGGCAGCGCGCGCACGACGATGATCCGCCCGGCGTTCACCGTCACGGTCGCGCAGGCCGTGGCGGCCAGCACCAGCGGAATCAGCACGCTGAGGCCGGGGAGCAGGACCGCGGCCGCGGTCCAGAGCACGGCCTGGGCCGCCTCGGCGGCCAGCAGCAGCCGCCGGCTCTCGTACCGGTCGGCGAGGGCTCCGGCGAGCGGCCCGAAGAACCGGGGCACCGCGGTGGCCAGGAGCAGCACCGCCACGCCGCCGGGGCCGTCGCGGCCGCCGACGAGCAGCACCAGCGCGGTCGACGCGACCCCGTCGCCGAGCAGCGACACCGCGCGCGCGGTCCAGAACCCGGCGAACACCCGGTCGTGGCGCGGCGGCGAGGTGGCCGCCGGCGCGGTCTCGCACTCGATCATGAGACAGACCCCTCAATCAGGCGATGGCCCGCCCGTGCGCCCCCGACCTCATGCCTTCGGAGCCGCGCAGGTCGGATGTCAGGTTCGCCCGCTTCAGCCAGCGGTCGGAGCCGTCGTACCTGGCGACGAAGGGACGCCTGCCGTGCACGGCCCGCTTGTTGTCGATGACGAGCACGTCGCCCGGGTCGAGCACGACGTCGACCAGCCGCTTCTCCACGGCCGCGGCGATGTCGTCGAGCGCGCCGTCCGCCTGCGGATCGAGCTCGCGCTGGATGAACGCCTGATCCATGCGGATGAACGGCGCCGCGGGGTCGCCGCTCAGGATCGAGATGAACTTGCGCCCGGCGCCGAGCTCGGCCACCTTCCGGAACGCCTCGGTGAACTCGCTGCCGTCCTCGATGCCGGTGGTCTTCTCGTTGAACGCGGCGCTGTGCGACTCGTCCGGGAAGATGACGAACCGCTTCTCGAACAGCGTGCGGCGGCTCGGCTCGGGCACGTCCAGATCGTGCGCCGGAGCGAAGGTCGTGGCCGCGCCGTACGGATTACGCAGGCACAGCAGCATGATCCAGTCCGCGCGGTGCGTGTGGAACGCGTCCTCGTTGTGCCATTCCAGGTCGACCGTGGAGCTCGAGCCGAGCTGCTGCTCCTCGTGGCCCCGCACCGGGAACACGTCGAGGACCAGCCGGCCGCGCTGCTGCGTGGCGAACGAGAACGGGTGGCCGAGCAGGGACCCCAGGAGCAGGAGCAGGATGTCGGCGGCCTTGACCGCGGGCGCCGGGGCCTCGTAGGCGTAGGCGGACGGCGTCGGGCCGAGCCTCGCCTCGTCGAGCGCCAGGCCGCTCAGCACGAAGCCGCCGTAGGGCTTCCCGGTCACCCGGAACCGCTGCACGGCGTCGAAGACGCGGGCGGGCAGCAGCCGCGTGAGGGCGGCGAGCCGGTGGAATTCGTCCTCGTACGGACCGGACGCGGCGGCACCCGCCGCCGAGACGACGTCGTCGATCTCGGCCGCCTCGCCCGGCGAGAGCACCAGATAGGGAACCCCGTCTCGCACGGTGAACCCGTAGAGATCATCCGTCAAGGCAATCCTCCTGCCCCTTTGATCAGGTCCGACCGGCCTCGCCAGGTGCCGCCGGCCGGCTCCGGGCCGGTCACGCCGTCGGAAGCCGGACTCACCGCACGCACATCCCCGGGGAATGCGCGTCGAGAAATGAAGCGGGCGTGAATCACCGCCCGCAGAAAAGCGAGAATTCAGAATTGATGAGGCGAAGTTATCGCCGCGAGAAATGCCGGTCAACACCCGGAGAGCCGCCCTCGAGGCGTTCGGCACGAAATCTGCAGTGATTCTCCAGCAGTTTCATAACGGATTTGGACAGGGCCTGTACCCGATCTCGCCGGCCCGCCCGCCGAGGGAATTCCGGCAATTCCAGCAAATCATTCCAGCCGGTCTCCAGCCCGGGTCGAGCGGACTTTCGATGCTGGTATCGAACGCATGCTTCAGCCGACCGTGCGAGGACAGTCATGCCGACGACGGCTCATCACCTCAATGCGCACCTGGTGGTCTTCCAGCCCCGGGCGGACGCCGCGCTGCGTCTCGTCTGCTTCCCCCACGCCGGGGGCGGCGCGTCGCACTACCACGACTGGGCGCGCCGCCTGCCGCCGGACGTCGAGGCGCTGGTCGTCCAGCTGCCCGGCCGCGAGAGCCGGCTGGCCGAACCGCCGGTGATCGACCGGGCCGCGCTCGCCGAGGCCGTCCTGGAGGCGGCGGACCGGCCGTTCGCGCTGCTCGGCGTGAGCATGGGCGCGTGGCTGGCGTTCGACGTGGCGCGGCGGCTGGAAGCGCTCGGCAGGCCGCCGGTGCGCCTGATCGTCTCGGGGTCGGCCGCGCCGCCGACCGAGCCGGTGCCGCGCGCCTACGCCGACGACTCGGTCGCGTGGCTCGGCGCGCTCGGCGGGATCCCGGACGCGGTGCTGCAGAACCCCGAGCTTCTCGAGCTGGTGCTGCCGGCGGTGCGGGCGGACGTGGCGTGGGCCGAGGCGTTCCACGCCGCGCCGGACGCCCGGATCGACGCTCCGGTGACCGTGCTGGTCGGCGACGCGGACCCGGACTGCGACACGCGCGCGGCCGAGCGTTGGCGCGACCGCAGTTCCGCCGCGACCGACGTGCGTGTCCTGACGGGCGGTCACTTTCTCGTGCGCGAGGCCGGGGAACCGGTGCTGCGCGCGGTCGTCGACGAGCTCTCGCGGACCCTCGAAGCAGGAAAGGACTGAACAGCACGATGCCGAACAGCACGCCTGACGACCTGCCGCCGAGGCTCCGCGCCGCCTGCGACCTGACCGTGCCCTCGGTGCGCGAGTACGGCGGGAGGCACGAGTACGACGGCGTCGTGCCCGACTACTCGCGCGAGGCCATCGCAGCGCTCGTGGCCCGGCTGGGCCGGGGGGAGCCGCTGGACGACCCGCACGACGAGGTGCACCTGGCGGTGTTCGAGGATCACCTCCGGGTGTTCTACGGCGAGCTGCAGGCGCACCGCCGCAATCCTCTGATCCATCTCTCGGCGCTCGATCTCGCCTGCTACGACCGCGAGTACGCGCCGGCGGCCGAGCGTGCCGCCGCCCGCGACCGCCACCTCGCCCGATGGCCCGAGGCGATGGACACGGCCGTGCAGACCCTCGACCTGGTGCCGGCGCCGGTCGCCGAGGCACTGCTCGGCTCGGTCCGGGGCCTCGCCGAGGGCATTCCCGCCGACACGGAGGCGGCGTCCGACGCGATCGCCGCGCAGGCCCGGCTGGTGGCGCACCTCGAGCACGTGGCCGAGCACGGAGACCCCGACGGGGCGCTCGGCGCCGACGCGATCGCGCGGCTGATAGGGAGCGCCGACGGGCTCGCCGTCGACCTCGACCAACTCATGAAGCAAGCCGACGAGGAGCGGGACCGGCTGCTGGCGATGCTCGCCGAGGCGACCGGGCGGGTCGCGCTGGACGGCGAGGCCGCCGAGGCCCGCAGTCCCTTCGATGTCTGCCGCGCGCTGGTCCGCGACCATCCCGAGGCCGACGGCGTGGTCGACGCGGCGCGGTTCTGGACGCGGCGGGCCGTCGACTTCACGCGGGAACGCGATCTGGTGCCGTATCACGACGGCGAATGGCGGGTCGGCGTCGCACCGGAGTCGCGGCGCTGGGGCACGGCGTTCGTCACGCTGGCGGCGCCGGGCGAACCCGAGGGCCCGTCGTGGTACCACGTCTCGCCGCCCGATCCGGACTGGCCCGCCGAGGACATCGACGAATGGCTGGAGATCTTCAGCTCCACCACGCTGCCGTCCATCACCCTCCACGAGGTGGCGCCCGGCCACTTCTCGCACGGCAGGGCCATGCGACGGGTGGCGTCGCCGGTCCGGCAGGCACTGCAGAGCAGCGGATTCGTCGAGGGCTGGGCGCACTACGCGGAAGAGCTCTGCATCGAGGAGGGCTTCGGCGGCGGCGATCCCCGCTTCACGATCGGCATGTGCCTGGAGGCGCTGGTCCGGGTGACCCGGCTGGCCTGCGCGATCGGGGTGCACAGCGGCGCGATGACGGTCGATGACGCGGCGCGCAGGTTCGCCGCGGACACGCATCTCGTGGGAAGCGCAGCGCGGTCCGAGGCCCGGCGCGCGCTGTTCGATCCCGGATACGGCCGGTACACGCTGGGCAAGCTCGCCATCCGCGACCTGCGCTCCCGCGCCCGTCACGGCTGGGGCGCGCAGTTCTCCCTGCGCCGCTTCCACAGCGCGCTGTTCGAGCTCGGCGCGCCGCCGCTGGGCTTGATGGACGCTGTCCTGGAACGCGGTGGGACATGACGACCGCGGCGCACGCTTTCAGCGCCGTAACCGACAGGTCGTCGGACCGCGCCGCGGTGCGGCACGGCGAGCGAACCGTGCGGTACGCGGAACTGGCCGGCATGGCGGGCGGCGTCGCCGCGCTGCTCCAGAGCCGTGGCATCGGCCGCGGGGACGTGGTCGCCACGCTCCTGGAGCGGTCCGTGTGGTGCCCGGCCGTCGCGCTGGGCGCGTGGGCGGCCGGCGCGGCCTACGCGCACATCGATCCGGGCGAGCCGTCCGCACGCGTGGCGACGCTGCTGGAGACCACGGGAGCCGGTGCCGTGCTGGTCGACGGGCCCGGGCGGGCCCGGCCGGCGGCGGGCGGGCCGCTCCACCTCGTGCTCGACGAGACCCTGCCCCCGGCGCCGTACCGCCCCGTTGCCGGCCCCGACGAGACGGACCGGGCATACCTCGTCCTCACCTCCGGCTCGACCGGCCGGCCGAAGGCGGTGAGCGTGCCGCACCGGGCGCTGCTCAACTACGTGGCGGCGTTCCGCGGCCGGATCGCGCCGCTGGCGCCCGGCAGCTTCGGCACCACCACCACGTTCGCCTCAGATCTTGGCAACACAATGATATATGGAGCCCTGCTCTCAGGCGGCCGGCTCGACATCTACGACCGGGCGACCGTCCTGGACCCGGCCGCCCTCGCGGCCGAGCTGCGCCGCCACCCGGTCGACTGCCTGAAGTTCACCCCCACGCACCTCGCCGCGCTGGCGAACGGGCACGAGCTCGCCGACCTGCTCCCCGGAGAGCTTCTCGTCTTCGGCGGCGAGTCGCTGCCTCCCGGGCTGGTCGCGGCGGTGCTGGACGCGCGGCCGGAGCTGACCGTCTACAACCACTACGGCCCCTCCGAGGCCACCGTCGGCGTTCTGATGCACCGGATCCGGCAGGCCCCGACCGGCGAGCGCGTGCCGCTGGGGACCCCGCTTTCCGGCGTCGTGGCCGACATTCTCGACGACGTCGGCCGAGCGGTGCCGGAGACATCGCCCGGCGAGCTCTACCTGAGCGGGGCCTGCCTTTCCGACGGATATGTCGGGGACCCGGCAGCGACCGAGCGGGCGTTCGTGCAGACCGTGCGCGGGCGGTCCTACCGGACCGGCGATCTGGTCGTGCGGAACGCCGAAGGCGACTTCGAGTTCCTCGGGCGGACCGACCGGCAGCTCAAGATCCGCGGCCAGCGGGTCGAGCCGGCGGAGATCGAGGCGGTGCTGCTCGCCCTCCCGTTCGTGCGGCAGGCCGTGGTGGTCGGCGAGCGCCCGTCGCCGCAGCGGCCGCTGGAACTGGTGGCGTACGCGGCCACGGACGCCGAGCCGCGCCAGGTCGCCGCGGCGCTGGCCGACGCGCTGCCCGGCGGGTGGATGCCGAGCCGCATACACGCCGTCCCCGCGATGCCGATCACCCCGAACGGCAAGACGGACCTGGCCGCGCTGCGCGCGCTCGCCCGCGCCGAGGCCGCCGACGGGTCCGGTGTCTCAGGGGTCGAAGGACCGCGCGGCGAGATCGAGAACCTGGTCGCCCGGGCCTGGTGCGCCGTGCTCAGCCGAGCCGCCGTGGGGCGCGACGAGCGGTTCACGACGCTGGGCGGAGACTCGTTCACCGCGCTGCTCGTGCTAGAACGGCTCCGTGCGCGGTTCCCCGCGATGACGGTTTCCGTGCTCACCAAGCACTCCACGGTCTCCGCGCTGGCCGGTGCACTCGAGGCCGGCGACTACTGAGCCGAGAACCGAGCCGAGGAAGGCCACCGAATGAGCGAGGTCGGCGAGGTCGTCAGCCACGTGCCGCCGCCGCGTCAGCGCCTGAGCCAGCTTCCGGGCTCATTCGCTGTCGCGCAGGGCGCCGATGCCGAGGCCGCGCTCGCGGGCGGTGCGTGGCTCGCGGCGGTGCGCGCGCCGGAGGGCCTGACGGTCGTGTGGCCGGCGCGGGCCGGCGACGCAGAGGTCTGGTCGGCGTTCTACGGCGGGGCCAGCGCCCATGGCCTGGACGTGCCCGGCATGCTGGCCGCGCTCGTCAAGCCCCTGGCCGAGCACGGCGTGCCCGTCTTCGTCGCCTCCACGTTCCGCGCCGACGTCGTCTTGGTGCCCGCCGACCGCCGCGCGGCCGCCGCGGACATCCTGCGCGCCGCCGGGCACGACGTCGAGATTCCCATATCACCCGCCGCTGAAATGTGAGCGATACCGGGTCGCGCGGCCCACCCGCCGCACGCTCCATTTCCCTCGAGTTTCCCTTGAGAACGGCGCTCATCGCCGTGGACGCATCCTTGGCAGTATCTGGGCGCTCGGCTACCTTGTGCGCATACACGCAATATAAATGCCGCCTCCGGATAAAGCCGCCTTTCCCATAAACGCCGCCATGGGGGAATTCATGTCAAGGGAGCGTTGCCAGCCATGGACCCTGCACGCACTTTTTGAACGGTGCGCCAGGGACAGTCCGCAGCGCATCGCCCTGGAGTTTCAAGGGCAATCCGTCAGCTATGGCGAGCTGAATCGGCGTGCCAACAGACTCGCGCACCATCTGCGGGAGGCCAGCGGGGTCGGCGTCGACGACCGGGTGGCGGTCCTGGTGCGGCACCCGCCGACCACCGTCGTCGCGATGCTGGCGGTCCTGAAGGCCGGCGGAGCCTACATCGCCCTGGACTCGGACAATCCGCCGGCGCTCACGCAGCGGATCCTCAACGACGCGGCGCCGCGCGCGGTCCTGCTCGACTCGGCCTCGGCCAGAGGCCTGACGTACTTCGGCGGCGAGCTGTTCGTGACGGACGTCATGGGCGACGCGTTGGAGACCCCTGACACCGATCCGGAGCCGCTCGCCACGGCCGCGGACCTGGCGTACGTGATCTACACCTCCGGGACGACCGGCGCGCCCAAGGGGGTCGCGGTCGAGCACCGCGCGATCGTCAACACGGTCGCCTGGCGCAACCGCTACTACGGCTTCGGCCCGGACGACGTGACGCTGGCGATCGCCCGGCCGTCGTTCGACAGCTCGGTCGAGGACGTGTTCTGCACCCTGACGGCCGGCGGGCGGCTGCTGCTGCCGCCGCGCGACGGCGTGACCGACCGGCGCCTGCTCGCCGAGCTGATCAGCCGTCACGACGTCGCCCACTTCCTGATCACCCCGGCGCTCTACAAGCGCCTGCTGCCGGGCCTCGACGCGGCCGCCGCCGCGGCCCTGCGCGCCGTCACGATCGCGGGCGAGTGGTTCACGGTCGGCCTGGTGCGGGAGCACTACCGCCGGCTGCCCCACGTGCGGCTGTACAACGAGTACGGCCCGGCGGAGAACGCCGTGTGCTCGACGGTCCACCCGCTCGCCGCGTCGGACGAGTCCGTGCTGATCGGGCGCCCCATCGACAACACCGAGGCGTTCGTGGTCGGCGAGGACGGGGAACCGGTCGCGCCCGGCGGCGTCGGCGAGCTCTGCCTGGCCGGCGCCGGCCTGGCCCGCGGCTACCTCGGCAATCCGGAGCTGACCGCCGAGCGGTTCCCCGCGCGCCGGTCTCCGGGCGGCCGAACCCGGTTCTACCGTTCCGGCGACATCGTCCGGCTGCACGACGGCGGCGACCTGGAGTTCGTCGGGCGCCGGGACCGGCAGGTGAAGATCCGCGGCAGGCGGGTCGAGCTGGGCCAGGTGGCCGAGTGCCTGGCCCGGGACCGGTCGGTCGACGACGTGTACGTCCTCTACTACGACGCCCCGCCGGCACCCCGGCTGATCGCCTTCGTGGTCGGCCCCACGGCCGCACACGCCGCGCAGCTGCGCGCCTCGGCCGGCGACCGGCTGCCGGGGTACATGTGCCCGGCGGCGGTCGTCCCGGTCGACGCCATCCCGGTGACCGCGAACGGCAAGGTCGACGAAGAGGCGCTGCTGAGGATCCACCTGGCGATCGCCGCCGGCGGCGCCCCCGACGCGGCCGCGGCCTCCCCCGCCGAAGCCGACCTGCTGGTCATCTGGCGGCGGATGTTCCCGAACGCCGGCGTCGGCCTCGACGACGACTTCTTCCACCTCGGCGGCGACTCGCTCGCGGTGATGGACCTCGCCGCGGTCGTCGACGAGGAGCTGGGGGTCCGCGTGGACATCAGGGAGCTGTATTCAGAGCGCACGGTCCGTAGCCTCGCCCGGCTGATCGAGAACCGGTCGAGCCTGGTCATGGAGTCCTCATGAGCGCACCCGGGGCGCCGCGCCCCACGTTCCAGGGCGTCGACTACGACGTCGTCGTCGCGGGCGGCGGGCTGGCCGGCCTGTGCCTGGCGAAGCAGCTGCGGAACACCGACCCCGCGCTGACCGTCCTGGTCTGCGAGCGCGATCGCTCCCCGCTGCCGGACTGGGCGTTCAAGGTCGGGGAATCCACCGTCGAGGTGGGCGCCTATTACCTGTCGGATGTCATAGGCCTGCGCGAGCATCTGGAGCGCGACCACCTGGAGAAGCTCGGCCTCAGGTTCTTCTACGGCGACGACGACGGCCTGTCGGGCAAACCGGAGTTCGGGGTGGCTCGATACCTGCCCGCGAAGTCGTACCAGATCGACCGCGGCTCGCTGGAGCAGCACCTGCGGGGGGTCGTCGCGGACGCCGGCGCCGAGCTCGTCGAGGGCGTCAGCGTGACCGACATCGACCTTGGCGAGGGCGAAGAGCCGCACACAGTGCACTACCGGGGCGGCGACGGCGAAGGCGGCGAGCGGGCCGTCACCTGCCGCTGGGTGGTCGACGCCACCGGGCGCCGCCGCCTGCTCCAGCGCAAGCTGGGGCTGGCCGCGAAGTCCTCGCGCCGGCACAACGCCGTCTGGTTCCGGCTCGGCGGCCGCCTCGACGTCGACGCGGCGGTCGACCCGGGCAGCGCCGCCTGGCACGGTCGGGTAGAGCAGTCCCGCTGGAACTCCACGAACCACATCATGTTCGAGGGCGGCTGGATCTGGTTCATCCCGCTGGCGCCCGACAGCACGAGCGTCGGCATCGTCACCACCGCGCAGCTGCACCCGGCCGAGCGGGTCAACCGGATCGAGAAGGCCCTCGACTTCGTCGCCGAGCGCGTGCCCGAACTGGAGAAGCCGCTGCGCTCGCTGCCCGTGCTCGACTTCCACGTGCTCAAGGACTACAGCCACTCGACCCGGCAGGCGTTCTCGGCCGGCCGCTGGGCGTGCGTCGGCGACGCCGCGGTCTTCGTGGACCCCTTCTACTCGGTGGGCTCGAACATCATCGCGTACGCCAACGGCTTCACGGTGAAGCTGATCACGGACGACGCCGCGGACCGCCTCGACGGCGAGTTCGTCCACCACGCCAACCGGTGGCTGCTCTCGCTGACCGAGACCCTGACGAACAACATCCAGGGGGCGTACCCCTTCTACGACAACGCCGTGATCATGGCGCTGAAGACCATCTGGGACTTCTACATCGGCTGGTCGTTCTCCGACCCGCAGTACTACGCCGGCACCTACCTCAGCGCACCGGCGAGCGCGTCGCTGAGCGGACTGGGCGCGCACGCCGTCGCGACCCAGGCGAGCATCACGGGCCTGTTCTCCGAGTGGGCGCGCCGGTACCGCGGCGTATTCCGGTTCGAATTCATCGACTATCTGGAGGATCTGCCGACCCTCGCCCGGCTGTTCGTGCAGAACCTCCCGGACGGCGCGCCGCCGCCGTTCGGCACCCTGCTGGCCAGGATCCGCGACGGCCTGGACCGCATCGAGGAGCTCGCCCACGTCGTCTTCTACCTGGCGCTGGAGGACGCGCTGCCCGAGCACGCCGAGCGGATCAGGGCACACGGATGGCTGAACACGTCGGCGATCAGCCTCGATCCCGAGCGCTGGGAGCGCGACGGCCTCTTCGCGCCGGGCAGCACCCCGCGCCCCGCGGAACTGGCCGCGCTGGAGAAAGAAATGCGCAGCCTGTTCCGGTGAGGGCTTCCCCCATCGGGGGAAGCGTGCTCGGGGCGGTGACGGCTCCGGCACAATGGGCTGCGTGAACCCGAGCCCGCAGCCGCAGCCGTTCGCGTATCTCAGCGCGCCGAACGCTGCGCTCTACGGCGCGGTGCTCGGTGTTTTCGGGCAGGCCAGGGAGCGGTTCACGGTCCACCTGCGGCCGGAGGACGTGGCCGCGGAGCTCGCCCGCGCGGCTTCGGGCGCTGCGGAGGCGAGCGGCGCCGATCCGGAGCCGGCCGCGCTCGACGCGGTGGCGGCGGCGTTGGAGAAGCTGGTCGAATGGGGCAACCTGCGCGCCGACGCGGACACCGGCCGGGTGACCACGGTCGAGGACTTCCACCGGGCCCGCTACCTCTACCAGCTCACCCGGCACGGACAGGCGGCCATCCAGGCCATGGCCGTGTACGAGCAGGCGCTCGGCCGCCGCGGGCAGCTCCAGTCGGTCGCCCTGGCGGACATCGCCGAGCAGCTCGGCTCCCTGCTCGCCCTGACCGCGCTGCAGGACCCTGATCCGGCGCGGGCGCACCTGCTGCTGCTCGCCCTGGCCGACCGGTTCGCGAGCCTGGCGGACAACGCGCAGGCGTTCATGGCTTCGCTGCGGCGCGCGATCGACTTCCAGAACGGCGACGAAGAGGCCTTCATCGCCTACAAGGACCGGCTGATCGAGTACATCGAACGCTTCATCGCGGACCTGGCGAACCGTGGCGCGCAGATCGCCGACCTGATCGGGCGGTTGGACCGGGCCGGTGTCGGCGGGCTGCTGCGGGCGGCGGCGGCCCGGGAGGCCGAGGACGCGGTTCCCGACGCGCCCGGAGCCGAGGCCGGGCGCGGCGCCGGCCGGGACGATCGGTCCTCGGCTCTCGCGGGCGCGCTGGCGGCGTGGGAGAACCGGTGGCGCGGCCTGTCCGACTGGTTCGTCAGCCGCGGCAGCCGGCATCCCTCGCAGGCGAAGCTGCTGCGCGGCTCGGCAGTGAGCGCGATCACGGCGCTGGTCAACACCGTCGCCGCGTTGAACGAGCGGCGAGGCGGGCGCTCCGACCGCTCGGCCGACTTCCGCGCGCTGGCCCGCTTCTTCGCCGAGGCGCCGGACGACACCGCCGCGCACCGGCTCTGGCGGGCGGCGTTCGCGCTCTCGCCGGCACGGCACCTGACGGTGGACGCGGCGACCGAGGCCGCGTGGGACGAGGCGGAGCCGGCGCCGAACACGCCGTGGGCCGAGGCCCCGCCGCTGCGCATCAGCCCGCGGCTGCGCGAGACCGGGTCGTACGAGCGGCGCGGCCGGCCCAACCGGGTCGCCGACCGGTCCGCGGCCCGGCGCGTCCTGGCCGAGCAGGCCGAGCGGGAGGCCGCCGAGACCGCGGCCGCGCGGGCCCGGCTGGTCACCGACGGCCCGGTGCTGCTCTCGGAGCTGGCCGGGCCGCGCGCCCTGGACCCGGCCGCGTTCCGGCTGTTCCTCGCCGTGCTCGGCGACGCGCTGGCGGCCCGGGTGCCCGGCGAGTCGGAGTCCGGCGCGACGACCGGCGACGGCACGATGGAGGTCAGGCTCAAACTCGTGGACGCGGACCGGATGATCGAGATTCCCACCGAGGACGGGGTGCTCTCCGGCCCCGAGCACATCGTCGAGATCCTCGACCTGGCCTCGGCGGCCGGCGCGCACCGGGCCGGGCCATGGCAGTAAGCACCCTGATCGATGCGGAGGCGGAGCGGCGGCGCGCTGCCAGGGCCCTGCTGGCCCGTCCGCTGCTGACCGCCGGGACCGAGGAGTTCCGGCTGGTGCGCAAGCACGCCGCGTACCTGGCCGGCTGGTTCACCCAGGAGACCGGATGGCGGCTGGTGGTGGACACGCAGGCCGCGCGGCTCTTCAAGACGCCGGCCCGGCTGACCGACGGCACCCGCCCCGCGCTCGTGCCCCGCGGCCGCGTGCCGTTCACCCGCCGGCGCTATGTCCTGCTGTGCCTGGCGCTGGTGGTCCTCGAGCGGTCCGACGCGCAGATCACGCTCGGGCGCTTGGCCGAGGGAGTGCTGACCGGGGCTGCGGACCCGGCGTTGACGCAGGCGGGGATCGAGTTCCGGCTCGAGCGCCGGGAGGAGCGCTCCGATCTGGTGGCGGCGGTGCGGCTGCTGCTGGATCTGGGCGCGCTGCGGCGGGTCGCCGGGGACGAGGAGTCGTTCCTGTCCGCTGCGGGCGGCATGGCGGCGGTCGGCTCCGCGGCGGAAGCCGGTGCCGTGGTGCGTGCGGACAGCGACGTGCTCTACGACGTGGAGCGGCGCGTTCTCGCGGAACTGCTGGCCGGCACGCAGGGTCCTTCGACCGTGCGGGAGCGCGACTTCGAGCTGCGCCTGGCCGCGCTGACCGCGGAGCCCGCGCCGGACACGGACGAACTGCGGCTGCGCGCCCTGCGGCAGCGGCTGACCCGGCGTCTGCTCGACGATCCCGTGGTGTACTACGCGCAGCTGTCCGAAGAGGAACGGGCCTACCTGGTCTCGCAGCGCCATGCCGTCGCCCGGCGGATCAACGAGCTGACGGGGCTGGTGGCCGAGCTGCGCGCCGAGGGCGTGGCGATGGCCGATCCGGACGACGAGCTGACCGATGTCCGCATGCCGGAGCAGGGTACTGACGGGCATGTGACGCTGCTGCTCGCCGCACACCTGGCCGGCGCGCGGCACCCGCAGCCCGTGTCAGACCTCGTCGACCTGGTGCGGCGGCTCGCCGGCGAGCACCGCACCTATTGGCGCAAGACCGCAACCGAGCCGGCGGCGGCCGCGGACCTGGTGGCGCAGGCGCTGGCCCGGCTCGAAGCCCTCGACCTCGTCGAGACCGTGTACGTGGTCGAGCAGGGCGGCGGCGGGCGCGAGGCGGTCCTGCCGAAGCCCGCGATCGCCCGCTACGCGCTGGCCGCCCCGACTATCCGAAAGGCCGAGCCGCGCTGACCATGGGCACTGCGATGATGGGCACTGAGACCGTGGGCCGGGCGGCCGCGGATGTTCCGGCGGACGATCCCGCGAACCCGCCCGAGCCGGTCAGGGACCGCTGGCAGCCGTTGCGGGCCGGGCTCGTGGACATCTTCTACTACGACGCCGAGGAATTCCGCTTCCACGACGGAAGGCTCCTGCTGCGCGGCAACAACGGCACCGGCAAGTCGAAGGTGCTCGCGCTGACCCTGCCGTTCCTGCTGGACGGCGAGCTGGGGCCGAGCCGGGTGGAGCCGGACGGCGACCGCAACAAGCGGATGGAGTGGAACCTGCTGCTCGGCGGCAAGCACCCGCACGACGAGCGCACCGGCTACGCCTGGCTGGAGTTCGGCCGCCGCGCCGCGGACGGCACCCGGCACTACCGCACGCTCGGCTGCGGGCTGAAAGCGGTCAAGGGACGCGGGATCGCCAAGCACTGGTTCTTCGTGACCCCCGAGCGGATCGGCCCCGGGTTCGCGCTGATGTCGCCCACCCGCGTGCCGCTGACCCGGGAACGGCTCAAGGACGCGCTCGAGGGGCGCGGCCACGTCTACGACACGGCCGGGGATTACCGGCGTGCGGTGGACGAGGCGTTGTTCGGGCTCGGGCAGGAGCGGTACGAGGCGCTGGTGGGCCTGCTGATCCAGCTGCGCCAGCCGCAGCTCTCGAAGCGGCCGGACGAGCGGCTGTTGTCGCACGCGCTGACCGAGGCGCTGCCGCCGCTCGACCCCGCGCTGGTCGACGAGGTGGCCGAGGCGTTCCGCGGTCTTGACGAGGAGCGCGACGCGCTCAAGGCGCTGACGGAGGCCTCCTCCGCGGCCGCCGCGTTCCTCGGGCACTACCGCGGTTACGCGCGCGTGGCCGCCAAGCGGCAGGCCGCTGTGCTCCGGCTCGCCCACAGCAAGTACGAGCACCTGGGCCGGGACCTCGGCGAGGCGGATGCCGCGCACGAGACGGCGCAGGAACAGCTGGGCGACGCCGCGCGGCGGCTCGAACACCTCGATGGCGAGCGCGTACGCCTTTCCGCTGCGCACGACGCGCTGAACCGCAGCCCTGAGATGAACGCGGCCCGCGAGCTGGAACAGGCGGGCCTGACCGCCGCGACGCTCGCCCGCGTCGCCGCCGACCGGGCGTCCGCGGCCGGCGCGGCTCGCACCCAGGCGACCGGATGGGCCCGGCGGGCGGCCGAAGCGGCCGCCAGAGCGCAGGCCGATGCCGGCACGCTGGAATCCGTCCGGACGGCCGCCGCGCAGTCGGCCGCCGAAGCAGGGATCGACCATCCGGCGGTCGCCCGCGCCCTCGCCGAGGACCGGCCTCCGTACCCTGAGACACGACGCGCCGGGGACCGGGAGGTCGACCGCCGCACCCGGGCCATCACAGGGCTCGAATCCCTGCTCTCGGCCGCCGGGCAGGCGCACGAGCGCGCCCGCGCGGCCCGCGCGGAGGCCGAGCGGGCCGCGGCCGAGCTCGCCTCGGGATGCGAGCGCGCCGCCGACGCGGCGACCGCCGTCGACGACTGCGGCGCCGGGCTGGCCGCCGCCCACCGTGCCTGGCTGGACGGCCTGGCCGAGCTACGTGTATCAGACCCCGATGAGACCGTCGCACGTCTGGAGGCGTGGACCGACACGCTCGAAGGCCCGAACCCGGCCGCCGCCGAGGTGGCGGACGCGCACGGCAGGGCTTCGGCCGCGCTCACCCGCCGCGCGACCGAACTCGACGCCCGGTCCGCGATCTGCATCGCCGAGCGCGACGCCCTCGACGAAGAGGCGGCGCGCCTTGAGGCGGGCGGACACGACGCTCCGCCTGCCGCGCACACCCGGGACCAGGCCGCACGGCGTGGACGACCCGGCGCCCCGCTGTGGCGCGTCATCGACTTCGACGATCGCGTCGAGCCCGCCGAGCGGGCCGGAATCGAATCAGCCCTCGAAGCCTCAGGCCTGCTCGACGCCTGGCTCACCCCGGACGGCGCGCTGCTCGAGCCGGGTACCGGCGACGCGGTCGTCCTGCCCGGCTCCCCCGCTCCCGGCGGCGGGCTGACCGCGGCGCTGCGACCGGCGGTGGACCGGGACGATCCCCAGGCAGCGCAGCTGCCGGACGACGCGGTGCGCAAGGCCCTCGCGGCGATCGGGTTGGGCGAGAGCGGCCATCCCACGTGGGTCGCGGCGGACGGGAACTACCGGATCGGTGCGCTGCGCGGCGCCTGGACCAAAGAATCAGCGCACTACATCGGCGAGGGCTCGCGCGAGGCCGCCCGCCGAGCCCGGCTGGCCGAACTCGCGGAGCAGCGCGCCGAACTGACCGAGCGCCTGGAGCAGATCGCACAGGCCCTCACCGACACCCGCGCGCGTGCGGACAAGCTCGCCGCCGAACTGGCCGCGCAGCCGTCCGATGAGCCGCTGCGCGCCGCGCACTATCGTCTCGCCGCCGAGAACGACACGGTAAGGCAGCTGACATCGAAGAGCGAAGAAGCTGCCGATAAGGCGGCTGACAAGTACCGACGCGCCGAGCAGGCTGACTCAGAGGCCGGAGAGTATGCGCAGGACACCGGCCTGCCCGCCGACAGCGCCGGCCTGAGCAGGGTACGTGACGCAGTAGGCGGATATCGCACCGAACTCGCCGCCTTACTGCCGGCCGCTGCGGCCGCCGTGCGCTCGGCCGAGCAGGAGCGGGACGCCGCCGAGGAGGCAGAACGGGCGCTCGCCGCCCAGGCCGAGGCTGAGACGGCCGCCGAGGAGGCGCGGCTCGAGGCCGAGGGGGCCGAAGAGCATCGGCGGGTGCTGGCCGAGACCGTCGGCGCCGGCGTCGAAGAGCTCTACCGCCGCCTGGCCGAGAACAAGGCGGCGATGGACCAGCGCGGACGGGACGAGAAGGACGCTCGCGCCAAGCACGAGCGGGCTCTGGCGGACAGCTCGCGTGCCGAGGGGCGCCAGGAGGAGATCCGCCGCGCCATCGAGGCGGCGGTCGGCGAGCGCGATCAGGCCGTGACCGCGCTGCGCTCGTTCGCGCAGACCGGCCTGCTGGCTGCCGCGCTGCCCGAGCTGGAGGAGCCGCCGCACGACGAGCCGTGGGCGCCGACCCGCGCCGTGGCGCTGGCTCGGCAGATCAACCAGGAGCTTGATTCCGTGGACGACGGGGAGCGCGCCTGGGAGCTGATCCAGCAGCGCGTGTCCACCGAGCACAAGGTGCTCACCGACGCCCTCGCCCGGCACGGCCACTCGGTCGGCATGGTCCTGCACGACGGCGTCATGGTCGTCGACGTGCTCTTCCAGGGCCGGAGCCGAGACGTCCCCTCGCTCGCCGGCGCGCTCGAGCAGGAGGTCGCCCAACGCGGCCGGCTGCTGTCCGCCAAGGAGCGCGAGCTGTTGGAGAACCACCTGATCGGCGAGGTCGCCGGCGCCCTCCAGGAGCGCATCGCCGCGGCCGAGCAACAGGTGCTGGCGATGAACCAGGATCTTGACGAACGCCCGACGTCTACCGGCATGAAGCTGCGGCTGCAGTGGAATCCGGCGCGCGACGCACCCGAGGGCCTGGAGGCCGTGCGCCGCAGGCTGCTGCGCCAGTCCTCCGACGCGTGGAGCCCGGCGGACCGCGCGCTGGTCGGCGAGTTCCTGCAGGCCCGCATCGACACGGACCGCCGGGAGCACACCGGCGACTCCTGGCACGACCAGCTGACCCGGGCGCTGGACTACCGCAGCTGGCACCAGTTCGCCATCCAGCGCAAGCAGGACGGGCAGTGGCGCCCGGCGAGCGGCCCGGCCTCCGGCGGCGAGCGCGTGCTGGCCGCGTCGGTCCCGCTGTTCGCGGCGGCCTCCTCGCACTACTCGTCCGGCAGCCCGCACGCGCCGCGCTTGATCGCGCTGGACGAAGCCTTCGCCGGGGTCGACGACGACTCGCGGGCCAAGTGCCTGGGCCTGCTTGCCTCGTTCGACCTCGACGTCGTGATGACCAGCGAGCGCGAATGGGCCTGCTACCCGACCGTGCCCGGCATCGGCATCGCCCAGCTCTCGCGCCGTGAGGGCATTGATGCAGTCCTGGTCACGCCGTGGCGCTGGGACGGGCGCGAGCGCGTCCGGCTGCGCCGCCCGGAGCCGTATGTGCCCGAGCCCAGAGGCGACGACCGGCACGGCGATGCGCAGCCCGCCGCAGAAACGTTGTTCGACTAGCCGGAGAACCGTGACAGCCTCCACCCCCGACCACGCGCGGCTGCGCCGCCTTCTCGGCGGTCCGGACACGGCGTGGCTCGTCGAACGGGTACGCCGCCGCATCGCCGACGGCAGGCCGCTCGACACGACGGTCACCCTGCCCCGGGCCAGTGCCGGTCAGCGCCGCGCCGTCGAACTCCTGCTGGGCCGGGCGCCCGGAACGGGCGCCTCGCTGACGGTGCGCCTCGCCGAGCTCGACACCGCGCTGCGCATCTCAGAGGTCTGCCCTGATGGCCTGGCCGCCGCGGTCACCGCGCTGACCGGGCCGGTCCCCGACCGCCGCGCCGAGGCCGAGCAGCGCGACCGGGCCTGGCGGGACGCGCTGCGCCCGCTGGACGATCTCGCCGGGCGGCAGCCCGATCTGGCCGGCTGGATCACTGACCTGCAGACCACCGGCCTGCTCAAACGGCTCTCCGGCGACGACCCGCGCGCTGCGCAGGCGCTGTGCGCGTCCGCTGCACGGGTCCTGATCACGCTGCCCTCCCCGGGAGTCAGCCTTCCGGTCCTCGCGGCACGCACCACCGGTGACGCCCACGCACTCGACGACGGGCGCCCACTGGCCGCCCTCGTCTTGTCCGCAGTGCGCGCCCTCGCCGGGCTCACGTCGGACCAGACCGCAAGCGCCGAGGGTCGACGCGCCGCCTGGTCCGCGGTCGGCGTGGCTCGCGACGAGTTGTCCTCGCGCGTGCTCACGCTCGGCTTGCCGGGCTCGGACGACGCATCGGCGGCAGACGCCGCAAGTCGCACGCTCGCCGCGGCCCATGCCACGGGCGAACCCCTTGTGCTCACCTTCAGGCAGCTGACGCGCGCCGCGCTCAGCGGCACGGCCGGCGATCTGGGCGTCGGCGCGCGCACCGTGTTCGTCTGCGAGAACCCCGCCGTCGTCGCCGCCGCAGCCGACGAGCTCGGTCCCGCCTGCCCGCCCCTGGTCTGCGTCGAAGGCCAGCTGTCCGCCGCGGCCCGCGCGCTGCTGACCCGCCTGGCCGGCCAGGGCGCCGGCTTCGCTTACCACGGCGACTTCGACTGGGGCGGCATCCGCATCGCCACCGGCGTCTTCCGCCTCATCGGGCAGGCGCCGTGGCGTTTCGACGAGGCGTCCTATCTCGCCGCCCTCGAGAGCGGCCACGGCAGCCCGCTGGACACGGGCTCCCCCGCCGACTCCCCCTGGGATCCCGCGCTGCGCCACGCCCTCGAACACCACCGCCTGCGCGTCGAGGAGGAACACGTTCTCGACCACCTCATTGCCGACCTGCGCGCCGCGGCCGCAGACACCCCTGGCGAACACTAGCCCGCAGGACACGAGCGATTTGGAGACGGGCGCCGGCAGCAGGGAGGATTCACCCATGGGTAAGGACAACCGGTCGCGCCGGACGGCCAAGCAGAAGGATCGCTCCGAGCGGCTTCGGGCGAAGCGCCGCGCGGATGCGGGCTGGTCGAGGCGGCCAGTCTCGGCAGAGGAGGCGGCCGAGACGCTGATCCTGTCGGCGGTCGGCGCGCTCGGCTGCTCCGATCACGACGAGTGCCGGGAGACGGCCGATCAGGCGGTCGCCGCGCTCGTGGACGAAAGCGACGCAGACTGGCCGCGGGCGGTCGACACCACGCTGTTCCGGCTGCTCATGAGCGTGCTGACCGACAAGTGCTGGCCGGAAGGCTGGCAGCCGGCGGACCTGGCGCGCGTCGCGACACGCGAGCTCGGCGCCGAGGCGCGGCGCGCGGCGGCCGACCTGATGGCCGCTCAGCTGCGCTCCTACGCCCCGGCGACCATCGACGCGGTCTGGCACGACCAGCTGGCCGAGCTGAAAGCCGAGGTGTGGTGGCCCGACGACGCCTCGTACGTCACGAGTCTGGCAACCGCTCGTAGCCTGGGCCGGGCCGACGCCGTGGGCACGCTGGCGCGCCTGCTCGGGCTTTTCGCGCAGCTCCCGGCGCTCGAGATGCTTATGCCACCGCCCGGCAAGGCCCGCAACGTCGATGCCGCGCGCAGTGACGGAAGTGACGGAAGCGGAGGGCGAAGCGCCGGTGGCGTGAACGACAAACTGCTCGCCCGCGTCCGTGCCCTGCTGGCCAAAGCCGAGAGCACCACGTTCGAGGCCGAGGCCGAGACCTTCACCGCCGCGGCCCAGGCGATGATGGCCCGCCACAGCATCGATCAGGCCGTCCTGGACCGGTCGGACGACCACGACGCGGACCGGCCCGGCGGCATCCGGCTCGGGGTGGAGAACCCCTATCCGGAGGCGAAGGCGGTCCTGCTCCAGCAGATCGCCGAGGCCAACCGCTGCCGCGCGGTCTGGAGCAAGCACCTCGGCTTCACCACCGTGCTCGGCTACCGCGCCGACACCGCCTGGGTCGAGCTGCTCTACACCTCGCTGCTCGTGCAGGCCACCGCGGCGATGACGAAGGCCGGATCGAAGACCACCGCCCGCGGCACCTCGCGCACCCGCGCCTTCCGCTCCTCGTTCCTCGAATCCTTCGCCGCGCGCATCGGCGAGCGGCTGCGCCACGAGACGCAGGAAGCCGAGAGCGCGGCGGCCGCGAGCGCCGGCCGCGACCTGCTGCCCGTCCTGGCGCGACGCGACCAGGCCGTGGAGGACGAGGTGCGCCGGATCTTCCCCGACATGACCAACTCCCGCCGCGCGTCCTGGGCCGCCGACCGCGAGGGCTGGGCCGCCGGCCGCACCGCCGCCGACCTCGCCGACCTCGCGCGAGCCGGCACCATCGGATCCGGCGCGCGAGACGCGTAGAAGGAGATCCCCCGGTGACGACACGAAACACCAAGGCGAAGACAAAGGCGAAGGCGAAGGCGAGAACACAGCGGCCCGATCAGGCAGCGGCCGCCACCGATGCGGCGCCGGCCGAGTTGACTGCCGCGCTACGGGAACAGGTCCGCGCGCTGAGCCATCAAGCCGTCCCGCCCAAGCAGATCGCGCGGCGCACCGGACTGCCGACGGCCCAGGTGGTCGAGGTGTTGCGCGACGTGATGGACGCCGAATACAACGGCCCCGAAGCACGCGCGATCACCGGCTGCTGGGTCAACGCCGGATGGAGCCGCGGCCTGGACGCGCCCGACGAATATCTGGCGATGGACCGGGACGTCGCTGCCGGATACGGCGCCGACGGGTTGGCGGTCGTGACCGTGGCGCGCCGCGAGCCGCAGGGGATGCTGCGCGTCTGCCAGTACCTGCTCGACCTGTTCTGTCTCGGCGTGAAGGACACCACAGGACCTGTGGTCATCACTCCCGACAGTCTCGACGTCCTGCTGAGCACTTTCTATCGGACCTTTTCCAACGGTTATCTCGAGATCGCCCCCGCCCTGGCCGCCGAACTGGTCTGGGGGGCGGTCGACTTCGCCGCCGGCCTCGGCTTCGCTCCGCCGCCCGGAAGCAACTGGCCGGACACGCGCGGGCACCTGGATGAACGACCGGAGTCCACGCACATCCGCTTCGGCCGCGATGGCAAGCCGCTCTACGTCAACGGCCCCTACGACAACGCAGACCGCGTCCTGGCCACACTGCGCCACAGCGTCGGTGACGAAGGATTCGACACGGTACTGCGACTCGGGTGAGCCTCGGTGGAGTGCCGATCCGCATCGAAGTGCATGGGACCTGCGAGAATCAAGCGTGCCGAAGAACTCCCGCCCCCGTGTACAGCGCGGCCGCCGCGACGCCACATCCCAGGCGAATCCCGCTTCTCTGCCGAACCCGGCCCCGCGGCCCGGCCCGCACGAGCCTTGCCCCTGCGGCCAGGAACCCGGCCGTCCATACGGGGCGTGCTGCGGGCCGCTGCACGCCGGGGCCGCGGCGAGCACCGCGCGGGCGCTGATGGCCTCCCGCTACAGTGCCTTCGCCGTCGGCGACGAGGCTTACCTGCTGCACACGTGGGACCCCGGCCACCGGCCCGCGGGCGTCGCCTTCGATCCGGCCAGGAGGTGGACCGGCCTGGAGATCCTCGGCGCGGCCGGCGGCGGGCCGTTCCACACCGAGGGCACGGTCGAGTTCCGCGCCGACTACACCGACCACGGGTGCCCCGGCTCCCAGCACGAGGTCAGCCGGTTCGCCCGGCACGAGGGCCGCTGGGTCTACGTCGAAGCGGAGAGCTGACCACGCCGCGCCTTGGCCTCCCCCGCGATCGGCCCGGCCGGCACTGCTGCTCCAGAAGTTGGCATTGAATCTGCCCTCTCATATCGCTGCGATACCGGGAGGGTAGCTGCCGCCGCCGACACTTCGCCTCCTACTGCGGCCGGTCAGCGAGTGTGTTCTGTGCGGCATTGGCGGCATCGGTGGTGTGCTGCGCAGTCTGCAGCCCCTGGCCGTTGGCCAGCGCGGCCGCCTGTCCGCCGGGGTCGGCCGCGACCTGCTGCAGCTGGCCTTCGAGGGTGGACATACCGGAGGACAGGCCACCCTTGGCCGAGGAGAGCAGTTGCGTGGCGCTGAAGCCGTGGTCCACGCCGACGGCGTTGCCCACCAGCTGCTGGGCCAGGTCTGCGCCGGCCTTGTCCAGCATGTCCCAGACCGGGGCGAGCATCGCCTGCTTGATCTGGTAGCCGACCTGGTCGACGGCCTGGTCGATGATCCCCTTCACGACCGTGCGGGTGGTCTCGACCGCCACCGCCTCCAGGCCGGATCCCAGGCCCAGTGTGGCGATCGACTCGGCCGCCACAGCGGCGGTCTGCGCGGCGAAGGCGACGAACTCGGCGATGGCGGCGACCTTCATCGCCTCGATGATGTCCGCGCCGATGCTGACCGCCTCGGCCAGCACCTTGATGCCCTCGCCGAGGTCCTTGAGGTGCTGGCCGGAGACCTTCGACCACAGGGCCTGGAAGACCTCGAGCGAGGAGCTGGAGTTCAGCGCGAGCATCTGCTCGACGTCCTGCATCGCCCCGGAGTGCTGGTCCTCCAGGTCCGCCGCGACCTGGCGGAACTGGTCGGCCATCGAGCGCAGCTGGTCCTCGTCGATGTTGGGCCACGTCACCCCGATCGCCCCGAGGACCCACACCAGCTCATTCGGCAACACCACGGACATGACAGCCCCCGCCCCGTTTTCCGGCCCCGAATCAGGCTTCTGTGGAAAGCACTGTGCCCGGGACGCGAACTGCAGATACGCGTATTAGCGTACTATCATGCCCTTCAATGCGGCGACATCGGCGGGGACGCCGGATACGGGGAGGCGGGGGCCGCGATGAGCGATCAACAGCCCATGCGTTACGACTTCGACAGCCTGCGCGGCGCGGCGCAGTCGATGAAGCAGTTCGGCGGCGCGCTGCAGCAGATGGGCCTTCAGTTCAAGCAGATCCACCAGCAGCTCACGGAGCACTGCTCGGGCGACGACTCGGGCATCGGCGGCGCGATCGACGACGCGACCTCCGACAGCGCGGAGGCGGCCGGCGGGGTGTTCAGCGAGGGCGGCCGAGTGCTCGGCGAGATGGGCTCGCGCTCCAGCGCCAACGCCGACCGCACCGAGTCGGGCGACCAGGCCATCGCGGACGCCTTCAACGGAACGTCTTCCGACCGCTCCAACGGCTCCAACGGCTCGAACGGCGGCGCCGAGCAGCCGGGCCGGCCGGGCGGCGGCTCGAACGGCGCCGCCGACAGCCCTCTGTCGGACACCGGCGGCCAGCAGAGCAGCGAGACCGACCCGGACGACCTGACCAGCGTCACCGACCCGGTCGACGTGGTCTCCGGCATGATGTACAAGACCGAGACCGACGTGGAACTGCCGGGCCTGCTGCCCCTGGTGCTCTCCCGCACCTTCCGGTCCAACTACCGGCAGGGCGCGCTGTTCGGCCGCCGCTGGGCCTCGACGCTCGACCAGCGGGTGGAGACCGGCCCGGACGGCATCCACTTCGCCGCCGAGGACGGCGTGATCCTGCACTACCCGCCCGCGCCCCGGGGCCAGTCGGTCCTGCCGGCCGGCGGGCGGCGCTGGCCGCTGCGGTGGGACGCGCAGACCGACACGATCACGGTCACCGACCCCGTGCTCGGACACACCCGCGTCTTCCCGCCCGCGCCCGGCCCGAGCCGCCCGCTGGCCGAGATCGCCGACCGCAACGGCCACCGGATCAGGATCCTGCGCGACGAGTTCGGCCGTCCGAGCACCGTGGCCCACTCGGGCGGCTACCAGATCGCGGTGGACCTCGCCGACACCCGGGTCGGCCTGCGCATCAGTGCGCTGCGGCTGCTCGACGGCACCCGCGGCGGCCAGGGCACCGAACTGCTCGCCTTCGGCTACGACCTGCGCGGCAACGTGGTCGAGACGGTCAACTCGACCGGCCTGCCCCTGGTGTTCGAGTACGACGCCGAGGACCGCATCGTCAAGTGGGCCAACCGCTCCGGCACCGAATATGTGTACGAATACGATGCGGCCGGCCGCGTGGTGCGGACGCTGGGCAGCGACGGCTTCCTCTCCGGAACCCTGGAGTACGACACCGCGCAGCGGATGACGCGCGCCGTCGACTCGCTCGGCGCCGTGCGCGAGTACCACTGGGACGGCTTCGACCGGGTGATCCGGCAGGTCGACCCGCTCGGCCGGGTCACCCTCAGCTCCTGGGACCGGGCCGGGAACCTGCTCTCCCGCACCGACCCGCTCGACCGCACCGTCTCCTTCACCTACGACGAGGCCGGCAACACGCTCAGCGCGATGCGCCCGGACGGGACCGTGCTGCGCGCCGAATACGACGAGGCCGGTCAGCCGGTGCGGGTGATCGAGCCGGACGGCGCGCAGTGGCGGTACGAGTACGACGACTGCGGCAACGTGCTGACCGTGACCGACGCGTCCGGCGCCTCGACCGTGTTCCACTACGCGCCCGGCGGCCGGCTCGAGTCGCACACCGACCCGCTGGGCAACACCACGCGCGTCGAGACGAACAGCGCGGGCCTGCCGGTCTGCGTGACCGACCCGCTCGGCGCGGCCACTCAGCTGCGCCGCGACGCCCTCGGCCGAGTCGTCGAGATCGTCGATCCGCTCGGCGCGGCCACCCGGCTCGGCTGGACCGTCGAGGGCGACCCCGCGTGGCGCGAAGAGCCGGGCGCCGAGCGAGAGGAATGGCGCTACAGCCCTGGCGGGGACCTGATCGAGTACCGGGATTCAGGCGGACAGCGCAGCGTCTACGACGCCACACACTTCGGCCGGCCGATCAGTCGCACCGATCCGGATGGCGCGCAGTACGAATTCACCTACGACACCGAACTGCGGCTCGCCTCGGTGCGCAACGCGCACGGGGACCTGTGGCGGTACGAGTACGACGCGGCCGGCCAACTGGCCGGCGAGACCGACTTCAACGGCGCGGCCTCCCGCTACGAGTACGACGCCGCAGGGCGGATGATCGCGCGGACCAACGGCGCCGGGCAGCGCGTCGAACTGGCATACGGCGCCGACGGCCTGGTGGCCGAGCGGCGCATAGGGGACGACGAGACCCACAGCTACCGTTACGACGCCGCCGGGCGCCTGCTTGCGGTGCAGGGCGAGCACAGTTCAATCGCGTACACCCGCGACCTGCTCGGGCGCACGCTCTCCGAGAGCGTCGACGGGCAGACCACGGGCTACGAGTACGACGCGGCCGGTCAAGTGGTCGCGCGCGCAACTCCCGCCGGGGAGGTCTCCCGGTGGACCTACGATGCCGCCAGCCGCCCGGCCACCCTGGCCACGACCGGCGGCGGGCTCGCTTTCCAGCGGGACGCCGCCGGGCGGGAGGTCGCCCGGCTCCTCGGCCCGCAACTGGCGCTGTGGCGCGAGTTCGACGCTGCCGGACGGGTGACCGGGGAGGCGCTTTGGCAGTCCCCTGCGGACGCGGCCTCCGAGACCGCCCCGCAGTTGTTGCTGCAGCGCGCCTACAGCTACCGCCCCGATGGGTACATCAACGAGGTCTTCGATCGCGCGCGCGGCCCGCGGCGCTACGCCCTGGACCAGGTCGGCCGAGTCACAGCGGTGAGCGGCGCAGACTGGACCGAGTCATATGCCTACGACGCCGCGGGCAACATCTCCGCGGCGCAGTACCCCGGCGGCGACGAGGTGGCCGGCGAGCGGGAGCACAGCGGAACCCTGATCCGGCGGGCCGGCCGCACCAGCTATGAGCACGACGGGCAGGGCCGGTTGGTGCGCGCGCGGCGGCGCACCCTTTCCGGCAAGGTCAAGGAATGGCTGTACACCTGGGATGCGGACAGCCGGCTGGTGCGGGCCGTCACCCCGGAGGGCGGGACATGGCAGTACGCGTACGATCCGCTGGGCCGGCGGGTGGCAAAGGTCCGGCTCGACGACGCCGGCCGGACCGTCGCGCACACCCGGTTCACCTGGGACGGCACCCGGCTCGCCGAGCAGACCGCGGTCGCCCCGGACGGCGCGGTCATCACGCTGACCTGGGACTGGGAGCCGGGCGGGCACCGGGCGTTGACCCAGCTGCGCCGTTCGAGGGCGGCGGACGCGCCGCAGTCCGAGATCGACGCGGAGTTCCACGCCATCATCACCGACCAGGCCGGCACGCCGACCGAGCTGGTGAGTGTCGACGGGACGATCGCCTGGCAAGCGTCTGCCAGCGTCTGGGGCGCTGCGCCACCCGGCGAAGCGGCGGACGCTGCGCAGTTCCCGCTCGGTTTCCCCGGCCAGTACCGGGACGCGGAGACGGGCCTCAGTTACAACTACTACCGCTACTACGACCCGGCCACCGGCACATATCTCTCTCCCGACCCGATCGGCCTGCTCGGCGGCCTGCACAACCTGCGCTACGCGCCCAACCCGCTGACCTGGTCCGACCCCTTGGGCCTGCGGCCGGGCGAGGGCTTCTGCCCGGTGACGGGCAACCTGGACGAGAAGACGTACAACGACATCTCGAAGGCGTACGGCCCGAAGATCGCCGCCGGCGTGCAGTACAACTTCAAGCGCCTGATCGCCGACGGGGCGACCAGCCACGAGATCCCCGGGATCGGCAAGGACCCGGAGGCGCTGGCCGCCTACCTGGACCAGTACTACGGGAAGACCACGCACATCGACCAGCAGACCGGCCGCCCGGTGGCGTACGACTCGTCGAAGGGCGTGATCATCGTCGACTCCGGCGGCAACTACCATGCCTATGTCAAGTCCCAGCAGTCGTTCCAGGACGGTGAGTACAACGGCGCTCCGCGTTACGTGCCCAAACCCCCGCCGGCGAAGCCGTGATTGAGTTCGAGCTGGTGCGCAGCCCGGCACAGGCGGGTGCGGCGGTCGAACTGCGCACCGCGGAGCGCTGGACGTTCCACGAAGTGCTGACGCTGAGCGGCGACTCGCGCGCGCCGGGGGCCGCCGCGCCGGTGCGCTCCGGCTGTACGCCGGCCGAGCTGGCCGACCTCACCGCGCGGTTCACCCGCCAGGACCCGGTGCCGCTGACCGTGCGGGAGCTGCACATCGTGCACCGCGCCTTCAGTCTGGCCGGTGCCGAGCGGTCCGCGGAGCAGCCCGTGCACGAGGCGACCGGACTCTTCCGGGCCGAGATCGCCGAGGTCGCAGACCGCCTCGCAGCCGCGGCCGGCGCGCTGGACGGGGGCGCGGCGTAGATGGGCCGGTTCAGACTGGATCCGGAGGCCGGCGGCTACCGGGTGACGCTCGCCCCCGCAGTGCAATGGGCGCTGTCCGTTCTGATGGACTATCTGTTGGCCCAGGCATGGGGTCCGCTGGAGTTCGCGACCCGGCTGGGCACGGACGCAGAGTCCTTCGCCGCGCTGCGCCGCCGGGTCAACGCGGGAGCGGCGGCGCCGGATCCCGCCGAGCTGCCCCGCCGGCTCGACGAGGACCAGTTCCCGCTCGTGACCCTCGACGAACTGCACGTCCTGGCGTGCGCCCTCAGCGTGCCCCGGCAGTCGGTCGCGGCGGAGCGGGCGTTCTTCGAGCGCTTCCACTTCTACCGCGAAGAGGCCGCGGAACTCGAGCGAAGCCTGGTCGCCGCCGCGGCCGCCCCCGGCACCTACGCCGCGGGCTGAGAGCGCTTACTTCCGGGTCGTCCTGCCGGATCGACGGGCCGGGCGGCGCGTGACACGATGGAAGCCGCAAACGCGTTCGCCCGGTCCAGTCGAGCGCGTTTCGTCTCGGTGTGGCAGAGATCTGCCAGGGGTGGAGCGACGAGATGGGCGTGGCGCCTCCCGTCCCGGCGCTGCGGCTGCCGGTCGCCTTCACCGCGTCCGACCGCGGGGCCGGCGAGCTGACCTGGGGTCAGACGGAGATCTGGCTGGCGATGATCCGGCAGGAGCAGTGGCTTTACCTCGGCGGCACGGTGCCGTTGCCGGCCGGAACCACCCAGCAGGACGTCGTCGAGGAACTTCGGTACCTGATGACGCGCTTCCCCGCTATGCGCACCCTGCTGCGGTTCGACGCGGCCGGGCGGCCGAGCCAGGAGGTGTCGGACTCCGGACAGGTCGTGCTCGAAGTCTACGATGCCGACCCGGGTACCAGGCCTGACACGCTCGCCGAGGCGGTCCGCCTCCACTACTGCTCGCGGCCGCGTGACTGGACCCGTGAGTGGCCGGTGCGCATGGCCGTGGTGCGGTGTAAGGGCACGTTGACGCACATGATCGCAGTCATCTGCCACATGGTGACGGACGCCGCGGGCGCCGAGGTCATGATGCGCGAGAGCGCGGCGAAGACGACCGCGCCGCTCACCGGCACGCAACAACTGGAACTGGCCGCCTGGCAGCGCTCGCCCGCCGAGCGGCGGCAGAACGCGGCGGCCCTGCGGCACTGGGAGAAGGTGCTGCGCTCCGTGCCGCCCCGCCCGTTCCCCCGGTCGCAGGACGCGCGCACCGCGCTACTGGAACGGCGCGCTCGACTCGCACGCGCTCGGCCCGGCGGTCCGGACGATCGCCGAGCGCACCCGGACCGAGTTCTCGTCCGTGCTGCCGGCGCTGTACGCGATCGCCGTGGCCCGGGTGACCGGCCTGAACCCGGTGGTGGTCCGGCCGATGGCGAGCAACCGGTTCCGCGCGGGCCTGGCCGACACGGTGTGCATGCTCGCGCAGACCGGCATCTGCGCCCTCGACGTCGGCGGCGTCACGGTGGACGAGGCGGCGGCGCGGGCGCAGCGGGCCGCCATGAGTACCTACAAATACGCTTATCTCGACCCCGAGGCACTGGCCGGCATGGTCGATCAGCTCGCCGCGCAGCGCGGACCGGAGTTCGGCGTCAGCTGCTTCTTCAACGACCGCCGCAGCGCGCAGCTTCAGGCCGAGCCGTCCGATTTCCCCGCCCCGGACAGCGCGACGGAGGATCGGCCGGGCAGTGGCGACTTCTCGTGGACCGGCTGGCGCGATAACCCCTTCGAGCGGCTTTTCCTGCATGTCGAAGACGGCCCGGCAGGCAGCGTCGGCCTCCGGATCGGTGCGGATACGCACTGCGTCGCCCCGGCGGACATCGAGCGGCTGACCCGCGCCGTCGAGTCGGTTGCGATCGAGGCGGCGGCGGATCCCGCAGTAAGTACCGGCGTGCCGGCCGTCGCCGCCCGCTAGATCCACCTCGGCTTCGGCTCCGCTTTCTTGTCGAAACTTTCGATAACGTTTCGAAAAGAATGCATTGACCGGCGCCCCGCGCCTAGCGCATACTCTCCAAGATTGAAGCCTCCGGAACGAAGCCGACCGTTTCCGGTCCCAGCCCGCCTATCTGGGAGTTCGCACACACTAGCCGGGAGCCGGGAGGGCAGGGGTCGCAGTCTTCGCCGTTCATCGCCTGCGCACGCACCCGACCTCGCGGTTGCCACGAAGGTCCTGCCAAGTGAACGGCCAGATCAAGATGTGTCCGAAACTTTCGGAAACTTTCGACCAACGGTCCCCCACTCCGCGCAAACCTTTGCATCAATGACGACAGATTGCGGTGTTTCCACGATGACGAGGAAAATACGCAGCGCCACGGCCATCGCCATCGGCTTGGGCATCACACTCGCCGCCTCCGGCTGCGCCGGTGGCAGCGGCGGCGGCTCGGGCGGCGGCAAGGTCACGATCACCTTCTGGGAGAACCTGACGAACGGCCCGCTCGGGCTGAACTACTTCAAGAGCGCTGCGAAGCAGTTCGAGACGACGCACCCGAACGTCACGATTCAATACCAGACGATCCAGAACGAGAACTTCGACGGCAAGCTGCAGACCGCGCTGAACGCGAACTCCGCCCCGGACATCTTCCTGCAGCGCGGCGGCGGCAAGATGCAGGCCGAGGTCACCGCCGGCCAGCTGCAGGCGCTGAGCCTCAACTCCACGGACCAGGCCAACGTCGGTGCGTCGGCCCTCAGCAGCGAGACGATCGACGGCCAGGTCTACGCAGTGCCCTTCGACACCCAGCCCGAGGGCTTTTACTACAGCAAGGACCTCTTCCAGCAGGCCGGCATCACCTCCACGCCCACGACGATCGACGAGCTGGAGACGGACGTCGGCAAGCTGAAGACGATCGGCGTCGCGCCGATCGCGGTCGGCGCGAAGGACGCGTGGCCGGCCGCGCACTGGTACTACAACTTCGCGCTGCGCGAGTGCAGTCAGACCACGATGGCCAACACCGCCAAGACGCTGAAGTTCACCGACCCGTGCTGGACCAAGGCCGGAAACGACCTGGCCGCGTTCCTCAAGGTCAGCCCGTTCCAGAACGGCTTCCTGACCACCGCCGCGCAGCAGGGCGCCGGATCCTCGGCGGGCATGGTCGCCAACCACAAGGCGGCCATGGAGCTGATGGGCAGCTGGGACCCCGGGGTGATCGGCAGCCTGACCCCGAACCAGCAGCCGCTGCCGGACCTGGGCTGGTTCCCCTTCCCGGCGGTGGCCGGCGGCCAGGGCGACCCGACCGCGATCATGGGCGGCAACGACGCGTACTCGCTGTCGAAGAGCGCGCCGAAGGAGGCCTTCGAGTTCCTGGAGTTCCTGGTGACCAAGGACCAGCAGGAGGCCTATGCCAAGGCTCTGCAGTCCATCCCGGTCAACAAGGCCGCCCAGGTGGTGATCACCCAGCCCTACAACGTCTCGGCGCTGCAGGCCGCCAACAAGGCCAAGTACTCCGTGCTGTACCTCGACACCGAGTTCGGTCTTAACGTCGGCAACGCGATGAACACCTCCGTGGTGAACCTGATGGCCGGCACCGGCACCGTCGCCGACATCATCTCGCAGACCACGACCGCCGCCGAGAAGGGCTGAGAAAGCAGACGATGAGCGAGACCCTGGGTACTGACACGGCCGTCGGCCGGCAGTCGCAGGGCGCGGGTCGAACCGGGGGCGCGGCGCCGGCCGCGCCCCCGGCTTCGCCGCGGGCGGCCGCGCGCCGCCGCGGCCACGGCCGTGCCAGAATGCGACTGGAGATCGCGGTGCTGTCCGGGCCGGCGATCCTGGTGTTCCTGGCGTTCGTGATCTTCCCGGTCGCGCTCGCCGCGTACTACGGCTTCTACCGGTGGTCCGGCTACGGGCCGGCCACCCAGTGGGTGGGGCTGAACAACTACCGGCTGATCCTGACCGATCCCGCGTTCCAGGCGGTCCTCAGGCACAACCTCGTCATCGTCGTCCTCTCCCTGCTCATCCAGGGCCCGCTGGCGATCGTGCTGGCGCTGCTGCTGAACCAGAGGATCCGCGGCCGCGCGATCATCCGCGTCCTGATCTTCGTGCCCTACGTCATCTCCGAGGTCATCGTCGGCACCGGCTGGAGCCTGATGCTCGGCGGCGGCACCGGCGGCGCCATGAACGACCTGCTGCACAACGCCGGGCTGGGCTTCCTGACGCACGACTGGCTGGCCGACCCGCACCTGGCCATCTGGACGCTGATGGCCATCATCTCGTGGAAGTACATCGGCTTCGCGGTGATCCTGATGCTCGCCGGCCTGCAGTCCATCCCCGAGGAGCTCTTCGAGGCCGCCGCGATCGACGGCGCGAGCTACTGGCAGATCCAGCGCCGCATCACCGTGCCGCTGCTCGGACCCACCATCCGCATCTGGGCGTTCCTGTCCATCATCGGCTCGCTGCAGCTGTTCGACCTGGTCTACATCATCTGGGGCGAGTACGTCTCGGGCACCGCGGGCACCTCGACCATGGCGATCTACATGGTCGGCCAGGGCCGCGACGCGGGCAACTACGGCTACGGCAACGCCATCGCCGTCGTGATGTTCCTGATCTCGCTCGTCGTCGCCCTGATCTACCAGCGCTTCGTCCTGCGCCGCGACCTGCGCGGCTCCGTCACCCAAGGAGGCGTGTGATGAGCGCGACGACCGTTCGCGCGGGCATCGGCCGGCGCAACGGCCGCGACCGCCGCGACAAGCCGCAGAAGTGGGGCAACCCGGTCACCTACTTCGTCGCGCTGCTTTTCATCGCGGTCTGCGTCGCGCCGGTGCTCTACCTCGTGGTCGGCGGATTCCGCACCAACGCGCAGATCACCACGAGCCCGGCCGGCCTGCCGCACCCCTGGGTCTTCAGCAACTACACCGGCATCCTGACCTCGGAGACGTTCTGGGGCGAGTTCGCCAACTCCACCATCGTCGGGCTCGCCAGCACCGTCGGCATCGTCGCTCTCGGCCTGATGGTCAGCTTCGCCATCGCGCGCTACGACTTCAAGCTCAAGGGCGCGATGTACTCCCTGTTCGCCGCCGGCCTGATGTTCCCCCTGGTCATCGCGATCACCCCGCTGTACATCGTGATCAAGGACCTCGGCCTCATCGACAGCCTGGCCGGCATCATCATCCCGCAGATCGCCTTCGGCCTGCCGACCACCGTCATCATCCTGGTGCCGTTCCTGCGGGCCATCCCCAAGGAGATCGAGGAGGCCGCCACGATCGACGGGGCCAGCCGGCTCGGGTTCTTCGCCCGGATGGCGCTCCCGCTCTCGCTGCCCGGCGTGATCACCGTCGGCATCCTCGCGTTCATCGGCAGCTGGAACAACTACGTGCTGCCCCTGTACATCCTCAACTCGCAGGCGAACTACACCCTGCCGCTCGGCGTCCAGCAGTTCTCCTCGCAGTACTCCACCGACACCGCGAAGGTCCTCGCCTTCACCTCGCTGGCCATGCTGCCCGCGCTGGTCTTCTTCTCGATCTTCCAGAAGCGGATCGTCGGCGGCCTGACCGGAGCGGTGAAGGGCTGAATCAGCACCGGAATCCGCACCGGACCGCCACAGACGTCTGCCCCTGCCGCTCTGCCTCCGGCAGGGGCAGACCCTGTGCGACCGTGCCGGTCAGGTCAGGACGTTCCGACGTTGGCCTGCGTCCACTGCGCCGCAGCCGGGGCGAGGATCTCCAGCGAGGACGGCAGGTCCCGGTCCAGTGCGTCGTCCACGGCGCCGGTGCTGACTGCGCTGCTGCTCTGGTCGACCGAAGTCGTCAGCAGCGCGCCGTTGTACTCGGGCACGATCGTGACCGTCCCGGCGCACACCTGGTCGTAATAGGCCACACGAAGCGAAGGCGTGACGTTCGTGTCCACGCGGACGCCGTTCCCTTGCAGGGCGTCCAGATAGATGTAGGCGATCAGCAGATCCTCCGGGTCGGCATCCAGGTCCGACTCGATCACCACCGCGCCGCCCGGCTGTGCGGAGGCCCCGGCCGTCGTCCCGCACTGCGGGCCGGAGCCGTCAAGCCACCTGACGGTGCCGTACGTCGTGGCCCCGACCGCCACAAGGAGCGCCGCCGCCGCGAGGGCGCCCCACCGCTGCCGCCACCAGGGCACCGACGGCTCCGGTTCCCGGGGGAACCGGGGAATGGGCGGTCCCGGCCGGAACGCCGCGTTGCGGACGTGGCGGTACTCCAGGCCGGTGGCGTCGGGGTGCTGCTCCTGCGTGTCGGCGAGGGTGAGGCACGGCCCCCGCTCGCCGGGGGTCCCGTGGCCGACGTAGTAGAGCAGGAACACCCCGGTGGTCTTCTGTGCCCACTCGCGCAGCTTGATGATCACCTGACGGCTGTCGGACACGTTGGCCAGCTGCTTGACCCGGCCGGGGGGCCAGCCGCACAGCTCGGGATCGGTGAGGATCTGGTGCATGCCCTCAAGGCTGTTGTCCGCCGAGGGAAGCGCGGGGAACCTCTCGTCCTGGTACTCGGAGGTCCCGATGAGCACCGCGCGGGACTGGGAGTAGTCACAGGGCTTGTCAGAGTCCATCCCTGGGCTCCAAAGCCTCCCGCAGCAGCGGCAGCACGTCGCCGTCCCGGACCTGGCCCGCCTCGACGGTGACGCTGTTCCCGTCCCTGGCGACCGTGACCTTCAGATTCGGCCTGCGGGTGCGCAGCCACCCGAACAGGGATGTGGCGAGCGTCCCGGCCGCGCCGCCGGCGCCGAGCGCCACGGCGAGCGCCTCGACCGCCCCGCCGAGTTCGCCCGGGGAAGGCGGTACCCGGACCTCCCGGGTCGCGCCGGCCAGACCGCGCTCGCCGCGCAACCACTCCAGCAGCGCGGCCAGCTCGCCGACCTCGTCGACTTCAGCTCCCCGGCTCCCGGAAACCCGGATCTCCGCTTCCACGCGGCCACCCCAACTCACGCGTGAAGACTTGACAACACTGTGACATCGGTGCGGCCTCGAGGGTCGCGGCTGTGCCGTTTCTGTGATGTTGATCTGACGCACCGTCAGCATACGAGATCGTCGCCGACTGCGAGGGCGTGTCCCCCGTAAGAGCTACAGCGAAGTGTCCACTGCGCGGCGACGCGGCGCGATCCGCCGGCTCCTAACGTTTCCGCTGGACACCGCGGGTTTCAGAGCGCGGAGACCGGATCGAAGAGACCGGATCCATGAACACAGAGCCAACGGACGGAAGGGGACCCGGCGATGGGACGCACGGCGAGTCGCGCATCGGCTTCATCGATAGCTGAGACCAGTGCGGAGAGCGGAGGCGCGGCGCCGGCGACGAGCGCGCGGCGGGTGCGGCGGTGGGCGGGGATCGCAGTGGCCGCCGACATCCTGTTCACCTTCGCCTGGCTGCTGGCGGCGAGCTGGCAGGGCCCGCACTACAGCGTCACGAAGCACTCGATCAGCGACATGTACGCAAACGGCGCACCTGGAGCCTGGTTCCTGCTGCTCGTGATCACGCTGTGCGGCGCGGCGGTGGTGCTGTTCGCCTGGCGCTCGCTCTGGCCGAGCCTGCGCGACGCCGGGCGGCCGGCGGCGATCGGGGCCGCCCTGCTGGGCCTGTCGATCTTCGGGCTCGGAGACCTGCTCACGCCGTTCGAGCGCGAAGGGTGCCGGATGGCCGATGCGGGCTGCACGTCTTCTGCACAGACGGCGAACCTGGGCGGCACGCTGGACGCGACGCTCAGCACGATCGGGGTCGCCGCGCTGGTGGCGGCCGGGTTCTTCCTGGCCGCGGCGATGCGGCGGCTGCCGCGGTGGCACAGCTGGGCGCGGACGACCCGGTGGGGCACGGCCGGGATCCTGGTGCTGTTCGCCGCCGACGGGCTGTCTCAGTCATCGAATCTCAGTGGCCTGTTCGAGCGGCTGCTGGCGCTCGGCGGCGCGGTCGCGCTGACCGTGCTGGCCGTCGGCGTGCGCCGGCACACGCCCGTCGGCGACGCGCCCGCGGCACAGCTCCCGGTCGGGCAGTAGTCCTTGACCCGCGCAATGCGCTGCCCGCGTGCGGCGGCCCGACGCTCCGGCGCCGCGGCCGCCGCCGCGGATTTCGGCTCGAGCATCAGGACTATGCTCGCCGCCATGGTTCTCGGCACGGCCTCCCGGCTCGGGCCGGTCGCGCACTGGTGGCTCTCGCGTCCGCTGGCAGTGCGGGACGGCGTGGTGGCCGCCGCACTCGCGGCGGCGGCCTTCGTTCCCGCGCTCTCCGGCGTCAGCGCCCAGATCGGGGATCTGCCACGGCGCCCCGGGGACGTGTTCGCGATCCTGCTCGCGCTCGGCGAGACGCTGCCGCTGGCCGTGCGGACCCGCCTGCCGGCCGTCAGTGTGGCCGCAGTAGGCGCCGCGTTCGCAGTGCACGAATCGCTCGGCTACCCGCCGTCGTTCGGCAGCCTCGGCCTCTATCTGGCGCTGTACTCGGCCGGGGCCTGGCAGGAGCGCCTGCGCCGGACGCTGAGCGCTGCCGGCACGGCGGCATACGTGCTCGTCTGCGTGCTGCTGCACAGGCTCGGCTCGCCGCAGCACCCCGCCGACTTCGTGGTCTTCTATCTCGCGCTGACCGCGTTCTGGGCGGTCGGCGCCTTCATGCGCCGGCGCCGGGCGGAAGAAGCCGAACGGCGGCGCCTGGCGGCACGGGACGCGACCGCGGCCGAGCGCTCCCGCATCGCCCGCGAGCTGCACGACGTGGTCACCCATCACGTCACTGCGATGGTCGTGCAGGCCGACGCGGCGCAGTTCCTCGCCGAGGCGCCGGACCGCGTCGCCGAGAGCCTGACCGCGATCAGCGGCACGGGGCGCAGGGCGCTGACCGAGCTGCGGTATCTCCTGGGCGTCCTGGAGGCGACCGGCGAGCAGGCCCCGGCGGGGCGCTCCCCCGCGTTGGGCACACTGCGCGAACTGGTTGAGCAGACCCGGTTGGGCGGACAACCGGTCGAGTTCGTCGAGCAGGGCGAGAGGCCGGCGCTCGCGGTCGGCGCGGAGCTGGCCGTCTATCGAGTCGTGCAGGAGGCGCTGACCAACGCCGTCAAGCACGCCGCGGGCCGCCAGACCTTCGTGCGCATCGGCCATCGTCCCGACGCGGTCGACATCGACGTCACCACAGCCGGTGCGGCAGCTCCGGCGGCGGTTTCGGTTTCAAGTGGCGCGCGCGGCGCGCTCCAACCGCCGGGCGGACGCGGCCTGAACGGATTGCGCGAGCGCGTCGGCATGGTCGGCGGCGAGCTGGTCGCCGAGGCGCGGACCGACGGCGGATTCCGCATACACGCGCGCATCCCGGCCGGAGCCGGCTCGTGACCGCCGAGGCCCCGATCAGGGTATTGATCTGCGAGGACCAGGCGCTGGTCCGGGCCGGCTACGCCACGATCTTCGCGGCGCAGCCGGACATGCAGGTCGTCGGCGAGGCCGCGGACGGCGTCGCCGCGGTGCAGGCCGCCACCGCGCTGCGGCCCGACGTCGCCGTCATGGACGTGCGGATGCCGCTGCTGGACGGCATCGAGGCGACCCGGCGGCTGGCCGGGCCGGGCGCGGCCGACCCGGTGAAGATCCTGGTCGTCACCACCTTCAACGTCGATGAGTACGTATATGAGGCGCTGCGCGCGGGGGCCAGCGGCTTCCTGCTCAAGGACGCGCCGCCGGCCGAGCTGATCAACGGGATACGCACGGTGGCGCGCGGCGAATCGCTGCTGGCCCCGGTGGTCACCCGCGCGCTGATCGGGCGGTTCGCCGATCGGGTGCGCCCGCTCGCCGACCCCGCGGGGAACACCCGCGCCGCCCTGGCGCAGCTCAGCCCCCGCGAGGCCGAGGTGCTCACGCTGATCGCGCGCGGCCTGTCGAACGCCGAGATCGCCGCCGAGCTGGTGCTCAGCGCCGAGACGGTCAAGACGTACGTCTCGCGCCTGCTGACCAAGCTGGACCTGCGCGACCGGGTCCAGGCCGTCGTCCTGGCCTACCGCACCGGACTGGTCGACGCGGGGAACGGCTGACCGGATCACGAATCGGGCAGCGCCTCGGCCTCGGCCCTCGCGGCGCCGGCACCTTCCGCGTCCCCGGACTGCTCCAGCAGATCGGCGAGCAGCCCGAGCGCGCTCGACAACCCCTGCCGATCCTGCGCGCGGCGGCGGACGGCGACCACGTCGCGGCCGTATTCGAGCGCTTCCGCGAGGCTGCCGCGGCGCCGGTGCGCCAGGGCCAGGTTCTCCAGGACGTCCGCGAACTCGATCTCCGGCTCGGACTGGGCCCGGTGGAAGCGCTCGGCTGCCTCGCCCTCGGCGATCGACTCGTCGTAGCGCTCGAGCAGGAGGAAGAGATACCCGAGGTTCGTGTGGCCGTACGCCCGCTGTTTGGGGGACACGGCCAGTTCGATGGACCGGCGGAACTGGGCCGCCGCCTGGTCGTGCAGGCCGACCTGGGCGGATGCGATGCCGAGGTTGCTCAGGGTGCCCACGGCGCGTTCGAAGTCGCCTTGGGCCTCGTGGTAGTCGACACACGCCTGCAGGTGCTCCAGCGCCTCCTTGCCGCGGCCGACCGCGCACAGGGCCGTAGCCAGGTTGTTGCGGGTCCTCACCTCGGCCCGCGCGTCGCCGAGGCGGCGGGCTGCGTCCAGCGCGGCCTCGTTGACCGCGATCAGGTCCCGGTGGTGCCGCTGCTGGCTGAAGAAGCCCCACAGCATGGCCGCGAGCCGCCACGTCGTGTCGTCGAGTTCGTATTCACCGCAGAGCCGCACCGCCTCGAGGAGGTTCGTGTGCTGCTGCTCGCCCCACTCCACCGCGCCGGCCAGGCTCTCGGGCCGGCCGGCCGCGGACACGCCGGCCATCGGAAGCGTGTAGTCGAGATGCATCGTCGGCCTCAGAACACTGTCCATCGCGGCGACAGCGTGCGTGTACCAACAGGCCAGGCGTGCTGCCGCGGCGCGCAGTTCCACCTCTTCGATACGGCTCCGGGCCTGTTGGGCGGCGAACTCGCGCAGCAGGTCGTGCAGGGCGTAGCGGCCCGGCCGGGGCGATCGCAGCATGTGGAGGTCGACGAGGTGCTCGAGGTGTTGCTCGGCGGCGTCCTCCGGCTGGCCGATCAGCGAGGCGGCCGCGGCGACGCCGAGGTCAGAGCCCTTCCATAGACCGAGGAGGCACAGCGCACGCGCCGCCTCCCCGAGAGCGCCGCCGGAACTCGTGAGCCCGGCGAACCCGACCTCGAGGCTGGCCTGGACGCTCTCCTGCCCGAACCTGAGCTCGGCCAGCCGGTGGCGGGCCGCGGTGAAGCGGGCGGCGAGATCCTGCATCCGCCACTGCGGCCGGGACGCGAGGCGGCCGGCGGCCACCCGGACCGCCAGCGGCAGGTCCGCGCATGCGGAGAGCACCGTGTCGGCGGCTTCGGGCTCCGCGCGCGCCCTCTCGGCCCCGGCGATCAGGTCCAGCAGCGTGCGGGACTCCTCGCGGGTCAAGCCCTCGAGCGTCAGCCTCTCGCTGCCGGCGAGGCCGAGCAGCCTGTGCCGCACGGTGATGAGAACGGCGCAGCGGGAGGAGGCGGGGATGAGCGGCAGGACCTGCGCGGTGTCCAGCGCGTCGTCGAGCAGTATCAGCACCCGGCGATCGGCCAGTATGCTCCGGAAGAGCGCCGAGCGGTCCGAGTCCGCCGCGGGCAGCTCGGCGGCCGGCACGCCGAGCAGGTACAGGAACGAGCCGAGCACCGTGCCCGGCTCGGCGGGCGTGGCGGAAGTGCCCCGCAGGTCCGCGAACAGCTGGCCGTCGCGGAACCGGTCGGAAGTGCGGTGCGCGGCGTGGACCGCCAGCGCCGACTTGCCCACACCGCCCATCCCGTCGATGACGACGACCTGCGAGGTACCCGGCCGGTCCCTGGCGATCAGCACGTCGAGGATGCGCTTGACCGCATCCCGGCGACCCGTGAAGTCGGCCGCGTCCTGCGGCAGGGTCTGCGGTTTCGGCCAGGACGCGGTGCGCGCCGGGATCTCGGCGGCGTCGGCGGCGCCGGCTTCGTCGGTGTCGGTGTCGTCGCCGGCCAGGATCCGCGCTTGCAGCGCCTTGAGTTCCGCACCGGGTTCGATCCCGAGATCGCGCACGAGCATCGTACGCAGGCTGCGATACACCTCGAGCGCCTCGGCGCGACGGCCCTCGGCCGCCAGCGCCGACATGAGCAGAGCATGGGCCTGTTCCCGGTGCGGGTGCTGTGCCACGATGCCGAGCAGGGTCGCGATCGCCGGGCCGGCCTGCCCTTGTGCCAGGTTGGCGCGGGCCAGCAGTTCGCTGACCGCGGCGTGCGCCTCCGTCCAGAAGGGCCGCTCGTCCCGCTGAAGCCGCGCCGAGGACACGTCGGGAAGCGGATTCCCGCGCCACAGCAGCAGCGCCTCGGCGGCCGCCTGCGCCGCATCGGCCCAGTTGCCGGACTGCTCGGCGTTGCGCGCGGCCTCACAGCGCGTCATGAAGAGCGTCCAGTCGAGCTCTGTCACCGGGTCGACCCGGATGCGGTACCCCGTCGCGGCCGTCTCGATCCGGCCCCCGGCCGGGCCGAGAGCGCGACGTAGCCGCATCACGTGGCTGCGCAGCGTGGTCGGGGCCCCGGTCGGAGGCCTGGAGTCCCACACCAGGTCGATGAGCTCGTCCGTGCTGACGACACTGTTCGGGCGGCAGAGCAGCGCGCCGAGCAGCACCCGGCTCTGCGCCGACCGGATGTCGACCGCCGCGCCGTCGACCTCGATCCGCAAGGGCCCGAGCAGACCGAACGACACCCCGGCCTGTGGCATCCCCGCCCCCTGTCACCTGTCACCTGTCACCTGTCACGCATGTTCAACGAGGTTTCAACGATCAGCTTAGACAATCTCGATCATCTGAGCGGCAAGTGACGTCTGGTGCGCAGGGGGCCTGACGTCGCCGCGCCACCACGCTCGGGTCCGAGGTTCCCGACGTGCTTCCCGAACAGGGAGTCGACAGTGCTCACGGCAACGGCAGTCTTCGATACGGTCGGCGCGCAGCGCGAACCCCGCGATGTCGAGCGGGTGCCGCTGCTCCGGCTCAGGCCGGCCGACTCCCCGCGACTCGACGGCGAAGTGCACGAACACGTCCGCATACTCGCCGGCGCCACGGCCCGCCTGCCGCCGATCCTCGTGCACCGGCACACGATGCGGGTCGTCGACGGCATGCACCGGTACCGCGCTGCGCTGCTCAGGGGCGATGTCGAGATCGAGGTGACCTACCTCGACGGAGACGACGAGGACGTATTCGTCCACGCCGTCGCGGCGAACGTCGCGCACGGGCTGCCGCTCTCGCTGCGGGACCGCAGGGCGGCCGCGCTGCGCATCCTCAAGACCCACCCCGACTGGTCGGATCGATCCGTGGCCACGACCACGGGACTCTCGCCCAAGACGGTGGGGGCGGTGCGGCGGGGCGCAAGTGTGGAAATTCCTCAGTCCGGGTCGCGGCTCGGCCGGGACGGCCGCCGCCGGACGATGCCCCGCGCCGACCCGGCCGGCGGATCCGGTGGCGGCGAGACGGCGCGCGGGGCGCTGGAGGACTCGCGGGCACACGACGCGCGGGCGGCCATCGAGTCGCTCTCGCGCGATCCGTCCCTCAGGCTCAGCGACTCGGGTCGCAGCCTGCTGCGTAGGTTGATGGCGGGCGCACCGATGGCAGAGGACTTGGAAACGTTCGTCTCCGCCGTTCCCCCGCACTGCGTCGACTCGGTGACGCAGTTGGCCGCTCTCTACGCGAAGTCGTGGGAGAGCGTCGCTCGGAAGCTGCGCGCCGCGTCCCGCGGCTGAGGCGCGGGACGTATATAAGGAAGCGGCCGGGCCGGGCTCCTCGCAGGAGGAGCCCGGCCCGGCCTCTTGGTGCTGTGCGGCCCGGCTTATCCGAAGTAGCCGTTGGTGTCGGCGACGATGTCGACGGTGCCGGTGGAGCTGTTGTAGACGTCGAAGGAGTTGTTGTTCTGCGTGCCGATCAGGACGAGGTTGGGGACGGTCTGGCCGGCGCCGAAGTTCAGGCTGCTGGCTCCGGGGAGAGCGTCGGCCGCCGGGTAGGCGGTGAGGTAGCCGCCCGCGGCGCAGATGGTCGCGGTGAGGTTGACGACCAGGGTCGGGTCGTCCGCCAGGACGTCGGTCGGGACGGCGATGTTCAGCGAGCTGACCGCGCCGAGGGCCTTGGTCTGGCGGGTGTCGACGATGCGGGTGCTGTCGAGCGGGTGGTAGTACTGTCCGCCGGTTCCGGCGGTGAAGTACCCGCTCAGGTCCACGTCGAAGGTGATGCCGGACGCGGAGTTGTTGTAGATGTCGAATTTCCCGTCGGCCCCGACCGGGATCAGGATCGTGCCGGCCTGGTCGGCGTCGGCGTGATAGCTCAGGTTACTGATTCCGTTGGCCGGTGACGCGGCGCCGTCGGCGTACCCGCTCATGAACCCGGTCTGGTTCGCGGCGTTGATGGCCGTCAGGTTGACCGCGATGGCGGTGATGCCGCTGGTGGGCAGCACCGCTCCGTCGGCGGTGATGCCGGCGGCGGTCTCGCTGACGGATGTCATCGCTCCAATGGAGGCCTTCGAGACGATGCGGGCGGGGCTGGCGAGCGGGGTGTAGGTGCTCGCGTTGGTCGCCGCGGTGTTCGTGGTGAAGTATCCGGTCAGATCGACGATGAGCTGCATCGTGCCCGGGGAGCCGTTGTAGATGTCGATCGCGCCGTTGGCCCCGACCGGGACGATGGTGTTGTTGGTGTACGTGTCGGCGTTCGGGGCGAAGTTGAGGTTGGAGGTGACCGGGGGCGGGGTGTCGCCCGGGTAGACGGTGAGGAATCCGCTCTCGGTCTGCCCGGTGACGGTGACGGACACGGCGACGGCGGTGATGCCGCTCGCGGGCAGGTCGGCACTGTTGGTCGTGTTGCCGTCGATCCGGAGCGAGGTGGTGCTGCTGGCTGCGACCGGGCCGGCGGTGCCGTCGTCGAGAGCAGTGTTGCGGGTGTCCATGATGCGCACCGGGTTGACGGGTACGTACACGCTGTTGGCCGTGGTGGCCTGGGCCGGGACGGCCAGGCTGTCCCAGACCTGGACGTCGGCCAGCTGTCCTGCGAGGAAGCCGGACGCGACGCCGCCGGCCTGATCGGCACCGAGCAGGAACCTGCCCGCCGGGGTGGGCGGGGAGGTGTCTTCGAGGACGGCGATCTCGACGCCGTTGGCGTAGAGCTTGGCGATGTCCGAGCCGTTGCCGGTGTCGAAGGTGAGCGTCAGGTCGGTCCAGACGCCGGCCTTGGCGGTGCCCCCGGTGGTGTTGACGTAGCTGTTGCTGTTGGTGCCGCTGTTGTTGATGGCGACGACCCAGGCGCCGCCGGGGGTGGAGTACACCTTGACCGTGGAGTCGCTGTTGCCGTTCTGCGAGAACACGGTGCCGCCCAGCGCCGACGGGTCGACCCAGGCCGAGATGCTGTAGCTGGCGTTCGGCGTGAAGTCGTCCGCCCCGGAGGGGCTCACGAGGAATCCGCTGGTGCCGTTGAACTGGACGTCGGGGCTGAACAGGTCGCCGCTGTTCCAGGTGGTGCCGGAGTTGCCGGTCAGGTTCGCCGCGGTGTCGCCGGCGCCGGGCTGGTCGGCGGCCGTGGAGACGGCGCCGCTGGTCTGGTCGTCGAGCAGATACGTGTGGTCGGCGGTGATCAGGCTCTGCGCGTCGGTGTCCGCGTTGACCTGGGTCAGGACGCTGTCGTTCCAGGCGTAGGACCGGACCTGGCCGGAACCGTCGACGGTGGTCAGGCCGGGATCGCCGTTCACGTCGGTGGCCTGGAAGGTGGCCAGCGGCGTGGTGCTCCAGTCGCCGGAGATCTCGGTCGCGGTGTAGGTCAGCGTGGCGGTGGGGTTGGTGTCGTTCAGGGTGGTGGTGTTCAGGCCGCCGGTAGTCTGGCCGGTCAGCCCGGTGAGCTCCCACAGGTAGAGGGCGCCGGTGGACTGGTTCCACAGGTACATGTCGGTGTACGTGGTGCCGGCGCGGGTGTCGTTGTCGGTGCTGATGGTCCAGTCGTTCCAGTCCATCGTGCCGTCGGGTGTGGTGTCGGTCAGCTCGTAGGGCAGGCCCTCGTAGTTGCCCGCGTCGAAACTGTTGAAGCCGTCGCTGTCGGCGAAGTAGGCCAGGTAAGTGCCGACGGAGGTGTTCGGGTCGTCGAACACGCCGATCTGGTCGGGGTAGGGCTCGTCGTCGCCGGAGGCGTTGTAGGCGTCGGCCAGCTGCAGCGGGTCGTTGGTGTCGTTGGAGACCAGGCTGGTGTCGGTCAGGACGCCGGTGAGGTTCTGCTCGTCGGAGGTGGTCGCGGACCCGTCGCCCTGGCCGGGCAGGACGTAGACGTCGTCGGTTCCGGGCTGGTAGGCCTCGATGTCGTTGAAGCCGGAGTCGGTGAACTGGCCGGTGATCGCATTCAGGCCGTTCCACGAGGCGGGGACGCCGACGTCCTGCGGGCCCTGCGGGGCGATGTCGGTGGCGCTGGTGTCCACGGTGCCGTCGAAGCGGCCGCCGTCGCCCCGGCCGCCGGCGAGCCAGAGGCCCGAGGCCGTGCCCGCGGTGCCGTTGCCGACGGTGAGCAGGTCGGGAACGCCGTCACCGGTCAGGTCCTGGTCGACCGCGGACGCCGGGGCCGCGGCGTTGATGGTGCAGTAGTTCGCCTGGCCGATGTTCCCGCCGGCCGCGACCGCGTTGAAGCTCAGGATGTTGGTTCTCCTGGTCGGGGTGACGGTGATGCCCGCGTCGTACTTCGCCGCAGAGTTCGTGCTGACGGTGACCGGATTGCCGCCGTTGAGCTGGTAGGTGTAGCTGGTCGGCTCGGTGGAGGCGGTGCTGGTGCCGTTGGGCTCCAGCGTGAAGCCGGCGGAGGTCCCCACGGTGTAGGCCAGGGTGTCGCAGCCGGAGTTGCCGGCGGAGTCCGCGATGTTCGGCTCGCCGGGCACGGCGGTGGAATAAGTGAACGAACAGGTGCTCGTCGTGGAGGCCGGCACGCCGGGAAGTCCGTCGCTGACGTTCACCGCGAAGGTGACCTTCACCTCGTCGTCGCTGCCGTATTTGCTCACCGCGCTCTGCAGGGTGGATGCGGCGATCTGGAGTTCCGCGGTGGTGTTCGAGCCGGCCGACAGGGTGGCGGTCTTGATGTTGTCGGCGGTGGTGCCGGCGGCGTAGACGGTGTAGTTCGCGTTGAGGCTGCCGGTGGAGTCGCCGTCCTTGTCGTAGACGCTGGCGTCGAGCGTGACGGTGCCGTTGCCCAGGATACTGGTGCCGGTGGCGCAGTTGGCGACCGGCGAGGTGGACAGCTTGGGGGCGGACGGCTGGTTGGCGTAGTTGATGGTCATGGTCGAGTTCGCGCCGGAGTCGCCCGAGCCGGTGGCGGGGTCGGAGAACTGCATCCAGCCGCCGCCGGTGTCCTGCAGGCCGAAGGTGATGTTGCCCCAGGAGTCGGCGGCGGCCGTACCGACCAGGCTGGTCAGGGCCGAGGCGTCGGAGGGGTTGAAGGCGACGTCGTTGGCGCCGCCGGGGCACTCGTCGGTGCCGGCGCCGATCTGGCCGCCGCTCCACCAGTTGTACGCCACGTCGTCGCTGCCCAGCTCCTTGGTCCAGCCGGGGCGGTTGCCGTACGTGGTGGACTTGGAGATCGTGCCGGTCTGCCAAAGCTGGACCGGCGTGGCGGTGCAGGACTTCGACCAGGCCTCGGGTACGTACAGCGTGGCAGAGTTGATCGTCGCGCCATAGATCTGCGAGGGCACCGGCAGCGTGTAGTACGTGTACGAAGTTCCCCCGGTGTCGGGGTTGGTGCCCATCTGCAGGTAGTTGGACGTGTCGTAGTATTCCTGGCCGGAGAAGTCGCTGGAGACGTAGGCCCAGGAGGAGGCGGCGGACCCGGCGGGGTCCCAGGTCGGGTCGATGAACTCGGGGTAGGCGACGCCGGTGCCGGGGGCGCCGGTGAGCAGGCCGAGGTTCGGAGCCAAGGTGATGTGGTCGCCGGTGACGCTCACGCCGAGCGGTGCGGTGTGCGCGGCTGCGCCGGGCGCGGCGTCGGTGGAGACCAGAGGCTCGCCGGTCCCGGCGCGGCCGGCCTTCGTCGCGTCGGCGGACTTGGCGGCTGCCGAGGTGCCTGCGCCGGCGCCGGCCGAGTCCCACATGTCGGGTGCGGGTGCTGAGAAGACGGTCGCGCCGTCGGATGCGAGGGCTGCGATGGTGCCGTCCTGGCCGGCCTTGAGAGTCAGGCCCTTGGCCCGGGTGGCGAAGGCGAGCGTCTTCAGGGCCGGGTTCGCGGCCGCGGCGGCGTTCTCGATCTCGAGAACTTCGCTGAACCCGCCGCTGGTGTGCGCCGTCACGGTCAGGTTCACGCCGGGCAGGACGTTCGGATACGTCGCACTGTCGCCGCTGATCTCGGGCCGCGGCAGGCTCATCGGGGCGGTCAGGGCCAGGCTGTAGGAGCCGTCGACCATGGTGGCCAGCGGGGCGGTGCCGCCGCCGGAGAGGGTGAGCGGGTCGGTGGAGACGGCGGGCGAGTAGGTCCCGTCGTGGTTCTCGACCAGCTGCGCGCTCAGGTTCTTCCACGCTCCGCCGACCTTGGCCCGGACCGGGGCGGCGGATTCGCTCAGGGTGAAGCTGCCGTCGGGCTGCGCGGTCAGGGTGCTGGTCGCGGTGGTCGAGCCGGTGACCGGCACGGCCTTGCCGGTTCTGACCGCCTGGGCCGAGGCCTGTTCCGGGGTCTGGTAGGTCTTCGCGGCGCTGTTCCCGCCGGCGGCCGCGGCGGCGGCAGTCTGTTGTCTCGCTGGAGCGGCTGTGGCGACGACCGGTGCGGCCGTCACGAGCCCGAGGGCGAGTGCCCCCGCGCCCAGGATGCTGACCGCGCGCGACATTCCGGCGCGCGATCGCGGAGTGGTTCGTGGCATGGCGAAGTCGTCCCGCCCCTTCCGTGTACGTGCCCGAAGGCGACTCTGGGGAGCATCTCTACCGCCCGCGCCTTGTCCGCGACAAGCATCCGATGGCAGTGTTTCGCCATCAATCATCGCAGAGCTCGTATCGCGTTCCACGCCCTGTTATACGCGATCGATGATGGTCGGAGTGGGGTCGGAGATGTCACGGTTCACGCTGTCTGCTGCCTGGAATCGCGCTCGGGGCCGGGTGACGGCTTTGGCGGCCGTGGCCGCTCTGGCGGCGGGGACGGGGCTATACGCCGGAGCGGCGCCGGCACCGGCGGTGCACGCGTCGGCTCCGTCGGCGCCGGCGAGCGTGCCGGTGAAAGGTCTGCACGTCGTGCAGCCGAAGAACATCCCGGCGCCGAACCAGGCGGACCAGAAGTATCAGCCCACAGACACCCAGTGGCCTCAGGCGGGGTCGGGCAGCGCGGCACTGGACGCGCCGGGCGCAGGACAGTCGGCCGGTGCGACGGACCGGATCGCGGGGACGCCCTTGTGGGTGCAGGCGGTCAGGGACGACACCGGTTCGGGGACGTACCAGGGGCCGTCGCGGGTGACGGCCACCGTGCTCTCGCACGCGCAGGCCGCGGCGTTGGGTGTCTCGGCGATGGTGTTCGACGTAGCCGGCGACGGCGGGGCGCAGGCCGGCGGCGTCCGGGTGGGGCTGGACTACGGGTCGTTCTCGCAGGCCTATGGAGGCAACTACGGGTCGCGCCTGCAACTGGTGGCGTTGCCGCAGTGCGCGTTGACCACGCCGCACCTGGCGCAGTGCCGCAAGCAGACCCCGCTGGACTCGGTGCAGGACCCGAAGTCGTCGAGCGTGTCGGCGGTGGTGCGGCTCGGCGCCGCGGCGCAGACGGCGTCGGTGTCGGCGTCAGTGTCGGACGCGGACGCGGACGCGACGCTGACCACGGCTCCGAGCGGCGGGGCATCGGTGATCGGGGCGACGGACTCGACCGGCCAGGAGGGCGGGGAGGGCGGCACGTACGCCGCCGCGAAGCTCAAGCCGTCCGGGACGTGGGCCGAGGGCGGGGACTCGGGGGCGTTCACGTATTCGTACCCGATCACGATGCCGTCCGCGTCGACGCCGCTGGTTCCGTCGGTGTCGCTGGACTACAACTCGCAGGAGCTGGACGGCCAGACCGCGACTACGCAGACGCAGTCCTCGTGGCTCGGGGATGGATGGCAGACCCCGGATTCGTTCATCGCGTTGTCGACCACGCCGTGTGACGACGATCCGGAGGGGACCGCGTCGCCGGACGCGACCAACGACATGTGCTACGACGGCGAAGTCGTGCAGATGTCGCTGAACGGCACGGACACCCCGCTGGTCTTCGTCTCCTCGACGACCGCGGGCGGGGTGACCACCTCGACGTGGCAGGAGCAGGACGACACCGGGGACGTGGTCACGCACGTGTCCGATTCCTCGGCCGTGTTCGGCGCGTACAGCCTGGGCGCGGACTACTGGACGGTGACCGAGCGCAACGGCACGGAGTACGAGTTCGGACTTCAGCACCTGCCGGGCTGGTCCAGTGGGGACGCCTCGACGGACTCGGTGGACACGATGCCGGTGTATTCCGCGCTCTCGGGCGATCCGTGCTATTCGTCGTCAGGCTTCTCATCCTCGGTGTGCACGATGGCGTACGAGTGGCACCTGGACTACGTGGTCGACACGCACAGCGACGCGACGGCGTACTACTACGGGCAGACCACGAACTACTACGGCGAGGACAGCGGCGCGAAAGACGTCCCGTACATCAGCGACTCGTACCTGTCCGAGATCGACTACGGGTTCACCGCAGGCGGGGAGTACGGGACGGTGCCCGACAAGGTGGTGTTCAACACCTCGTCGAGGTGTGTCGCCACGACCTGCGGGGCGCTGTCGACGTCGAACGTGGCGACACAGTATCCGGACGTTCCGGCGGACCTGATGTGCGCATCGGGCACGACGTGCACGGAGTACGGGCCCTCAATGTTCTCGCAGGTGCGGCTCTCGTCGATCGTGACCGAGCAGTACAGCGTGTCGGCCGGAGCCTATGAGGACATAGACGCATATACGTTCACGCAGACGGAGCCGGCGTCGGGGGACGGACTGTCGCCGACGCTCTGGCTGGCCTCGATCTCGCACGCCGGGGACGACACCAGCACGGGCGGCTCGTCGTCGCCGGCGCCCGCGCAGTCGGTGTCGTTCGGCGCAGTCGATCTGCAGAACCGGGTGTCCAACGCGACGTATCCGGGGTTGTACCGGTTCCGGATCTCCTCGATCACCGGGGAGATGGGAGCCGTGACCACGGTGACCTACGGCACGCCGGACGCGTGTTCGTCGTCGTACTCCTCCAGTACGTCCTCCGCCGTCACGTCGGCGAACACGGATTCGTGCTTCCCGGTGTACTGGTCGCCGGCGAGCAACGAGGGCAAACCGGTGCTGGACTGGTTCAAGTCGTACGCGGTCACCCAGGTCCTGGTGGCGGACAAGACCGGCGGGTCGCTGACCGAGGAGACGGACTACTCCTACGGCGGAGGCGCGGCCTGGCACTACGACGACAACCAGAGCGTGCAGTCGAAGTACCGCACCTACGGGCAGTTCCGCGGTTATGCCACGGTGACCACGTACACCGGCGAAGTGGCGAACAACCCGCAGACCGAGTCGACCGTGCAGTACTACCGGGGGATGAACGGCGACACCCTGCCGTCGGGTACCTCCTCGATCTCGGTGACCGACTCGCAGGGCGGAACACACGTCGACTACGACGAGCTGGCCGGCGATGCGCTGGAGTCGACGACGTATCCGGGCTCGGGCGGCCCGGTGGAGTCGTCGACCATCACCTCGTACTGGGTCTCCGCAGCGGCCGCGACGATGAACCCGTCGGGCCTGCCCGCGCTGACCGCGAACATGGTCGGGCCGGCGGAGACGTGGACGCGCACCGCGCTGACGGACGGCGGGGAGCAGAACACCTGGCGGATCACCGAGACCGACGAAAGCTACGACGCGACGACGACGGACGCGGACTTCGGCCTGCTGCAGTTCTCGTACTCGCACACCGATCCGGTCAACACGGCGTACGACTCGTGCACGAGGGATCAGTACGCGCCGGTGAACAGCGCGAAGAACCTGGTCGGCCTCGTGTCGTACAAAGAGAGCGACCAGGTGGCCTGCAAGGGCTACACCGCGGGATCGCCCACGTCGGTGCCCGGCTCGCTCGACTCCCTGGGCGCCCCGTCGTCGGTGACCGCGTCGCAGGTGTCGAAGGCCGTGGAGATGTTCTACGACGACGGCAAGTTCAACACCGCGTTCCCGCAGAGCGCCGCGCCGACGGTCGGCGCCGCCACGATGGCACGACAGGCGGTGTCCGGGACGCCGGGCGCGTTCACCTGGCAGACCGAGTCGCAGGACACGTATGACACGTACGGCCGGGTGCTGGACGCGTACGACGCGGACGGCAACGAGACCGTGACGAGCTACACGGTCAACTCGGTGGGGTTGACCACGGCAGAGCAAGTCAATGCGCCTTCGACCACGTACACGGGTTCTTCGGGCACGGTGACGACCACGCACGTCTCCTCCACCACGCTGGATCCGACCCGGAGTCTGGTACTGACCTCCACCGATCAGAACGGTGTGGTCACCACCGCGCAGTACGACTCGCTGGGCCGGCCGACCAGCATCTGGAAGGACTCCCGTCCCACCTCCGAGAGCCCGAACATCACCTACGCATATACCGAGTCGAACAAGTCGGTCTCGGGCGTGGTGACCGGGACGCTGGACGAGGAGGGCAACTACGTGCCCTCGGCCACGATCTACGACTCGCTCGGCCGGGTACGCCAGACCCAGACCCTGGCCACGACGCCGACGGGTGACGGCCGGCTGATCTCGGACACGCTGTACGACTCGCGCGGCTGGACCGAGACCAAGAACACGAACTACTACGACGACAGCTCGGAGCCCGCGCTGAGCCTGGTGGCGGTGGCCTCGAACCAGGTGCCCGACCAGGACGACTACGTGTACGACGGGACCGGCCGCCAGGTCGAGGACGTCTCGGAGAACGACGCGAAGATCGTATCCACGTCGGTCACCGTGTACGACGGGGACGCGACCACGGCGATCCCGGACATCCCCGGCAGCGCGGCGAGCGGCACGGTGCCGTCGCGTGCCGGAACGGTGCAGACCACGGTGACCAACCCGCTGGGACAGACCACCGCGGAGACCGAGTACACCGCGAACCCGGCCCTGGACATCCCGTCCAACACCAGCACCGGCGTGTTCTACATCACCGGCGGCACCGCGGACACCACCGACTACACGTACGACGCGCAGGGCAAGCAGGACTCGACGAAGGACGCGGCGGGCGATCAGTGGACGCAGACGTACAACTTGCTCGGCCAGAAGACGCAGTCCACTGACCCGGACGCCGGAACCACCACGATGTCGTACGACGGGGACGGCAACCTGTTGCAGTCCGCGGACGCCGAGGGCGACCACGTCGGCTACACCTACGACCAGCTCGGCCGGGAGACCGCGCAGTACCAGTGGACCGGGTCGTCCGGCAGCGAGCAGAACTACGTCTCCTCGAGCGCCCCGGGCGACGAGACCGACTCGTGGGTGTACGACGACGCCAACGGGGCCGCCGCGCAGAACATGACCGATCCGAAGGGGCAGGCCACCACCGCGACCGCTTACGCGAACGGGTTCGCATACACCACGCAGCAGCTCGGATTCAACGTGTTCGGCGAGTCGACCGGCGAGTTGGTCGAGATCCCGGCGGGCGCGCCGGGCTCGTCGATGGGCGCCGAATACGAGTTCAGCGACACCTACGAGCCGGTCAACGGCACGCTGGTGAAGACCTCGTATCCCTCCGGCGGCGGACTCCCGGCCGAGACAGTCACCTACTCCACCACGACGGCACTGGACCTGCCCTCAGCGGTCGGCGGCCTGAACGGGTACGCGGAAGGCACTACGTACACGGCGTACGGGCAGGTCGAACAGGACGTGCTGGGTGCCGGGTCGGACGAGGCGTACGTCACCGACCAGTACGACCCGCACACCGGGAACCTGACCGACCGGCTGGTCACCCGCTCCAACGGCAGCAGCACCGCCACGCCGACCGAGGTCGATCAGACCACGTACACGTACGACACGGCCGACGTGATCACCTCGGAGACCGACGAGCAGCTCGGCTCCGCGGCCACCTCGGAAACCCAGTGCTACACGTACACGACGCAGCAGCAGCTGTCCGAGGCGTGGACCGCGACCGACGACTGCGCCGCCACCCCGACCACCGGTTCGCGCCCGACGGTCGGCGACGCGCTCGGGACGGCCTCGGAGTACTTCGAGTCCTTCACCTACAACGCCGCCGGCGAGCGGGCCTCGGAAAGCGCGCTGGCCCCGTCGACCGGCACCTTCGCCACCACCGCCTACGGATACTCGACCAGCCAGACCACCGCGCCGACCTCCACCAGCACCACCGGCGCAGTGACCGGGTCGACGAGTTACGCCTACGACCCAGACGGCGAACAGGACTCCCGGCAGACCCCGACCGGGAATCAGACCCTTGCCTGGGACGCCGCACAGCAGCTGACCGGGGTGACCAACACCTCGACCGGTGCCCAGGTCGGCTCGTACGTGTACGGCACCGACGGCAGCCTGCTGTCCCAGACCGACGGACCCACCACCACGCTCTATCTGCCCGACGAGCAGATCAGCGTCAACACCACGACCGGCGCCCTAACCGGAGACCGCTACTACTCGCTCCCCGGCGGCGCGACCGCCGTGCGCACCGGATCAGGGAACGATTACAGCTTCGAGATCGCCTCCGACCAGCACGGCACGAATACCCTCTCCCTCGACTACACCTGCCAGGAGCCCACCTGGCGGCAGTACGACCCGTACGGCAACCCCCGCGGCGGGACGGTCGCCTGGACCGACGACCGCACCTTCCTCGACGACGTCGACGACAGCGCCACCGGCCTGACCAACGTCGGCGCCCGCTGGTACGACCCGGTCACCGGCAGCTTCGTCAGCATGGACCCCGCCCTGGAAACCGGCGACCCCACCCAGCTCGCCGGCTACGACTACGCGGGCAACGACCCGGTCAGCAGCAGCGACCCCACCGGCGACATGGACATGGGTGGTGACGGCTCCGGCCGCGGCAGCAACAGCGGAACCCCGTCCCCGCCGGACGTGACGCAGTACGACGAGAACTCGGACGACGACCCGAACAGTACCTTCCAGTCTCTGGACCCTGCAGGGATCGTCTACATGCAGGAGGACGACCCGGACTACGGGGATCTGCTGGCGGCATACGGCGACGCCGCGGCACTGATGGAGCAGGACTGGGGCACCACGTACAAGACCCAGCAGCTGCAGGATCTCGTCACCTGGGGCGTCGCCTGTTCGAAGTCCATGGCATGCGGATCCGGGCCTGGCAGCCTCGCCCAAGAGGTCTCGAACGAGTTGGACGCATACCGCATCACGGTGACCCAGGCCGGGGACAAGGAGCCGCCGCCGCCGAGCTCCATCCTGACCGGCGCGTCCGCTGATCCGGAAACCGGGCAGAAGGCCATGTCGCTCGGCGAATACATCGACGCCCAGGGCCTGCAGGTGCAGACCCGCTCGACGGACGCGGACGACATCTCGACGCCCCCATGGCTCAAGCCCGTCCCGGGCGACGATCTGCTGGCGCAGGACCTCAAGACGGAGGCGAGCTTCAGCCAAGCCGATCTCGGCAGCACGCTCTCCACCCAGTCGCAGGCGAAAGGCATCCACGACAGTCCCAACATGATCACAACGGCGGGGGACGGCTCCGAAATCGTACTCGTCGCTGCGATCACCGTGAAGGGCTCCTGGCCCGCGGTGAAGAAGGTGTGGAGCAACGTCAGAGGCTGGTTCAACTCCCCGAACGGCGAAGGCAACACCGGAAGTCCCGAAGGCGACGACGGGGGCGGCGATTACGGGGGCAGCGGCAACGACGAGCCCTGAGCGGCGGCTCCACCGACGGCCGAGCGCGGCGCATCCTGACCCGATGCGCCGCGCAGCCGGCAGCCATGGCCGCGTCCGCGCAGGGCTCAATGGACGGTGATCCAACGATCAGGCCGTACACTGGTACCTGTGAGCGCCATCAGGCCTCACGCCGCAAGTTTGATCCGCTCGCCGTGACTGCCGGTACCTCATTGGCCACGCAGTCGACACCGACAGCGCGTACCGCTCGGTGTTTCTGCGTTGAGCCGCGGCTTTCACCACGTTCGGAGTGTTCTATGGCGGCCCGCCGCCCTGCTCGATCCACCACGTCCAAGTCCACGTCTTCGCCCACGTCCAGGCCCTTCTCCGCGTCAGCGCCTGCGCCGGCACCCGCCCCGGTCGCGACGTTCGCCGAGCTCGGCGTTCCCCGCCAGCTGACCGACCTGCTCGCCGCCGACGGCATCACCGAGCCGTTCCCGATCCAGGCGGCGACGCTGCCGGACTCGATGGCCGGCCGCGACGTGCTCGGACGCGGCCGCACCGGCTCCGGAAAGACCCTCGGCTTCCTGCTGCCGGTGCTCACCCGTCTGGCCGCGAACCCGCGCAAGCGCCGCCCGAACCACCCGCGCGCGCTGGTCCTCGCCCCGACCCGCGAACTGGCCACGCAGATCCACGCCGCTGCTGAGCCGCTGGCCAAGGCACTGGGACTGCGCACCGCGACGATCTTCGGCGGCGTCGCGGCGCGGCCGCAGATCTCGGCGCTGCGCGGCGGCCTGGACCTCGTCATCGCCTGCCCGGGCCGGCTGCTCGACCATCTCGAGGCCGGCCACGCGAACCTCAGCGCGATCGAGGTCACGGTGCTCGACGAGGCCGACCACATGGCCGACCTCGGCTTCCTCCCGATGGTCAAGCGCATCCTGGACGCCACGCCCGCCGCGACCCAGCGCCTGCTCTTCTCCGCGACCCTGGACAACGGCATCGACCATTTGGCGCGCCGATACCTCGACAACCCGGTGACGCACTCGGTCGACTCCGCGCACACCGAGATCCCGACGATGGCCCACCACGTGCTGCACATCGACGCCGCCCACCGCGTGCCGATACTCGTCGAGCTGACCTCGGCGCCGGGCCGCACGATCGTGTTCACCCGCACCAAGCACGGCGCACGCAAGCTGACCAGACAACTGCTCGCCGCCGGAATCCCCGCGGTCGACCTGCACGGCAACCTCGCGCAGAACGCCCGCACCCGCAACCTCGCCGCCTTCACCGCCGGACAGGCCACCACCCTGGTCGCCACCGACATCGCCGCGCGCGGCATCCACGTGGACGAGGTCGCGCTGGTCGTGCACGCCGACCCGCCGGTCGAGCACAAGGCATACCTTCACCGCTCAGGGCGCACCGCGCGGGCCGGCAACTCGGGCACCGTCATCACACTGATGACCGACACGCAGGTCGCCGAGGTCCGCGAGCTGACCCGCAAGGCCCGGATCACGGCGACCACCACCCGCCTGGCGCCCGGCAACCCGATGATCGAGACACTGGCCCCCGGCACCCGCAGCCTCGCCGAACCCGCCCTGATCGCCACGCTGACCAGCAAGGAAGACCCGCGGCAGACCGGCTCCCCCGCCGCCACGCCGCGCGGCGGCACAGGCGCCCCGCGCCGCCGCCGACCGCGAGGCCCGGCAACCGGCCAGGAACCCCGCGCCACGAGCGGAAGCACGACCAAGGCCAAAACTGGCGGCGGACGCGGCGGCCGGGGCGGTAGCGGGGGCGGTGCCGGAGGCGGGGGCGTGGCCGAGAGCACGCTCGGAGCCAGCCGCAACGGCACCGGACGCAATGCCGCGGCCTCGAGCAGCGTCCCCTCCCGCGCGAACTCCCGAACGAAGCGTTCCGGCGGCAAGGCCTCTTCACCGTCGTCGAACACCCCTACCGCCAGGACCGGGTCCGGCGGGGCGGCCAAGGCCCAGAACGTCCGGGGCCGCGGCCGCTGAGGAAGCCGGAGCCACCAGCCATCCGCCACAGGACTCGGCTCACACGAACCGCTTGACGGTGTTGCGGATCCGTTCGGTGTGGTTGCCGCGCCTGGTCCGCAGCGCGCACCGTCAAGCGTGGGGGAACCGGCTGGCGGGCGGGAAGCTGACGTCGATGGCGAGACCGCCACCGGGCCGGGGCCGGACGGTGGCGGTGGCAGCGTGCGCGGTGGCTATGGCGCGGACGATGGACAGACCGAGGCCGTGGCCACCGTCACTGCGGGCGAGGCGCGGGCCGATCCGTTGGAAGGGCTGGAACAGGCGGTCGATCTCGGCCGGCGGGATGAGCTGGCCCGTGTTGGTGATCGACAGGACGGCGTGACCGCGGTTGATGCCGGTGGTGATCTGGATGTCTCCGGCGGGGATGTTGTGCCGGACGGCGTTGTCGATCAGGTTGGTCACAAGCTGCTGGATCAAGAGCGGGTCGCCATCGAGTGCGGCGGACCGGGTATCGGCGTGGACGTTCAGGCCGAGGCCACTGATCGCGGGGCGGGCGGCGGCCAGGGCTTCGCTGGTAATGGCGGCCAGGTTGAGGGGCTCGCGCTCGCCGAGGCCGGCTTCGCTGCCGGCCAGGGTGAGCAGCGCTTCGATGAGGCGATCCTGCTCGGCGTTGGAGGCGAGCAGGTCTCGGCTCACGGCCCGCCAGGTGGCAGCGGTGCAGGCCGGGTCGGCGAGGGTGACCTGGAGCAGGGTGCGTTCCCGGGTCAGGGGGGTGCGCAGCTCGTGCGAGGCACTGGCGGCGAAGCGCCGCTGAGCGTCGAAGGCCCCCTCCAGGCGGGCGAACAGGCCGTCAAGGGTGTCGGCGAGTTCCTTGAGCTCGTCGTCGGGCCCGGACAGGGCCAGCCGCTCGTGCAGGCTGCTGGCGGAGATCCACCTGGCGGTGGCGGTGATCGTGCGCAGCGGGCGCAGCACCCGCCCGGCGATGAACCAGCCGGTCGCGGTGGCGGCCACCGCGATGACCGCCAGGGCGATGCCGGAGACGATCAGCAGATGCTGCCTGTCGAGGGTGATCTGTCCGAGTCCTGCCACGCGGATCGTCACCACTTGGATGGACGTGGGCGTCCCGGGGACCGCGCGGGGGGCGGTGCGCCGCTTGGCGGAGTCGACGGAGTTGTATTGGTAGAGCAGTGGGTTTTGAGCGCCCACGCCGGCCACGCCGTAAAGCAGGTAGGTAACGGCGACCACGACCGTTCCGCAGGCCAGGAATACCGCCGCGCCGTACAAGACGGTAAGCCGCCGTCGCGCAGTACGGCGGGGCAGGTTCAGCCGGGGCAGACGGAGCGGATGGCGCGGACGCGGACGCGGGATGAGCATCAGGGTTCTCCGATGCGGTAGCCGCTCTCCCGGACGGTCTGGATGACCGGCGGGTCGCCGAGTTTGGCCCGCAGCCGGCCGATGGTGGTCTTCACGGTCGTCGTGAACGGGTCGGCCGACTCGTCCCATACCCGTTCGAGCAGTTCCTCGGCCGGGACCGGCCGTCCGTCCGCGGCGAGCAGGCATTCCAGCACGGCCAGTTCCTTGGGCGTCAGGGGCAGCCGTCGCCCGGCGCGGACCGCGACCCGGCGCACCGGGTCCAGGCTCACGTCACCGTGCTCGAGGCCGGGCGGCAGCGGCGCGGCGGTGCGCCGGCCCAGGGCCCGGATGCGGGCGACCATCTCGGCGAAGTCGAAGGGCTTGGGCAGGTAATCGTCGGCGCCCAGGCTCAGGCCCTCGACCCGTTCCCGGACCGATCTGGCCGCGGTGAGCATCAGCACCCGGGTTTCGGACCTGCCCGCGGCCAAGGCCCGGCAGACGTCGTCGCCGGGCACTTCGGGCAGATCCCGGTCCAGCACCAGCACGTCGTAGCGGCTGACCGCCAGGCGTTCCAGCGCCGCGGCGCCGTCCAGGGCCACGTCGACGGCCATGCCCTCGCGGCGCAACCCGGCGGCCAGCGCCGTGGCCAGGATCTCGTCGTCCTCGGTCACCAGAATCCGCATCGCCTGCCCGCCGTCGGTGTGCCTCGCGGCATGTCGGCCGCGTGTTTTCCAGGATCGCAGACCGCAGGTGACAGCCAGGTCACATGATCCGTCACGGTGCTGTCACCCCCCCTTGCGTACAACAGATCGCGAACAGGGACACGAAGTCCCGCCTGGGCCTGCGAGGAGACGCGATGAACGACAAGGCCGGTGACCGCCGCGGTCCGCGGCGTGCGGGAGTTCTGGTTGTGCTGGCGGCCATCAGCGTGCTGGTCACGGGGTGCGGCGTCGTGCATGTCTCGTTCGCGGCGAGCGCCACAGCCACAGCGTCTGCGACGGTTGATCCGACTTCCGTGGCGGCTGACTGCTTGACCTCCCAGCCGTCGTGTTACACACCACAGCAGCTCCGAACTGCCTACGGCATCCAGCCGCTGCTCGATAGCGGGATCACCGGCCACGGACAGACCATCGTGCTGCTGGAATTTCCCCCTCCCGTTACTGCAGGATCGCCGGCGCCGGCCAGCGACGGCCAGCCGCCGGCCTCCTCTGACATCCGACAAGACCTCAGCCGATTCGACAGCATGTTCGACTTGCCCGCCGCGCAACTGCAAGTCGTGAACTCCCTCGCTCACGCCGCATCGCCCTGGCAGGCGGCTCCCGAGGAGGTGGCGGACACCGAGGTCGTCCACGCGCTCGCGCCCGATGCCGCCATACGGGAGGTCCTGATCCCGTCGTCGTACACAGTCGACACGGCCACGGCCAGCGCGGCCGTCGTCGCTGCTTTACAGCTCGGCCTCACTCAAGGAGGCGTGATCTCGCTCAGCGCCGACGCGGGGGAACAGTGCTTTAGCCCGGCTGAGGTAGCCCAGTGGAACCAGGTTCTGCAAACCGCGCAACACGACCAGGTGACCGTGGTCGCCTCGATGGGTGACTCCGGCGCGGCCGCCAGCGCCTGTCCCCCCGCGACGGGTGCCGCAGCGGTCAAAGGCGTGGACCTGCCGGCCTCGGACCCGCTCACGCTGGCCGTCGGCGGCACGAGCCTTCAGGTCGGCACAAACGGCGCTTACACCGGTGAGACCGCGTGGAACACGTCGTCCGCGGCGGGAGGACCTGCGGCCGGCGGTGGCGGCTTCAGCCGGCTGTTCTCCCGGCCCGCCTATCAAGAAGCCATCGCCGGTATCGGGACTGCTCGAGGCGTGCCCGACGTCGCTGCCGACGCCGACCCCGACACCGGTATGGCCCTGGCCTTCAGTGACGGCGGCCGCAACGACCTCCTCATCGCGGCCGGCGGCACCAGCGTCGCCACCCCGCTGTGGGCTGCCATCATCGCCCTCGCCGACCAGGACGCCGGCCGGCACCTCGGCTTCGTCAACTCAGCCCTCTACCAGATCGGCCGCAGCACGCGCTATCACCAGGCGTTCCACGACGTGACCACGGGCGACAACACGGTGGAACTCGGCGCGCAGACCATCGTCGGCTACCAGGCCGCGCCCGGGTGGGACCCGGTCACCGGCTGGGGAAGCCCCGACGCGCAGATCCTGGTTCCTCTGCTCGCCCGCTACACCAGCCCCTGACCCGACCCGGGCCCGGCCCGGTGACGGATGGTTAGCAGCCTGCTTACTGGTAGGCGATCGACGGCGCCCAGGCTGTGGCGTCCGAGCCGGGGTCGCCCTGTGCGCTGCTCGTGACCTCGAATCTTATGGTGTCGCCTGCGGTGACGTGCAGCGTGGCGTCGGTGGCGTAGCCGGATGCGTCCGAATCGCTCACGGTCTGCGCGCCGCCCGAGGCCGGCCAGACCTGCGTGCCGTTGACCGTGATGCGTGCGGTTACGACTCCGCTGTCGGCTGCCTCTTTCAGGACCCGTCCGCGTATGGCGACGGTCCCGCTGATGGGTGCCACCCAGGCTCGTGCGACAGGATCACTGCAGCAGGCTTCTGGCGCCAGGTCGAAGCGCGAGACGTACCCGTTCTGTCCCCAGCGCTCGGTCGTCGGGTCGTAGGAGGTGAGGTCGCGCCAGCCTGCGCCCGGCATGTAGTACTGCTCATGCCACTGGTCGCTGCCCTGAGTCGCCGAGAAGTCGTAGGCGGCGTTGTATGCCGTGTTCGCGTTGACCGCGGTGTTGTCGGTCAGTGTCCAGCCGCTGGTGTAGGTGATCTCGGGATCGGTGTCGTCGACCTCGGCGGTTTGGGACGCGGTCCCGGAGATGAAGCCGTCGACGTCGGTGTAGTGGCCGGTGCCGCTGGTGCCGGCCAGTACGGTGATCTTGAGGGTGTGGGTCGTGTCCGCCAGGTCTGACGCGGTGTAGAGGCTCTGCTGGGTCAGCGGTGTCGACGCGTAGGTGTCGACGACTGTCGCGGGGCCGCAGTTGTTCCCGCTTGCGTCGCATACGGCCACGTCCGCCTCGCCGTGGTCGGTGTTCTTGCCGCCGATCCAGGTGACGGTGGTGCCGGTGAAGGTGTAGACGGCGGTCGCCCCCGCCTCGGTGATGTAGTGCGCATCGCCGTCGAGGTAGCCGGTGTGTCCGGTGGAGTAGGGCCACCCGGCGAGTCCGTCGCTGAAGTCTGATCCGGGCTGGGCGTAGAGGTTGTCGTGCGCGGTGCCGGAGTAGTCCAGCGGTTCGTTCGGGTTCCCGTCGTGGACGGCTGCGTCGCCGTAGGAGGCGAACAGGTTGTCGGCGATCTCGTGCGAGGACTGGTAGTTGTCGGTGTAGCCGGTGTTCTCCAGGACCTCGATCGAGGACCCGGCGCTCGCGCCGAAGTAGTCGCCGAGGTAGGAGATGTGGTCGTCGAACGCCTCGAGGTCTGACTCGGTCTGGTCCGGGCTGTTGGTGGAGACCTCGCCGTTCAGGATGTCGTCGGCGACGGTGACAGTGCTCGAGGACCAGAAGAACAGCGCGGTGGTCCCCCACGGGTTGCCGCCGTACCCGGTGTCGTCGAGCCTCACCCCGGTCATGGTCATGTCCTGGAGGTTGTCGAAGTTCTCACCGGACAGGTCGTGATGGAAGTAGCTGTCGACCAGCGAGACCTGCGAGATGCTGTGGTGCCCGAGAGTGGTGCTCAGGAAGCCCTGCTGGCCGCCGCTGTTGGCGTCGAAGCCTGAGATGTCCATGTCGTCGTCGTTGTTGTAGCCCTCCAGGTCGGAGAGGTCGACTCCGGTGACAGCGCTCTGCGCCGCGGTCACGGCCACGTTGCCGGTGATCAGGATGCCGACGGAGTGGTACATGCCGGGCAGGTCGCTCTGCGCGGGCGATCCGGCGAACACGCCCTGCACGTCGTGGGTGTAGACGTCTGTCACGGTCAGGCCGGCGTGTCCGTTGGTGGAGTACCAGAACACCAGGCCCGCGCCGACGTCGCTCAGTTCGAGGTCGCGGACCGTCCAGTAGGAGGCGTCCTGGATCCACACGGCCCGGTCGGCGGCCTGGCCGGTGCCGGTGATGCGGGGACGCGCCCCGGAGCCGTATGCGCCGAGCACGATGGGATCGGTCCTGGTGCCGCTGCCGTAGAGCCTGCCGAGCTCGCCGGTGAAGGTGTCGCCCCGTTTGAGCAGGATCTGCGCGCCGGGCGCGAATATCCGACCATTGAGATTTGCGAAGCCGCACCAGGGCGCGGCGGGGTTCGTTCCGGGCCCGGAGTCGGAGCAGTGCGATCCGGCGGCGTCGTCCACGTAGCGGGTTCCGGTCAGGGCGGCGGTCGGCGTGCCGGATTCGAAGGCGTCGATGTCGGTGTAGTGGCCGGTGCCGCTGGAGTCGGACCGTACCGTGATGCGCAGGGTGTGCTTGCCGGCGCTGAGGCCGGAGGCCTCGAACAGGACGACGTCGGGCACGGCTCCGGTCGCGTAGGTGTCCACCGTGGTGGCGGTGCCGCAGTTCGTTCCCGCGGGGTTGCACACGGCGACGTCGGCGCGGCCGTGGTCGGTGTTGTCGCCGCCGATCCAGGCGACGGCGGTGCCGGTGAAGGTCAGGGTGGCCGTCGCGCCGGCGGTGCCGCTGTAGTGCGCGTCGCCTTGGAAGTAGCCGCTCTGTCCGGTGGTGTAGGTCCATCCGGCGGAGTAGGCGATCGACGGGTCGGTGTCGTCGGTCTCGGACAGGCCGGGACTCAGGGTGACGGCCGCCCCGGGCGTCGAAGCGGCGGAGGCGCCCTGTTGCGCGGCGGCCGTGAGCCCGGTGGCCAGCAGGGGGATGCAGAACGCCGTGCAGAGTCTTCTTCGCAGCAGAACAGCGGACATGACACGGCTCCTTCGCGCGTGTGGATCCAAGGATGAGGGTGGAGGTGAGGGTGGGGTGAGCGTGACTGTTCAGTCCTGGTGGAAGACCTCTTCGCAGGACAGCGAGATCGGGGACAGGTCCGGGTTGGTCGGCATGATCTCGGCCATGTGCCGCCACCAGCGGCGGGTGGCCGGGCTGACCGCGCCGCCCTGCCATCGCCGCAGGTCCTCGACCTCGACGTAGGTGATGACCCGGTCGAGTTCCGGTGCGGCGAAGATGGAGAAGTTCCGGCCGCCGTGCTCGGCGATGCCCTCGCGGATCTCGCTCCACAGGTCGTCGTGACGGCGTATGTATTCCGTCAGATGCGCGGCGGGAAGGACGAGGGCCTGCGTGATGCGATGAGTCATGCCGTCCTCCGGGCCTGGGCGGCGACCGCGTCCCGGACCGCTTCGAGGTAGCCGTATCCGTACTGCGCTTCGGGTTCGAGGAAGCTGCCCTCGGTCCACTCGTTCCAGGCGTTGATGGTGACCACGCGGTGGTCGGCGCGGGGTGCGACGAGGGCGAGGGCGTCGCGCACCGCGGCGCCGACGTTCTGCGGCGTGTTGTCGATCAGGACACTGGTGTAGGGGTAGCCCGCCTCGCTCTGCATGTTCCACTCGAGCGTGCGCGGGCTCGGATCCCAGCCCACTGTCACGTTCGGCAGGTAGGGGACGGGCAGGGTGTCGTCGAAGTCGCGCCACACTTCGCGGGCGCGTGCGTGCACGGTGCGGTAACCGGTGGCCGGGAAGGCGTCGAAGCCGGCTTCGGGGTGGTGCCACCAGGTGTAGTGCGTGACGCTGTCGAAGCCGAGTTCGGCGGCCATGGCCGCGGGATCGGCGATCTGGAAGTTGACGACCGCGTTGAGGTGCAGTTCGCCGGCGCCCGCAGCCTCGGCGCCCGCGCGGAAGCGGGCCAGGGTGTCGGCGGCGGCGGCGGGCCCGCCCATGCCCGCGACGAACGCGGGCACGTCGTAGATCGAGAAATAGGCGGCGCCGTGCAGCCGCCAGTACGACGGATGGGTCAGGTAGCGCTCGATCACGTGCCGGAAGGCACAGCGCGCGTGGTAGCGCGAGTTCGGGGCCGGCAGGAGGGTCGCGGGGCGCGCCGAGCCTGCCGGGAACAGGTCGTTCCAGTCGTGGTTGGCCCACATCAGCGCGAAGCGGAACTCCGATGTCCGCTCGGCGCGCAGCAGTCCCTCGTCCAGTGCGCGGTTGAGGAAGGGCTGGTTGTCGTACCAGTACCAGTCGACCAGGAACCCGTCGATCCCGTGGTTCAGCGCCGTGTCCACCGCCCGGTCGGCGGCGGCGGGGGTGGCCTCGTCCGCGGCGCCCCAGAGCGGATGCTTGGGTTGTGCGTGCCCTGCGAAGCGCGGACGGGCGGCGCGCACCAGGGGCCACTCGGTCCAGCCCGCGCCGTGCATCGAGACGTTGAGCCGGTCGACGTGCCATTGTGGGTAGTAGTAGGCCAGCACCTCGATCGGATCAGGGTCGTGTGATCCGGGATCGCCCGGCCGGGCCGGACGCGGCCGGCCGTTCGCCGCGGGGCCCGCGGGGAATCGGACCGGAGCGGTGTCGGTCGGGACGGTCATGCACCCACCTGCCGCGCCGCACCGTCGCCCGGATCCCCGGAGGTGTCGGAGGTGGCGGAGTCTCCGTACACGATCAGTTTGACGATCTCGTCGACCGTCGTCTCGGCCCGGCGCCGGATTCCCGCCACCCGGCCCAGGTGCATCACCATGACGCGGTCGGCGGTCTGCCACACCTGCTGCAGATTGTGGCTGATCAGAATGATCGCCTTGCCGGCGTCGCGCAGCTCGCCCACCAGGCGCAGCACCCGCTCGGACTCCTGGACGCCGAGCGCCGCGGTCGGCTCGTCCATGATCACCACGTCGGCACCGCCCACCAGCACCCGGGCGATGGCCACGGCCTGCCGCTGTCCGCCGGAGAGCAGGTAGATCGGGACCCGCACCGAGGGCAGGTTCATGGTGAACCCGTCCAGGATCCGCTCGGCCTCCCGGTACATCCGGCGCCGGTCGACGAACGGGCCGCGGCGCAGCTCGCGGCCGAGGAACAGGTTCGCGGCCACGTCCCGGGTGTCGACCAGGGCAAGGTCCTGGTACACCGTCGCGATGCCGTGCGCGGCGGCGTCGGCCGGTTTGGCGAAGGCCACCCGCTCGCCGCGCACCCTCAGCTGCCCCTCGGTCAGGTCGTAGACCCCGGACAGCGTCTTGATCAGAGTGCTCTTGCCCGCGCCGTTGTCGCCCACCACGGCGAGCACCTCCCCGGCGCGCAGGTCGAACGACACGTCGCGCAGCGCCCGCACGTGGCCGAAGAGCTTGCCGACCCCCTCCGCGCTCAGCAGCGCGGTGTCCGTCGTCTCGACCGCGGTCATCGGGCCCTCCGCCGCTCGCCGACTGCGCCGAGGACGACGGCGAGCACGAAGGCCGCGCCCTGGGCGAGTTGCTGGTAGTAGGAGTCGACCGAGATCAGGGTCAGCCCGTTGTTCAGGACGCCGATCACCAGCACGCCGGCGAGCGTGCGCTGGACCCGTCCCGAGCCTCCGGCCAGGCCGATTCCGCCGAGCAGCACCGCGGTGAGCACGTTGAACTCGGCGCCGTTCGCGTAGTCGGGCCCGCCGCTGCTCGAGGTGCCCGTGGTGATGATCCCGCCGATCGCCGCGAGAATGCCGGTGGCGATGAACACCCCGGCGTAAAGCCGCTTGGTGCGCACCCCGGCGCGCAGCGCGGCGCTGGAGTTGCCGCCCACGCCGTAGATGTGCCAGCCCGCCCGGGTGAAGGTCAGGACCACCCAGCAGGCGAGGAAGACCGCTGCCAGGATCCACACGGAGGTCGGCACGCCGAGCGGCCGGTCCTCCATGAAGCTCGGCAGCGCGAGGTTGGTCAGCGGCACGGTCTGGCCGTCGGTGCTGATCAGCGCGATGGCGCGGATCACGATGCCCATGGCCAGGGTGGCGATGATGGAGTTGATGCCGACGCCGACGACCAGCGCGGTGTTCGCCAGGCCGATCGCGACGCCGACGGCCAGGCCGAGCAGCGCGGCCGGCGGTGTGCTCCAGCCGAGCCTCTCGATCACCAGGGATACCACGACGCTGGTCAGCGCGATGTTCGCGCCGACGGTCAGATCGAGCTGTCCCGCGATCAGGGCGATCGTCATTCCCGCGGCCAGCACGCCGGTCACCGCCACGGCGGCGCCGACGTTGAGCAGGTTGCGCTGCGTCATGAAGTAGGGCGAGGCCTGCCAGAAGTACCCGACGAGTACGGCCAGGGCGACGTAGATGCCGAGATCGAACAGCCGGTCGAAGGCGCTGCGGTGTCCGGCCCGCTCCGGCCCCGAGGGTCCGGCGGGCCGGAGCCAGCCGGCCGGGTTGAGCACGCCGAGGCTCTCCAGCGCGGACCTGCGGGCTGTGGTATCAGCCGGTGGATTCGCATCGCCGGTGCGCCACGACGTCGTCGAGGTCTGTGTGGACGGGTTGGTCATTGCGCCTTGTCCTGGGGGTAGTACTGGTTGACGTCGGCCGAGGTGAGGATGCGGTCGACCGCGTAGGTCCCGAACGGCTTGCCCATGGCCGTGGCGATGGCCGCCTCGACCCAGTTCCATCCCTCCGAGTAGGGCTGGAAGTCGATGGACGCCATGAGGATCCCCTTGTCGCTCGGGTCGCGCAGCGCCAGCCGGGCGGCGCTGTCGCCGCCGCTGCTGACCGCCAGCACGTCGCCGCCGCGGTTCGCCGCCTTCGCCGCGTCGATCGCCCCGATCACCGGCTCGTCGCCGTAGGAGACGACCAGCACCGCGTCGTCCGGGTGGGCGGTGAGGAAGTCGTTGAACGTGGAGCCGGCCGACGTGGTCGGGTCCTGGCCCTGCGGGATCAGCATCGTGGTGTTCGCGGCCGGGATTCCGAGCACCGACTCGGCCTCGGCGAACGAGGCCTTGACCCGGGTGTCGCACGGCGTGCAGTTGGGCGAGGAGATGCCGACCACGTCGACCTTCCTGCCCTGCCACGCCCCGGTCATCTTGGCCTTGGCGGCCGAGGCCATCGTGTCCACGGCCAGCTTGCCGACCTGCTGGTCGTCGACCCCGAAGTGCGGCACGCTCTGGAACGTCCCGTCGATAAGCACGACCTTGGCGCCGTCCTTGGTGGCCTGGTTGTAGGTCGCCTCGTTCATCACCTGGGATCCGATGACGTCCGGGTACTTCACCGACTCCTGCTGGTACTGCGCGAGTTCGGTGTCGTAGTTGAAGTTGAGGTCGAGCACGTCGAGGTCCACGCCGTAGAACTTCGCAGCGGCCTTCATCCCGGCGTTCCAGGTGGCGAAGTAGGGATAGCTCAGACCGGGGCTGAGGAAGGCGAGCCGGTACTTCTTGGGAAGCTGCTTGGGCACGGCGAACAGCGGCTTGACGTCGTAGCTGCCGGTGGCGGCCGCGACCTCGGCGGCGGTGTACGCCGCGCCTCCGGAGCCGGCGGCCGCGGAGGTCCCGCCCGAGCCGCCGGCAGATGAGCATCCGCCCGCCGCGACGAGCGCGGCGAGGCCGCAGACGACCAGCCTGATGCGTAACGTCGATCTCATGGAGTTCTCCCGGGAAAGCGGGGCTGAAGTGCGCCGACGAGGGGGTGGCCGGACGGTTTGGGCGGGTCGCCCGCTGGCCGGTCCAGATTTTGAACCGTTTCAAACTTGAGGTGATAATATGCGGGCCTTGTAGGCCCGTCAAGGTTTCGGGGAGATGTCGTGAGTGGATCTTCTGGCAAGAAGAATTCGGAAGAAAATCGGGTAAACCAGCGCACTGTGACCATTCGGGATGTGGCAGCCGAGGCCGGAGTCAGCCTCGGCACCGTGTCCAATGTCTTGAACCGTTCCAGCGCCGTGGCGCCGGAGAAGCGCCGCCGGGTCCTGGAGGCCATCGAGGCACTGGGCTTCGTCAGGCACGCCGGCGCGGCGCAGCTGCGCGGCCGCTACGGCCGGATGATCGGGCTGGTGGCGCTGGATGTGCGCAACCCCTTCTTCACCGAACTGGCCAGAGGCGCGGAGGACGCCGCGCGCGAGCACGGACGGCTGCTGATCCTGTGCAACTCCGACGAGGACGCCGAGCAGGAGCGCGGCTACCTCGAATCCCTCGAGGAGCAGCGGGTGCTGGGCGTCGTGATCAGCCCGGTCGACGAGGGCACCGAGACGCTCGAGCGGCTGCGCGAGCGCGGAACGGCGGTGGTCCTGCTCGGGCGGCCGCGGCACGAGTACTGCTCGGTGCGCGTCGACGACGCCGGAGGCGGCGACCTGGCGGCAGAGCACTTACTCGATCTCGGCCACCGGCACCTCGCCTTCGTGACCGCCGCGCTCTCGATCGGCCAATACCGGGAGAGACTGCAGGGAGTGCGCCGCGCCCTGCAGCGGCGCGGACTGCCCGAGGACTCCTGCGCGGTCATCGAGGTCGGGACGCTGGGCACCGCGGCGGAAGGCCGGCTGGCCGCCGTGCAGCTGCGCGAGCAGCATCCCGAGGTCACCGGCGTCGCCTGCGGCAACGACCTGCTCGCCCTCGGCGTGATCGCAGGGCTCTACCGTCAGGGTGTCAGGGTGCCGGACGAGGTCTCGGTCGTGGGGTTCGACGACATCGAGATCGCGGAGCAGAACCCGCTGCCGCTGACCACGATCCACCAGCCCAAGGCGCACCTCGGCTACCTGGCGACCACGCTCCTGCTCGACGAGGCGCTCCACCCGGATACGCACGCCCATCAGCAGGTCATATTCCAACCCGAACTCAGGGTGCGCGAGACCACCAGGGCGATCCAAGCCCAAGGCGGCAAATAACGCGCGGGGGTGCGCCGCGGGATCAGTCCTCGTGCAGCGAACGCCCGGTCTTGGCCAGGAACACGTCGTCGAGGGTGGGCCGGTGGAGTTCGAGCGTGGCCGGCTCCAGGCCGGCGTTCTCCAGGGTCCGCAGGATCCGGGGTATCGCCGCCTTCCCGGTGTCGACGGTCAGGCGCACGCCGCCGCCCTCGCGCGCCTCGGCCGAGCGCAGGTAGGGCTCTGCGACGAGGATCTCGACGGCCTTGCGGGCCGTCTCGGCCACCGTGGCGCCGTCCTGCGCCCCGGTGTCCTCCCCCTCGGCGAAGTCGACGGTGATCACGTCGCCCGAGACCTCCCGCTTGAGCTCGGCCGGGGTGCCCTCGGCCACGATCTCGCCGTGGTCGATGATGGCGATCCGGTCGCACAGCGCGTCCGCCTCGTCGAGGTAGTGCGTGGTCAGGAAGACGGTCATGCCGTCCGCCCGCAGCCGGCGCACCGCCTGCCACATGTGCACGCGGCTGTGCGGGTCCAGCCCGACGGTCGGCTCGTCCAGGAAGACGACTCTGGGGTCGTGCACGACGCCCAGCGCGATGTCGACGCGGCGGCGCTGCCCGCCGGAGTAGGTCTTGCAGTTGCGGTCGGCGTAGTCCGCCAGGTCGAAGGCGTCCACGGCGGTCGCGGCCCGGGCCTGCGCCTGGCTCTTGCCGATCCCGTGGATGCGGGCCTGGAAGACCAGTTCCTCGCGGGCGGTGGCCTCGTTCCAGGTACCGCCGCCCTGGGCGATGTAGCCGATGCTGCGGCGCACCGCTTCCGGCTCGGTGCGCAGGTCGGCGCCGGCGATGCGGGCCTCGCCGTCGTCGGGCGGCAGCAGGGTGGCGAACATCCGCAGGGTCGTGGTCTTGCCCGCCCCGTTCGGGCCGAGGAAGCCGAAGATCTCGCCCGCGGCCACGTGCAGGTCGATGCCGACCACGGCCTCGACGGTGGTGGTCTTGCGGCGCTTGCGGGTGCGGAACGACTTGCGCAGGCCCTTGGCCTCGATGACCACGGCGCCCTGCGCGCTCATCGCACGGCCTTCGCGAACTGGCGCGCCGACCAGGCGACGACCACGACCGAGAATCCGGCCATGATCGCGATGCCCTGCCAGACCTGCGGCGCGCCGCCGTGGCCGGCGAACAGCGCGCGCATGCCGTTGACGGCCCAGTCGAACGGGTTCCAGTCGGCCGCCCGGCGCAGCCACAGCGGCGCCAGCGCGATCGGCAGCAGCGTGCCGGACAGCAGCATCACCGGCTGGGCGACGTTGTTGACCAGCTGCCCCAGCACGTTCGGATCGCTGACCTTGATCGAGATGCCGTACGAGAACGACGCGGCGGTCAGCGTGATCAGGGCCAGCGTCACATAGGCCAGCAGCAGGTCGGAGACCTTGACGAACAGGCCCAGCGGCAGGGAGAGCACGATGATGATGGCGGCCTGGACCATGAGCATCACCACGTCCCGCAGCGCCCGCCCGAGCAGCAGCGCGACCCGGCTGACCGGGGTGACCTGCAGTCGTTCGATCACGCCGGACGCCAGTTCCTCGAGCAGGCCGAAGCCGGAGTACAGCCCGGCGCCCAGCGCCAGGGCGACGAGCATGCCCGGCACGTAGATCCGGTAGGCGGCGCTCATCGAGTCGGCGCCAAGGGAGGCGAGGGCCGGCTTGAGCAGCGGCGCGAACAGGGCGAGGTAGACCACCGGCTGGGCGACGCCCAGGAAGATCCACAGCGGCTTGCGCACCATCAGCAGGATGTGCCGCTGGAAGACGATCCATATGTCACGCAGCACCTTCGGCACTTCTCTCCCTTCGTCGGCTCACCGCGTGTCTCCGGGCGAGTGCTTCGAGGTGGTCGGCCGCGGCGGGAGCGCCGCCGGCGGCCCGGAACGACTCGCGCACGCGCCCGGCGGCGGCGCGGTAGGACGGATCGTCGAGCACTGTCAGCAACGCCGTGCGCAGCCGCTCCGGCGGGGTCCCGTCGAATCGCACCCTGATGCCCGCGCCGGCCGCCTCGACCTGCGCCGCGGTGATGGGCTGGTCGCTCCGGACGGGGGCGAGCACCAGGGGCACGGCGTGGGCCAGCGCCTCGCACACGGTGTTGACGCCGGCGTGGCAGACCACTGCGTCCAGCCTGGGCATCAGTTCGAGGACCGGCACGGTCGGGCGCGCCATGACGTGCTCCGACGGGTCGGGCACCATGGTCTCGGGCGCGACCACGATCGCCTGAAGGCGGTCGCCGAGCGGGCGCAGCGCCTCGGTCATCCTGCGGTAGAAGTCGTCGGCGAAGCCCAGCGCCAGGGTGCCGACGGTCACCAGGACGTGCCGGCGGCCGGGGTCGAGCCACTCCCAGGGGAAGTCGGCCGCGGGCAGGCGGTGCGGCAGCGCGGGGCCGACCAGCACGGTGTTGTCGGGCCACAGCGGCTCGCCGGGCGCCAGGCCGGCCACACCTGTGCCCGGCACCCGCGCGCCGGCCAGCCCGGCGTCGAGGAACGAGATCACCAGGTGCGGGGAGAAGCGCAGGTCGTGTGGCGGCTCGCCGGGCATGCCGGCCGCCGTCCAGATCGCCGCCATCTGTGCCCTGATCCACGCCTCCACCAGCGGAAGGCCCCGGTACGGCCGGGTCAGCTCCATGGTGGTCGTCGCCATGCTCGCCCACGGCAGCGCGTGGCGGTGCGCCGCGATCGCTCCGGCCACGGCGTGCTGGTCGACGACCAGCACGCCCGGCCGGAAGGCGCGGACCGCGCCGTCGATGCCCGACCGGGTCGCCGCGGCGTGCGGCGCGATGTATCCCTGCCAGCGCGATTTGGTCGCCGCCAGGCCGCGTTCGGCCCCGCCGCGGTGCACCCGCATGGGAATCGGGTGGATCACGGCGTGCGGGCCGAGGCGGGGGCGCAGGTACGCCTCGGAGCCCGCCCAGGCGACCCGGTGCCCTCGCGCGGCCAGTTCCCCGGCCACGGAGGCCATCGGGTTCACGTGGCCGGCCAAGGGCGGGGAGACGAACAGGAAGCCGTCGCTCATCGGGCGCCGGCCCGCTGCGCGACGTACGCCGCCACGTCGCCCACCGTCAGGGCGGTGATGCCATCGATATCGAGGCCTGCGACGTGGCGGACCAGGTCGACGGCTGCGCCGAACCGCTGCCGCAGCGCCGCGTCGAGGGCGGCCAGATCCACGCTGTCGAGGAACAGGTCGCCGTCGAGGCGGGTCTGCGGCCCGATGTCCCGGGGCCAGCGGCCGTCCTCGCCGGCGACCTGCCGGATGAGCCCGGCCAGTTGCGCGACCAGGTCCGGCCCGATTAATTCCGGCGCAGCGCCCGCGCCGCTCACGCCGACCGGCCCGGATCCGGCCGCGGCGCCGGCCTGACGGCCCGCAGCGCGCCGTAGCGGACCGCGCCGGTCTCGAAGCCGCGCAGCATCAGCGGACCGGCGTGGAAGAACCCGAGCACGTCCGGGCCCCGGTCGCGGGCCAGCCGGCGCATCATCGCCCGGCCCTGCTCGAACCTGCGGATCTGGGCGAAGCCGGGGTCCCAGGATCCGGCCACCGCGGAACTCCAGTCGGCGAATCCGACCTCGGCGAAGCCGGCCGCCGACGCCATCCGCGCGTGCTGCTCCAGCGAAGCGAGGCTCGGCATCACCTGGTGGTGCAGGATCTGGTCGAGCAGTTCGGCCTCCGCGGCGGCCGGCGCGCCGTCGCGCACCGCCCAGGTGGCCACGGCCAGGGTGCCGCCAGGGCGCAGCAGGCGCAGCGCCTCGGCGAAGAAGGCGGTCCGGTCCGGGATGTGCATGAGGCTCTCGAGCGCCCAGACGACGTCGAACGACGCGTCCGGATATCCGGTGGCCAGCCCGTCCAGCTGCTCGAAGCGCGCCCGGTCGGCCACGCCGGACGCCCGCGCCTTCTCGTTCGCACGGGCCGCCTGCAGGGCGCTGAGAGTGACGCCCCGCACGGTGCAGCCGAGCGTCCCGGCCAGATACAGGGCCGGCCCCCCGATACCGCACCCGACGTCGAGGACGGTCGAGCGGTCCGGGACCCCCGCGTAGGCGACCAGCTCGCGCACCAGCCGGTCTGCGGCGGCATGGCGGTCCGCGCCGCCCGCGTCGGGGCGCTCGCCCGGATCCCAGTAGCCGTGGTGCACGTGCTCGCCCCACAGCTCCTCGTAAAGATCCAGAGTGGTGTCGTAGTACCGCTCCACCGCCATGTTGTCGTACACAGGCGTATCAGCCTCGGGTCCGGGGGCCGTGCCGCCCGGCCACATATCGGTTTCCACGATGTTCAACTCTTATACAGAAATGGGAGACGGATGCGAACTTGCAAATGCGCGCAGGGCACCTGGAAATACCACTACGGTCGCGGTGACAATTCGTGCGAGCGTACGGCACGCGTGTGCCAACGGCTCGACGGGAGCACATATATCACCTGGTGAAGGCATGATCAGAGTGGTCCGGATCCACTGCCTCAAGGCATCCGAGAACGATCCCGATCACGTTTCCGGCCCGGCGAATCGGAATTCCCGAGCCCGCCTCGAAGCTCTCATGGAATCACGGTCCTGTCAACGCCGTGAAAGTTTCACGGTGCGCCACCAGCAATCAGTGCCTTGAGCTGCGGTGACATACTCGGGCCCGGTCAGGTCTTGCGAGAAGGCGAATCCTCGTCTTTACGATGAGGCCTCGACGACGGCGAGTTGACAGCCGGCCCTGACATCGGACCCGCCCGGCGCCGCACGAGTTTTCAGACACGGCCCTGCGTCTGCCATCGCCACGAGCGCTGTCGGCACGCTGTGGCGCACCGCCGCGGGCGCACCGGTCCGGCACCGTGCCGGACCCGCGCCCGCTCCTCCCGCAACCCGCGAAGGGAAGCTCTCGATGTCCCACGAAGAGATCCGCGCGTTCCTGTTCAAGGCGCTGAGCCGGCTGAACTACGACACCTCCCGGATGGACGACGACACCGTCTTCGGGCCGGCCGGCGCGGACGTGGAGTCGCTCGCCCTGGCCGAGCTGGCGGTGCGGGTCGAGGACGAGTTCGGGGTCGTCTTCGACGACGAGGAGGCCGAGATGATGGCCGCGATGACGGTGGGCGAGCTGTGCGCCACGGTGGCCGAACGGCTCCAGCCCGCCTCCACGCAGGGCCACTGACGGTGTCCGGCGCCGCCGCGCTCATGAGCGGCACGAGCGTCTGCGTGACCGGCATGGGCCTGGTCACCTCGGTCGGCACCACCGCCGCGGGGGTCATGGACGCGATGTGCGAGGGACGGTCGGGTGTCGCCGCCACGCCGCCGGACCATCCGCTGACCGGTTCGCTGGAGGTCGGCGGCTTCGCGCCGCCGATCGACCCGGACAGCGTGCTGCCGAGGTCCGAGACCGTGGTCGTGGACCGGTACGTGGTAATGGTGATGCAGGCGGCCGAGGACGCGTTGGCCGACGCGGGCGTCGTGGTCGGGCGGGACGTCGATCCGTTCCGGACCGCGGTCGTCATCTCGAGCACCGGCGGGCTGAGCACGCTCGAGGCCCAGGTGCTCGCGCGCGAAGCGCGCGGACGGCCGGGTGTGAGCCCGTACATGCTGCCCGGCATGTTGCCGAACATGGGAGCGTGCCGGATCGCGATCAAGTACGGCATCCGTGGATACAGCTCAGCGATCGCCACCGCGTGTGCGGCGGGGGCCCACTCGATCGGTGAAGGGGCTCGGCTGCTGCGCGACGGCGTCGCCGACGTGGTGGTGTGCGGCTGTGGCGAGGCGCCGTTCTTCCCGACCCTCGTCGACACCTTCCGCAACGCCCGGGCGCTCGCCCACGGCTGGAAGGCCGAGCCGGGCGCGGCGAGCCGGCCGTTCGACCGGCGGCACAACGGCATGGTGCTGGCCGAGGGCGCCGGTGTGTTCGTGCTGGAGCGCGCGGCGCACGCGGACGGACGCGGCGCGGCCGGCTACGCGGACGTCGTCGGGTGGGCCGCCACCAACGACGCCCACCACCCGTTGATGCCGGATCCCGAGGGCGAGGGCGCGGCGCAGTGCATGCGGCTGGCGCTGGCCGACGCCGGGATCGGCCCGCGCGAGATCGGCTACGTCAACGCGCACGGCACCAGCACCAAGCTCGGCGATCAGGCCGAGGCGCTGGCCATCCGCAAGGCCTTCGGCGGATATAGCCCGCCGGTCAGCGCGACCAAAGCGGTCACCGGCCACATGCTCGGCGCCTCCGGGATGGCCGAGGCCGCGGTCACCGTGCTGGCCCTGCGCCGCGGCCTGCTGCCGCCGACGCACAACCTCGACGACCCGGACCCGGCCTGCGAGCTCGACCACGTGCGCAAGGGCCCGCGCCGGGCGGAGATCACGCACGCCCTGTCGAACTCGTTCGGGTTCGGCGGCCACAACGTCAGTGTCGTCTTCGGCCGGCCGAGCACCCGCCTGGCCCGCCAAGTCTGACAGTGGCCTGATCCGTTCCGCAAAAGAGGACATGAAGTGGACATCCACGCCATCGACCACGTCGAGTTCTACGTCGGCGACGCGCGCCAGGCCGCGTTCGTGCTGTGCGGCGCATTCGGGTTCCGCCTGTGCGGCCGGGGCGGTCCGGAGACGGGCCTGGCCGGACAGCGCAGCCTGCTGCTCGCCCACGGCGCGAGCCGGGTGCTGCTGACCTCGGCGCTGGACGCGAAGCACCCGGCCGCCGAGTTCGTCGCGCGGCACGGCGACGGCGTGGCGGTCATCGCCCTCGGCACCGGCGACGCCGCGGCCGCATACGCCGAGGCGGTCGACGGCGGCGCCGCGCCGCTCGAGCCGCCGCGCACCCGCGAGCTCGGCGGCTGCGCAGTCACCACGGCCGCCGTCTCAGGCTTCGGCGACGTCGTCCACCGCCTGGTCGAACGACACGGGTCCGACGGCGGTCCGGGCCCGTTCCTGCCCGGCGCGGTCCGGGAGGACGCGGCGCCGCCGGACGCGCAGCCCGACGCAGGGCTCGTCGAGTGCATCGACCACGCAGCGGTCTGTCTTCCGGCCGGCGAGCTCGAGCCCACCGTGCGCCGCTACCGCGAGGCCTTCGGCTTCGCACCGATCTTCGAGGAGTACGTCGAGATCGGCGGGCAGGGGATGTTCTCGCAGGTGGTGCAGAGCGCCTCCGGCGGGGCGACCTTCACCCTCATCCAGCCGGACGCGCAGCGCCGGCCCGGACAGATCGACGACTTCCTGGCCTGGCACGACGGCGCGGGCGTGCAGCACCTCGCACTGCGCACCGAGGACATCGTGGCCGCGGTGCGCGTCATGTCCTCCCACGGCGTCGGATTCGCCTTCACCCCGGACGCCTACTACGACGCGCTGCCGGATCGCCTCGGCGAGACGGACGTCCCGCTGGACCTGTTGCGCGAGCAGGGAATCCTCGCCGACCGGGACCACTGGGGCCGGATGTACCAGATCTTCGCCAAGTCGATCCACGTGCGCGACACGTATTTCTGGGAGCTGATCGAGCGGCGCGGCGCGCGCACCTTCGGCACCAGCAACATCCCCGCGCTCTACGAGGCCAAGGAACGGGAACTGGCCGCCGTGCGCGACACCGCAGGGGCGGCGGGGCGATGAGCGCCGCACAGACCGAGGCACTGCACGCGCTGCTGCCCACTGATGAAGAGGTCGAGCACTATGCGCGGCACGGTTGGTATCTGACCCGCAAGGTCTTCACCGACGAGGAAGCCGACGAGCTGACCGAGGCGAGCGAACGGTATTACGCCGGCGAGCGCAGCCGTTCGCTGCCGCGGCGGCCACCGCGCCTGGCCTGCTGGAAGCGCTCCGACGGCGCGGTGCAGCGGCACAACGACTATGTGCACTACGAAAGCGACCCGATCGCCAAGATCCTGCTGAAGCCGGAGATCGGCGCGATCGCCGCCCGGCTGGCCGGAGCCGACCGGATCAGGGTCTTCCAGTCCACGCTCATCTACAAGCCGCCGATCGCCGGCGAGCCGACCAACCTCGTGCCCTGGCACTTCGACAAGCACTACTGGGCGACCAGCAGCTCCGAGCGGATGCTGACCGCGTTCGTCCCCTTCCACGACTGCGGCGAGCGGGAGGGCACCATCACCATGGTCGACGGCAGCCACCTGTGGCGGGAGACCGGCCGTCAGGACTCGATGACAAGGCACTTCGCCGAGCGCGACCGGACCGACCTGGAGCGGGTGCTCGCCGAGAACGCCGCGCACAACCACGCCGAGGTGCACAAGGTGCCCATGATCATCCCCAAGGGGCACATGAGCCTCCACCACTGCCGCACCTACCACGGCAGCGGCGCCAACCTCAGCGGCCGCCCGCGCCGCGCGTTCTCCCTGCACCTACAGGACGGCGAGAACGAATACCGCCGGTTCACGCTGAACGACGGCAGCGCAGTGGCCTACAACCACGACGTGCTGGTGCGCCGCCTGGCCGACGGCCGGCCCGACTACTCCGACCCCGATTACTGCCCCGTGCTGTGGAGCGCAGCCGGCGAACCCGTCTGAGGAGGATCAGTGTCCAGATATGACTGGGGCAAGAGGCATCCGGGGATCGACCGCCTCGAGGCGCAGATCGCGCCGGCGCGCGACACGGTTGTCAAGCACCCGCTGTATGCCCGCCTCGACGGCATCAACGCCATCCGCACCTTCCAGGAGCACCACGCGTTCGCGGTCTGGGACTTCATGTCCCTGCTCAAGTCTCTGCAGCGCAGCCTGACGTGCATCGACGTGCCCTGGGTGCCGACCGGTCCGACCGGCAGCCGGCGCCTGATCAACGACATCGTGCTGGTCGAGGAGAGCGACGAGCTGCGCGGCGGGTACATCAGCCACTTCGAGCTCTACATCGACGGCATGACCGAGGCCGGCGCGGACACCGGCCCGATCACCGGGTTCGTCGACCTGCTGCGGGCCGGGCGCCCGGTGCCGCGGGCGCTGGCCGAGTCCGGCGCCCCGGAGAGCGCCGCCGCCTTCGTCGCGCAGACCTGGCAACTGGTCGAGCGGGCCCCGGTGCACGCCCGGGCCGCGGCCTTCGCCTTCGGCCGCGAGGACCTGATCCCGGACATGTTCGAGCAGGTCATCAAGGTCAACGAGCAGGTCGGCGGCCTCGGCGCGTTCGTCGACTACCTGGCCCGGCACATCGAGGTCGACGGCGAGCAGCACACGCCGATGGCGATGCAGATGCTCGCCGACCTGTGCAGGGACGACGAGGCCAAGTGGCAGGAGTGCGCACAGACCATCGGCCTGGCACTGACCGCGCGGGCACGGCTGTGGGACGGCATCGCAGCGGCCCTCGACGAACGCGCCGGCCACGCGCACAGCGCAGTAGGGATCTGATATGCCGTCGGGCCCCGCGGCGCCCGCCGATCCGGCCGGCCTCTACCGCGTCACCCGGCTGATCCGCCGGTTCGAGGAGCGGGCGATCGAGCTGGTGCGCGCCGGAGTGATCGTCGGCGGCATCCACCCGTACCTCGGGCAGGAGGCCGTCGCGGCGGGAGCCTGCGCGGCGCTGCGCCCCGACGACCTCGTCACCAGCACCCACCGCGGCCACGGGCACGTGCTGGCAAAGGGCGCGGATCCGGCCCGGATGCTGGCCGAGCTGGCCGGACGCACCACCGGGTTCAACCGCGGGCGCGGCGGCTCGATGCACGCGGCCGACTTCAGCCTGGGCATCCTGGGGGCCGACGCGATCGTGGGCGCCGCCACACCGATCGCGGCGGGCGCCGCCTGGGCCGGACGGCAGGCCGGCTCGGACCGCGTCGCCATGGCCTTCTTCGGCGACGGCGCCGCGAATCAGGGCGTCGTCCTCGAGACGTTCAACCTCGCTGCGCTCTGGCGCGTCCCGGTCGTCTTCGTCTGCGAGAACAACGGCTTCGCCACCACGATGCGGACGGAGGCGGCCGTGGCCGGCAGCATCGTCGGGCGCGCGACGGCGTTCGGGATCCCCGCGCACACCGTGGACGGCATGGACGCAGAGGCCGTATACGCCGCGGCCGTGGACGCCGTCGCACACGCGCGCGCCGGGCTCGGGCCCTCGCTCCTGGAGTGCCACACCCAGCGCTTCGACGCTCATCACACCTGGGAGCACACCGCACGGCCCCGCTATCGCACCGACGAGGAGGTGGCCGCCGCCCGCGTCCGCGACCCGGTGAGCGTCCAAGGCGCTCGCATACCCCCGCAACTGCGCGCCGAGATCGACGCCGAGATCGAGGCGCTGCTCGACGAGGCGGTGCGGTTCGCCCGCGAGAGTCCGCACCCTGATCCGGGTTCCGCGACGGACTACCTTTATGCCGACGGTATGCGCCCGCGCGCGGGAGCGGGCCGATGACGCGGCTCTCCTATCTCAAAGCCCTCAATCTGGCGCTCGGCGACGAGATGGAGCGGGACGAGGCGGTCTGCCTGTTCGGCGAGGACGTCGGAGTCGGGATCACCAACGTCACGGCCGGCCTGCTCAAGCGGTTCGGCGCGCAGCGGGTGCTCGACACGCCGATCTCGGAACAGGCGTTCACGGGCTTCGCCACCGGCGCGGCGCTGGCCGGGCGCCGCCCCGTGGTCGAATACCAGATCCCTGCGCTGCTGTTCCTGGCCTTCGAGCAGATCGCCAACCAGGCGCACAAGTTCTCGCTGATGACCGGCGGCCAGGCGCGCGTCCCGGTGACCTACCTGGTGCCCAACTCCGGCTCGCGCGAGGGGTGGGCGGTGCAGCACGCCGACCATCCCTACAGCCTGTTCGCCCACGTCGGGGTGAAGACCGTGGTGCCCGCCACCCCGGCCGACGCCTACGGCCTGCTGGTCTCGGCGATCCGGGACGACGACCCGGTGGTGCTGTTCGGCCCGTCCGGCGCGCTGGGGCTGCGCGACGACGTCGACCCCGCGGGCCTCGTCCCGGTGCCGCTCGGGACGGCCCGGATCCACCGGCCGGGCACGGACGTCACCGTCGTCGCGGTCGGCCACCTGGTGCAGGACGCCCTCGCCGTCGCCGGGGAGTTCGCCGCGGGCGGCGCCGAAGGGGCCGGCCGCGCGATCTCCGTCGAGGTCTTCGATCCCCGCACCATTTATCCGTTCGACTGGACCGCGCTCGCCGCCTCGCTCGATCGCACCGGCCGCCTGGTCGTGCTCGACGACTCGAACCGGACCGGCGGCGTCGGCGCGGAGATCCTGGCCACCGCGGCCGAGCGGATGCACCTCGTCGCGCGGCCCGAGCGCGTCACCCGGCCGGACGGCGCGGTGCTGCCCTTCGCCCGGGCGCTCGACCTGGCCATGCAGCCGAACCGGGACCAGCTGCGCGCCGCCATCCGACGGACGGTCGGGCTGGGCCGCGACACGGCGGATGACGCTCTTCCACAACTCCGGGTCGAGGAGGCAGTCCTATGACGACCACGAACATCCGCGCTGCGCTGGCCGCCGATCCCGACGTCGGCGCGGGCAACGTCGTGCCCAAGCTGATCGAGCACGGAGCGCCGCTGGACGGCCCCGGCCTCGCCTTCGACACGCAGGTCGACGGCCTGCCCGCCCGCCACGGCCTGACCCTGGGCCAGCTGGACGAGCGGACGGCCGCGCGGGCGGCGTGGCTGTCAGAACACGGAGTCCGGCCGCGCGACCCGGTCGCCGTCTACGTCTCGACGGCCGCGGACGGCCTGCTCGCCTTCATGGCCCTGGCCCGGCTCGGCGCCATCGCAGCGTTGATGAACCCGCATATGCCCCCCGACGTGGCCGCCGAGTACATCAGACGGCTGCGCGGCACGGCGCTCCTGACGGACTCGGCACACCGCGACGCGCTCGGCGGCCGGGACCTCGGCCTGGACCGGATCTGGGACGTCGCAGAGCTCGGCGAAGGCGACCCGGCGAAGGCGCCTCCGGCGTACCGGCACCACGCTGACGACCCGATCGCGATCACCCACTCCTCCGGCACCACCCGGATGCCGGCGGCCGTCGTGCACTCGAACGCCAGCCTGTTCGCCGCGCTGCGCATATTGCGCCTCTCGGCCCCGCGCGCCCAGGGCACCGAGCGGATTCTCAGCGTCCTGCCCTTCGCGCACGCCGCCGGGATCATGACGATCAACCACGCCCTCTGCGTTCGCGGAGAGCTGCTGTTCCTGTCGCAACAGCACGACGGCGGCGCGATCCTCGACGCGATCGAGCAGTGGCGGCCGAGCGGCGTCTTCGGCTTCGCGGTCACCTGGGCCGAACTGGCCCGGTACGACCTGCGCGAGCGCGACCTGGACTCGGTCTCGCTCTGGTTCAACACCGGCGACTGCGCGCACGAACCGCATGTGCGGCCCCTGGTTCAGGCCGGCTCCCGGCAGGTGGCCACTCGGGACGGGGTCAAGCGCGTCGCCGGCTCCAGCTTCGTCGACGGGCTCGGCTCGACCGAGATGGGCAACTCGGCGTTCTACATGGTCCATCGCGCGGACACCGCGCACTACGGCCGCTGCGTCGGGAAACCGCACCGCTTCGCCGGGATCGCGCTGCTGGACCCGGAGACCGGCGAGGAGGTGCCGGCCGGCCGGGTCGGCCACTTCGGGCTCAAGTCCCCGACGCTGGCGCCCGGGTACTGGAACGACTCGGTCGCCACCTACCGCAACCGGCTCAACGGCTACTACCTGACCGGCGACCTGATGTACCGCGACGACGAGGGCTACTACTACCACGTCGACCGCGCCGTGGACGCCGTCGATCTGGGCGGCGGCGAGTGGCTCTACACCGCCATGTCCGAGGAGCGCATCCTGACAGCGTGTCCTGATGTGCGCGACTGCACGGTGGTCGCGGTCCGCGCAGAGGGCCGGGTCACCACGGACGTGCTGCTGGAACTGCACGCCGGAGCCGACCCGGACGCCGACCGCGCCCCGGCGATCCGCGCGGCCCTCACCGGGGCCGCGGCCGCGACCCTGCGCAGGATCATCGTCATCTGCGACGACGACCAGCTGATCACCGGCCCCACCGGCAAGGTGCGCAAGTTCCTGATGCGCCAGCGGCACCTGGCCGAGACGGCGGTGAACTGAGGTGTCGGACCCGGTCCGCATCCATCGCCCGGAGTCGGTGGCCGTCGCCTCGGTGCCGGCCGACGCCGATGCCACGCCCCTCGGTCCGGCGCCCGCGCCGGCGCTGCGGGTGCCGGTGGAGTTCGCCGCGCCCGGCAGCGGGACCGCGGACCTGGCCTGGGGCCAGATGGAGATCTGGCTGGCCATGACCCGCCAGGGCTGGCTGCGCCTGGGCGGCACCAAGCCGCTGCCGCCCGGCACCACCGTCGAGGAGATCGCCGACGAGCTGCGCTACCTGATGGAGCGTTACCCGACGATGCGCACGCTCCTGCGGTTCGACGAGAACGGCCGGCCGACCCAGGAACTGTTCGGATCCGGGCGGGTCGTCCTCGAGGTCTACGACGCGGACGGCGAGGACGAGAAAGAGCACGAAGATGAGGACGCGGACGCGGCCGACCGGACCGTCGCGGCGGTCCTGGCCCGCTACCAGAGCGCCCCGCGCGACTTCACCGGCGAATGGCCGGTGCGGATGGCCGTGGTGCGACGACACGGCGAACCGACGCACATGGTGGTCCAGATGTGCCATCTGGTCACCGACGGCTTCGGCTCGCGGGTGATGCTGCGCGAGTCGCCGGAGCGCACGGCGACGCCGGTACTCGGCATGCAGCAGCTGGAACTCGCCCGATGGCAGTGCTCTGAGGCCGGACGGCGGCAGCACGCCGCCGCCGAGCGGCACTGGGAGCGGATGCTGCGCTCGCTTGAACCGATCCCGCTCGACGCCCGCGCGGATCCGCGCACGCCGCGGCACTGGAGCGGACAGCTCGACTCGCCCGCGCTGTACCTCGCCGTCCCGCTCATCGGCGAGCGCACCCAGGCCAACCCCTCGACCGTGCTCCTGGCGCTCTACGCGATCGCGCTCGGGCGCACGGGCATCATGCGCCCGGCGGTGATCCGTCCGCTGGTGCACAACCGCTTCCGGCGCGAGATCGCGGACACCGCCTGCAATCTCGTCCAGAGCGGCATCTGCGTCCTGGACGTGGCGGACGCCACCGTCGACGAGGCGGTCCGCCGGGCGGAGCGCGGCGCACGGAGCGCGGCTAAATACGCGTACTTCGATTCCGAGCTGATGGCCGCCCTGTTCGAGCGGATGGGTCGGGAGCACGGCCCGCACCTCGGCGTGTGGAACTTCTTCAACGACCGGCGGAGCGGGAGCGCCGTCGAGCCGACCGGCGGACCGGTCACCGCAGGACGGTTGCGGGAGGCGGCGGGCAAGAGCGCCTTCCACTGGTTCGACAAGAAGGACAATCCGTGGGAGCGCCTGTTCCTGCACATCGAGGACGGCCCCGAGAGCATCGCGCTGCAGGTGTGCGCCGACACGCACTGCGTCTCGCCCGGGGACCTCGAGGCGATAGCACGGACCATGGAGGCCGTCGCGATCGAGGCCGCGCTGGATCCGGCCGCGGCCACAGGCGTTTCAGCGGTGGCACATGTCTAAGAGGGTGTCTTGTGGCGGGGGTGCACGGTGACCGCACTCGCCGCCGTGAGCAGCTACCTGCCCGACAAGCGGGTGCCGATCGAGGAGCCCGCCGCCCGGCTCGGCCTCACCGAGATGCAGGTCAGGGTCTTCCGGAAGTACCACAAGCAGTCCGAGGTGCGCCTCGACCCCGGCGGCAGCCTCGCGGACCTGCTGCGCGGCGCGCTCGCCGGGCTCGAGGGCCTGCGCGGACACGAGCGGCAGGTCCGCTACGTGCTGCACGCGCGCACGCTCCCCGGGATCGTGCCCTACCCCGTGCACCCGATCCGCGACCTGTGCCACGAATACGGGCTCGGACACGCGGAGACGCTCGCGGTCGGCCAGCACGCGTGCGCGTCGGGACTGCTCTCGATCGACATCGCCGGACGCCTGCTGGCCGCGGACGGCGACCCCGACGCCCTCGCCGTGGTCCTGGCCGGGGAGAAGACCTTCACAGCCGAGGCGCAACTCGTACCGCAGACCTCGTTCCTGGGCGAGGGGGCCGGCGCCTGCCTGGTACGAGCCGACGGCGATCGCGACCGGCTGCTGGCCTACTCCGTCGACCTGCGCGGCGAGTTCGGCGGAGACGGCGCGCAGCTCAACCCGGAGTTCCAGGAGGAATACGCCGGCTGCCTGGCCGCGGTGATCTCGGCCGCGGTCGAGCGGGCCGGAGCGCGGATGGACCAGATCGGCGTGATCCTCCCGCACAGCGTGAACGTGATCGCCTGGCGGCGGGTCTGCCGCCGGCTGGCCTTCCCCCTCGCCGACGTCGTTCTGGACAACGTCGCGAGCTGCGGCCACGTCTTCTGCGCAGACCACTTCATCAACTACCGGACGGCCCGGGCGCGCGGACTGCTGCAGCCGGGGCGGCGCTACGTGATGGCCGCGGCCGGGGGCTCGGGCGGCGGCGTCTTCTCGGCTATGGTATTCCAGCATTGATACAGGACACGGACCCTGATGGGGAAGGGGAAGGCACCATGACGCAGCCGGACACCGACGTCCCGGACATCGGCACCCGGGCCGCCGCAGGCGAGGCCTCGCGCGAGCAGGTGGTCGACGGCATATACACGCTCCTGCCCGACGTCCTGCAACGGGACCTGGCCGGCCTGTCGGAGCAGACCGGGCTGAAGGCCGAGCTCGGGATGGAGTCGACCGTCGCGCTCGAGCTGATCCTGCGGCTCGAGGAGCTGCTGGGAGTCGAGGTCAGCGTCGAGACCCTGGACCGGGAGCACCTGGCCACCATCGGGTCGCTGGCCGGCTACGTCACCGCGAACCTGCTCGCCGAGGACGAGGACTGAGCCGGTGCGCTCGACCGTTCCGCCGTCGGGCCGCGCCCCCGACCCCGGCGAGGACTGGGGCCTGCGCCGGATCGTGCGCCGCGCGTATCCGAACCCTTCCGCCCTCGCGAGCGACCCGGACTACGCGGTGGACCTCACCGTCTACCTGACCGACATGCTCCGTCCGTACGGGCTCGCACTCGACCCCGCCGGGATGGACTCGCGCGGGCAGTCGTACGAGGAGATGGCCCGGGTGCTCGTGGAGCTGATCCTGCCCGAAGGCGAGCAGGCCGACCTCCTCGTGGTGGCATATGCGATCCCGGACATCGTTCCGGCCCGCTCCATCTGCGTGCGGCTGAGCCACCTGTGTCCGGGCGTCCCGATGGCCTTCGGCATCTATGATCAGGGCACTGCGGCCCCGTTCACCGCTCTGCGCCTTATCAAGCAGTACGCCGGGACCGGCGAGGCGCGCCGCGCCCTGCTGATCGTGCTCGAACAGTCCTGGCTGCCCTACCGGCCGGCCGTGCCCGCGCCCGTGCCGGCCGGCCACTCCGGGGTCGCGCTGCTGTTCGGCGACCGCGCCGCCGAGCCGCCGACCCGGCTCGGACACCTCAGCCGGATCGCGACGACCGCCCCGGCCGACGCCGCCGTCCTGCCCAGCGCTGTCCTACCCGCTGCCATCAGTGCGCTGACCGATGCGCCGGCGTCCGGCGGTCCGGCGCCGTATGCGACCACGGTGATCCTCGGTCCGCTGCTCGCCGCCCGGGTCCCCGGCTCGTGCGACCTGCCCGATACCAGGTCCGGACCCGCCGGACGGCCGTACACCGGGCTGTGGTGGGAACTGGCCGGCGAGCTGTCCCGGTCGCGCGCCCGGCCCCGGCGGTTCGTGGCAGCCGACTACGACCCCGGCTCCCTCACCCTCAGCCTGGCCGAGTTCGCCGCGGCCGCCTCCTCCCTCCCGCTGAGCCGGAACCAGGCGAGGGAGACGGTATGACCGGGACCGGGCTCGCCGACCACGCGCCGCACTCGGAGGCCGCCGACCCGTACTGCCTGCGTCCCGGAGAGGCGGCCGCGCTGCTGGCCGGGCATCCGTGGCGGCGCTTCGCAGTGCTCGGAGACAGCGTCGCGGAGGGTGTGGGCGACCGGATCGACGGCTATCACCCGCTGCCGTTCGCGGACCGGCTCGCCGCCGAGCTCACCGCCGCGCGGCCCGAACTCGCCTACCTCAACCTGGGCCGGCACGGCCTGCGCGCCCGGGAGCTGCGCCCCCGCCAACTCGCACCCGCACTCGCCTTCGCGCCGGACCTGGCCCTCGTCGTGTGCGGCGCCAACGACGCGCTGCGCCCGGGTTACGGAACGCGCGCCGATGCGGTGGACCATGAGATCACCGGGACGATCAGGGCCCTGCAAGACGCCGGCGCGCTGGTGATCACCGTCTCCCTCTTCGTCTGGCCCGACTACCCCGGCCTGCCGGCCTGGCTCGCCCCGCCGCCGGCCGAGCGGATGGCGACGCTCGCCCGCCGCACGACCGCACTCGCCACCGCGCTCGGCACCGTCCACGTCGACCTGGCCGGCCACCCGGCCGCCGCCGACCACTCCACGATCGGCGGCGACGGCCTGCACGCCAACGCCCGGGGGCAGGCGATCACCGCCGCGGAGACGATCCGGCGGCTCGGCACGGCGCTCGGCAACGCCTACCCCGCACCGGAAGCGACCCGATCCCGGGCACTACACGCTGACACGCCGACACGCGGGTCACAAGGCTGATGCGCTCCATCGCGCGGCCACACGAGGAGAGGCCATGAACGCCAAGACCACCGCCACCGCCGAGACCGCTAAGACCGCTGAGAACGTCGCCGTATCGATCCGGGACCTGCTCAACGAGAACGTGCGGCTCGATCCGTACCCCTTCTACGCCTCGCTACACGAGCGGGGCCGGCAGGCCGTCCGCCTCGGCCCGGACGAGCGGTACGCGGCCGCGGTCTTCGGCTTCCAGGCCGTGGACCAGATCCTGCGCAACCCGGTCTTCCACACGCTCGAATCCGGGATCGCGGACCGCGGCGGGACCCGGTGGCGCGACCACCTCGTGCTGAGCACCCTGCAGATGTCGCTGTTCAACGCCGGCGGCGAGGACCTGCTGCGGCTGCGCCGGCTGTTCGGCCAGGTCTTCAGCCCCCGGCGGGTGGCGGCGATGGAGCCCGCGATCATCCGCGCCACCGACCGCAACCTGGACCGCCTCGCCGCGGCGGGCGAGGGCGGCCGGACGGTCGACTTCATGTCCCGGTTCGCGGTGCCCCTGCCCGCGGACGTCGTCGGCGAGCTGGTCGGCGTCCCGCAGGAGGACCGGGGCTGGTTCCCGACGAGGGTGCGCACCTTCGACGCGGTGCTCGAGCTGGGCCAGCGCTCGTTCCGGGTGCTCGAGGCCGCGGACGGCGCCGCGCGGGAGCTGCTCGACTACTTCGCCGGCCTGCTCGCGACCCGGCGCGAGGAGCCGCGCGACGATCTCGTCTCGGCCCTCGCACAGGCCCACGCCGAGGACCCGGAGCAGCTCGGCGAGGCCGAGATGCTGGCCAACCTGGTCATCTTCTTCAACGCCGGCTTCCGCACCACCGCGAACCTGCTCGGCAGCGGCCTGACCCTCCTGCTCGACCGCCCGGACGAGCTCAGGGCACTGCGGGACGACCCCGAGCTGTGCCCCGCGTACGTCGAGGAGATGCTGCGCTACGAGCCCCCGGTCCAGTTCGTGACCCGCTACGCGGCCGAGGACACCGACATCGAGGGCGTCCCCATCGCGAAGGGCCAAGCCGTCATCATCCTGATAGGCGCGGCGAACCGCGATCCGCGCCAGTTCCCGGCCCCGGACGCCTTCGACCCGACCCGGACCGACAACCGCCAGATCGCCTTCAGCGCCGGCCCGCACTACTGCCTCGGCGCCGCGCTCGGCCGCACCGAGGGCAGGCTGATCATTCCCCGCCTGCTGGCCCGTTTCCCCGGGATATCCCTGGCCGGCGAACCGCATGGGCGCCGCCAATACTTCATGCGCGGCTACGAGCAACTGCCGGTCGAGGTTCCGGTGCGGTTGACCGAAACCGCTCTTCAGCCGCACCCGCCCCACTGACGCTCTCCCGACACGGCGGACCCGAGGGGACCGACGCGACCCGGTGGAATCTCGTACGAGTGCGAACACGCGCAGGACGCTAGTCGGCTGGCGGCGTGTGATGCTGCTGGTTCTCGACCCGCTCGCGCAGACGCTGCAGCCAGAAGTTGTCCGAATCGGCCGGATATTGTGCGGTCTCGGCGCCGGGTGCGGTCTCGATCAGGTGCAGGAGCGTCCAGGCGAGGCCGAAGCAGCCGTCCGGGCCGAACCCGGCGAGCAGGGCGTGGGCCTCCTCGTCGGTGACCGGCGACGCGATCGCCTCGAGGAGCTTTTCGGCACGCTCGATCGCCTCGGGGTCCTGGTCCTCGTCGGGAAGCGGACCGTTGGCAAGGAACCGCGTGACGGGCGCACGCAGGGCCATCAGCGTGACCCTCCTGGATCGGGGTGTCGCGTTCGTCTCGGATTCAACCTACTCGCCTTCAAGCACGACGATGCGTTCCAGCACGATATCCAGACCGGGCGGCAACTACAGCGGATCACCACGTCGTGGTCGGCGACGCTGAGACCGCGCAGGAGCGTCGCCAAGGCGTCGCGGGCTTCGACGGTTAGCCGGACGGGCTGCGGACGATCCGATCGCCCACGCCGCCGCCCTCTGAGCCCTCGATCCTGCCGGCACATCAGCATTCTGTATTCGAGGGCGGATCCGGAGGGAACGGCAGGGAGGCACGGAGCCGCTGGCTGCCAACCCTCCGTCGTCTTGCCATCACTGTAAAGCACGCGACTCGCGATCTCGCAAGCCCCGGCCGGGACCGACTACCCCCCTGCACTTCAGAGCGCTGATGATCGGATTCTGGTCGTGTAAGTTCCACGTCGTTGACAGGACAATGATTCCATGAGAGCTTCGAGTCGGGCCCGGGAATTCCGATTCGCCGGGCGCCGCACATGATCGGAACCGTCCTCGGATACTTTTCCCCCAAGGATCCGCCCCGTTCCGATCATGCCCTCATCAGGTGAGATCCGTACTGCCGCCGAGGCGTGAAGACGCGCGCTCCGCACGTGCACGGATATCCACTACGGCCGTAGCGGTATTCGTTGGTACCCTGCGCGCATTCCTCCGTCCGTACCTGTAACCCCCTCCGTATAAGAGTTGGGCATTGCGGAGACCGACATGCGGCAGGGCCCTGCGGCGCCTGCGGCCTCCGGGGTCGACGCAGATACGCCCGTATACAGCAACACGGCGGTGGAGCGTTACTACGACAGCACCCTCAGCACCCTCGATCCGTACGAGAGCCGAGGCCTGATCTCAGGGCAACATACTGCGACACCTGGATCCGGGTCGTCGCGCGGGCACACAGACGACTGGCGAAGGAGACGAAGCGTGGACCGTGATGCGGGAGGCACCGTACGCAGAGCCGTCGTCACGGGCGGCGCCGGGTTCGTCGGCTCCCATCTGTGCGCCCGGCTGCGGGACGAGGGCGCCGAGGTCGTCTGCGTCGACAACATGTTGACGGGCTCGCCGGAGAACCTGGCCCCGCTTCTGCAGGACCCGAGCTTCGTCCTGGACCGGCGCGACGTGTGCGAGCCCTTTGACGTGCCCGGCGCCGTGGACCTCGTGCTCCACCTGGCCTCGCCCGCCTCTCCCCGCGACTATGAGCTGCACCCGGTGGAAACGCTCAAAGCCGGGGCGCTCGGAACGCTCAACGCCCTGGACCTCGCGGTGCGGAAGAACGCCCGGCTCGTCCTCGCCTCGACGTCGGAGGTCTACGGCGACCCGCTGGTGCACCCGCAGCCCGAGTCCTACTGGGGCAACGTCAACCCCATCGGGCCGCGCAGCCAGTACGACGAGGCCAAGCGCTACGCAGAAGCGCTCACCGCCTCCTACCGCAAGGCGAAGCACGCGGACGCGGTGATCGTGCGGATCTTCAACACCTACGGTCCGCGCATGCGCCCCGGCGACGGGCGGGCGGTGCCGAACTTCGTCACCCAGGCCCTGGCCGGACGGCCGCTCACGGTCGCCGGGGACGGGTCCCAGACCAGGTCCCTCTGCTACATCGACGACATGGCGGCCGCGATCCTGGCCGCCGCGCGGTGCGGGCACCCCGGGCCGATCAACCTCGGCAATCCGGCCGAGCTGACCGTCCTCGACCTCGCCCGGCGAGTCCGCGACCTGTGCGGATCGAAGTCGCCCATCGTCTTCGTCGAGCGCCCCGTCGACGACCCGGGCCTGCGCATGCCCGACATCTCGCTGGCGCGCTCCGTGCTCGGCTGGAGCCCCGACGTGGATCTCGAGAAGGGGCTGAAGGCGACCATCGACTGGTTCGCCGCGCGCTCGGGACCGGGCCCGCTGCCACACTGACGACCTCCTCGACGGCGCCGGGAACTGCACTGGAGGGGGTATGGAATTCCGCGTACTGGGGCCGGTGCAGGTCCTGGTCGACGGCCGCCTCGTCGCGCTGAAGGAGCGCAAGCAGCGCCTCGTCCTGGCGCTGCTCCTGCTGGACGTCAACCAGCTGGTCCCGATCGACAGGCTGGTCGACCACCTCTGGACGCGGGATCCGCCGGTCACCGCCCGCCGGATCGTGCAGGCGCATCTGAGCCGTCTGCGCACCACGCTCGAACCGTTGAGCCACGAGCAGGCGCATCTGGCCCGCCACGGCACCTGCTACATGATGGTCTGCGATCCCCGCTGCATCGACGTCCATCTGTTCCGCGCTCTGCTCGAGGAGGCCCGCCGCACCGGCGACGACCATGCGCGGGCCGCCATCCTCCGCCGGGCGCTCGCCTTGTGGCGCGGTCCGGCGCTCGCCGACGCGGCCACGGAGAGCCTGCGCCGCGAACTGTGCAGCGGCCTCGACGAGGCGCGTCTGGCAAGCGTCGAGGACCGCCTCGACGTCGAGCTGCGTCTCGGGAATCACACGGCGGTGCTCGACGAGCTGACCGACCTGCACGCGAAACACCCCGCCCGCACCAGGACCGCGTCCCAGCTCATGGTGGCCCTGCACCGGTCGGGACGCTCATCCGACGCGCTGCGGATCTACCTGCGTACCCGGGAATGGCTGCGGTCGGAGCTCGGGGTGGATCCGACGGCGGTCCTCGACCAGCTGTACACCGCGATCCTGCGCGGCGACCCGGCGCTTGATGCGCCGGAACCGCCTCCCCCGCCGACCGGCTCCGTTCCGGCTCCGCACGATCCGACCGACAGTCCCGGAGACGAGGCTGTCGGCAGTCCGTCCCACACGCCGGAGGCGAGCCGGCTGCAACGCCCGGTCAGGCTGGCGGACGTGGGCGTCGATGTCGACGTGCGACAGAAACTGGAGCTCATCGCCACCCAGCGGGGCGTCAGTGCGCCGGCCCTGGCCCAGCAGATCATCGAGGACTGGGTCGCCGCTCAGCAGCGGCGGGAGCCCGCGCCGGACCGGCTCGACGAGATGAAGCAGCACCTGGACGCGGCGTCCCGGATCGCCGCCACGCTGACCTCACAGGCGGGGCCCGAGGTCCAGGGTTCAGGGCTCTGACATGTTCCGGTAGTGCTCCCACAGCTCGCGGTGCGGTATGGGGGTGCCGTCCCGGCGGCTCTTCTCCCACTCGCCGGCCCAGTGCACGAGCAGGGTCGGCGACTGCGGAATCGGGCTGTCCGGGACCGTGTCGAAGCTCATGCCGGCCCACTGCTCCTGCGGGATGTCCCAGTCGCGGTTCCGCAGGGCGAGCGACCACAGGCTGGTGTACGCACGGCCCGAGGTGACGATGAGATAGTTCAACAGCGGCTGCTCGCAGCACATGAGCTCCATGTGCTCGGCCAGGGCCAACGCGTCGTCCAACCCCGCCTCGACCTGCTTCAGGTCCAGCGCGTCGGTGCGGGAGGCGACGAATCCGGTGTTCGCCGAGTACCTGATCTGCTTGCGGTTGAGCGGGGGCACACCGTAGATCGAGTCCTTCCACACGAACTTGCGGATGCCGGCGATGTCCGAGTGCGACGTGACGAAGGGGTACCGGTCCAGATATTCGAAGACGAAGTCCACCGGCTTGAGCACGACGGTGTCGCAGTCTATGTAGACGAAACGGTCGAACTCCCCCTCCCAGGCGGCGAGCTTCCGGTAGTGGCCGAGCACCTCGCCGTGGAACCGCTCGCCGATCGCGTCGCACCGGCGCAACACGTCGGCGTCGGCCCAAACGCTGAACCCGTACCGCGAAGCGAGCGCTTCGATGCGCGCGGTATCGTCCGCGAACGGTATGAGACAGAGTTCGATCGTCGGGTTCTGTTCACGAAAGCTGTTGAGAAACGCGACCGCCAGGTCGTAGACGCGGTCATTGGCCAGGAAGTAGGCGCCGTGCCCCAAGGTGACCTCCTCGAAGACCGCTGTCTCCGGCGGCGACGTGCCCATCACGGTATCGGCGCCCTCCCCGCATGTCAGCAGACGTGGACCACTGCAACGTCACCGCAAAAGCACAACACATCGGCCGGCATGAACGTGGCTTGACGTCTCTGGGGAGGAGCCGGCGGGCCACAGCACCACCGCAACAGAACCACTGCGGGCCACGCTTATGCTCCCGATGTCCTCGGGCCGCCGGAGCGGGCAGGAGAGCCATGCCATCGATGCGCTTGATCCAGACGGCGGACGACGAGCTGTTCGAGGCGGTGAGCCTGGCCGGCAAACTCGGGCGGGCCGAACGGCTGGTGGAGGGCTTCGAGAAGCGGCACGACGAGCACCCCGACGACGCGGACGCCGCGTTCTCGTACGCGCTCGCCCTGCTCGCGGTGCTGCCGACCGCCGGCTCGGAGACCGAGGCGCACGGCCGTTTCCACGCGGCGGCCGACGCGCTCGACCTGGTGTTGGCCGCCGTGCCGGACCACTGGCTGGCGCGCTATCTGAGGATCCGCCTCAGATGTCTGCAGGTCGACAGTCGCAGTGCTCTTCGCGTTCAGGCCGACGCGGAGCTGGGCAAGGCGAACAGCGAGCTCGACGAGCTGATGGAGTTGCAGTCACAGGCCGCCTGGCAGCCTTATTTCTCCAGCGTGCTCCTGCTCGCGGCGCGCCTGACGGACCTGACGCAGCAGTCCGGACCGGCTGCGGACCGCGTCGCCGAGCTGACCGCCCGTGCGGAGCGCAACCCCGGGCGCCGGATACCGTTCCGCGCTCTCGAGACCTTGTTGCGCGAGCCCTTCGACACCTCGCACCGGTCTGCCGCGGAGCCGGGGCGGCGGACCGCGACGGCACAGCCGAAGCCCGCTCCCGCGCCTGAAACGCTCGCGGGACGGCAACTGCTGGACGAGACCGCCAGGGGCCTTGGCAGGCTCATGAATTACCTTCGCGTGCACCTTGCGTCCGTCGAGTCGCCCGACGAGTCCGGGACGCTTCCCGGCGGGGCCTACGCAGGCGTGCAGTCGGAGCTCGAGGAGACTCTGGGCATCGCCCGGGATCTGCGCGGCGGACTGCGTTCCTGGGCAGCCGGCGACGCCGACGCCGCGGAGCGGGCACGTGCGGCGATTCCGGCTGCGTTGTCCGCGATCGAGGGATTCCTGACGCACTGCGAGATGGCCTATGACATCGCCGACAACCTCGATTCCCTGAGCACCGACGCCCGTGCATGGCTGCACCAGGAGATGACCACGGTCCAAGAGGACGTAGAACGGTTGATCAGCCTTCTGACCCGATGCCGGGATCGCGTCGCGGACGAGGCCGCCGGGGCGGGTACCGGACGCGCCGCACGGTGACCGGGCGCCCCGCCGGGGTCAGGCGCGAACGGCCGTGATGAATCCGCCGTGCGAAGGCCCGGCAGCGGCGCGTCCGTAGCGAGCGGTGACCTGTGCCTGGTCATGCCTCTCAAGCTGCCACCCGTGGGCCGCGAGCCAGCCGGGCGCGTCGGACAGGCCGCCCTTCCACAACGCGGCGTGCTCGGCCACGGCCTGGAGCCGCAGAGCCTGCTCCCGAAGAGTGTCGACGTCGGTGTCGTCGAACTCGAACGCCACTCGACTCTCCGCGGCAGACAGCGCGCCGAGGGCGGTGAGCACGTGGACGACCTCGTCGGCGGACAGGTAGATGAGCAGGCCCTCGAGCAGCCAGGCGGTCGGCTGTCCGGGCTCGAAGCCGGCCCGGGTCAGCGGCGCGGACCAGTCCCCGCGCAGGTCCGCCGGGACCCGCCGCAGATCGCCCCGCGGCTCGGCCCCCCGCCCGGTCAGGACGTGCCGCTTGAACTCGAGCACCGGGGCCAGGTCCAGCTCGAACAGGCGCACGCCGGCCGGCCAGTCCAGCCGGTAGGCCCGGGTGTCCAGGCCGGCCGCGAGCAGGACGATCTGGCGCACGTCCCGCCCGGCGGCGTCGAGCAGGTAGTCGTCGAAGAACCTGGTCCGGACCACGACGTGCGACCAGAATCCGGTGCCGGCCGCGGACAGGCCGCTGAGGCATGCGGCCGCGCCACGCTCCTCGCGCCTGAACACCGTCGGCGCTGCGGCGAGGAACGCTGCGGCGTAGGGGTCGCGAAAGAGCCGATCGCCGCGGCGGCTCTCCACCGCGCGGATCATGGCCGCCCCGAGCGCGGTCCGGCCGACGCCGGTCGGCGCCGCGGTCACCAGGTGACCGGCAGGGCCACCAGGCCGCCGGTGATCTGGTCGTCGTGCGAGCGCAGCTCCTCGGGGTCGCCGGCCAGGCGCATCGTCGGGAAGCGGGGCAGCAGCTGGGCGAACAACGCCTGCATCTCGGTCCGGGCGAGGCCCGCCCCGGGGCAGTAGTGCCGGCCGTGCCCGAAGGTGAGGTGCGCGTTGGCCGTCCGGTCGACGTCGAACCGGTAGACGTCGTCGAAGACCGCCGTGTCGTGGTTGGCCGCGCCGGTGTCCAGCAGGACCAGGTCCCCGGCCCGGATGCGGACGCCCGCGAGGTCGATGTCCCGCCGCGCATAGGTGGGGATCCCGTTGCCGCCGCCGGTGTTGACGCCGACGTTGCCGACCCGGAGGCACTCCTCGACCGCGTCGGGCAGCTTCGCCGGATCGTCCAGTACGGCCTGGTGCTGGTCGGGGTTCCTCAGCAGCAGCAGCGCACCGTAGCCGATGGCAACCACCGTGGTGTGGTGGCCGGTGAACATCAGTGAGGCGCCGATCTGCGCGATCACATCGGCCGGGAGCCGGTACGGGGCCGCGCGCAACCGGCCGAGCAGCCCGCCCGGCTCGGCGCGCCCCGCGGCCACCAGCTCACGCAGGTGTTCGGTCAGCTCCTCAAGGCCCTGCGACGAGCGCTGTTCGTCCCCCGCGGAGGCGATCGCCTCGGCGAGTTCCCGGTACCGGGCCAGGTCCTCTTCGGGAACGCCGAGCAGCCGGCAGATCACCAGGGTCGGCAACGGCACCGCCACCAGGTCGATCAGATCGGCCGGCCGCGCGGCGGCGGCCAGCTCATCGAGAAGCGTCGTGACCAGCGCGTCGAGCCACGGCCGCAGCTCGCGCAGCGGCGTCGGCGACATGACGGTGCGCAGCAGCTCCCGGAACCAGGCGCGGTTCGCGTCCTCGCTGCGGTGGTCCTCCCGCGGCCGGCCGCCGAACAGCGCCGACGCGGTCAGCCGGGCCGCGCGCTCCGGCCTCGGGTGCGCGCGGCCCAGCAGGTCGCCGCCGTACAGCGACCGCACCTCGTCGTATCCGGTCACCAGCCACGCCTCGTCGCCCACCCGGGTCCGCACCCGGTGGACCGGGCCGCTCGCCTGCAGCGCCCGCAGCGCCGGCGCCGGCTGGAGCGGGCACGACTGCTCGAACGGCAGGGAGGGCAGCTCGCAGGACTCGGACGACTCGCCGGACTCGGAGGACTCTGTCATGGCGGCTCCCTTCGTCACCGGGCGGCGATCTTCGCGGCGTCGAGCGCGTCGCCCGCCGGCGGCAGTTGGTCGAGGCTGTGCAGAAGGGCGGCCTGTCGCTCGGCGAGGCGGGTCCGGACGGTCGCGTCGTCCAGCAGCTCGGTGATCGCCCGCAGGACTCTGCGACGCTCGAACACGCCGGCGGACAGGAAGCAGTCCGTATAAGGGTTGTCCGACAGCACCGGCGCGAGGAAGTCGTGCCAGCCCCACGGGTAGACCCGGTACGGGTAGGCGGCGGTCAGGCCGGGCGCCGCCTCCATCAGCCAGGTCGGCGCCGACCCGCTGTCGACCAGTCGGGCGACGTCGAGCACCTTGCGATTGCCGAGCAGCAGGGACGGGACTCCGGCGAGCACCGCCTGCGTCAGCGTCACCGACACGGCGTTGCCGGTGATGAAGAGATCGGCGCCGGCCAGCTGCGCGTGGAAGTCGGGCGCCGCCATGTTGGGCACGTGGCGGTAGTCGATCCGCGGGGACACCGGGAAGTCCCATCCGGCCGGGCCGACGTGGACCACGCGCAGCGGCCGGTCCAGGGCGGCGAGGTGGCTGTGCACGATCCGGGGCATCGCGTGCATCAGCTGCGCCATCTCCGGCGAGCGCACGACGTTGAGGTACTCCCAGCGCGAGTTGGTCACGAAGACCGTCGGCGGGTCGGAGCCGCGCCGGGCGACCGGCAGGGGCGACGAGCCGCCGCACCTCATCCGGGTCACGATCACGCCCGGCTCGCCGGGCACCGGGCGATTCAGCGGACTGTTGCGGATCAGCAGGTCGCACGCGTCCAGCAGCCTCGGGAACAGCGTCCGGTGGCCGCCGTAGAAGTCGACCACGTAGTCGGCGGCCGGATAGTCGTACTGGTCGAAGCTGGCCAGCGCGATGTCGTAGCGCTCGCGCAGCAGGTTCATGCTCAGGCCCGACCAGCCGGTGGAGTACTCCAGCGTGAACGCGTCGGCCGCGACGAGCAGGTCGGGGCGGAACTCGGTGACCAGCCGGTCGAAGGTCTTCACGTTGCGCTGCGGATTCTGGCTCCCCAGCGGGTATGCGGTCAGGCCGGTGTCCCGGACGTGCGGCGCGACCGCGGCGGCCGTGAGGAACCTGACCTCGAACCGGTCCGGCGGCAACTGCCGGGCGAAGTCCGCTGCGATGCTGACATCTCCATTGGACAGGTGGCCCAGCCCGAGAAACAGCACTCGTCGTCGACCCATCGCCGTCACCGCCGCACCGGCTGTCGGCGCACAGCCGCCACGGCCGGCTGGTCGCCGTAGAGCGCTGACATCACCTCGCCGATCGCGTGCCGTTCCGCGCCCTGCGCCGCGGCATACAGCGTGGCCAGCGGTTCGCACAGGATCGCGCCCAGCGCCGGGAAGCGGACCGGGACCCGCGGGCAGGCGGCCAGCGCGTCGAGCAGGGCCGGCCGGACGGCCGGAGCCGGGGAACCGCCCAGGTGGTCGACCACCGCCGCCAGCGCGTGGGTGCTGACGAAGTACGGCTGCCCGGCGTGTTCCGCCTGCGCGGCGAAGAGGTGGTCCAGATCCTCGCGGGCGTGCCCGAGTCCGGCGGACATGTCGACCGAGTAGGCGCCGTAGGTGCTGGGGATCAGGGTCCGCAGCCGGGCCCGGCTGTAGCAAGCGAGCCAGTGGTCTGGTTCGAGCGCCAGGACGTCCCCGAACGCGTCGATGGTGCCGGTGAACCGGACGTGCGCGGCTCCCCCGGCGCCGAGGCTGGGCAGCACGGCCATCAGGGCCAGCGCGTGCCGGCCGGCCGCCTCGGCGTCCGCCGGATCGGCCCGCCGCGCGGCGGCGAGCCGGGCCAGCAGCTTGTCCGACCGGCCGAGCTTGCCCGCCGCGCTGGCCAGCCCGTACAGCTCGTCGTCGGTCGCGGTGATCAGGCGCACGGGTCACGCCGTCGCGACGGGGGTCACCGGGTGGAACTCGTCCCAGCCGATCAGCTCGGCGTATTCCTTGTAGACGCCGCCGCACTTGTCGTTGTGCGCGCACTGGCCGCAGCGCTCGTCCTTCACCCGCGAGTTCGCGTCCATGTAGTTCTCGTAGTCTTCGAACACGAAGGTCCGGTACAGCATCTTGAACTGGTTCGCCGCCCAGTCGATCATGTACTTCTCGTACCCGGGGATGGCGCAGTATGGGAAGCCCTCCAGGGTGATCACCCGCTCCCGGCGGACCGCGCGGTCCACCGCTTCCAGCACGTACGGCTGGATCTCGTCGTAGCGCGGGGTGACCTCCTCGAAGTTGCGCAGAGCGGTGCCGGCGGTGTGCAGGGCCGAGATGTTGACGTGGTCGGCGCCCAGGTCCATGCACAGGTCGGCGATGTCCGGCAGCTCGGTGAAGTTGTCCCGGCACACCACCGAGTTGGTCCGGATCCTCACCCCCAGCTCCTTGACGTTGCGGATGCCCCTGACCGCCTGGTCGAACGAGCCGAGCGACTTGCTGATCCGGTCCTGGGTCAGGCCCCTGGCTCCGTGCATCGACACGATGAACAGGCCGACGCCCTTGTCCACGACGGTGCGGGCGTAGTTCATGTGAGCGAGCTTGCGGCCGTTGGTCTGGAGCAGCACCGTGGGGTAGCCCAGTTCCCTGATCTCGTCCAGGATCTCCAGGAAGTCGCGCCGGATGGTGGGCTCGCCGCCGTGGATGTTGACCGCCTCGAAACCCTTGTCCGCGTTCTCGCGCAGGAACCGGGACACGCGCTTGCGGGAGATCGAGTCGTCCGTGACGTACGGAGAGTCGACGATGCAGAAGGAGCACTTGCTGTTGCAGATGTCGGTCAGATGGACGCTCAACGCCTTCATGGCTGCCCCTCGGGATCTCGGTCGGTCGCGCAGTGGTCGATGCCGGCGGACGGCGCCGGACCGACTGGCCGCCCGGGCCGCTCCAGTCGGCCGAGCAGCGCCAGCAGTTCGCTGAGGGCCGCGCCGACGGCGTCGAGGCGGCCGCGCGACTCGTCCCGGTAGTGCGAGTCCAGGCTCGGAACACGGGTGGCCTCGTCGGCCGCGAGCTGGCCGAAGGCGAGCAGCCCCTCGATGCGGCCGCGGTGCTCCGGCAGCGCCTTCCGCAGCGCCTCCTGCGCCCCGGGCTCGCCGTCGGCGACCGCCCGCAGCGCCGCCTGCAACGACTCGACCTGCCGGACGGTGTCGGGCAGATCCGCGCCCACCACGCTGTGGAAGCCCATCAGGGCCACCTCCGACATCCCCTGCGGGAGGTGTCCCAGCGACGTGGCCTGCCAGGCCAGGTGTTCGGCGACGCGTCCGGCGAGGCGGATCGCCTTGGCCGGCGCGGCCGGATCGGCCGCGACCACCTCGCCGATCGTGCGCGGGAGCGGATCCGCGGGCCGCGGTTCGGCCTCCTCCTCCGCCACACCGGTGTCGGCCCACATCCGCACGATCCGCCGCTTCTGGACCGGGACGCGCCGTCCGTCCGGTCCGGTCAGCGTCGCGATGATCATCTCGGTCATCTCCGCGGACAGCAGGTCCCCGGTCTCCACGTCGACCTGCACCGTGGCCCAGTAGGACGAGCGGCCCCGCTCGGTCACCGGGCCGAGCCGCACATCGAGCACGCAGTCTAGGCAGCGCGACGAGTAGACCGCGGAAGGCCGGCCGGCGAAGCGCCCGTAGCCCAGGTGCTGGGCGGTCGCGTTCGCGTTGCGGAACTCCGCGGTCGCCCCCGGGTCCGAGAACTTCAGCTGTGCCCAGGTCCCCGAGACCCGCTCCAGCTCCGCGCGGCCGCCGACGTCCCGCAGCTCCGGCGTGGTGCTCAGATGGGTGCACATCATCTCGACGGTGACGACGTCCCAGCTCAGCATGAGCAGCAGGTCGACCGCCGGCGACTTGGGCAGTTGCGGGTAGGCGATGTCCAGGGTGGACGGGGGAAGCCCCGCAGAATCCGGCTCCGCGACCGCCGGCACGGCGCCCTCCGCGTCGGTGTGGAAGAGCACTGAGCCGAAGCTCTGCCCGCGGGCGAACGTCCACTCCCGCCGTTTCCCGGCGCCGGCCGGGGTGCCGGTGCGGGCGTCGACGCGGTGCCACCGGTACCGGACCGGGACGACCGTCGGCACCCCGCCGCCGACGACCGATCGGTCGAGGCTCGCGGTGATCTCCTGCCACTTGTAGGCGGTCCCGCGGGGAGTGAGGAAGTCGTTGCGCATGGTGGCGTGGAACCGCTGCTCGACCGCCGGGTCGATCCAGCGCCGGCCGGTCAGCCGCCGGTCGGCCAGCGCGCTGACGGTCTCGTGCAGCAGGGGCGCGGGCGCGGTCACCGGGCCACCACCGCCCGGAGCGAGTCGCCGATCGTGGGCAGCTCGGCCAGCAGGCCGCTGAAGTCCTGCTGGCGCTGCCGCAGGCGGGTGCGCGCCGGCTCGTCGTCCAGCAGGCCGGCCAGCGCCCCCAGCACCGCCGGTCGGTCGAAGAGCCCTGCCTCGGCGAAGCAGTCCCGGTAGCAGTTGCCGGACAGCAGCGGTTCGAGCAGGTCGTGCCAGCCCAGCGGCGCCACGTGGAACGGGTGGGCGGTGCGCAGCAGCGGTGCAGCGGCGGCAGTCCAGTCCGGGAACTCCCCCGGGTCGATCCGCTCGTGGTTGTGCAGCACCAGGGCCGGGATCCCGGCCAGGACCGCCTGGGCCAGGGTCGCCGAGAGCACGTTCGTGGTCAGGAACAGGTCCGCCGACGCCAACCGCTCGTGGAACATCGCGTACGGTAGCCGGCTGAAGTGCCGGTACTCGATCCGGTCCGCGGTCGCGAAGCGCCACGCGCGCGGTCCGACGTGCAGCACCTCCAGCGGGCGGCCGAGCGCCGCGAGGTGGCTGTGCACGACTCTCGGCAGCGCGTCGACCAGTTGCGCGACGGGCAGCGAGCGGGCCTGGTTGCGGTACTCCCACGGTGCGTTGACCAGGAACACCGTCGGCCGGCCTGCCGCGTGGGAACGGTCCTCTGCGTCGGCGGCCGCCGCCGTCCGCCGTCCGCCGTCGCGCAGACCGCCGGGGTGCAGCGCGGCCGGCGCGACGCCCGACGGGCCGGGTTCGGGCGGGAACGGCGGGCTGGTGCGGACCACCGCGTCGCAGTCGTCCAGCAGCCGCGGCAGCTGCACCCGCTCGCCGCCGTAGAAGTCGGCCGTGTAGTCGGTCGCCTGCCAGCCGAGGCGGTCGAGGCTCGCCACCGGGCGGCCGTACCGCTCGCGCAGCGTCTCGATGGTGAGGCCGGTCCACTCGCGCGACTGGTGCACGGCGAACGCATCCGCGGCTACCAGGCAGTCCGGTTTGAAGCCCCGGACGATGCGGTCGAGGACGCCGAGGTTGTCGGCCGGCGCAGAACCGTCCAACGGCAGCGTCGGCATCCCGAGATCGTGCAGGTGCACGACCGCCTCGGCCGCGGCCGCGAACCCGACCTGGAACCGGGACCGGGGCAGGGCGCGGGCCAGGTCGGCGGCCACGACGGCGTCCCCCCGGGAGAGCCGGCTGGGAGCGAGGAACAGCAGTCTCATCACGTGGCCACCTCGTGCAGGATGGTTTCCGGCTCGGGCAGCTTGCGCAGAGCCTCGAGGTACGTCTCGCGGGCGCGGGAGAGCCGGTCGCGTTCCGGGCCCGCGGTGAGCAGCGGCACGATCGAGGCCACCGCGGCCTCCTCGTCAAACAGCTCGACCTGCGGGACCACGTCGCCGAACGGGTTGCCGACCAACAGCGAGCGCAGGAAGTGGTGCCAGCCGACCGGGAACATCCGGTACGGATACAGATAGTCGACGCCGTCCACCACCCGCTGCGCGAATTCGGTCAGCGCCGGCGCAGCTTGCGGGACGCCGGGCAGCTCCCACCGCAGCCGCCCGGAGCGTTTGTGCAGCGAGCTCACCAAGGCCACCGACGCGATCCCGTTCAGCGCCGTGCGGTGGAGGCTGACCGAGATGATGTTGCTGGACAGGTGCAGGTCGACGGCCTGGAGCAGGAGGCGGAACCGCTCCGGCTCCACCGCGCCGAGCGCGTAGAAGCCCTCGGGGGTGCGGTCGCGGAACACCAGCTGCGGTCCGACCGCCAGCACGTCCGCGTGCTTGAGCAGCCTCGACAGCAGTCTTTCCAGCATCGCGTGGCACGCCTCGACGAATGGTGTGACCAGCGGGTAGGCGGCGTGCATCCGCTGCCAGGCCGCGCCGGTCACCAGCACGACCGGCCGGTCCTTCGCCAGGCCGAGCTCGCGCCGCACCGCCGCTCGTTGCTCGGTGCCGACGTCCGCGACGCTCTCCAGGAGCGGGTAGGGGTGGACGTCCGGTCCGGCGGTCTCGTCGAGCGGGTTGTTGAGCGGGCACGGCCGCAGCCGGAAGGAGAGCCCGTCGAGCGAGATGTCGTGCTCGTACTTGGCCCGGAACCCGTACGTGTCCATCCACGCGCCCGGGCGTCCCCAGGCGAAGTCGTCGAACGTCCCGATCGGGCAGTCGAGGACGGACAGGTCGGCCCGGCGCAGCCCGTAGTGGCGGTCGCAGAAGTCGAAGTTCATGAAGTCGGCGAGCACCACCAGCGCGGGCCGGTCCACGTGCCGGATGTCGTGCAGCTGGATCCGGTTCACCTTCCCGGCGCCGGGGATCAGCACCCGGTGGTCCAGGCCGGCCGCGACGACCTGGGCCCGGTGCGTGGGCGGGACGAGGAACAGCGGCCGGAACCCGGTGCCGGCCATCCGCCCGGCGAACTCGGCGGCGATCGCCAGCTCGCCGTACGCCCAGAAGCTGGTCACGATGAACAGGACGGTGCGCGGCCCGGGGCTCACGGCGACCGGACCCCCCGGGCGAGCCGCACCGCCGGCTGGTCGGGGAAGAGGGCGCCCATCGTCTCGGCGACAGCGTCCTGATCCGGCAGGCCGGCCTCGTTGCGGTACCAGAGGAAGACCTCGCACAGGATGCTGCCCAGCGAGGGGAAGGGGACCGGGGCGCCGGGCCGGGCCGTGGCCTGCTTCACCAGCTCGGCCACCTTGTCCGGGTCCTTGGTCGTCTCCCACGCCAGCCGGGCCGCCGCGAGGTACGAGCAGGCGAAATACGGTTGCCAGGCGGTACGGCTCTGCCGCTCGATCAGCTGCTCGGCGTCCTCGGTCGCCTTCTCCCGCTCGGCGGCGATGAAGGCGCGGTATTCGCGGGGGTTCACCGGGAGCAGCGTGCGGGCGTGGATCCGCAGGTACCGGCCGAGCCAGTGGTCGGGCTGGTTGTAGAGCAGGTCGTTGAGGGTCTCGACCACTTCCGGGTAGTTGAGCCGTTCCCGCAGCTCCGGATCGGTGGACTGGAACGCGGCGATCATCGAGAGCGCGTAGGGGAACCCGGCCAGCGGGTTGTCCCACTCCTCCTCGTAGCGGGCGGCCAGGCGCTCGACGATCGCGTCGGCGCGCCCGAGCCGGACGGCCACGGTCACGGTGCTGAAGAGCTCCTCGTCGGCGCGGGTGATGGGCAGCATGGGCGCTGTCGTGGGCTCGGTCGCGGGCTCGGTCATGGGCTCAGGCCGCCGCCGGGGAGTGGCCGGCCGGGGCTTGGACGACCGGGGCTTGGACGATCGGGTGGAACTCGTCCCAGCCGATCAGCTCGGCGTACTCCTTGTAGACCCCGCCGCAGACCTTGTCGAACACGCAGCCGCCGCACCGCGCGTCCTTGACCCGGGAGAAGTCGTCCATGTGGCCCTCGTAGTCGTCCATCACGAAGTTGCGGTAGAGGACCTTGTACCTGTTGTGCTCCCAATCGACCAGGTGCTGCTCGTATCCGGGCACCGTGCACTGCGGGAAGCCCTCCAGGAGCAGCCGCGTGCCGCGGCGCAGCGCCCGCTCGCAGGCCTCGAGCACATAGGGCCGGATCTCGTCGTAGCGCGGGGTGACCTCCGCGAAGTTGCGCAGGGCGGTGCCCGAGGTGTGCAGGGCCGAGATGGTGATCTGGTCGGCGCCGAGGTCGAGGCAGAGGTCGACGATGTCCGGCAGCTCGGTGTAGTTGTCCTTGCAGACCACCGAGTTGGTGCGCACCGTGGCGCCCAGTTCCTTGATGTTCCGGATGCCCTGCACCGCCTGGTCGAACGAGCCCGGCGCGAGACTGATGCGGTCCTGCGTCGCGGCGACGGCGCCGTGCATCGAGACGATGAACAGGCTGACTCCCTTGTCCACGACCGTGCGGGCGTAGTCCATCCGGGCGAACTTGCGGGCGTTGGTCATGAGGAACACCGTCGGGTAGCCGAGCTCGCGGATCTCGTCCAGGATCTCCAGGAAGTCCCGGCGGACCGTGGCCTCACCGCCGTGCAGGCTCACCGCCTCGTAGTCCCGGCCCGCGTGCTCCCGCAGGAACCGGGACACCCGGCGGCGCATAATCGTGTCCTGCTTCATGTACGGCGAGTCGACGATGCAGAACGTACACTTGCTGTTGCACACGTCGGTAAGGTGGATGCTCAGCGCTTTCATCGCGTCGGCCCGCTACTCTTCGAGGTCTTCTTCGTCGTACATCTCATAGCCCTGCTGGACCATCCGCGCGTCCTCGGGGGTGTACACGGCGGAGTCCACGGCGAAGAACTCCTCGAGGTTGTCCGGGGTCAGCTTCTCCAGGTCCGACGCGTCGAGGCTGCGCAGCAGCAGGAGCTGCACCTCGCTGAGCACGTATCCGGCCAGCGCGGTGTCCGGATCCTCGAGCAGCTGCCGGGCGAACTCGGGATCGACGATCGCCCGCTCCAGGACCTCCTTGACCTGGCTTGTCGCGGGTTCTTCCGCGCCGGCCTCGGGCGCGCTCTCGGTGGTGGTCACGGGTGGTACTCCTCCCGGGCGGGCGCTAGGCCAGCGCCATGGTCTCGTTGGTCAGCCGGGCCGGTGCGGGGCCCGGACGGTCCTGTCGCAGACTCAGCACGCGCCAGGCGTCACTGAAGTCGGTGCTCTGGATCGCGTTGAGCCGGGCGATCTTCGGCACGATGTCGGCGGCGAGCTGTTCGGCGGTGCGGCCGCCGATCTCGTCGAACTCGTAGACCCGGAAGTTCTGCGGCTTGTACGAGAACCCCAGGTCGTCGGCCAGCCACCGGTAGTTGGCGTCGAGCAGCCGCTGGTAGGCGTCCGGGTTCTTGCGCAGCCGCATGCCGTACGCCTCCGGCCGGGCGCCCATGAGCGACTTGGGCGCCACGAAGTAGCGGTTGACGTTGAAGTAGTTGATGTATTCGGCGTTGCGCTCCAGGAAGTCGGTGGTCTCGGCGAAGGTGTCCGCGTCCTCGTGCGGCAGCCCCGTGATGATCTCGATGTCGGCCCAGATCCCCAGCTCCTTGCACCAGCGCAGCACCCGCTCCGCCTCGGCGAGCTTGACCCGCTTGTCGATGATCTTGAGCATCGAGGTGCTCGCCGTCTCCAGCCCGAAGGTCAGCTTCCGGCAGCCCGACGCGGCGAGCAGCGCCAGCCGCTCGTAGGTCAGGCTGTTGAAACGCGCGCAGTCGGACCAGTTCAGCTCCACCCCGTGCAGCACGGTCCGGCTGGCGAACTCCTCCAGGAACCCGTTGACCAGGTTGAAGTAGTTGTTGAACAGGTAGAAGTACGGGGTCTGGTACTTCTCGCCGAGCCCGGCCATGTCGGCGACGATGTCGTCCACCGTGGCGTGCACGAGCTTCGTGCGCTCGAGGCTCTCGGTGCAGAACGCGCACGAGTAAGGGCAGTTGTAGTTGAACACGTACGGCATCACCAGCCGGCCGGCCACCCCGTCGCCCAGCTTGGCCGCGTTCGTCTCGTTCGCCAGCCAGCTCAGGTACGGCGGGAACTTGTAGAGCTGCATCCGGTTCCACATGTCGTCCGCGTCCTGCTTGCGGGGACTGGCCTGCGGCCGGTGCCGCACGAAGTTGTGGTAGTCCTCGAGCCGGAGCCCGTCGAAGTCCGGCGCCAGGATCCGGTGCTCGGCATCGGGCGCCCGCAGCACCGATCCGCCGGCCAGCCTCGCGACACCCGGGCGGGCCATGGGCAGCAGCGGGCGGCCGCCGCCGAGCGCGCCGGCCAGATCGACGAAGACGTCCTCGCCGGGCCCGGTGACCGCCGCCGCGAAATGCGTGACGGCGGCCTCCCACCAGCTGTGAAACGCGTCCCTGAACTGCATCAGGTAGTCGAGGTTGTTGCCGCCCACGACGATGGGCTTGCCGTAGTGGCGCCGGACGTGTCCGCCGACGACGAGCGCGGACTGCATCTCCAGGAACGAGAAGTCGCCGCCGGCCGAGATGCCGACCACGTCGGCCGCGGCGATGTCCTTGCCGGCCAGCAGCCGGCCGGCGAAGTCGTCGAGGAACTCGTCGTCGGCGCCGCGAAGGTATTCCAGCACCGCGCGCTCGTCGTAGAACGGGCGCAGGTCGGCCTTCGCGAACTCGCCGGCCAGCCACATCCGCCGGAAGTCGGAGTTCAGGTCGTGCAGGTCGACGTCGAACCCGGCGGCGCGCAGGCTGGCGGCGACCACGCCGGTCCCGAACGGCGGCAGGTTCATCGGCGTGAACATGGGCTGCTCGCCGGGTGCGACGAGGAACAGCACCCGGGTGGGGCGGGTCCGGACAGCAGGCATGACGCTCACCCTTCGAGAGCACGGATCGAGGCGATCATCGAGCTCGCCGTGGCCAGTGGCGCCAGCTCGCGCAGCTCGGCGGCCAACTCCGCGGCCGCCTTGCGGAACCGGGGCTCCTCGAGCACCGCGCGGACGGCGTCGCGCAGCTCGGCGGCGGTCACGGTCTCGGGCTCCAGTGCGACCCCGACGCCGAGGTCGGCGCAGCGTGCTGCGATGTAGGGCTGATCGCCGCTTATCGGCACCAGGACGAGAGGCAGCCCCCGCACCAGCGCCCGCGAGACCGACCCCCAGCCGCAGTGGGTGACGACGGCGGCGCAGCGGTCGAACAACGCGTCGTGCGGAGTGCGGCCCAGGAAGCTGACATTGTCCGGCTGCCGACCGGTGCCGGCGTGGGTGACCAGGGCGGTCACCTCCAGGCCTTCCAACGCTTCCACGGCCGCGTTCAGATACCGGTCCTGGACGAAGATCCGACGGCCGAGCGTCGCCACCGAGTGCGTGCTGACGGTGACCGCGACCGTCGGCCGGCCGGACGGGGGTTCCGCGCGCGGCAGTGGCGGCTGAGGAGGCAGCGGTGCGAACGGGCCCGTCAGGGCGACCTGTGCCGGCAGTTCGGGGAAGTCGGCGAAACGCGGCGTGGTGGGGATCAGGTGCAGCCGGTCGGATATACGCCCGAGCAGGCTGCGGTCGTCGTCGAGCGGCAAACCCAACGCCTCGCGCGTCGACCGCGCGGTGAAGGCGGCCGCGACGTGGTCGGGGATGAAGACGCGATAGAAGTCGGGCGTCGGGACCGGGCTGCACGACAGCGACACCCAGGGCAGCCCGGCCAGCTCCGCCGCGAGTCCGCCGCCCGGCATCATCACGTCCGCCACGATCAGCTCGGCCCCGCACGCGTCGGCGAGGTCGACGATGTCGCGGGTCATGTCCGCGATGTCGCCGAGGAACAGGTGCCGCGCCAGCGCCGCGCCGTCCGCAGAGGCGTACATCTCCGGCGAGACCGGCTTGTTGAGGCTCCACCGGGTGGTGTCGGACTCGGCGAAGACGGTGACCGCGTGCCCGTCTTCGCGCAACCGCTCGCCGAGCGCGGCCATTGGCTCGGCGTGTCCGGCCGGGGGATACGGGACCTGCAGCACCCTGGTCACGGCAGCCACCCGGCCAGGACGCCGTCGGCGGTTTCCAGCCGGGCGCGGGCGCGGACCACGCCCGCCGCGGTCCCGATGTCGCAGTACTCGCCGGATTCGAAGGCCAGCGCGTGCACGCGCAGCCCCGCGGTCATCGCCGCGACGAACACGTCGCTCAGCAAGAGTTCGCGTCCCGGCTTCCGCAGCGCGTCGGTCACGAACCCGTGCAGCAGGTCGGTGAACACCGGTGACCAGGCTGCGATCCCCCACGTGTTGGCGGCCGGCGGGACCTGCGGCTTGTCCACGATGGCCAGGACGCGGTGCGACCCGGGCTCGATCACGACGGGCGCGAGCGTCTGCGGCTGCGCCGCCGGGAACACGCCCAGGCTGAGGTCGGCCCCGGTGGCGTCGTGGAAGTCGAACAGCCGGGCGAAGCAGTCGCCGGGCGCGACGACCGTGTCCGGCATGCCCATGCACACCGTCCGGTCGGCGAGGAACGGGGTCGCCAGGTCGAGCGCGTGCGGCATGCCGAGCGCAGTCTCCTGGCACAGGTAACCGAGGTCCATCCCGAGGTGCCCGCCGGACCCGAGATAGCGGAACACGTCCCACTTGGCCGGGGAGAGCACCACGAGGGCCCGGTCGGCCCCGCCTTCGCGCATCGCGGTCAGGACGTGTTCGATCGCTGCTTTCGGCAGCGGCTGCCCGTCGACCGACCGGTAGCCGATCTGGATGAGCTCCTTCGGCCCGCGGTAGGGGGACAGACGCGTCCCGGCGCCCGCTGCGGGCACGATTCCGAACCTTCCGGCCACGGACACCACCTGGCGATAGTCAGTGCGAACCCTGACGCGACACTGTCGAGAGGCGCAACGTAGCAACCCGCCCGTGCGTTTTTGCTGTGGTGGTGATGTGGCGATGTGCGGGCTTTGTTATGGCGATGTTGTGGTCGCGGCTTCGCCGGCCGCCGCGCGTTCCGTGCCCTGCGATCCGTGCTTATGCTCGGGCCCATGCTCGTACCGGAAGTGTCGGTGGTGCTGCCCCTGTTCGGTGACCACCGTGCGGTGCAGGCTCTTCCGGCGGTCTGCCGCGCCTGGCTGCGCCAGGAAGTGCCCTGCGAGGTGGTGGTCGCGGTCGCGGCCGGCACGGCGGTCCCCGACCTCGGGGACGGAGCCGACGACGGCCGGATCCGGATCGTGCCCGCCGAGCGCGGCGCGATCTCGCCCGGCCCGCTGCGCAATCTCGCGGTCTCGGCCGCCCGCGCCCCGGTGCTGTATCTGAGCGACGGCGACGTCGCACCGCTGGGCGCCGACTTCCTCGGGCGGGCGCTCGGCCTGCGCGAGGACCGGGCGATCATCCAGCCATGGATGTACCGGCTGGTCAACCCGGCCGCCGCGGTCACCGCGGCTCCCTTCGCGCCGCCCGGCGGCGGCCGCGCCTGCCACGTGTCCGCCGACGCGGACGGCCGGCTCGTCCCCCTGGACGGCGAGCGGTTCAGCTGGCTGGGCTCCGACCTGATGGTGGTCGACCCGCCGCCCGGCGTCGGCTGGGACAACGAGGACGGGCAGCCGTGGCGCCCCTCCCCGTACCACTGGGGCGGGATCCTGGTCCGCCGCAAGGACTTCGACGCCGTCGGCGGGTACTGCGACCGCTACGTCGGCTGGGGCCACGAGGACGACGACCTGATCGCCAAGCTCGAGGGGCGGGCCGGGACCGTCCGCGCCTGGAAGGTGGCCCGCCGGCTGACCTGCCTGCACTTCGAGCATCCGCGCTCGCACACGTTCGAGCATCTCGAGGAGAACCACGCGATCCTGGCCGAGCGCCTCGCGGCGGGGGCCGAGGCGATGATCGAGGAGGACCGCTAGATGCCCGTCCGGCCGCCGGCGATCGCAGCGCACGACATCCGCAAGCGGTATGGCGACACGACCGCGGTGGACGCGGTCTCGTTCGACATCGGCGACGGCGAGTTCTTCGGGCTGCTCGGGCCCAACGGCGCGGGGAAGACCACCACCCTGGAGATCGTCGAGGGCTTGCGCGAGCCGGACGGGGGCGACGTCCGGGTGCTCGGCCTGCCGCCCTGGCCGCGCAATCCCGCGCTGCTGCCCCGGATCGGCGTGCAGATGCAGACGTCCGCGTTCTTCGAGCGGCTCACCGCGGCCGAGCAGATCCACACCTTCGCCGCGCTGTACGGCGTGGCGGAGCGGCGGGGCGACGAACTGCTGGAGCAGTTCGGCCTGGCTGACAAGGCCGGCGCGCGCGTTGAGTGGCTGTCCGGCGGCGAGGCGCAACGGCTGTCCATCGCCTGCGCTTTGGTCCACGACCCGGAGGTGGTGTTCCTCGACGAGCCGACCGCCGGGCTCGACCCGCAGGCCCGGCGCAACCTGTGGGACCTGCTGCGCGACATCAACACCGCCGGCCGGACCGTGGTGCTGACCACGCACTACCTGGAGGAGGCCGAGGTCCTGTGCGACCGGGTGGCGATCATCGACCACGGCCGCATCCTCGAGTGCGACTCCCCGGAGGCGCTGATCCGCAAGGTGGAGGCGGTCACCCGGATCACCGTCCAGGCCGGCCAGCTCGACTCCGACGAGCTACGCAAGCGCTTCCCCGAGGCGGCGGTCCGGGAGGACGACGACTCGCTGGTCATCGCCAGCCGCGAGCCGGGGCCGGTGCTGACCGAGCTGGCCGCGCAGGGCGCGCTGCGTGATCTGACCGTGCGCGGGGCCACGCTGGAAGACGCGTTCCTCGCCCTCACCGGACGGGAGTACCGCTCGTGAAGCGCCCGCGGGTTCTGCTGAACGGCCTCGTGCCCCTCTCCCGCGCGCTCACGCGCGGATATCTGCGCGATCGCGGGTCGCTGTTCCTCACGATCCTGCTCCCACTGGTCTTCCTCGTCCTGCTCGGCGGGCTGCTCGGCAACCCCTCCACCCCGCGGGCGAAGGTCGTCCTGGTCGGCGCGGTCGGCGTATACGACGACCTCTCCGCGCAGCAGCGGGCGCAGGTGGGCGAAGCGCTCACGATCAGCCGGTCGCAGGACCTGGCCGGGTCACTGGCCAACGTGCGCAACGGCAACGAGGCGGCCGTGATCTACCAGCAGGGTGCTGACGTCGAGGTGCGCTACTCCGCCGCGGATGAGGCGTCTGCAGCGGAGGTGCAGACCGTGGTGCGGTGGCTGGTGGACACCGCCAACATCGCGGCCACCGGCCAACCGCCCCGGCTGACGATGACCGCCAGCCAGACCGAGAACCAGTCCCTGAAGGAGATCCAGTACCTGACGCCGGGGATCCTCGGCTGGGCGATCGCCACCGGGGCCACCTTCAGCGCCGCCGCCACGCTGGTCGTCTGGCGGGAGCGCAAGCTCATGCGCCGGCTGACCCTGGCCCCGATCGGCGTGTCGACCGTCATCGGCGCGCGGATCCTGGTCAGCCTGGGCATCGCGCTGGTCCAGACGGCGCTGTTCATCCTGGCCGCGGTGCTGTTCTTCCACCTGAAGCTGGCCGGCTCGGGCTGGCTGTCGATCCCGCTGGTGCTGGCCGGCACGCTGACGTTCCTGTCCATCGGCCTGCTCACCGGATCGATGACGAAGTCGGTCGACGCCGCCAACGCGATCTCGAACCTCGTCGTCCTGCCGATGGCGTTCCTGTCCGGGTCGTTCATCCCGCTGAACGTCGCGCCGGCGTGGCTGGGGACGGTCTCCGAGCTGCTGCCGCTGCGCCATCTCAACGACGGCATGGTGAACGCGCTGGCCCGCGGCGTCGGACCGGCCGCCATCCTCCCGCAGCTGGGCATCCTGCTGGGCTTCGCGGTGGTGATCACCGCCGTCGCGGTGCGGCGGTTCCGGTGGGACAACGCCTGAGCTGAATCTCAGGCCTCGAGGCACACCGCGCGCAGCCTCCGGTCGGCCGCGATCCGGACTATGTGCGGGATCGCCTCGACGGTCTGGGACCTGTCCCCGCCGCCGTCGTGCAGGAGCACCACCGCGCCCCTGCGCAGCCCCCTCGACACGCCGCTGACGATCGCGTCGGCACCCGGGCGCTTCCAGTCCCACGCGTGGATGCTCCAGAAGGCCGGGATCATCCCGCCGCGATGGATCCGGTCGAGGACTTCGGGGCTGACGGCCCCGTCGGGCGGCCTGACGAACCGCGGCGACCGGCCCGTGGTCTCTCGAATCAGCTCGGCGGTCCGCCGGATGTCGTCAGTCACCTGATCGGGCGACTGGTGCGTCATCCGAACGTGTTCCCAGGAATGCACCTCTATGCCGCAGCCCAGCTCCGCCATCCGGCGCAGGGTCCGCTCATTCCCGGCGATCTTCCGGCCGAGCACGAAGAAGGTCGCGGGGACGCCGGCCGACTCCAGGCGGTCGAGCACCGCGCTCGTCCACGGCTCCTCGGGCCCGTCGTCGAAGGTCAGAGCGAAGGCGAGATCGGGGGGCCCGCCCAGGTCGGGCAGCCTGCTGACCGGCGTCTCGATGCGCACCGCCGAGTTCTCCACGCCGACAGACTTCCTTCGCTCGGGAAACGGCCGCGCTGCGCCCGGAGAGGCGGCGCCGTCAGGTCAGCGCCATCGTCGTGCCGTCCGGCCGGGCCGGCGCCGCCGCGGACCCCGAGAACTGCATGTTCAGCAGGTGCCGGGCCTCGGCGAAGTCGTTGTTCTGGATCGCGTTGAGCCGGGCGATCCGGGCGCCGATCTCGTCGGCCATCTGCTCGGCGCTGCGCCCGTCGATCTCGTCGAACTCGTAGACCCGGAAGTTCTGCGGCCGGTACGACCAGTCCAGGTCGTCGGCCAGCCACTGGTAGTTGGCGTCCAGCAGCCGCTGATAGGCGCCCGGGAACTTGCGCACCCGCATGCCGTAGGCCTCGGGCCGGGCTCCCATGAGCGACTTGGGCGCCACGAAGTACCGGTTCGCGTGGAAGTAGTTGATGTACTTGGCGTTGCGCTGGAGGAAGTCCGCGGTCTCCTCGAAGTTCCGCGCGTCCTCGTGCGGCAACCCGGTGATGATCTCCAGGTCGGCCCAGATGCCGACCTCCTTGCACCAGCGCAGCGCCTGCTCCGCCTCGGTGAGCTTGACCCGCTTGTCGATGATCTTGAGCATCTTGCCGCTGGCCGTCTCCAGGCCGAAGGTCAGCTTGCGGCAGCCGGAGTCGGCCAGCAGGGCGAGCCGCTCGTACGTCAGGTCGTTGAACCGGGCGCAGTCGGACCAGTCGAACCGCGCGCCGAGCAGCACCGCGCGGCTGGCGAAGTCCTCGACGAAGCCGTGCACCAGGTTGAAGTAGTTGTCGAACAGGCAGAAGTAGCTCGTCTCGTACTTCTCGGCGAGCCCCGACATCTGCTCGACGACGTCGTCGACGTCCGCGTGCACGAGCTTGTTCCGGTCCAGGCTCTCGGTGCAGAAGGCGCACGAGTACGGGCAGTTGTAGTTGAACACGTAGGGCATCACGAGCTTGCCGACCACGCCGTTGCCGAGGCGCGCGGCGTTCACGTCGTTCGCCAGCGCACTGAGATAGGTGGGGAACTGGAACAGCTGCATGCGGTTCCACGTCTCGTCAGCCTGCTGCTTGCGCTCGCTCGCCTCCGGGCGATACCGCAGGAAATTGTGATAGTCCGCCAGGTCGAGCCCGTCGAAGTCCGGCGCCAGAATGCGGTGGATCGCGTCAGGCGCGCGTACCACGTTCTCCCTGGCCAGCCGGGCGACGCCGGGACGGGCCATGGGCAGCAGCGCGCGGCCGCCGCCGAGCGCCTGCGCCAGCTCGAGGAACACATCCTCGCCCGGTCCGGTGACGGCGGCGTCGAAGTGCTCGATGCAGGCCGCCCACCAGCTGTGGAACGCGTCCTTGAACTGCATCAGATAGTCGAGGTTGTTGCCCCCGATCACCACCGGCTTGCCGTGGTGACGGCGCACGTGCGCCCCGAGCACCACCGCGGAGTGCATCTCCAGCCAGGAGAAGTCGGCGCCGGCCGAGATGCCGACCACGTCGGCGCCCGCGACGTCGACGCCCTCCAGCAGGTCGCCGGCGAAGCCGTCGAGGTAGTCGTTGCGCTCCCCGCGCACGAAGCCGATCACCTCGCGCTCCTGGTAGAACGGGCGCAGGTCGGCCTTGGTGAACTCACCTGCCTGCCACTTCCGGGACAGGGCCGCGTTGAGGTCGCACAGCTCGACCTCCATCCCGGCCGCGCGCAGGCTCGCCGTGACGATGCCGACGCCGAACGGCGGCAGGTTCATCCGGGTGAACAGCACCTGCTCGCCCGGTGCCACGATAATCAGCACTCTTATTGGCTTGGTGGTCGGTGCGGCCGACATGGCGGTCAACCTCCTGCAGGCGTCCGTCCCTGGACCCTCGAGCGCCGCAGCCAGGCGGCAGAACACTGCCATGAACACTAGACATCGGACGTTGCGGTTTTGCTGTGATAGTGCTGCGACGCGCGCCCGAGCCGAGCCGGGACGAGGAGGCCGGCGCCGAGCCAGGGCCAGGGGCGGCGCACCGGCCGCACGACCATTCACTCGATCCGGTGAAACCAAACGTCCCTTTTATCAGATTTTCGACCTTTCCGTCCGCCGCGCATCACCAATTGGTCTGTACCAATCTTCTGAATGGTCTTGACCAATCCGTTCGCCGCACGTACAAAGTGGTCACGTTGCCGGCGCGCAACCGCCTCAGCTCCTCTCCCCCCTTGGAGTGTTCATGCGGGTCGGAAAACGGATTCTTCACACAGCACTCATAGCCGGCCCGGCGTTAGGGCTGGCAGTCGGCGCTTCGGCCTTCGCGGTGGCCGCGGCGCCCGTCGCGCAGGCGGCCACCACGTGCGCGGCAGCATGGAGTGCCTCCGCCGTCTACACCGCCGGCCAGCAGGCCAGCGAGAACGGGACCAACTACACCGCCAACTGGTGGACCCAGGGCAACGACCCGGCGACCAACAACGGCGGAAGTGGTTCGGGACAGCCGTGGACGTCCAACGGCGCGTGTACCGGCGGATCATCAGGAGGCGGCGGCGGGGGTGGCGGAGGCGGGGGTGGCGGAGGCGGGACCGGAACGGGCTCGGTAAGCGGCCTGCTCTTCAGCCCGTACAAGGACGTCACCATCAACATGAACTGGAACACCTACCAGATGCAGTCGGCCGTGACCGGGTCCGACCTGCCGGTCGTGGGTTCCGGGAGCCTGGTCTCGCAGGACATTCCGAAGCTGCCCGCGATCACGCTCGCGTTCGCCACCGGCTCGTGCGGCAGCGAGACCTGGGGAGGCGCCCCGGCTGCCACCTGGGCCTCGGAGAACGTGACCCAGCTGCACGCCGCCAACCTCAACTACGTCGTGTCGACCGGCGGTGAGGCGGGAACCTTCACCTGCGCCTCTACGTCCGGCATGGATTCCTTCATCTCCCGCTACGCCACCTCGAACCTGGTCGGCATCGACTTCGACATCGAGGGCGGCCAGAGCGAGTCGGACATCCAGAACCTGGTCGCCTCCGCGGCCGGAGCACAGGCGCAGTACCCGAATCTGCAGTTCTCCTTCACGCTCGCCACGCTCGGCGCGTCCGACGGCAGCTACGGCGGAGTCAACTCGCTCGGCAACGAGGTCGTCCAGGCGGTGCTCGGCTCCAGCCTGAGCCACTACGTCATCAACCTGATGACCATGGACTACGGCAGCGCGTCCGCCAGCGTGTGCGTGGTTTCCGGCGGCAGCTGCGAGATGGCGCAGTCGGCGATCCAGGCGGTCAAGAACCTCGAGCACACCTACGGGGTCCCGGCGAGCAAGATCGCCGTCACGCCGATGATCGGCATGAACGACGCCACCACCGAGACCTTCACCGTCGCGGACGTGAACACGCTGACCTCGTACGCGGTCGGCAACGGCCTGGCCGGGCTGCACTTCTGGTCACTGGACCGCGACACGCCCTGCTCCGACACGTACGCGTCCCCCACCTGCAACTCCATCTCCAGCACCGCACCGCTGCAGTACACCAACCAGTTCCTGAGCGACCTCGGGCTCTGACGAAGAACCCATAGCGGGCCGCGCACGAGCCATCGTGCGCGGCCCGCAGCACGCCCCCACGCACGCCACCGACGGGGCAGAATCTTCGGTGTGGCTAGCCAGGGGGCGTGGTCTGAGGCGGGTGTCTCAGCCCGCGAAGCAGAGGTACTCGCTGCGCTCGGCGAGCACTTGACCAATGCCGAGATCGGGGCCCGGCTGTTCATTTCCATCCGCACTGTCGAGAGCCATGTCTCCTCCCTCCTGCGGAAACTGCAGCGGGGTCGGCAAGACCCGCCTGGCCTGGAAAGTGGCCTCCGACGTGGCGGACCGGTTCGCCGACGGCGTCTGGTACGTCGACCTGGTGCCGGTGACGGACGGTCAGATGATCGTGTCGGCGATCGTGGACGCGCTCGGCCTCGGCGAGCGTCAGGGCCGCTCCGGGGTGGACAACCTCCTCGGCTGGTTGGCCGAGCACGAGACGCTGCTGGTGCTGGACAACTGCGAGCACCTGCTGGACGGCGTGGTGGTGCTGCTGGAGCGGCTGCTCGCGGGCAGCCCGAGATTGGCCGTGCTGGCTACCAGCCGGGCCAGGCTGCTGGTTCCGTTCGAGACGGTGTTCTCGGTGCCCGGGATGTCGGCCGAGGCGGAGGACGGCGGCCCGGGTGACGCGGTCGAGCTGTTCCGCCTGCGGGCGGTGGCGGGCGGGAGCCGGCTGACGGGCGATCAGAACAGTCGCATCGCGGCTGTCTGCAGGGGCCTCGACGGCATGGCTCTGGCCATCGAGCTGGCCGCCGCCCGGTTCCCGTCGCTCGGCCTCGACGGGCTGGAAGCCGGGTTGGCCGACCGGCTGCGGCTGCTGGCGGGGGGACCGCGGATCGACGACCGGCACCGTTCGCTGCGCTCGACCCTCGACTGGAGCTACGCGCTGCTGGACGAAACCGACCGGGCGGTGTTGCGCCGGGTCTCGGTGTTCGCCGGCCCGTTCACCGCGAGCGCAGCAGCCGTGCTTCTGGCCGGTTGGCCGCCGGTGCCGGCCGGCGCCGTCCCCGCCGCCCTGGCAGCGCTCGCCGACCAGAGCCTGCTGTCCCGTTCGCGGAGTCGGGCGGGACGCGCTACCGCGCCTTGGAGACCATCCGCCAGTACGGCGCCGAGCGGCTCGACGAAGCAGACGAGGCAGGTGAAACCCGTTCGCGCCACTTGAGCTGGTGCCTGGATCAGAGCACTGCCCTCGAGCTCGCTCCCGGCGCGCCGGAGGGTGCCTGGCGCACTGCGTTCGATCAGGTCGCCGATGAGCTGCGCAGTGCTCTGGCCTGGGCAGTCACCGATGCTCGTCACCGCCCGGAGTCCTACCGGCTGGCGATCGGTCTGGCCGGGCTGACTTTCACCCGCGGCATGCCCGGCGAGTCGCAGCGGCGCTACGAGCAGGCGGCGGAGCTGGCTGCGGACGACAAGGCCGCCGCCGACGCCTTCCGCAGTGCAGCGGGCGCCGCGGAGTCGCGCCATTTCGTTGGATGTCGAAGCCTGCGAAAGTCGAGCGCCCGAAGGCCTGCGCCATGATGATCGTTGACGCGCCCATCCCACACCCCACGTCGGCGACACTCGCCCCCGCCTGCAACTTCTCCACGACTCCGTCCGGCGCCGGCAGCCACTCGCCGACCAGGTAAGCACCATAACCGGGACGGAACAGGCGCACGACTCCGGAGAACAGCCGCTCATCGTGCTCCCGCCAGGCGACTCCCGCGCCGGACCGGAACGCGCTCACGAACACCTCGTGATCGGCGTAGCAGGAGGCGATGGCCTCGAAGGCGCCGGCGAGGAACACCGGGCTGTCCTCGTGCGCGACCACCATGGCCTGCTCGGCAGGCAGCTCGTAGGTGCCGTTCTGCGGGTTGTAGACGACATAGCCCCCGGCCGCCTGATTGCCGAGCCACTCACGGACATACCGCTCCACGGTGCCGGTCCGGCGCGCCAGCGTGGCCGAGGTGATCGGCCCGGCCCCGGCCATCGCCTTGTAGAGCCCCAGCCGATCGCCGAGATGCAGCAGCAGCCCGGAGATCGCGGCGCCCATGTCGGCCACCGCCTGTCCCACGAATGCTTCCAGCCTGACCTCGTCGATGACAGGAATCTGAGTCGTGGTCATTCACGCCCCCTAGCTCTCGGTCGGGTACGGATCCCGGACGGATCCACAGCGACGAGCCTGCTCGTACACGTAGGCGCCGCGCACCCGTGCCGAGCACGGAGACCACCACGGAATCCCGGTCCGTGGCGGACACGGATGCCCGGCGGCCCACCATCGGCCAGCGTGGTGGCGCGGCGAATCAGGGGCCTTCGCCGCTCGTGTCCGGACCCGAACCCGGCCCCGGCCCCAGAGAGAAGGCAAAGGTAATCGTGCACGTACGCAGCAAGATCCTCGTAAGGCTACTGATGAGTGGCACTGGCCGCCATCCTAAGCATCGCAGAGGCGGGAGCCGCCGCCACCGTCCAAGCCGCCACCACCACGTACGTCAAGCCACGACGACCGGCTTCTACGTCGACGTCCCACTGGACACGACCACTGCCGGGGTCCAGATGCAGCTGTTCACCTGCAACGACACCACCGCGCAGCACTGGCTCGCCGGCTTCCCGGAGCCACTGCAGTGACCTCCCGCGACCAGCCGGGCGGCACCCGCGACATGTGAGGGGAACACGGGGCGGGCGGATCAGCGCATCATGGTCCTTACGCCGACCGCACAAGCAAGGCGGCGCCCACCCCGCGTATAGCGAGCTACGCGCAGGTCACGTTGCACACACCGAGGACGCCGGAACCCGATCCGCCCCCTAGACCCGGTGATCACGCCACCTCAGCGCGTCCGCGGTTGGTGGTCCGTCCCGGGGCCCTGGATCGAGCATGGGCGCCGGGACGGATATTGGGCTGAAGTTGAACACAATGTCCTGACACCGCCCTGAAGAAGCATCCTGAACACCGCCTATGACTGGCTGCCCCCTGAGCGTTTCTCATTCGGCTCTTCTCGGGACGGCAGGACACCCGCTTTACACAGCAGGGTGCCAAGCTGGTGCTCCACAACCTCAGGCACAGCCCACCGTGACAGGCGCGCCTGGACCGCCGCGGTGAACTTCGCCGCGAAGTCACCCCGGGTCGCCTCGAATGCGCTTCTGACCGGCTCCAGATCGGTACCGTCGCCGACCACCATTTCCATGGTCGCCAGCAGAAGATCATTGTGTAAGGAATCTGACATGAGCACAACAATAGCCGTCAGACCGTTGCGTCAGATGCGGATGGTGGAGCGCGCCAAAGGGCCGAGCAATTCCTGCTCCTCGTAGTCGAGGTGGGACTGGAGGAATTCGGCCAGATTGTCGTACTCCTGGGTCACGGTTGCCAGGTGCTTGGGGTCACTGAGCAGGGCGACGAGGGCTGAGTCGAGGCGGGTGAGCAGCTCGGCGATGAGTTCGTGTTCCTCGCCGAGGCGGGTGAGTACCGGGTCGAGTGCGGGTTCGAAGGCTCTGACGTCTGCGAAAGTCTGGTGGTCTTCGACTCCGTGGTGCAGAGTCAGCAGGCGGCAGTATGTGGCGCAGAAGGACCCGACCGACCAGTAGTTCTGGCGCATGGTCGTCTGGTGTATCACGGAACGCAATCCGTCCGGGCCCAGTTGGCCGGTGGCCAGTTGTTCGAGGGCGCGGCGGATCTCGGCCAGTTCCCGGCGCAGATGATCGTGTATTTCAACCAGGAAGCTCGCACTCGCCCGGCCGACCGGCGTCGTGGGGGCGTCCGGGTGTTTGGGCGCCGTCGGGCGGGCGGCGCTCAGGTGTGCGGCGGTGGCGGATTCGTCCGTGGCCGGAGCCCGGCGCAGGATGGTCTGGACGGCGTGGTTCATCTCGGGATCAGGATCCGTCGTCGTCGTCGCGGCCGTCACCGCCGTCGATGTACCGGACGCCGGTCCGGCGGAGCCGGAAACGGGCTCGGCGGCGGTATCAGCGGTGCCAGCGGGCTCGGGCTCGGCAGTGGCGCTGCGGCTTCGCTCTGCAGCGACCAGTTCGCGTACCTCCGCGGCGACCTCCTCGGCGAAACCATGCAGGTCGTGCTCCGGGTCCGGGCCGGGCACCAGGATGAAACCGCTGATCGCGTGGGTGAGCGCGAGCTCGGTGAGCCGTTGTGCCCACCCGCGCGGGTTTCCGGACGGCCGCAGGATGTGATACCAGCGCTCGATCCGGGAAGGATCGCGACCTGCTGAGAGGGCGGCATCGTCAATCCGTTTCGTCATCTCGGCCAGTGCGTCGACCGGGGCATAGGGCTCGCTCGGCACCCAGCCGTCCGCCACCCGTCCGGTCAGCGCGAGCATGCGGGGGCCGTAGGCGCCGAGCCGGATGCCGATCGAGTGCCTCGGGAACGGGCCCGGGGCGGCGGCGTCGAGATGGTAGTACTCGCCTGCCAGGGACACCGGGGCACCCGGTGTCCACAGGGCTCGCAGGACTTTGACGGCCTCTTCCAACGCCGCGACCGCCTGCCCGGGCCGGCGGGCCGTGCCGCCCACGGAGGCGACGGCCTGCTGGTTCACGCCGGTGCCGAGGCCGAGTTCCACCCGGGCGCCGCTGAGCTGGTCCAGGGTCGCCGCGGCGCGGGCGAGCACGGCCGGTGGGCGCAGCGGGAGGTTCACCACGTCCGGGAACAGGGTGATCCGCTCGGTTCGGCCGGCCAGGGCCGAGAGCAGCGTCCACATGTCCATGTGGTCGGGCAGGTAGGGGTGGTCGGTCACGCCGAGGATGTCGAGCCCGCACTGGTCGGCGAGCCGCGCGAGGGCGACGGTGTGCTCGGGGCGCCGGGCGTCGGGGGTGAGAAGAGCCCCGAAGCGGAGCGGGTGGCCGTAGTCGGGCATTTTCGATCAGCGACCTTTCACGAGCGGATCGGCATCTTCATTGCTACTTACACAGGTCCCCCTCGCGGGCCGCGGGCCGCCGCAGACCAGTTCAAGGACGGCGGCGGCGCGGGAGCCCGCGTCGTCGCCACGCCATGCCACGTGCTGGTCGGGTCGTACGAGCAGTTGCGATGCCCCCAAAGCCGCCAAAGCCGTCGTCGTCGGCAGCAGGCCGCTGAGGTCGACCAGGTGCAGCGGCATCCCGCGCTCCGCTGCGGCGCGGGCGAACCGGGTCGGGTCGCCGGTCTGGCCGACGCACAACAGGTTGTGTCCGGGGCCGAGCCGGTCGTAGAGCGCGCCGCCGTCGGGCAGACGCAGGTGCGGCAGGCGCGCGCCCGGCCTGGCAGTGGGCTGGTATCCGACGTCCGGATCCGCTGGAGACTCGTGGACCTGCTCGTGCGCTTCGTGCGCTTTGTGCACTTCGTCCATGGCGACGATCGGTGAGTCAGCATACGTGTAACCCAGAACCAGGCCCAGGCTGTGGAATTCGCAGTCCTTGCTCTCGTGGATCGCCTCGGCCGCCGCCCGGCCCGCGGCGGCCGCCGCCGAGCCCGGCACGCTCATCCCGGCGACCAGCCCGGCCAGGTCGAGGGGCGTGTTGCGCAGGTGGCGGGCGGCGGCGTCGATGGTGCGCGCGGCCACCGGGCGCCGTTCGGCCGTGTAGCTGTCCAGCAGGCCGGGGCCGCCCCAGCCGGCGAGCACGGCGGCCAGCTTCCAGCCGAGGTTCGCCGCGTCTCCGACGCCGGTGTTGAATCCGTGCCCGCCCCAGGGCGGGTTCAGGTGCGCCGCGTCCCCGGCCAGCAGGATCCGGCGGCCCAGGCTGAGATAGCGGTCGGCGATCAGCGACCGTGCGGCCCACACGTCGACGGAGTCGACCTGCACAGCCAGTTCGGGATCCCCGGTCAGGGCGCGGACGAGCCCGGTCAGGTCCGCGGGGTCCTGCGGGCCGTCGTCGGGGCCTTCATAGCCGGCGACCGTGGCGAACCATCTGTCGTCGTGGTCAAGCGGTCCCAGGATGCCCGTGGCTGCGCCGCCCACCGACCAGTAGTGCACTGCCGGTCCGTGCGGAACCCGGGCAGCCAGCCCGGGGGCGCTGAAGGCGAGCGACAGGTTGCGCCGGGTGTCGCTGTCACCGACGAACACGGCGCCGATGGAGGAACGGGTGATCCCACCTCCGCCGTCGCAGCCCACGGCATAACGGGCGCGAACCCGATAGGAGTCGGTATCGGCGCCCATGACGGTCGCCTCGACGATGTACTCGGACTCGGACTCGTCCGCGCACTCGGCGAGCGCCGTGACCCGGTGCCCATACGCCGCGTCCACCGAGTCGAGTTCGGCCACTGCCGTGCGCAGTACCTGTTCGACGATCGGCTGCGGGACCTGCTGCCCGGCCTCGGGCGACAGGTTGTCGCGGGCGGCGGTCAGGCCGAAGCACTCGCGGAAGCGGGTGATCTCCGGGCCGAGGAGAGTGACGCAGAACACTGCGTCCTGCGACCAGTCCACCGCGAGCGGCGCGGCCGCGCGCAGCCGCTCGGCCAGGCCCCAGCGGCGGAAATGCTCCATCGTCCGCACGCTGGTGGTCTTGGCCCGGGGCCGCAGCGGGCTGATCCGGGTGCGCGGTTCGACCAGGTGGCAGGGCACGCCGCGCAGTCCGAGCTCGACCGCGAGGGCCAGGCCGGTCGGTCCGCCGCCGACTATCAGGACGTCGGTGTCCACGGTTCGCGAGGTCATGCCGTTGCGGTCCCTTCGGCTGCGCGCAAGAACTCCTCAAGCGCGTCGTTGAATGCGGTGCCGACGTTCTGGGTGCCGTGCCCGCCGGGAATCACCAGGCGGTCGCCGTCGAGTTCCTTCGCCAGGGCGTCGCCGATCGCTTCGAACAGCGGACGCTCGCCGCCGGTGATCACGAGGGTGCGGAAAGGCGCGTCCCGCAGTGCGTCCAAGGGCGGCCGAGCCTCCCACGGGTGGCGCAGTCCCCGCAGCCGGGCGGCGAAGCGGGCCAGGTCGGGCGGCAGTGGATCGGGGAACCGGGTGGCCGGGTCGATGAGGCGGTAGAAGGCGCGGAACAGCGCGTCGCCCTCGATCGGCTGGTCCAGCAGCCGCAGCATGGCGTTTTCGTACTCGTCGACGGCCGGCGCACCGCGGGCGACGGCGCTGGCGGCGCTCTCTATCAGGGTCAGGGATCGCACGGCCTCGGGCATCCGCGCGGCCGCCGCCATGGCGCCGAGCGTGCCGTAGGACTGGGCGACGAGGTGGACCCCTCCCGTGCCCCGGGTGTCGGTCAGTTCGTCCGTCAGCTCGCTGATCAGTTCGGCGATCAGTTCCCCGTCCCGTTCGTAATCCTCGTGCTCGCTGGTCGCGCTGGCACCGTAGTTCAACCGCGACGGGACGACCAGGCGCCAGCGGTCGGCTAGCAGGGCCTGGGTGTTCCAGGCGTCCATGCCGCCGAACACGCCGCCGTGCACGAAGAGGACGGCCGGTCCGTCACCGAGTTCGACCACGTGCATGCCGCCCGGCCCGGTGCGCTCGGTGACGGGCGATCCGGCGGGCGCGGCGGCTGCGGACAGCAGCGGCGCCAGGCTTTGTTCGAGTCGTGCGATGGTCGGGTCGTCCAGGAACACGGCGGCGGGGACCGTGACGCCGAGAGCGCGCACCACGGCGTCGCGCAGTTCGACCGCCATCATGGAGTCGAGCCCGAGTTCGCGCAGCGGCTGCCCCGGCGCGAGGTCGCCGGGTGCGGTGCCGAGCACGCGCGCGACCTCGCCGACGAGCAGGCCGCGCAGGTCCGCGGCGGACCGGGGGGGCCGGGCGGACGGCGCGGGGGCGGCGGGTCTCGTGGCGGCGGACGGTGCGGTCCAGGGCTTGGGTGTAGTCCTGATCGCCCGGATGAGGTCGTCGCGCCGGGCCAGCCGGAGCCGGGCCCCGGTCAGCCGGGCCACGACCGAGCCCTCCTCGGTCAGGAGGCTGATGTCAGCGGTCACCATGTCCGAGCCCGGGGACGCCGGGTCCTCGCGCAGCCGGGCGTGGCACAGCAGGCGGTGGCCGTCCGGCAGCGAGCCGAGGACCGCGGGGTCGAAGGTGTACCGGTCGAGTTCGGCGAGCATGACCAGCAGGTCCGGGGTGGACTGCCGCTCGGCCACACAAGGCAGGACGAGTTGGAGCGCGCAGTCGATGACGCCGGGGTGGATCAGGTACGGTTCGCTCTCTCCGGGGTCGGCCGGCCGCATCCGCGCTAGCGCCTCGCCGGGGCCTACGCGTATCTGTTCCAGCCACCGCGCGGTGTGGCCGAGGTACAGCCGCTGCTGCCAGACCTCGGAGTAGAACCGGGAGCCCGGCAGGGCGCCGGGGCAGCGGGCCTCGATCTGCGACAGGGTCTCGCGCGGCGCGCGGGCGTCCGGTTCCGCGGCGCGGCTGACGGTGCCACGGGCGAACATGCCCCAGGTGCCGGCGGTCTCGTCGAGCGCGGCGAAGTGGTGGAACGCGGCGGAGTTCTCATCGAGCGGCTCGGCCACCAGATGGGTCAGCTGCCGCCCGCTGTCTGGGAACACCATCGCCTGCGGGAGGAGCAATCCGCCCACCTGAACGCGGTCGGTGCCGAACAGGTCCGCGGCCGAGCGGACCGCCGCCTCAAGGTAGAAGCCTGCGTTGACCACCGGGGTGCCGTCGACGACGTTCTCCCGCAGCCCCGGGTTCCCCTCGGCGGCAAGTACGGCCTCGTACTGGATCGGGCCCAGCGGGGAGGGTAGACGGCGGACGTGGATTCCGGGCAAGGCGGGCTCGGGCTGCGGCTCAGGGGCCTGTCGTGCGACCGCGGCGGTGTGCGCAGCGAAAGCGGCGGGGCTCGGCGCGACGGCGTCCTGTGTAAGCCAGTGGCGCGTGCGCTGGAACGGGTAGTGCGGCAGCTCGATTCGGCGGCGCGGGTATTCGCGGTCGAATCCGGCCCAGTCGACGTCCACGCCGAGCGTATAAAGGCGGCCGAGTGCGTCGAGCATCGTCTCCCACGCGCCGCGCTGGGGACGCAGCGACGGCAGCCAAGCCGCCGCCTGGTCGGTGATCGTGTCCTTGGCCATGCCGCACAGCACCGGAGTGGGGCCGATCTCGACGAACACGCGGCAGCCGCGCTGCGCCAGGCGGTCCAGACCGTCCCGGAACCGCACCGGTCGGCGGGCGTGGTCGCGCAGGTAGCGCGGGTCTATCGACGACCGGCCCACGGGTTCGCCGGTCAGGTTGCTGATGAAGGGGATGCGCGGCGGGGCGTAGGCGATCTCGGCGGCCTTCTGCTCGAACTCGTCGAGCATCGGGTCGAGCAGCGGGGAGTGGAACGCGTGCGAGACCTGCAGGGGCGAGATCTTGACGCCGTCCGCGGTCATCCGCCCGGCCAACTCGTCCAGGGCCGGGCGCGTCCCGGCCACCACCACGCTGTGCGGCCCGTTGATCGCGGCGACCGAGAGGGTGTCAGGGTGGTCCTGCACCGCCCGTGCCGCGCGGTCCGCGTCGATGCGCAGCGCGAGCATGCCTCCGCCGGCCGGGAGGTTCTGCATCAGCCGGGCCCGTTCGGCGATCAGGCGCAGTCCGTCGTCCACACTGAAGACCCCGGCCGCGCAGGCCGCCGCATACTCGCCGACGCTGTGGCCGAGCACCGCCGCCGGCTCCACTCCCCAGCCGCGCCACAGCCGGGCCAGGGCGTACTGGAGGGCGAACAGCACCGGCTGGGTGTAGCCGGTCTGGTTGATCTCCGCGGGCCTGCCGTTGAACAGCAGGTCCAGCAGCGGCCGGTCGAGCAGGCCGCGCGCGAGGGCGTCACAGTGTTCGAGGTCGCGTCGGAAGCCCGGGTGCGCCTCGAACAGCTCCCGGCCCATGCCGGGGTACTGCGACCCCTGGCCGGTGAACAGGAAGGCCACCTTCGGCCGGGCCTTGCCCGGCTCGCCGGTGGTGTGCAGGCCGTCCGTCCCGACCGCGCACTCGGCGTGGGCGGCCAGGCGTGCGCGAAGCTCAGAGGTGGTGCGGGAGCGTACGGCCATCCGGTACGGGAAGTGCGCGCGGCCGGCGTTCGCGGTGAACGCGGCGTCCGCGAGCTGTCCGTCCGGCAGGTTCGACATGCTCTCGGCATAGCCGGCGGCGAGCTCGGACAGGGCGCCCCTGGTGCGGGCCGACAGGCACACCAGGTGCTCGGGGCGGTCCGCCGTGCTCTCCCGCTGTCCGGGCTCGGGCGGCTCCCCGACGATCATGTGCGCGTTGGTGCCGCTGGCGCCGAAGGAGCTGACCGCGGCCAGCCGCGGGCGCTGCCCGCGGGGCCAGTCGGTCAGCGTCGTCGGCAGGGTGATGGGCAGTTCGGCCAGCGGGATCTCCGGGTTGACCTGCTTGAGGTGCAGCAGCGGCGGGATCTGGCTGTGCCGCAGCATCAGCACCGTCTTGATCAGACCCGCGATCCCGGCGGCGGGTTCGAGGTGGCCGATGTTCGTCTTGACCGAGCCCACGACCAGCGGCCGCTCCGGTTCCCGGCCGGCGCCGTAGACCTCGGCGAGCGCGTGCACCTCGATGGGGTCGCCGAGGGAGGTGCCGGTGCCGTGCGCCTCCACGTAGTCGACCTCGCCGCCGGACAGGCCGGAGCGGCGCAGCGCCTCGCGCAGCACGGCGCGTTGGGCGGAGCCGTTGGGCACGGTGATCCCGCTGCTGCGCCCGTCCTGGTTCACCGCCGAGCCGCGGATCACGGCCATGATCCGGTCGCCGTCGGCCTCGGCGTCGGCGAGGCGCTTGAGGACCACGACGCCGCAACCCTCGCCGCGCGCGTAGCCGTCGGCCGAGGCGTCGAAGGTCTTGCACCGGCCGTCCGGAGCGAGCATGCCCGCCTTGGACAGGACGACGAACCACTCCGGGCTGAGCAGGATGTTGACGCCGCCGGCCAGGGCCACGTCGCAGTCCCCGGCCTGCAGGCTGCGCACGGCCAGGTGGGCGGCGACCAGGGAGGAGGAGCACGCGGTGTCCACCGACAGGGCCGGGCCCTGGACGCCCAGCCAGTGCGCCAGCCGTCCCGCGGCGAAGGTGGAGGTCACGCCGGTGAGCGCGTAGGGGTCGAGGGCGCGCAAGGGACTGTGTGCGAGGACCTGGTGGCTGTAATCGAACCCTGTTACACCGAGGAAGATGCCGGTGGAGTCCGCCGTGCCGCCGGCTTTCGCGATCGCGGATCCGGCCGGGCGGCCGGCGTGCTCCAGGGCCTCCCAGGCCACCTCCAGGAACAGCCGCTGCTGCGGATCCATCCGGGCCGCTTCGCGCGGCGAGATGGAGAAGAAGCCGGGGTCGAACCGGTCGACGCCGTCGAGGAAGGCGCCGCGCCGGGTGCGCGAGCGCCCGGGTGCCGCGGGGTCCGGATCGTAGTACTCGTCGCCGTCGAACCGGTCCGCCGGGATCGGCCCGGTGGCGTCCCGCCCGGCGCGCAGGAGTTCCCAGAACGCGGCGAGGTCCGGGGCGCCCGGCATACGGCACGCCATGCCGATGATCGCGACGGGTTCGCCGAGCGCGGGGCCGGCCGCTTCGAGCGCGGCACGCAGTTCGCGGATCTCGCCCAGGGCCCGGCTCAGGACTTCGGTGGTCGACACTTCGGTGGTCGTGGTCGATGACGTCGCCGTGGTCACGGCCGGGAACCTCCCCGCGTGCGGGCCGCCTGCGCGGCTTCGATCTCGGTTGTCAGCAGGAGCAGCAGGTCGTCCTCGGTGAGGGATTCGGGTGGCGGTGGTTGGGACTGCTGGGGAGGGGGTGGAGCGGTCTGCTCGGCGCAGCGCCGCGCCAGATGCCCGGCGAGTTCGCGCGCCGTCGGCTGGTCGAACAGCACGGTGACGCTCACGCTCGCCCCGGTGATCTCCTCCAGGACCGCGCGCAGTCTCATGGCCAGAACGGAGTCCAGGCCGAGTTGGAAGAACCCGTCGTCCGGATCGATCTCGTCGGCCGGAAGCCCGAGCAGGTCCGAGGCCGCGTCGAGGATGCGTTCGAGAAGTTCATCCGCTCCCGGCCCGGTGTCCGCGACGGCAGACGGCTCGGTATGCGGCGGTGGGACCTGAACCGGTGTCGGCACAGGCACCGGCGGCAGGGCTTGAACCGGTGCCGGTGCCGGCTCGGGCCAGAAGCGGCGGTGCTGGAATGCGTACGTGGGCAGGTCGACGCAGCCGAGTCCGGGTTCGAACACCTTCGTCCAGTCGACCTCTTCACCACCGCAGTACGCCGTGCCGAGCGCGATGGCCTCGGATGAGCCGGCCGCGTCGGGAATCGCCGCAGTCTGGCCTCCGGCTACGGTACGCAGGCCGGCGAGCAGGTCGGCGCGGTCGCCCGCGAAGACCACCGCGCGACGGCGCAGTGCCGCCCTGGTCGTCGCCAGCGACCAGCCGACCTCGGCGGCGCCCAGCTCCCGGTGCTGCTCCAGGTGCTCGAGCAGACGTGCGGCCTGCGCGCGCAGGGCGGTATCGGTGGTGGCCGACAGCGGACAGGCCACGAGCCCGGCGGGAGCGCCCGTCGCGGCGGGCTCCGGCACGTCAGGGGCCTGTTCAAGGATCGCGTGGGCGTTGGTGCCGCTCATCCCGAACGCCGAGACCGCGGCGCGGCGCCGGTGTCCGGCGGCGGTGGGCGGCCAGGGCAGCTCCTGCTGGAGCAGGCGCACCGCGCCGCTGCTCCAGTCGACGTGGTCGGTGGGCCGTTCGACGTGCAGGGTCTTGGGCAGCACACCGTGGTCGAGCGCGAGCACACTCTTGATCACGCCGGCGATTCCGGCCGCCGCGCCCGTGTGGCCGAGGTTCGACTTGAGTGAGCCGAGCCGCAGCGGACGGTCGGTCGGCCGTCCCGCGCCGTACACCGCCAGCAGTGCCTGCGCCTCGACCGGATCGCCGAGCCTGGTGCCGGTGCCGTGCGCTTCGAGCAGGTCGACCTCGGCGCCGGTCAGGCCCGCGTCGGCCAGCGCCGCCCGCAGCACGCGCTGCTGCGCAGCCCCGTTCGGCGCGGTCAGGCCGTTGCTGGCACCGTCGCTGTTGACGGCGGTCCCGCGGACCAGGGCCAGGATCCGGTGGCCGAGGCGGCGGGCGTCGGCGGCCCGCTCCAGCAGCAGCATGGCCGCTCCATCGGCCCAGATGGTGCCATCGGCCTCGACGGCGAAGGGCTTGCAGCGGCCGTCTGGGGCCAGGCCGCGGTGCCGGCTGAACTGTACGTAGGCCTCCGGAGTGCAGTACACGGTCGAGCCGCCGACCAGGGCCGCCGAGCATTCGCCCTGGCGCAGGGAACGGCAGGCCAGGTGCAGGGAGACCAGCGAGGCGGAGCACGCCGTGTCCACGGTGATCGCAGGGCCCTGCAAGCCCAGTGTGTAGGCGATCCGGCCGGACGCGATGCTCACGGCCTGCCCGGTGGCACCGTACGCCTCCAGGTCCGCCGCGTCCCGGGGATCCGCGGAACGGGCCCGATAGTCCTGCATGGCGAGCCCGATGAAGGTGCCGGTGTCGCTGCCGCGCAGGCGTGTCGGGTCGATCCGCGCATGTTCGGCCGCTTCCCAGGCCAGTTCGAGCAGCAGCCGCTGCTGCGGATCCATGGCCAGGGCCTCGCGCGGGTTGACGGCGAAGAACTGCGCGTCGAAGCCGGCCACGTCCTCGACGAAGCCGCCGCGGCGAACGTAAGTGGTGCCCGGCTGGTCCGGATCGGCGTTGTGCAGCCGATCCAGGTCCCAGCCGCGGTCTTCGGGAAATCCGCTTGTCGCGTCCACGCCCTCGCTCACCAGGCGCCACAGGTCCGCCGGTCCGCGCACCCCGCCGGGCAGCCGGCAGGCCATCCCGACGATCGCGATCGCGTCCTCGTCGAATCCGTGCTCTTCAAATCGGTCTTTGGCCTTCGCGGCGGCGGCCGGGGCAGGCCGGTCGGGTTCGGCCGACCCGAGGCTGGAGTGCAGGAACCGGGCCAGGTCGCGCGGGGTGGGGTGGTCGAAGACGATCGTCGGGGGCAGGGAAAGGCCGGTGGCGGCCATCAGTCCCCGGTGCAGTTCCAGGACGCCGACCGAGGTCAGGCCCAGGCCCAGGAAGGTCGTGTCCTGATCGAAGCCCGCCGGGTCCTCGCGGCCGACGATCTCGGCCAGATGAGCGCGGATGAGGGTGCTGATGTCCACGGCGGCGGCCGGTGGTTCCGGGCGGGCAGCGGGCGCGGCGGGCGCGGTCGGACCAGGACGCTGCCACCAGAAGCGCGTTCGGTCGAACGCATAGGTGGGCAGCGCGACCCGGCGCGGCGCGTGCTCGGCGAACAGGTCCTCCCAATCAGGAGTCTGACCGTCGAGGAATCGCCGGGCCGCCGTCACGGCGGCGCTGTCCGGATCCTGGCTGTCCGGATCCTGCGGCAGCGCCCGGCCGGCTTCGAGGTCGGCGCAGACCGCGTCCAGAGCCTCGAGCAGCTGCGCGCGGTCCTGCGCGATCACCACCGCGCGCTCGTCGAACGCGGTACGCGTCGAGCCCAGCGAGTACGCCACGTCCGGGAGGCGGAGCTCGGGCCTGGCGTCGAGGAATCCGCGCAGCCGGGCCGCCTGGGCGCGCAGCGATGGGGGGGTCTTGGCGGCGAGCGGGAACAGCAGCATCGCAGAGGGCTGTGAAGGTGCCGGCCGCGGCTGGTCGTCGGCCGGGGCCTGTTCGACGATGACGTGGGCGTTGGTGCCGCTCATGCCGAAAGACGAGACGGCTGCGCGCCGGGGCCGGGCCTCAGCCTCAGGTCCGGCCGCCGACCAGGCGCACGCCTCCGTCAGGAGGCTGACGTGACCGGCCGTCCAGTCCACGTGCTCGGACGGCGAACCGGCGTGCAGCGTCTTGGGCAGGGTCCCGGCTCGCAGCGCCAGCAGCATCTTGATCAGGCCGGCCACCCCGGCCGCGGCGCAGGTGTGCCCGAGGTTCGATTTGAGCGAGCCGAGCCGCAGCGGGCGGTCGGCGGGCCGGTCCGCGCCGTACACCGCGAGCACGGCCTCGGCCTCCACCGGATCGCCCAGCGCAGTCCCGGTTCCGTGTGCCTCCAGGGCGTCGACCGCTTCGGCGGCCAGGCCCGCGTCGCGCAGCGCGTCGCGGATCACCTGCTGCTGGGCGGGCCCGCTGGGCGCCGTCACGCCGTTGGTGGTTCCGTCCTGGTTCACCGCGCTGCCGCGGATGAGCCCGAGCACGGGCGCGCCGATCCGCCGTGCGTGCGAGAGCTTGGCCAGCACCACCATGCCGGCGCCCTCGGCCAGGCCGATCCCGTCGGCCTGCGCGGCGAAAGGCTTGCACCTGCCGTCGCGGGCCAGGCCCCGTTGCCGGCTGAACGCCGCGAGCATGCCCGGGGTGGCCATCACCGTGGCGCCCCCGGCCAGTGCGAGCTCGCATTCACCGGCCCGCAGCGCCTTCACCGCCAGGTGTACCGCGACCAGGGAGGAGGAGCAGGCCGTCTCGACGGTGAGCGCGGGCCCGTTCAACCCGAGGGCGTAGGAGATCCGGCCGGAGGCGAGGCTGTTGAGCCCTCCGGTCATCGCGTAGCCGGACAACTCGTCCGGCACCTCGTGCAACCCGGGCACGTAGTCTTGCTGGAGCACTCCGACGTACACGCCGGTGGCACTCTCACGCAGACTCTCCGGCACGATCCCCGCGGCTTCGAGCGCCTCCCAGCCGGTCTCCAACAGCAGCCGCTGCTGCGGATCGAGGGCCAGGGCCTCCCGTGTGGAGATGCCGAAGAACGCCGCGTCGAAGTCCCCGGCCGCGTCGAGGAAGCCGCCGCGCCGGGAGTAACAACTGCCGGGCCGCGTCCCCTCCGGGTCATAGAGCGCGTCCAGATCCCAGCCCCGGTCCGTGGGCAGGTCGCCGGTCGCGTCCCGGCCGCGTTCCAGCAGCTCCCACAGGTCGTCGGGGTTCGCGATGCCGCCGGGCAGCCGGCATGCGGCGCCGAGGACCGCGATCGGCTCCCGGCTGCCTGCGAGCAGGGCGGCGTTCTCCGCGCGCAGACGCTGGAGTTCCTTGACCGAGCGGCGCAGCGCCTCGGTCAGAGACGGGTCACTCAACTCGGAACCTCCTGCATGACCCAGGCGATGAGCGCCTCGGTGTCCATGGCGTCGATCTGGCCGTCGGCAAGGGATCCGGGTCCGGACTCTGGCGCAGAGGGCGCAAAGGGCGTGCTGTGCGCGGATTCCCGCGGCCACAGCAGATCGGCCAGGTGCTCGGCCAGGCGGCGGGAGGTGGGGTGGTTGAACGCCGTGGAGGCCGGCAGACGCCGGCCCACGTCCGCCCCGATCCGATTGCGCAGTTCGAGGGCTGACAACGAGTCCAGGCCGAGGTCCTTGAACGGCCGGTCCGCTGGAACCGCCTCGGCGTTCGGGTACCGCAGCACAGCCGCCGCGCGCCTGCGCACGAGGGCGACCAACTCGGTATGCCGGTCGGCGCCGTCAAGGTGGCACAACCGCTCCAGCAGTCCCAGCTCGGCGGGCTCGGCTCCGGCCGCCCCGAGGCGCTCGGCGGGGGCGGGACAGACTTCGCCGCGTACGACGTCCGTGATGTCCCGCAGTGCGTGCGGCACGGTGCCCGATGCTTCGGCGGACAGGGCGAGCAGGTCCAAGGCGAGCGGAACCGCGAGCACCTCGTCCCGGCGCACGGCCGCGTCGAACAATGCCAGGGCGGCGCGGCCGGGCAGTGTTCCCACCGCGCCGCCGAAACGCAGCCGGCGCGCGTCTGCGTCGCCGAACCGGCCGATCGTGTCGCCGTGGCCCTGCCACGGGCCCCAGGCCAGACAACGCGCGGGCAGCCCGGTGGACCGGCGGCTCTCGGCGAGCGCGCCGAGGAGCGCGGCCGCGGCGGCGTGATAACCCCGGCCCGCCGCACCGAAGACTCCGCTCATGGAAGAGCAGAACACGAATTCGCGCAGGTGCTCGCTCCGGGCCAGCAGATCCAGATTCAGCGCCGCTGCGGCCTGGGCACCGAGCACGCGCCGGGCCTGCTCCTCGGTACGGGTTCCGACTGTGTCAAGGTCCTGAATTTCAGGGCAATGCACGATGACGGTGAACGGATGCCCGCCGGGGGCGGCGGCCAGGACCTCGGCGGCCGAGTCCCGATCAGCGAGGTTGCAGGCCACGAATTCGACCTTTGCTCCGGCGGCGGCCAGGTCGGCGGCCAGCCGGGTCGCCTCGGGCGCCGCCGGGTCGACGCTCCCGGCCAGCAGAAGGCGCCGTACGCCGTGGTGCTCGACAAGATGACGGGCCATCAGGCCGCCCAGCGCGCCGATGCCGTCGGCGATCAGGACCGTGTCCTCCGGACCGCATCGGAAAACGGCGTCCGGACTCGGACCGGGCTGGCGGGCGACTCGCTCGAGGCGGAAGACGCGCATCGCCCCCGACCGGATCGCGATCTGGGGTTCGCCGCTGCGCACGGCCGGAAGCAGGGCCCGCCAGGACGCCGGATGCTCGTCGACGTCGGCCAGGACGAATCGCCCCGGGTGCTCGGCCTGGGCACAGCGCGCCAAACCCCAGACCGCGGCCAGGCAGGGATCCGGCGGGTCGTCGTCCGCGGCGGTCGCCACCGCGTTCCGCGTGATCAGAACCAGCCGGGAATCGGCGAAGCGGTCCTCGGCCAGCCAGCGGCGAAGCCGGTCCAGGGTCGCCTGGACGGTCTGCTCGACGACGGCTGCGGGCGTATTCGAATCAGGGCTCAGCGCAGAGTCGACAGTCCACAAGACAGTATGAGGCCCTTGAATTCCTGGGCCGAGCGAGTGTTCCAGGGCATCGAAGTCGGCGTATCGCCTGACTGCTCGCTTCTCGTCGACCAGGCCGGCCAACGCCATGATCCCGTCATCCGCGCCCAGCACGGCGACACTGTCGTCGTGGTTGTCGTCGTGCTCTGACTCCACCCACGCCGGATCGGGTGCATCCGGCCACCGGGGGTGGAGCAGCATCGCTGCGGCCGAGGCCCTGGCCTGCTCGAACAGCTGCGGTGGCGCCGGCCTCGACTCAACCGAGTCGACCGCCGCGAGCAGGTGTCCGGCCTGGTCGAACAGGCCGATCCGGACCTCGGCGGCGCCGACGGGGCACACCTCCAGGTAGAGCTTCGTCGGCATGGGTACCGCCGGGGCGGGCGGGTGGACGGTCACGCCGCTCCACTCGAACGATGTAAGGGTCCGGCTGCCGGAGCCGGGTAGTGCGCTCATCGCCTGGAGCGCGGCGTCGAGAAGAACCGGGTGCAGGTGGAAGGCCGGGTCTCCAGCCGCCGCCTCTTCCGGCAGGGACACTTCGGCGAAGACGCGCTCGCCGTCGCACCACGCGGCGCGCAGCCCTTGGAAACCGGGCCCGTATTCAAGCCCGCGCTCGGCCAGCCCGCGGTAGACCTCAGCCGGGTTCAGCGGATCAGCCCGGTCGGGTGGCCATGCATGAGAGGCCTCATACGCCTCGGCTGCACCCGGCGCGTTCGGCGTGAGCAGACCCCGGGCGTGCTCGATCCAAGGCTGACCATCCGCGCCGGAAATCCGCGCATGTACGGCGAACCGGCGTGCGCCATCACCGTCTGCCGCCTGCGCCATCACGCGCAGTTCCACCGGATCCGCGCCGAGCGCCAAAGGCGCTTGCAAGGTCATCTGCCGCACGGCCGGACAACCCGCCCGAACGCCGGCCTCCAGGGCCAGCTCGACGAATCCGGTCTCCGGCATCACCGGCCCGTCGGCGATCGCGCGGTCGACCAGCCAGGGCCACGCCGCGAGCGACACGGTCCCGGCCAAGACCATGCCCCCGTCCGGCAGCTCCACCGCCGACGTCAGGAACGGGTGCTCAGCCGTGGAGCTGCCGGGCGGGGGTCCGTCCTGCCGCGCGGCCGGGAGGACGACGGCCGGATCGGCCCAGAACCGCCGCCGTTGGAAAGCGTACGTGGGCAGGTCGACGCGCCGTGGGCGAAGGCCGGCGAACACGGCCGCCCAGTCCGGCTCGATCCCGGCGGCATGCGCCCCGGCCAGCGACAGCGCCAGCCGCTCGGGGCCGCCCTCGCCGCGACGCAGCGTGCCGAGCACAGCGACGTCCTGCCGCTGCGCCTCGGCGGCCAGGTCCTCCAGGCAGGCCGCCAGCACCGGGTGCGGGCTGACCTCGATGAAACGCACCTGCCCGCCCTCGGCGAGGATGGCGCGGACCGTGTCCGCGAACCGCACCGGCCGGCGCAGGTTGCGGTACCAGTAACCGGGATCCGTGCCGAGCCCTGTGGAGGGCTCGCCGTCGACGGTCGAGTAGAAAGGCACCGTCGGCTCATGCGCGACGACCTCGCGGGCGACCGCGAGGATCCGCCCCTCGATCGCCTCGACCTGCGCGGTGTGCGCGGCGTAATCCACCGGGATCCGGCGTGCGCGCACCTGCGCACGGTCGAGTTCGGCCAGCGCCTCCTCGAGCGCCTCTGGCTCACCCGCGATCACGACCGACTGCGGGCTGTTGACCACCGAGACCGTCAGCCGGCCGGCCCATGGCGCGAGGAACCGCCGGGCCTGCTCCTCGGAGAGCGCGGCCGAGAGCAGTCCACCGCTCCCGGCCAGTTCGGTCAGTGCTCTGCTGCGCCGGGCGACCAACCGCGCCGCGTCCTCCAGGCTGAGCGCGCCTGCCACGCAGGCCGCCGCGATCTCGCCCTGCGAGTGGCCGACGACCGCGTCAGGACGCACTCCCAGCGAACCCCAGACCTCGGCGAGGGCGACCATCACCGCGAACAGCGCCGGCTGGACCACGTCCACCCGGTCCAGGCTCGCCGCCCCCTCCCGCCCGCGCAGCACGTCCGAGAGCGACCAGTCGCAGTGTTCAGCCAGTGCCGACTCGCACCGCTCCACCGCGCGGGCGAACGCCGGGGAGTATTCGAGCAGTTCGCGTGCCATGCCGACCCACTGCCCGCCCTGCCCGGGGAAGACGAACACAGTGCGCCCGGGCTCCGCGGGAACCGTGCCGTACGCCACCGCCGACCCGGGCTCACCCGCGGCCACCGACGCGAGTCCGTCCAGGAACTGCGCGCGCTGCGTGCCCACGACCACGGCCCGATGCGCGAAGCGCGTACGGGCGACGGCGAGGGACCACCCTATGTCCGCGACAGTCCGGTCGGTCCTGGAAACGGCATGCTCCAGCAGGCGGGCCGCCTGAGCGCGCAGCGCCTGCGGACTCGCGGCCGAGAGCACCCACGGGATGGACGCAGGCGGCGTGTCCGCGAGCACGTCGGCCTGCTCCACGATGACGTGCGCGTTCGTACCGCTCATGCCGAAAGATGAGACTGCGGCGCGCCGGGGCCTGCCGGTGTCCGGCCACTGCGTCCGCTGCAACAGCAGCCTGACGTTTCCGGAGGACCAGTCCACCCGGGGCGTGGGCCGGTCCACGTGCAGGGTCCGCGGCAGTGTCCCGTGCCGCAGCGCCTGCACCATCTTGATCACGCCGCCGACACCGGCCGCCGCCTGAGTGTGCCCCAGATTCGACTTGAGTGAGCCGAGCCAGAGCGGACGGTCGGGATCCCGCCCCCGCCCGTAGACGGCGAGCAGCGCCTCGGCCTCGATCGGATCGCCGAGCCTGGTGCCGGTCCCGTGCGCCTCCACCGCGTCCACATCGGCGGCCGACAGCCCGGCCTCCGCCAGGGTCTGGCGCAGCAGCCGCCGCTGCGCCGCGCCGCTGGGGGCAGTCAATCCGTTGCTGGCCCCGTCCTGGTTGACCGCCGAAGCGCGCAGCACCGCGAGCACCGGGAGTCCTGCGCGCTGCGCCTCCGAGAGCCGCGCGAGGACGAGCATCCCCGTGCCCTCACTCCACACGGTGCCGTCCGCGTCCTCGGCGAAGGCTTTGCACCGGCCGTCGGCCGCGAGCGCGCCGTGCTTGCTGAATTCGGTGAACATCCCGGGAGTGGCGCTGAAGGTCACCCCGCCGGCCAGGGCCAGCTCGCACTCGCCCGCGCGCAGCGCCTGCATCGCCAGGTGGATCGCGACCAGGGAGCCCGAACACGCGGTGTCCACCGTCATGGCCGGGCCTTCGAACCCGAAAAAGTAGCTGATCCGGCCGGAGGTGACGCTCGTCGAGGACCCGGTGAGCACGGAGCCCTTGGCCTCGGCCGACGCCGCGTGCATCGGCGCCCCGTACGGCGGGGAGAAGGCTCCGAGGAACACGCCCACCGGACGGCCGCGCAACTCACCGGGCACCAGGCCGGCGCGCTCCAGCGCCTCCCAGGCGGTCTCCAGCACGAGCCGCTGCTCAGGGTGCATGGTGACGGCCTCGCGTGGCGAGATTCCGAAGAACTCGGCGTCGAAATCACCCGGGTGCTCCAGAAAACCGCCGCGCCGCACCGAGGTCGTGCCTGCGGCGTCCGGATCCGGCGCGGTCAGCCGTTCGAGATCCCAACCCCGGTCCTCCGGCAGGTCTGCCACGGCGCAGCGCTCCCGGAGGACCAAGTTCCACAGGTCCTCCGGCGACTCGACGCCGCCCGGATACCGACAGGCCATACCCACGATCGCGATCGGCTCCTTCGGCCGGCGCGGTCCGCGCGCATCCGCCGCCTCAGCCGTCTCAGTCGCCTCAGCCGCCTGATTCGCACGCTGCTCCGGTGCGGCGCCGAGCAGGCACTGCTCGAGGTAACCGGCAAGCGCTTCGGCGGTGGAATAGTCGAACAGAGCCGATACCGAGACCGGAACGCCGGTGGACTCCGCCAACGCGTCGCACAGGCGCTGGGCCCGACTTCCGTGCACGCCGCGCTCCCGCCACGGAAGCGAGGGGTCGCCCCGGGAACCGGTGGACGCGGACGCCACCGAACCCGACGGCCCGTCCGCCGGCGCCGTCTGCAGCTCTGCCGCCCTGATCAGTTCGAGCAGGAGGCGGGTCCTGGAAGCCGGGGGCGAGGTGTCCAGACGGTGACGCAGAGCCTCTTGCGCCATGGGCACGCCTGGTGCGGATCCCACGGACACCTGTGTAGAGAACCCGGCCCGCTCAGGCCACATCGCCGGGCTTCCGGCCGATGACGACGCCGTTGGCGCCCGCCGAGGCGAACCTGCGGATCTCCACCTTCTCGAAAGCGGCCGAGGTCAACCAGGCCGCGTACTCGGCCTCCGAGTAGTTCTGCCCGCCGGTCTGCCCGATCAGCATGTTCATTCCCATCAGCGCCGCCTCCGGCGGACCGGTGCGCTCCGGGTTGAGCAGGAACTCGCAGATGAGCAGGGAACCGCCGGGCTCCAGCGCGGCCATGCCCTTGTCCAGCAGCGCCCGCCCGGTCGGCTCGTCGACGCAGTGCAGGATCTGGCTGAGCAGAATCGCGTCGTACCCGCCCGGCAGATGCGGGTCCTTGGAGAAGTCACCTGCGATCGTGCCCACCCGATCGCCGAGCCCCGCGTCCGCGATCTTCCCCGAGGCGATCGGACAGACATGCGGCAGTTCGTAGACCGAGGCCGACAGGCTCGGGACCCTCCGGCACAAGGCGATCGGAAACCCGCCCGAGCCGCCTCCGACGTCCAGCAGCCGGCGGTGCGCGCCGAAGTCGTAGACCGAGGCGAGGGCATTCGCGGTGAAGCCCGCCAAGGAGTGCATCGCCTCCCAAAACAGCTGCATGAGCAGCTTGTCTTCGGGCCCGAAGACGCTCTCCCGCGAATCCGGATCCCAGAGTACCGGCCGACCGGTGCGCAGCGCGTCCGTAGCGCGGTGCCACACGGGATAGAGCATCTGGTCGTAGAACCGTACGTAGTTGCCGAAGTAGTCCGGCCGCCCGTCGACCAGGAAGGTCTCGGCCAACCGCGAATTGCGGTACCCCTCGGGCCCCGACTCCAACAGCCCGAGCGAAGCCAGCCCCGCAGTCAGCACTCTGGCAGGGCGGACCCCGAGACCGAACCGCTGCGCGAACGCATCGACGCCCAGCGCGGCGCCCCCGGCCAATTCGGTGAAGACACCCAGCTCCACAGCGGCCGCGAAGGTCTTGAACGCCATGAAGCCGTTGGTCAGCTGAAGCAGTGGCAGCTGGTTCGGACGTGCGTCGTCATCGGAACCTGCGACGTGGCCAGTATCGTGGTTCACGAACTATCAACACCCCTGTCAGCGCACTTCCATGAGAAGACCCGTGGGACCAGTTAAGCATTCTTGTGAGCTCTGAGCTTTTCTTTACCTGACAGGGCGGCAGGCTGGGCTCGCTCCCTGATTGGCGGCATGGCGAAGTTCCTGGTGGACGGGTTATCGACGAAGAACAACGGCTGGCCAGGAGACTCAAGTGCTTGTCTGTCCCGCCGAGGGTCGCTGAGTGCTGGCGCTGCTGTACCCGCATAGGCGAACCCAGCTGACACTCAGCCGGCGGCGGCAGGCAGCAGGCAGCAGTGGCTTTATCGCGCTGTGCGTCCCAGCAGCCCGCTCAGCTCGTGGGCAAGGGCGACCGAGGCCTCGATCTCGACCTTGCGGATCGACACACTCTCGACGAGGAAACCGAACGGCATGCCGAGTCTCCGGCAGAAGGCGATCAGGTCCCGGGCGTTCGCCACACAGTGTTCGTACGACTCGGCCAGCGTGTCCTCCGCGTGCAGCAGGGAGTTCTCCAGCCAGCGCGGAACACCGACCCCGAGCCACTTGAGGAACGCCAACGTCTTGACCGAGCCACACACCGAAAGCGTGAACAGGACAGGCTTCGGTTCAAGCTGCCGATCACGGCAGGCGTAGTAGTAGTCGGAGACCATGCTCTTGGCCGCGTCAGCGCTGTAGATCACCTGCGAAATGAAATATGCGCATCCCGCCTCCTGCTTGGCGATCAGCCGCAGATGCTCCTCGGGGCGCTCGGTGATGGCGACGCCACCGAGCACCAGGTCCGGACGAACATCGCGGCGCAGGACGTGCGCTTGCGACAAGCGCGTCCGGACAGACTTGTCCTTCGACGACGCACCCACGAAAACACCAAGCACGCGGCCCACGTCGGCCATCCCCAGCCAGGCCCGCAGCTGCGCCTCGCTGTACTTCCCGACGCACCGGTAGATGACCGCGGGACGGCCCCACGCGCCGAGATATTCCGCGTGGTACGCGGCAGGATCCATGGTCGGCAGATAAGGGAACGGCCGTTCCGCCGGATTGCGGTCACTCTCATCGTCGATGTCGTAGAGCGCCAGACCATCCACGTCGAGCACGTCCAACCGCGCCAAAGTGGCCGCCGCGATCTCTCGGACCCGCTCAACAGGAGTACTCAGACGAGGCGGCGTGATACCGAACAACAACACGCCACGCTCGGCATCGGTCACCAGCGGCCGCAGAGCCGTGCTGTCGCCGTGATCCACCATGCTGCCGAAACTAGCAGGTCATCCACCAAGCAGCAGACGCGCACCACCCTGTAAGACCGGACTCGGCCGCGCTCCGCCGAGGTAATCCAACAGCAAGTGTAGTTCTTCGTGTTTCGGTCTATCAGCGCTATGCTTCCCGCTGCCATCCACCATAAGCATTCTGATCAAGTACTGAGAATCAGGGGACACGGACATGAAGCTGACCTCCCGGACAGTCGCAGCCGGCGCCGCGGCTCTCCTCTTGATCGGCACCGCCGGCCCTGCCACCGCAGCCTCGAGCACCGTGCGCCCGGATGCCGGTATGAGCGACTGCTGGGCTTCCGGGTCCGCGCCGTTCGCCTCCGGCGGCACGGTGAGCGTCGAGGTCGACCTCTCCTGCGACACCATCGTCGACTCCCTCCAGGTGTCGGTGACCCTCACCGAGTCCGTGGGCGGCAAAGTCGTGACCGTCGCCAGCAACTGGTGCAGCGATTCATCGACGTCAGGATTCAGCTGCATCGCCTCCACCGCCCCCTGCCAGCACGGCAGCCTCTACGGACAGACCGTCGACGCAGTGGAGACCAACGCCGTCGGCGACACCACCGAAGACGGCTGGAACGACAACCCGCAGTGGGTCGCCTGCTGATATCGCGCGCAACCGTCTGTGCCCGGCGCCGCTCCGGCGCCGGGCACAGAGGTCTTCGCGATCGAACCGCCCGCCGAAGGCCCCGCCCTCGACCCGCTGCAGCGCGAGGGCGCCGCCGCACTCTTGGACCGGCGCATCGAACGCATCGCCGCGATCGACGGTCCCGACGGCATGAAGGCCGCGATCGAGGACTACCGCGTGACAGTCCACCCCGACGGCGCGCTGCTGCTGATGATGACCCACGCGCCGGCGCTGGAGTTCGCCGAGGACGCCGTCCGGCACATCGTCGCCGAGATCCTGGAAGACACGCACCTGCTGGCCGACTGGACGGTGGTCAAGTCTCGCGTCGAACTCAACGACACACTCGTCCTACACAGCCTCGCCGCGGCAGACGGACCCGATACCCCGCCCGCCGATCCGCGTGAGCGCGCCGCCCAGCACGCTGCTGGCCGAGGCGCCGGTACGCCACCGTCTACCGAGGAGCGCGAGACGGCACGCGCGAGGATCGAGCGATGCGCGGGCCGGCTCACCGCCTTCAGCCTCGCCGCCTTCGGCGCCACCAGCGATCAGGACGAGGACGACGGTACAAGTCTTGGCGTGCCGCTGCCGCAGGCGCGCCTCGTGGCAGGAGCGCTCGTCTGCGCGATCGAGGTCCTCATCGACGAACTCTTCCAGGACATCGCAACCCTCGCCACGCGCAGCAAGACGATCTCCGGGGTGGACACCTGCCTCGTGCTCAACGGCCTGCCGCCGCGCTGCGCCGAGCAGTACACCCATCTGTTCGCCCAGCGCTTCCTCGTCACCGCGACCGTGCTCACCAACCGGCTGACCCAACGGGACTGGGCGAGGCCGGCGTGCGTGGCCGAGGAACTCGCGCTGCTCCTGCTGATCGAGCAGGCCCAGATGGTGCTCGACCTCTACGACCTCTACGATCAGGACACCGACAGGGCATTCGCGGCGTTCAAAGACGCCGCCCTCGAGGGCTTCGTTCACGAAGACCCCTACGCGGAGGACGACAGGGCGGAGATCGACGCCAATCGATGGTTCGTCCCCTTCGGCGCGCCACGCTCCGCACACCCCTACGCCTATGACCCGCAGCGAGAACCACGGCGGTCGTGAAGCTCCGTTGCAGCCGAACACACGCACGCCACGCATCGGGCGACCACCACGTCCAGCGGGTTTGTCAAGACATACAGTCCTCTTCGAGCCTGTCCAATTCCGCGCCGCGCAGCGGGCTGCGCCAGCATCTCAGGGTCCGCCATGGCCCGGATCGTAAAAGGCACGCCGGCCGCCCCATGCCGGAACCGGCGAACAATCAACCAGACGATCTACAACGCCGACTGCCGCGCCCCAACAGCACGAGCACCCCGGCCAACAGCCATACCAGCATCCTGGCCAGGATCTTCAAGAGTGACGCGATCGCGGAGGCGGCACGGCGGTTCGGGGCCACCAGAGCGCGCCGCTGACCGCGCAGGCTGCGCTGCCCGCGCGGTCAGGGTGCTGATTCCGGCTGAATCCACGATCAGGGGATGTAGATCGGGAAATGCTGTGCGGGCGCGCCGTCACAGGTCCAGATCCGCAGCCGGGTGCCGTTGGCGGAGTTACCGTTCGGATCGTCCAGGCACTGGTCGGACTGGGGGTTGAGCAGCGCCCCGTTCGCCAGTTCCTGCCACACCTGGCCACCGTTGCCGTTGCAGTCGTACAGCTGCACCGGGGTGCCGGCCACCGTGGAGTCGCCCTTGACGTCCAGGCACTTGCCGAGGGTGGTCAGCGTCTGGGCCGCGGAGTTGTACGTCCAGTGCTGGTCCACCGCGTAGGTCTGGCAGTCCCACAGGTCCACCGGTGTCTTGTCGCCGCCGGTGTCGTCGCCGAGCACGTCCATGCACTTGCCGTCCGGATTCGCGATCGGGCTGCCGCCGGTGATGTCGAACTTCTGAGTCCACTCCTCATTGCAGGTGTAGATCTGCAGTTGCGTGCCGTTGGCCGTGTTGCCGCCCGAGTCGTCCAGGCACAAGTCGGCCGCCTTGTCGAGTATCGATCCGTCCGGCTCCTGCGCCCACAACTGGGTGCCCCCCTGGCCGGTGCACGTCGCCAGGACCACCTTGGTCCCGCTCGTGGTGCCATGGCCGACGGTGTCCAGACACAGGCCGAGTGTCAGCAGCGACCCGTCGGCGTTGCGGTCCCAGTGCTGGTCGGCGGCGCCGGGCTGGCAGTCCCACAGGTCCACCGGCGTGCCGACACCCCCGGAGTCGTCGCCTTTTACGTCAAGGCACTTATTGCTGTTGCCGGGGGTGTCGAACGTCACAGGCTCCTGAGGCTGCCACAGGGAGGCGTCGTACACCGGGAACGTCTGGTTCGGACCACCAGTACATGTATTGATCTCAAGTTGAGTACTGTTGGCCGCACCGTTGTCCGGGGAGGTCAGGCACAATCCGGAACCGGGATTGACCAGCAGCTTGTCCGGCTTGTTCCGCCAGACCTGGCCGGGCGAGCCGTCGCACGAGTACAGCTGTACCAGGGTGCCGGGCGCCGTGGCGTCGCCCTTGACGTCCAGGCACTTGCCGAGGGTCACCAGTTGGCCCCCGGCGGTCGGAATCCAGTGCTGGTCGACCGCGTTCGGCTGGCAGTCCCACAGGTCCACCGGTGTTCTGTCGCCGCCGGTGTCGTCGCCGTACACGTCCAGGCACTTGCCGGACGGACCCACGATCGGGGTGCCGCCGTTGAGCGAGTACTTCGTGGTCCGGGCGCCGTCGCAGGCGGCGAGCTGCAACTGCGTGCCGTTGTCCGAACTTCCGGACGGGTCGCCCAGGCACAGGCCGGACACCTTGTTGAGCAGCGATCCGTCCGGCTGCTGAACCCATATCTGGGTGCCGCCCTGGCCGGTGCACTGCGCGAGGACGGTCAGGGCCCCGGCCGCGGTGCCGGCGCCGACGGTGTCCAGGCACAGGCCGAGCGTTTCCAGCGATCCGTCGGTGTTGCGGGTCCAGTGCTGGTCGACGGCGCCGGGCTGGCAGTCCCACAGGTCAACCCGCGTCCCGGCGACCCCGTCGTCGTCACCGAAGACGTCCACGCACTTGCCCGTCGAACTCGTGATCGTGCCCGCGACCGGCGTGACACCCCCGGAGGAGCCGGCGTAGCCGACCGAGACGATGGCGTTCTGCACGGCGTTGTCGGCGGTGTCCGAAGGATAGCCGGCGGTCATCGCGCCCTCGAAGAACGAGCCGATGGAGCTGTTGCTGTTGTCCCCGCCGATGCCCAGGATGATCGCGCCCTCTTTCTGCATCGGCTTGTAGCCGGGACGTATCGCGGGATCAGGTAATGGCCCTTCCCACCATGTGGACAGACCGCCGCCTTGAGCGTCGCCGCCCTTGAGCGCGTAGGTGGTCGTCCCGTCGTTTTTCAGCATCGCGGTGACGTAGTTGCTCTTGTTCCCCAGGTTGTTGGGGTTGTTGCCGTTGCCACCCTGGAACAGGCCGTTTTCCAGATCGGCCTGGACCCACGGGCCGGTGTCGGTGCACGGCGTGAAGTAACAGCGCGTGTTGAGGTTGACGGCATCCATGTGACCGTTGCCCTTGTCCGAGTTCTCCTTCTCGGCGTTGCCGAAATCGAAGCAGCACCCCGCGTTCACGTGCGTGCCGCTGGCCACCATGTACATGCCCTCGGGGTTGCTGCCCTGCGCGATTGCGCTCGGGTTGTCGTTGCGATATCCCACGCCCCCGCTGATGTCCACGCCGAACGCCTCGTTGCCCCCGGCCGTGATCGGCAGCGCGCCGGCGCTGGCCGCCTGGTCCGGCGCCGGTGCGGCGCTGCCGCCCGGGCCGGGCGTCAGGTCGTTCTGCTCCGACGACTGGTCGTAGATCTTCGTGATGGCGCAGGTGGACTGATCGCAGAAGGAGTGCTGCTCGGAGGCATCGACATAGCCCCCGGTGGACTGCAGGCCGATGTCCTGGGTGGCCCCGTCCGAGGCGCGAGTCACCTGATAGAGCGGCCCGTCATAGGTGGCCGAAAGCGCGTGCACCGTGCTGTATGCGGCCACGCACCCGGTCCCGTAATACATGTAGATGTCGCACTCCAGGCTGCCAGACGGCAGACCCGAGCTCGAACCCGTCAGCTGGGTCACCAATGCCGCAATCCCCCCGGCAATGACGGTGAGGACACCTGCCACAGCCCCGATGTTCTGGGCGATCTTCGGGCCCAACCAGGCCCACGCCGTACTCGCCTGGTTACCCAGGTACTTGGCGAGGGACAGCAGCAATGGGCCACCGGTTTCTTTCAACCAGTTTCCGATCACCGTCCCGATGGGACTGGCGCCGACGATCCAGGAAAGCGCCGTCGCCAACACCAGCAACCATGCGCTGGCGCTCTTCGTGTTGCCGGAGACCGCGACCGTGAAGATGCCGCCCACCAGGTTGCCCAAGCTGGCACCGAGGGAACCGCAGAACGGCGTCACGACCGGACCGCCGAGTGCGGTGCACAGCGCGAAGATGAGAAGGTACGTCGCCAGAGTGATGACCAGGGCCGCCACGCCCTGCCAGAACGTGAGCGAGGTCTGCTGAGCCTCCGCGGCCGGGATCGTCAGCGAGATCCCGCTGTCGTCGGACGTCATACTCAGCGTGCCGTCGATCACCGGCAGTCCGGCGCTGAAGTCGCCGTCCGGGTCCAGGAGCGTGCTCTGCTGGAACAGTCGCTGGACCGCGTCGCTCAGGTGCGGGGCCGAGCTTTGGATCTTGTCGATCTGTTGTTGCATGACCGTCGGGTCGTAGACGTCACCGCCGTCGACGGTGAGGACGACGTCACCGCTGGGCGCTGTGACCGTGGTGGGGTCGCTGGCGGCGACGGCCTGCGGCACCGCCGGGATCCGCGCCGCCGCGGCCGCCCCCGCGGGCACCGCCGAGGTCAGCCCCGCGACCAGCGCCAGCGAAAGCAGGACGGTCAGCGTGCGACGACAACGCCGGACAAATGGGGTGCTTCTCCGACGTCTCCTGCTCGGACCTCTCGCCATGAGCCTTCTCCACATCATCGAGGACTGCCGGACCACGAGACGCGGCATCAGGCGAACCGCCATGGTGGAACGTTCAGTCCCGCGCTCAGCCGGACTGTCGCAGCGAAGAAGGTGACGCGTCCTCATCCCTTCGGGGTGAGGTGCGGAAGCCGTGCTCTATCGTCGGCGGAGGCGGCCATACGCTGCCGGGAGGCCTTGATGTGCCGGGAGGTCAGATAGGCGCCGGTGCCGAGTCCTGCCAGGCGGGCGGTGAGGGAGAGCACGGTGCCTTGGTGGGTCGCGTCGCATACGACGAGCAGCACCGTGGTGGCGGTGAAGACGATCGCCCATAGTCGGGTCAGCGCGGTCTGTGACTGTTTGAACGCCGGCTGCTCGGAGATCTCGCGCGTCACGCGCTGGCGGGCCATGCCGAGCGTGAACGGCTGCTGCAGAGCGATGCTGCCCCACGCGGTGATCGCCAACCAGCCGAAGGAAAGTGCGCCGCTCCATGTGCCCAGCGGCACGTGTGGCGCGGCGAACGCGGTGATGCCCACCACGGCGAAGAAGAACAACGTGGAGACGTCGAGGACCAGCGCGTCGAGGGGTATCCCGCTGCGCCGGTCCAGGACGAACAACACGAGCGCGATCGTGAGGCCGGCGAGCGCCGCCCAGACGACCTCGGAGTTAGGGAAGAGCGCGAAGACGATCCAGCTCATATATCCGCGCAGGATCTTCAGCTTGCTCAACGCGGTTCTCCTTGTCGTTCGCACGGCGTCGGGGGCGTGGGGGCGCCACGGTGGCAGCCGCGATCACAGGTCGTGGATGGTGGAGCGACCCTGACGAGGATGGGATCCGAAGGGGTGAACCGTCGTCACACGATTCGGGTGAGGGCCGTGCCGTCGCAGCAGGCTCGTCCGGGTCGGGGCATCCGGCGAGCACCTCGCGGACGGCTGGCTGCCCGGGATCAGCCCCGCTGATCGACGGCTCCTCCTTGACGGTCCAGACCACGGACGCGACGGGTCCCGGAGGGCGCGAGAAGGCCGAGTTCGCTGGCGCGGGCGATCGTATCGGCCCGGCGGTGGGTGCCGAGCTTGGCATAGACGCTCTTGATGTGCGACTTGACGGTGTTGTGCGAGACGGAGAGTTCGTCGGCGATCTCCGGAGCGGTCAGATTGGTCGGCAGATAACGCAGGATCCTTATCTCGCTCGCGCTCAACGCCTCTTGCGGCTGTTGCGTGCCCGCGGGTTCCGGGTCGGCGAGCGAGCGCCCACTTATCAGAGACCGGATCTCAGCAAGCGATGACGCACGTGAGGGGCTCCGGGCGGCGTGGCGCTCGAGTAGCTCCGGCACCGGATGGAACAGGAACCACAGGAGTGCGCCGCGCGACTCGGCGAGCTCGAGGGCGCGCTCCAACGCCTGGTCAGCGAGATCCTGTTCGCCGAGCCGTGCCCGGGCGATCGCCTCGAGCAGGTCGGCTTCGACCGGCCAGATCCGCCAGCCCAGTCTGGCGGTGCCGTCCAGAACCGGCGCGAGTTCGGTGAGCGCGGCCCGCGGGTCGTCCTGGGCCAGCCGCAGTATCGCGGCGGCGACCCGGATCCCACCGCTTGCCCGTTCCCGCTCGCCGAGCCCCGCGAGCGTTCGATCCGCATGTTCCGTCTCGCCGAGCCGCACCAGGGCGTGCACCAGCCATGCGCGCAGCGGCCTGGCGAACGGATGCGGCGCGGCCAGGTCCTCGGCCAGCCGCTCGGCGGCCTGGAAGCCGGCGAACGCCTCGGCGGCCCGACCGCGCGCAAGGCTGATCTGCCCGCGGAGGTATTGGGCGGCCAATGCTGCTACGGCCTCGATCTCCGGGGCGACGGTGCGGCCGGCACGCCGCAGCCATCCCTCCGCCTCATCGAGCCGTCCCTGCCACGCCAGCGCGCCGCCACGATCGTCACCCGCGCAGTCGCGCTCAGCCGGTCGAACAGCCCGGGCCGGGCGACCACGCCGCCCGCGGCAGGATCCGACAGCCCGAAAGGTGTCACGGCAGGATCCTGCCACGAGTTCTGCGGTGCCTGGTGCATCCGCCCCGCCGACGGTGCCGCGCCACGGCGAATCACACCATCTATATGACGCGCTCTCACCCTGCCTCCGAAGAGACTGGAGGCCCCATATGACCAGCCGCATTGCCCGTCGGCGGCTTTACACGAAGGAGCCCGCTACATGTCCTCGACGCAGGTCGGAGACGCGGTCGCCGCTCACTCCCAAAGGTCGCTGCTGCGCGCAGGCGTGCTGGCCGGGGGCGGCGCCGCGTTACTCGGGGCGAACGGAATCGGTGCCGCCGCCGCTCAGGCAGCCGCCGACCAGGGCACGCCCGCCACTCCGCAACAGCTGCAGAACCTGTTCACCCTGTCCGACCTCGACTTCGACACCCTCTTCGCGTTCGGGGGCATCGGCTACGGATCGGCCGAGTTCGGCGAACTCGCCACCGCGGTCGACGCCGTCAACCAGGCGGGCGCCTCGTATCAGACCTACTACGACACCTTCCTCACGCTGGCCGAGCGCGTCGACGCGCAAGCCGGCGCCGAACTCGCCGCCGGACACACCGCCAGCGCGCGCTCCACGTACCTGCGTGCGGCGTCGTACTACGACCTGTGCCTGTACTTCATCCTCGCCACCACCGCGCGGTCGGACGAGGCCGCGGCGTACGCCGCGATGCAGCGCTGCTGGGGAACGTTCTGCCGGCTGTCCGACACACCGTTCGAGGCGGTTCGGATCCCCTACGGAACCGGCTACCTGCCCGGCTACCTGCTGCAGCCGGACGACCGGGCCCTACGTCGGCCGACCGTGATCCTCAACAACGGCGAGGACGCGCAGAACGTGCGTATGTGGGCCTTCGGCGCGGCGGCGGCACTCGAACGCAGGTACAACGCCCTCGTCTTCGAGGGTCCCGGCCAGGGCTCGATGCTGTTCGAGCAGCAGATCCCGTTCCGCTACGACTGGGAGAAGGTCGTCACGCCGATCGTGGACTACCTGCGCTCGCGACCGGAGGTGGACCGCGACCGGATCGTGCTCAGCGGCTCGAGCCTCGGCGGGGAACTCGTCATCCGCGCCGCCGCCTTCGAGCACCGGCTCGCGGCCGTCGTCGCCGATCCGGGCTTCCTCAGCGTGTGGCTCTCCTGGCAGACCCTCGAGAACAACATCACCTCACTGTTCGACCACGGTCTGAGCAAGCAGGAGATCAACAGTCTGTGGCAGCAGGACTTCGTCCCGGCACTGTCCGAAGCCGACCGGTTCAACCTCGCGAAGGCCGCGGAGGGATACGGCACGGAGTTCCTGCCCTCCGCCAGGGCCGGAGAGGTGTTCGACGATCTTTACGGCCTCGGCACGACCCTGATGCGGTTCACCGTCGCCGACGTCGCGGACCAGGTCGCCTCGCCGACGCTCATCACCGTGTACGAGGACGACCAACTCGTGAAACCGCCCGCGCAGCAAGGCGAAGAGGTCTACCGGCAACTGCGCTGCGACAAGGCAATCCTGAACTTCACCGCGGCCGAAGGCGCGCAGTTGCACTGCGGCCCGATGGCTCCCCGGGTCCGCAACGAAGCCGTCTACGACTGGCTGGACGGACTCCTCTGAGGCGCCGCCGACCGCAGTCGTCGCAGGGCCTTGCTCCACTCGCTCCGGGTCCGCCGCCTGCCGGCCGGCCCGGAGCCGAGCATCGACCTGCCTCGCCCGCGGACGCGGCGCGGTCAGGACTTGAGCCTCGGCGAAGCCATCAGCCGTCAACCGTCCGCGGCGGGGGCGAGCAGACCGAGCGCGCGGGCACGTTCGACAGCCTCGGAGCGACGGTGGGTACCCAGTTTGATATAGACGTTGCGGATGTGCGTCTTGACGGTGTTCGGCGAGACACCAAGTTCACCGGCGATTTCGGACGCGGTCAGGCTTGTGGGCAGGTAACGCAGTACCCGGATCTCGCCTTCGCTCAACGGATCGAGGACCGGAAGCGGTCCGGTCAGGCTGGACGCGCGTCGGCGACCCGCGAGAAGGCTCAGGATGTCGGCGATCAGGGACGCGTGGGCGGTGCGGCGCCGAGCATGGCGCGCGAGCAGGTCCGGAGACGGATGCAGCAGGAAGTGCCACACCGCGCCTTCCGGTTCGGCCAGGTCGAACGCGCGTTCCAGGGCGTCTTCGGCCGCGTCGGGTTCGTTCATCGCGTCACGGGCCACGGCCTCCAGCGCGAGAGCCGAGATCGACCACGTCGGGCGACCCGGCCGGGCGGAACCGTCCAGAACCGGCTTGAGCGCGCTGCTCGCGGCGTGCGGATCGGCCCGCGCGAGCAACACGGTCGCCGAAGCGATGCGCATCTCCGCGCGGCCGCGCTCCTGCTCGTCGAATCCGGCGAGGATCCGCTCGGCCTCCGTGACCCTGCCCAGACGCACCAGGGCGTGCAGCCGCAGGACCCGGGTCGACACGGTGAGATAGTGCGGCGAGGTCAGGCGCAACTGACCAGTCAGCCGTTCCGCGGACTGAAAGGCCGCGAGCGCCTCGCCGGCCCGGTCGCGGGTCAGCTCCAGGATGCCGCGGACATAGCGAACCCCGGCGCCGACCGCGGGCTCCGCCTCGGCTCTGAGGCGGAGTTCGGCGCGCTGGATCCACGGCTCCGCCTCATCGGCCCTGCCCTGCCAGGCGAGCCTCGCCCCCACGATCGCGCAGGAGATGGCGGCCGCCGGCTCTTCGGTCCAGCCGTGCCGTCCCGCCAGTTCGATCACCTGCTCGGCGTGCTCGGCCGCGCTCCCGAACGACGAGCGGGCCATACCGACGGCGGCCAGGTACGCCAGGGCGCTGAACTCGAGATACGGTCGTTCGATACGACGTGCGAGCGCTACGGCCCTCGACAGGTGCCGCTCGGCCTCCTCCAGTCGATCCGTCCAGTCCTCGGTGACACCGAGACTGATCAAGGCGAGGGCGTGCAGGTCCGTGCCCAGATCGGGCCGTACCGCGTCGGATGTGTCGGCCAGGGCCCGGAACCTGCGCACCTCGTCGAGCACGGCCGCCTGATCCCCACGCACGCGCCCCGCCTGCAGCCGGACCATACCCAAAAGCAGCTGCGCCTGCTGGAGTCGGGCGGAGGGCTCGGCGGCCAACGCATGCTCCGCGATGACCAGATACCGTTCCGCCGCCACCGCAGAACCGCTCACCAGCTCATCCGCCGCCACCAGGGCCGCGAGCTCGGCGCGCGCCGTGCGGATCTCGGCGGGAAACCCCTCGAGCAGTTCACGGACGGCGGCGCGTCCGTCGAGGAACAGGCCGGGCCAGGAGTCGGAGAGGAGGTCCGCGGCCAGGTCCCAGTCCTGCGCCGCCTGCGCGTGCCGGATCGCCTCGACCGGATGCCCGTGTTCGGCGAACCATCGGGCACAGGCCCGGTGCAACGCGGTGATCTCGCTCGGCGCCTGGCGGCGAAGTTCCAGCCTCAGCAGATCGGCGAACAGGTGGTGGTAGCGGAACCATGATCGCGTGACGTCCAGTGCGGTGACGAAGACGTTGGCCTGCTCGAGGTCCTGCAGTATCCGTTCCGCCCCGATGCCGCCGGTCAGCAGATCGGCGAGCTCGCCGTTGACACGCTCGAGCACCGAGGTGCGCAGCAGGAGGCGCCGTACTCGCTCGTCCTGCCGCTCCAACACCTCGGCCAGCAGGTACTCGGCGACGACCCGCTCCGCACCGGAGAACTCGGCCGCGAAGCGCTCCGGATCCGATTGGCCGACCAGGCAGAGCGCCGCCAGCCGCAGCCCGGCCGCCCAGCCCTCGGTGCGCTCGTGGAGCACGGCGAGCGTCCGCTCGGGCAGCTCCACGCCGGCAAGCTCGAACAGCTCCCTGGTTTCGGTCACGCTGAAGGACAGATCGGATGCGCGGATCTCCGCCAGCTCGCCGTCGAGTCGCAGCCGGTGCAGTCCGAGCCGCAGTTCATGTCGGGTCGTGAACACGAACCGCAGGAAGGACGGGGCGCGCAGCACAAGCAGCTCGAGCTGCCGGAGCGCCTCCTGCGAACTCAGCTCGTGCAGATCGTCGATCACCAGCCAGATTCGGTGCGGTAGTCGCGCCAGGTCCTCAAGCAGCCGCTCAACGACCACCCAGCCGTCCAGATCCGGCGCCGCGGTGATCCCCCGCACCGGACTCGAGCCCGTGCCCTGGAACGCGTCGAGCACCGCCAGCCAGAACCGCTGCGGGTCGCGCTCCTCGCGCCCCACGGACACCCATGCCACACGCGGAGCCAAGCCGCCCTGGTCGATCCACGACCGGAGCAGGACGGTCTTCCCACTTCCCGCAGGCGCCGAGACCACCGTCACGCGCGCCGGCACTTCCAGCCGCCCGACCAGCGCCGGTCGCGCGACAAGCCCGTGCACATCACAAGCGGGGATATCGGCGGCTGATTCACCCTGACGAGACGATGCCGCCTCCCCTCCGTTCCCTTCGGCGGCTCCGCCCGGCGCGGTCACCGGATGAGAAACCCCCCGTCGATATGGAGGTCGTGGGCGTTCATGCCGGTGTTGCGCAGCAGGAATTCCGTGGCGTCGGCGACTTCCTCCATCGTGACCAGGCGGCCGATCGGGGTGCGCGCGACGTGCGGGTGATCCGGCACGTCGCGCCACTTGGGGCTGTCCCCGATGACACCCGGGTGCAGCGCGTTCACGCGGTGCGGGGCGATCTCGGCGGCAAGCGTCCTGACCAGGCCGACGAGCCCGGCGTTGAACGTGGTGACCATCGTGGAGCCCGGGTATGGGCGTTCCTTGGCGAGGCCGCCGAAGAGCACGACGGACGCTGCGGGCCCGAGCCTGTCGTGGAGGAAGCGCACGGCCTCCGCGTAGCCCACCAGCTTGATGGTCACCGCGCGGATCGCGGCGTCGAGATCGAGTTGGGCCAGCGTGAGCGGAACCGACTCCATGGCGGTGATCACCACATTGTCAACCGTGCCCACGCTGTCCAAGGACGATGCGATGGTCTTCGGCCTGGACAGATCCACGGCCACGCCCCGGGTCTTCCCGCCGATCCGTTCCGCCGCGGCCTGCGCCCGCGCGCGCTCGCGGCTGGTGACGATCACCTCGTCGCCGCGGTCGGCGAATCTCTGGGCGATCATGCCGCCCATGCCCTCACTGCCGCCGCCGATCACCAGGGTCGTACTCATGACGCGCCCACCTGTGCGGCATGCAGCAGATCGAGTGTCACACGTGCCCGGTCGCGCAGCACCGGAAGCGCTGCCCGGTGCACGTTGTGAACCAGTTTCATCTCGATGACCGGCAAGGGTTCCACGGGCATGCTTGCGGACACGGTGTCGACTCCAATCGCCGCAGGCCACGAGCAGGACGACCGCGAACCCGCAGCCCTACTATCCAAGTGGTCAGTAAACTTACTCCGCCGGCGGTCTTACTGTCCACGTGTACAGTCACAGGGTGGAAAGCGATCTTTCGGCCGAGTCGGGCCTCGCGCCGACCCCGCGCGTCCGGCGCCGGAACCCGGAGGCCAGCCGGGCGGCGATCCTCGCCGCCGCGCGTACCGCCTTCGCAGAGAACGGTTATGCGGCCGCCACCATTCGCGACATCGCGCGTCGCGCGGGCGTTACGCACGGCCTCGTGATGATGCATTTCACCTCGAAGGAGCAACTGTTCCTGGCCGCGGTTCCCGGACACCGGGAACTCGCGGACGTGGTGGCCGGAGATCCCGCCCTGTTTCCCGAGCGCCTGGCCGCCGCGTACGTGGCGCGCATGGAGAACGGCTCGGCCGACGACCCGCTCGTCGCGCTGCTGCGCGCCGCCGCCGCGAACGTCCCCGCCGCCGCCCGGCTGTACGCTGCGATGCTGGAGAACAGCATCGAGCTTTACCGGGAGGCCCTTCCGGTCGATGCCCCGGCCGCACGGGTGGAACTCGTGGGCGCCTTGATGATCGGCGTCACCTTCAGCCGCTATGTCGTGCGCAGCGGAAGCCTGGCCCGGATGAGCGGCGACGAACTGCGCGAGCATCTGATCCCGCTCCTGCGCTCCATCGTGCAGGGCTGATTCGCGGCATTCGACGGCGGCGTCTTCAGACCGTGGCCCGCAGTTGATGCCGCCGGCACCACCAGCCCGGTCGCGCACTGAACGAGTCGGCGTTCGCGAGGTCATCACACCTGGACGCGGTCTGCGGAGTCTGCGTCCGCGGTGCTCCTGCCAGGAGATCTCTCTAGGCGAGATGGGCCGGGTGAGGTCGGCGACGGTGACGGTGACGGTGACGGGTCCCACTGCTCAGCGCGGGCGGTCCCGTCGAACGTCGCATGGCCGGATCACGAGAGATTCGACGCTTCACCGCTATGAGCTTGTCAGATCATGTCGACGTGGACGAACACCCTGTCGAAGCGGAGGGCCATCAGGTCTTGACGCCGCACGACCCAGTGGATGATCCCGTGGTCCAACTCCTCAACGTCCTCGCCGCACTGCCAAGTGGCCAGCAGGACCCAATCGTCGGAACATCCACCAGTATAGCCCCTGAACTGCGATTTTCGAGAACCTGCTGGCAGCTGGCCGGCTCCTCGAGCTACGTTTCGGCACCTCCCATACCGTTTGGAAACGGGCAGACACCTCATGGGCGCGAACATGGTGATGACCCAGCCCTCCCGATCTGGCACCCCACAACCATGCAGGCAGGCGGACTGGCGACGCGGATACGTATCGAGATTGCGCCAAACGCGCGCGGCCGCACCCCTCGGTGGGTTCGCGACGTAGGAGCGGTGGTTCGGCGCCGGGAGCAGGCGCGAGTCGTGCCGTGCAGGGCCGGGCGGCGCCGGTATGCGCCGACCCGGACGTCGCCGGGAAGGCGGTGGCCGAGAGGCCCTTCCCACCAGGCTCCTGAAACGCTGCCTTGAGCGGGACCCCGCGTTCCGCAACCGCGTCCGCACGAGAGGCCTCGTGCCACGCCGGACTCCACGACCGAGGGCCCTGACGGCCGCAGAGCCGCAGGGGTACTCAGCTGGGCGCGATGACGGTGATGCCGGCGTCTTTGGCGGCCTGGACAAGCCGATCATCGTACGTGATCAGTGCCGTCAAATCAGTGCCGAACGCGCGGGCCGACGACAGATGGATCGCATCCAGCGTCCGCAGCATCCGGTCACCTTCACCGGATGCCGCCTGCACGATCTCCTCATCGATCACCATCGTGCTCACTGCTGACAACAGCCCTCGGGCGTCGGGCAGGAGTTCCGGCGCGACCCGCGTCGTGGCGCGCAGCACCTCGATGCGCAGCAGATCCGAACTGACGAAGTGGCCACCCGCAGCAGCCGCTTCGTCGTAGAACGTCGCCATCGCCCGCGAGTGCTCTTCGGCTCGAAGCAGCTTGAGCACAGCGGAGGTGTCCAAGTAGTAGAGCGTCACCAACGCTCCTCGTCCCGCATGGCGGCGAGCGTATCGGTGAGAAGGTTCGATCCATCCCCCGCACGCATGGTTGGCCGAAAGCCAGGCCGCGTGGCCAGACGCACGCGACCCTGCGCGGCCAAGTGCGTGAGGATGCTGGGGGACGCCCCCACATCGATCGGAACCAGACGGGCGACCGGCTTGCCGTACTCAGTGATCTCAATCGTCTCGCCATGGCGGACGCGCGCGAGAACATCGCTCGTGTGATGGCGCAGCTCTCGCAGGCCGACACTGTGCTCTTCCGCAATCGACATGGATCAAATGTAACACAAATTTGTGGCACTATGCCGTCCGTGGCGCAACCACCGGTCATGCCAGACGGCGGACGATCCGCGCCGCCGGACATCACCGACGACCTGCGCTAGCAGATCCGCGCCCTGAGTCGCCAGGCGATCGCACGTTCGAATCCACTCGAAGCGGACCGATCGACATTGACATAAGGGCCGTGGGCCTGCGGGCGTTGCACTATCTTGGTCTCAGTGAGGCAGAAAGAACGACAAAGCGGGCGCGCGATTCCCGACACGGGATTACCGCCCGACATCGAGGAGACTGAGTTGACGACCCAAGGGACGCTCGAGGCCGCGCTGGCCGGGGCGGAGCACCAGGCGGAGGCCGCGTTGAAGACCGCCGGCGCGGCGATCACGCAGCTGCGCAAGGCCCGCGCGGCGGCGAAGGCCGGGCAAGTACGTGATCTGCGCAAGGCCGTGGCCGTGGCTGAGACGGTCTCGGCCGAGCTGGCAGAGTCTGTGCGCTCGCTCCAGGAGTCGTTCGACCTCGACGAACAGGACTACCTCGCCTCGGGCGGATACACCAAGGAGCTGCTGGAGGCGGCGCAGGCCGCCGGCGTAGCGATGTTCGAGGAGGATGACCGGCTGATGTGCTACCCGTCCCTTCTGCGGGTGGTCGCGGGCGACGCCTCGGTCGAGGTGGACAAGGTGCGCGAGCGGCGGATCCGGCCCTCAGTGCTGGTCGGCCTGCTCGCCGCGACCCAGGAGCGCAGCCCGCGCTTCAAGCCCGAGCCCTTCCTCGACAGCCTGCGCGGCGCCTACGAGCTGGCCGTGGCCGGCTCCGGAAAGAGTCCCGATTCAGTGGTGCGGCTGCTGGACGTCTGGTCCGTGCTGACCCTGCTGCCCAACCAGTCCCGGGAATACTCCAAGCAGGAGTTCGCCCGCGACTTGTACCTGCTCGACCAGAGCGGTGTCACCTCCACGGCCCGAAGCCCCCGGCAGCTGCGCTGGTCGGCCAGCACGGGCACGAAGGGCGCGGGCGTGCTGACCACGGTCGCGCGCAGCGGACAGCGGCAGCGGTACTGGGGCGTGTCCTTCAGCACAGCGCAGCCGAACAGCGCAGCGCGGTCGAACGAGGGCGAGGAGTAGCAGTGAGCCTCGGTCTTCCCGGGCCGCGCGGCGAACTGCCCGGCGGCGGCGGAAGCCACCAGGTGGACGAGTATCTGGATTTCGCCGCCGAGGAGTATCTGCGCACGTACATCCGCTGCGGCGGGGCCGCCGTCAAACTGGTGGTGCCCGGAGGCGACGAGGTCGCCAAGCGCTTCGGCGAGGGGCTGGACGAGCTCGCCGCCCAGGGCGGTTTCGCCGGCGCGGCCGTGGACTCGGCGCAGACCCGGATCCACCTGATGGACCAGCTGTTCTTCGCCGTCGCCCGGCAGATGGACTGGACAGCGCTGGCCGCCCGGGTGCTCCACGACGCGTATCAGCAGGCTGGTTTCCCGGCCGCCGGACGCGCAGCCCGGGAGCTGACTGTCGCGGCGGTCGCCGAGCTGCACGGAATCGACGCGATGGAGCTCTACCGCAGCCTGCGCCGGACCCTGGAGTCCGCGATCCTCGCCGACACCGCGCTGTCCCACGAGTTCCGCGTGGCGATGCTGCGCCTGTGCCAGTCCCTGACCGGTCACATCGACATCGTCGAGGCCGACCGACTGACCGTGCTGTCCTGGCTGGTCGGGGAAAAGGTGCCGGTCTCGCAGCTTCGCGCGGTCCTGCTTTACAGCAGGATCACCCGGTACAACGCCCGGCCGCTCCTGACGTCACTGACCCGCTGGATCCGCAAGGCGGGCCTGCCGGGTCTGGTGCTGCGGCTGGATCTGGAGCGCGTAGCCGTCGGGCGGCGCCCGCCGGTGGAGCAGCGCGACGGCCACTACTACTCCAAGCCGGCCGCTCTGGACGTGTATGAGCTGCTGCGCCAGCTGATCGACGCGGCCGACGAGCTTCCCGGGCTGTTCGTCACGGTGCTGCTGCCGCCGGAGCTGGTGACTGACGAGAGCCGCGGCCTGCCCGCCTACAGCGCGCTGCACCTGCGGGTGGCCGACGAGGTCCGCGACCGCAACCGGGCCAACCCCTACGCCGCGCTCGTCCGGCTCGACGTACGATTGGAGGCGGTCCGATGACCACACCCGCACTGACACTCACACCCCCCACAACGGCGACCGGCCCGGCCGCGACCCCGTCGATCAAGCACCGGCGGGCGATCGAGGCGCTGCGCGCCGGTGTGCCCAGCGCGGATGCGGTCGCTCTGCTCGGCTCCGGGCAGAGCGAGATCGAGGACAAGTTCCTGGAACTGCTCGGCGCGGCCCGTGCGGGCACGGCCGGGGGGATGCTGATCGGGGGCGGCTTCGGCTCCGGGAAATCGCACCTGCTCGAACATCTGACACAGCTGGCCCTGGCCGAGGGTTACGCGGTCAGCCGGGTGGTGGTGAGCAAGGAGACGCCGCTGCACGACCAGGTCAAGGTCTTCAGGGCCGCCGCCGAGGCCGCCATCGTCGCCGAGGGTAAGGGACCTGCGATCCCCGAGGCCGCCGCGCGGCTCGACGTGCAGAACGCCGCCTACGCCGAATTGCTGCGCTGGGCCGTGTCCCCGGCCGCCGGGCTCAACGAGCGGTTCGCCGCCTCGCTGGTGCTCTACGCCAAAACCCGTGAGCGGGACCCGGAATTGGCCGACGACCTGGTGCGCTTCTGGTGCGGCGACCCGCTCAGCGTGTCGCAGCTGCGGCGCGGCCTCAAGGACGCGGGCGAGGCGCGCACCGCCCTGTCCCCGGTGTCTGTCAAGACGCTGGGCGAACAGCGCCTGCGCTTCGCCACACGGCTGCTCGCCGCCGCCGGGTGCGCGGGCTGGCTGGTGCTGTTCGACGAGGTCGAGCTGATCGGCCGCTACTCCGTGCTCCAACGCGCGAGGTCCTACGCTCGCATCGCCCGTTGGATCCGGGGCAAGCACGATGCGCCGGGCCTGCCGCTGGCCGCCGTGCTCGCGATGACCGACGACTTCGAGGCCGCGGTCGTGACGGGCAAAAGGGACAAAGACACCATCCCGGTGAAGCTGCGCGCCTCCACCGCCGCGGACTCCGCCGACCTGGCCACCGACGCCGTGCTCGGGATGCGCATCATCGACCGCGAGATGACCCTGCTCACCCCGCCGGACGCGGTCGAGCTCGACCGGACCTACCAGCAGCTCAAGCAGGTGCATGGGGCCGCTTTCGGCTGGAGTCCGCCAGAGGTCGAGGGGCTGGAGCGACTCGGCGCCACCCGGATGCGCCAGTACATCAGGGCCTGGATCAACGAGTGGGACCTGGTGCGGCTCGACTCGGGCTTCCGGCCGCAGACCATCGCTGTCGACGTGGAGAGCGACTACCGCGAGGACACTGATCTGGAGGGCGGTGCGGTGGACGAGTCGGAGGACGGTTGAGCCCCGGCTCCGCCCCCTTCCCACACTCCGCACACGCGGTGTTCGTCCCCGGCGAGCCCGCGAGGCTCGGTCGGTTCGCGCTGTGGGGCCCCGGAATCGAGGGCGGCGACACCCTCGCGATATTCCAGGCCACTGAGGTGTTCCAGGGCGCTGATGTCTTCCACGGCGCCGGGGCCCGGGTGCGGAAGCTGCCGACCCCGGTGCGCTACCTGACGATCGAACAGGCCCTCGCGCCGCTGCTGGCGGACGGGAGCAAGAGCCCTTCGCTGACCGTCTGGGCAGCCGCGGCGCGGGCCGGGCTCGACCTGGTCGCCCGAGGCCGGTTGCGGCCCGCGGTGACCGATTCCGGCTTCGGTGCCTGGAGGATCGGGCCGCTGTCAGAACCCGAAGTCGGCCGCCTGCACGCCCTCGCGGCGGCGCTGCCCCCGGAGGGCTATGCCCAGGCGCTGCCCGGAGCATGGCCCGCGGTCCGGGTGCCCGAGCCCGCGACACTGATCCTGGCCCTCTGGGACGGGCTCGCCGACACCCTGCCGCGTAGGGCGCGCCCGGCCGATTCCGGGCCGGACATGGGAGTTTCCGCCGCCCCCTTTGCCGCGCGCACCCCGGTGAAGGTGCGCGGACCGCTCGGCTGGCTGCGGCCCGAGCACAAGGCGCGGCTGGTGCTGCGCGTGGTGCTGCCCACAGCCGAACCGGCGGCCCCGGGGCAGGAGCAGGAGGAGCCGGCGGTGTGCAAGCTCGAACCCTGGCTGCGCTCCACCGCCGATCCCAGCCTGCTGATCAAGGCGGAAACCGTCTGGACCGCCGCCCCGATCGTCGCGGCGCGCTTCGGCACGGATCCCGAGCAGGCGGCGCTGCTCGCGCTGCGTCGGGCCGCCCGGATCTGGCCGCCGCTGGCCAGGGCCCTCGACCCGGCCGTTCCCGGCCCGATCGCGCTGCCCGACCCGCTGCTCGAAGCCCTGCTGGACCAGCTACCGCAACTTTCGGCCGCTGATATCGAGGTCCTCATTCCGGTGGAACTGGCCGGCCCGGCGCTCGCACCGCAGGCGGTGGCCGTGCCCGCGCAGGAGAGCGCGTCCGACGCCGTCTTCAACCTCGGCCGGCTGCTGCGCCTGACCTGGCGGCCTGCCGAGGGCGGCGAGCCGCTGACCGAGAGGGAGCTGGAGCAGCTGGCTGAGGCGAAACGCTCCCTGGTGCGGCTGCGCGGCCGGTGGGTGCGGCTGGACGCGGCGACGGCCCGGCGGCTGCGACGCGCGCGCGGGACCCTGCTGACCGGCGCCACCGCCCTGGCCGCAGCACTCGAAGACGGCCTCGACCTGGACGGCGAATGGTACGGATTCGAGGCCACGGGCGACCTGATCCCGCTCAAGGACCGGCTGGTGGACACGAATCCCGCCGGGACCCCGGTCCCGGTGCCGCCCACGCTGAACGCGACCCTGCGCCCCTACCAGAAGCGCGGCCTGGACTGGCTGGCCGAGATGACGCGGCTCGGCCTCGGCGGCTGCCTGGCCGACGACATGGGCCTGGGCAAGACCATCCAGGTCATCGCGCTGCACCTGCATCGGGTGGACGCAGGCGAATCTCAGGGCCCGATGTTGGTCGTCTGCCCGACTTCCCTGCTGGGCAACTGGGAGCAGGAGATCACCCGCTTCGCGCCCGGCCTCCCGGTGCGCCGCTACCACGGCGGCGCCAGGCACCTGCAGAACCTGGCGCCCGATGAGATCGTCCTGGCCACCTACGGACTCGTGCGCTCAGATGCCCCGGAACTGGCCCGGACGGACTGGGGGCTGATCGTCGCCGACGAGGCGCAGTACGTGAAGAATCCGTTCGCGCGCACCTCCCGGCAACTACGCACCCTGCCGGCGACCGCCCGGATCGCGCTGACCGGCACCCCGGTGGAGAACCGGCTCGCGGACCTGTGGGCGCTGCTGGACTGGACCACCCCGGGACTGCTCGGCTCGCTGGAGGACTTCCACCAGCAGGTCGCGATCCCGGTCGAACGCGATGGCGACGCGGACGCCGCCGAGCGCCTCGGCAAGCTGACGAGCCCGTTCCTGCTGCGCCGACGCAAGACCGACCCGGGTATCGCCCCGGAGCTGCCCGCCAAGACCGAGACCGACCGGCTCGTGCCGCTCACCGCCGAGCAGGCCTCGCTGTACAAGGCAGTGCTCGCGCACAACCTCGCCGAGATCGAGGCGAACCCGCACCTGAACCGGCGCTTCCTGATCCTCAAAATGCTGACCGCCCTCAAACAGGTCTGCAACCACCCGGCGCAGTACCTGCACGAGCCCGGACCGCTGCCCGGCCGCTCCGGCAAGCTCGACGCCCTCGACGACCTGCTCGAAGTGATCCTTGCCGAGGGTGAGTCCATCCTCGTCTTCAGCCAGTACGTCCAGATGACCCGGCTCATCGAGCGGCACCTCGCCGACCAAGGTATCAAGACCCTGTTTCTTGGCGGTCAGACCCGGGACCGGGCCGGGACGGTCGCGGCGTTCCAGGCCGGCGCGGCCCCGGTGTTCCTGCTCTCGCTCAAAGCCGGGGGGGTCGGGCTCAACCTGACCCGGGCCACTCATGTCGTGCACTACGACCGCTGGTGGAATCCGGCGGTCGAGGACCAGGCCAGCGACCGCGCCCACCGGATCGGCCAGGACCGCGCGGTCCAGATCCATCGGCTTGTCACGGAGGGCACCCTCGAAGAGCGGATCGCGACCCTGCTCGTCTCCAAGCGAGCGCTGGCCGCGTCGGTGATCGGCGGGGGCGAAAACTGGCTGACCGACCTGTCCACCACCCAGCTCGCCGAACTCGTCGCCCTGGGACCGGACGGCGGGGGGAACCCGTGAGCCGGCGCGACCCCGACCAGCACGACCCCAGAAGCATGCGTGAGCACGAACTCGGGCGCCGCCGCCTGAGCAGCGCCTGGCTCGACGCGCTCGCCGAACTCCCGGGAGCCGCCGCCGGGCAGCTGATCCGGGGACGGGCCTACGCGCGCGCGGGCCAAGTCAGCGAACTGTACGTCGACCCCGGAAACATCAGTGCCCTGATTCATGGTGGCGCGGTCCGCCCCTATACGGTGACCCTGACTGTCCCAGTCCTCGACGACGCGGCCTGGGACCGGCTCCTGGCCGAGCTGGCCGACCGGGCCGCGCATCTCGCAGCACTCCTCGACGGCGAGCTGCCCACCGGGAGCGGCGCGCTGCAGAACCTGTTACCAGGCCGGGGCGAGCTTCGCACCGACTGCACCTGCCCCGGCCGAGCCGACCAGCCGTGCAGGCATGCGGCGGCCGCCTGCTACGAGGCCGCCACCGTTTTCGACGACGACCCTTTCGCGCTACTCCTGCTGCGCGGGCGCTCGAAGCCCCTGATACTGACCGCGCTGCGCGCACTGCGCGGCCCAACCCTGCCCGACCCGCCCGGCGTGCTCGCGACAGTCGCCTACCGCACGACCCCGGGCCCGCTACCCGGCATCGCCACGCCGCAGTCCCGCCCCGGCGGCCCCGACCCCGCGGCGCCGCTTCGCGCCGAGGCCCCCGCCGAACCGCCCGCCGCAAGCGGCATCAGCGCGACGCAGCTCGCCGTCCTCGCCGAGGGCGCGGCCCGGCTCGCCCGGGAGCTGCTCGGAGCCCCTTCCCAGCAGCCCGAATCACCCGCCGGACCGCCATAGGCGCCGCCTGCGCCGCCTGATCAACGAGTCCCGCTCGATGCGGCAGAACGGCGAACGTGGCCGTCGGGCTCGCGCAGCCTCCCAACCGGGATCGCAGCACGTCGACCTCGCAGCCCGGCGAGGAATCGGCGGCCGCATTGCCGCGGCACACCTCGCCCTCTGCGCATCACTCCAGCCGGACCCGCTCCAACTCGCCGACGACCTGGCACGTCCAGCCGGGAGGTTTCCGCTGCGGGCAAGGACAACCGGTCCGCCGCCGACCGAGCCGCCCTCGCAAGACCCGGCACCCTTGGGTCCGGCACGTACACCGACGATGAGAAGCGGATCGATGGCGACACGAAACACGAAGGCCAAGGCGAGGACGCGGCAGCCCGACAAGTCGCCGCCCGCCGCGGACGCAGCGCCGGGTCGTGCTCGTGATCGGTCGTGCTGGCCATGCCCGGGATGCTCCTGTCTCGCCCATCTAGACTAACCCGACAAACCGGGTGTCTCAGTCAAGATCGTCAGAGGGGGGTCAGACCAGCGCAATAGCGAAAAATAATCATTCTACTGAGTTCTCCAGTCCAATCCTCCCGGAGCTGGTTAATTCGGAGTACCACAACGGATGGCCGAACCGTCGACCAGAGACGATCGGAAGGACAACCACCGTGGTGTGCCTGAGCAGCAGCTCCTCGATCTTCACCACGATCGAACAGCACTTCACCGCTCTGACTGTGCACCTGCTCGCACGTCTGTGCCCGCACAGCTGCGGCTTCAGCGACGCGCGCACCGAGCGCCCGCTCCCAGCGGCCTTGACGGCATTCGCCTTCCACGGGCACCCGGACCAGCAGACCGAAGCTTCTCACGTCGCCGTGAGGAACTCCTCGTACCGCTGTTCCAGCGCAGCCTTGTATGGACGGTCCGCCTTCACGATGGGCACGGCGAGTTCCACACCGGACATCGCCTGAAGCCCGTGCTGAAGCATCGGACCATCCTACTCCCGCAGTACTGCCTCCCGGACGACCACAATCAGATCCGGGCGCACGCCCAGGATGTTCGCGTCATAAGCAGCGTGATGGATCTTGCACAGCGACAAGTGTCAACAACCCCTGAAAATTGACCCCCTCCGTGTCCCGCAATTTTGACCCCCCGGGTGCAGGTAAACTGGGTCCAGGCATGGACTATCCAGTCCGCCTTGTCCCGAGGGATCTGCGACCATGAAGGCCTTGAGCATCGACCTGCACGGGCGCGTGACCGATGTGGAACTGTCTGCCAATCGGTCCGTCAGCGTCGTGCGTGGTCTTCGCGCCGTCATCGGCTGCTCGATGGTCGAGCGGTTGGTCGTCGACGGCGGGCTTGCGTTGTGGGTCGATGAGAACGGCATCGCCGAGGGCAGGGCGGTCAACGGGCCGGCGAGCCTGCTCGCGCGGGAGCGCGGGGTGCCGATGCAGCTGCATGGGCCGGCCGTGGTGACCGGGGCCGTCGGCCAGTGGGGTCGCACCGTCGGTTTGCGCGGTGCCCAGATCGCCGATCTGCGCCGCCGCCTGGAGGCGTGGGACCCGGTGGGGTCGCGGGTCTAGTTCTGGCTGATCCGGTTGTCCTGGGCCAGCAGTTCGCGGCGCTGGCGGGTGCGGTAGGAATCGCCGGTCAGGGTCAGGACCTCGGCATGGTGGACCAGACGATCGATCATTGCGGCGGCGACAACGTCGTCCGAGAAGGTCTCTCCCCAGCGCCCGAACGGGAGGTTGCTCGTGACCATGACCGAGCCGACCTCGTACCTTGAGGCTATGAGCTGGAAGAACAGGTTCGCAGCGTCCTGATCGAACGGGATGTAGCCCACCTCGTCGATCTATGCCGACATCCGCATAGATCGACGACATCGGCATGCTCCCGGTCCAAGCCGAGGCCGCCGAGGCGTTCTACCGGATCATAGACGCCGCATACGAGAGGCGCTCCATCGCGGTGACCAGCAACATTCGCCCTTCAGACTTTGACACGATCATGCCTAAGACCATTGCGACCGCTGCTGTGGACAGGCTACTGCACCACGCGCATCTCGTCCTGACTTCCGGCGATTCGCACCGCCTCGCCCAGGCCCTGGCCGGCAAGGGGGTGGTCCGTTGGCCTGGCCGAGACCCTGCGGGAACCCCACGGCCGCCCACCAGGACATCGGTGGGCACAGGCCTGGACTTCCGCTGTCCGCCAGCCTCGCCATCCGCTGTCCGCACAGCAAGGTCACTTCGTGGCCGTTGACAGGCAGTCACGGCCACGCAGCAGACCGAGCTGGTACGGCCGCAGGTCAGCACGCATGTACCCACCGCTGGTCACGGGCTCACCGGCGACGACGCGACGCGCCGTCTCCTCGTCGGCTGCTTCGAAGATCGCGATCCCGGTGTTGAGGGTGCCCAAGCACGGCCCTGCCGCGATGAGTACGCCTTCAGCCAACAGCCCGTGCAGCCAGGCGGCATGAGCCTCGAAGGCGGACCGTTCAGCATCGGTCATAGTCGCCATGAAATCGTCCCGCAGCGGATGCATGAACAAGACCCATTCGCTCACGCGCCGATCCTCCCATCCCGCCTCCCGGCAAGGAAGGCGCCATGTCGCAGCACAACGTAACCTGTTCAACCGACTCCTGGGCATGCTCCACCACTGCCTCCTGAACAGCATCCCTTACGACGAAGCCGTCGCCTTCCCTACCGCCGCGACGAACGCCCCGGCCCCTACCACTCGACTTCTTAACTCCCAGGGGTCTGCTGGCGACGACTGGAGTCTTCGTTCTGGCTGTTGCAGCGAGGACGTCAGCAAGTTCTTCTTGGGCGGCCACGGTTTGACGGTGCTTCGCGACGGCGCACACCCCGTAGCCCGCGTACCGTCGATTCCATGCCGCGACGATAGAAGGCATCGAGCAAGGGCGCGATTATGCGGATGTGACCGAGGCAGAGCGTTGCGGAGCTCGACCGGCTCGTCATCGCCGGAGTCAAGCCGCATCACTGGCCGATCCGGGGCGCGGCAGTGCATCGTTGAGGCCTTCGACATCGACCAGGACGCCGGGCTCGCCGCCGCTCTGATCATGACGCTGCCTATCCGGGGCCCAGCCACGGCTCATCAGGAGACATACGAGCACGACGCGTCGCGCGGCTGGATTCCGGCGAGCGGCGGGAGCTTCAGCCCCGCGAACCGAGCCCTGGCAGGCACCCGGCCCAGCGCGGCTCGCTCCGGTCCCGCCGTATTGAATCATTCCGCGCAAGATGACCGTTACTTTGTGTAGCCGCTGGGTAGGGGGCGGCCGTGCTCGAGGTCGAGTAGGACGAGGGCGGCTTTGACGGTCGCGCCGATGCGGGTCGGGCTGAGGCTGACCATCTGCAGTGCGGTGAAGGTCTCCTTCAACAGGGCATTGGCGCGTTCGGCACGCCGTGCACGCCGCGGATGATCGTGTCGTACGCGATCTGCGCCGCCGGTCACGCGCCGCACCATCGTCTCTCCCTTCCTGCAACCGCTTGCGGGGAAAGGCTAACGACGTGGTGCGCGATAACGATCAGGCCTCTTCCGGGACATGAGGCAGGCCGTGCGGTTGGGTGTTGTTGTGACGCAATACCGTGGCCGCACGGCCTTGTGCCAGCGTATCTTCACCGGCCTGAAGCCGCGACGTCTTGGCAAACTCGTCGCCGAACTGGCCGATGTCTGGCGGGCCGCCGAGGAGGGCCGACTGCGGGAACGTCGTGGTCACGACCGTCTGCGGGCTCCGGGAGCGGGACCTGACCACGACCTGGTGTTCGTCGACCGTGTGGTCGTGACCTTGGTGGCCTTGCGTCTCGGACTCCCGCACGCGGCGCTTGCGGTGCTCTACGGGGTGGACCGCTCCACGGTCACCCGAGCTGTTCGCGAGGTCCGCCCCCTGCTGGCCGCACGCGGCTTCGCCGTCCCAGAACACCCCAGCCTGCGGCTTCACACCCTGGCCGATGTCTTCGCCTACGCCAGGGCCGCCGGTGTCGAACTGCGCATCGACGGCACCGAAGTCCAGGTCCGCCGTCCGCAGGCCAACAAACCCGGCCGTCGGGCGTTCGTGTCGGGCAAGAAGAAGCAGAACACCAAGAAGGCCACCGTCATCACCGACCACGCCGGCCGCACGCTGTGGGCCGGGGCGTTTCGCCCCGGGCGCATGCACGACCAGACCGCGCTGAAGACCGAAGGGATCTGCGACCTGTTCGAGCAGTTCCCCGACGTGAAGGCCACGGTCGACGCCGGATACCGAGGCCTGGCCAAGCAGTTCCCCGACCAGGTCCAAGCCCCGCCGCTCCCACCGAAGAAGGACACGACCGGCGAACAGCTCGCCGCCTACCAGCAGGAGCGACACCAGCAGTCCTCCGAACGGATCTGCGTGGAGCACGCCAACGCCGAACACAAACAGTGGCGGACCCTCCAGCGCTACCTTGGACGCCGCGAAGACTTCGACGAGACCTACCAAGCCGTGGCCGCACTCGTCTCCGACCGCACCGCCGAGCGGTAACCCCAGCAGACAACTCGCCAGGCCGACACATCCCGACCCCAATCGCGCACCACGTCGTAA
>DASYAE010000236.1:0-75467 GCA_036501535.1 Actinocrinis sp. | reverse complement strand
GTGGGAGCAGTTCTACAACATGGTGCGGGTCGGGGCGCAGGGGATCTACATCTCGATGTTCGACGAGTACGGGGAGGGCAATCAGATCCTGAACACCGCCCCGACCCAGGCGTTCGTGCCGACCAACTCGGGCCTGCAGTCCCTGGATCAGGACGGTACGGCCTGCTCGGCGGACTACTACCTGCGCCTGACCAATGACGGCGGGCGGATGCTCAAGGGCCAGATCGCCCTGACCAACATCCGACCCACCCCACCCGAACCCACCTCCGGCACCACGCCGCCGACCGCGCCGACCAACCTCACCGTCACCGGCACGACCTACAACAGCGTCTCGTTGTCGTGGACCGCGTCGACCGGCAGCAACGGCGTCGCGGGCTACACGATCACGCAGACCGCCGGGTCGGCCAGCACGACCGCCGGGTCGACCGCCGGGACCACGTTCACGGTCACCGGGCTCGGCGCCTCGACCGCGTACAGCTTCTCCGTCACCGCCCACGACTCCTCCGGCAACGTATCGCAGCCCTCGAACACCGTGAGAGCGACGACGCCTGCGGCCCCGGCCAACACGAACCTCGCGTTGAACCGGCCGGCTACCGCGAGCGGCTATACGCAGTCGTACGTTCCGGGCAATGCCGTGGACGGCAACACGAGCACGTACTGGGAGTCCGCGGACAACGCGTTCCCGCAGTGGTTGCAGGTGGACCTCGATTCCGCACTGGCGATCGGCAGTCTCACCTTGACGTTGCCGCCTTCGTCGTCGTGGCCGACGCGGACGCAGACGTTGTCGGTTCAGGGCAGTACGGATAACAGCACGTTCACGACGCTTGTGGCCTCGGCCGGCTATACGTTCAATCCCTCGACGGGCAACAGTGTCTCGATCACGCTGCCTGCGACGACGACCCGTTATGTGCGGCTGAACTTCACCGCGAACACCGGCTGGCCGGCCGGTCAGCTCTCCGAGTTCCAGGTCTACGCATCCTGACGGTCTACACCGCCGCGGCCTCGCCGTGCCGAGGTCGGCAAGCTCGGAGAATCGCGACGCCCGCAGTTCTCTGATACTTGGTGGAATGGACGGGCTTTCGCACTCTCGGTCGGCGGTGAACGGCACTGTGCTGGTGGAGCGGCTCGCCGAGCTGGTCTTCTGCGAGTCGCCGCCCGGCTCGGCGCCCCACCTGTCGGCGTGCGCGCAGCTGCTGGCCGAGTGGGGCACCCGGGCGCTGGGCCGGCCGCCGCGCCGGATCGTGCTCGACGGGCTCCCGCACCTGCTCTGGCCGGCGCGGGACCAGCGGGTCCTGCTGCTCGGGCACTTCGACACCGTGTGGCCGGCGGGCACGCTGCGGGACTGGCCGTTCGCCGTGTCGGGCCCGATCGCGACCGGGCCGGGCGTGTGCGACATGAAGTCGGGCATCGTGCAGATGCTGGCTGCGCTCGACTCCCTGGCCGACACCTCATCCGTCGGCGTCCTGCTCACCTGCGACGAGGAGACCGGCTCGGTCAGCTCGCGGCCCCTGATCGAGCAGCAGGCGCGGCGCTCCGGGGCGGTGCTGGTGTGCGAGCCGAGCAATCCTGACGGCGCGTTGAAGATCGCGTGCAAGGGCGGCTCGGCCTACCGGCTGACCGCGCAGGGCCGGGCCGCGCACGCCGGCGTCGAGGCGCACCGGGGCGTCAACGCGACCGTAGAGATCGCGCACCACGCGCTGGAGGTCATGGCCTTTGCCGACGCCGCGGCCGGCACGAGTGTGACGCCGACGGCGCTGTCCGCGGGCACCACGTCCAACACGGTGCCGGAGTCGGCGACACTTTGCATAGATGTGCGGGCCTGGAGCGCGCGGGAGTTGGAGCGGGTCGACCGGTCGGTGCGCGGCCTCTCGGCGCACCTGGAGGGTGCGCGGCTCGTACTGGACGGCGGCGTGAGCCGATACCCGTTGTCGCCCGATATGTCGGCGGCGCTGTTCGGCGTCGCGTGCTACGCCGCGGCGGATCTGGGCATCGAGCTGCCGGAAGGCGCGCACGCCCCGGGGGCCTCGGACGCCAACTTCACCGCCGCGGTCGGCGCCCCGACGCTGGACGGACTCGGCGGGGTCGGCGGGGGCTCCCACGCCCGCGACGAGTACGTGGACGTGGCGCGGATGCCCGAGCGCGCCGCGTTGCTGGCCGGGCTCGTCGGACGCCTCATCGCGGATCCGCCGGAAGCCGTGTTCGTCCCCGCCGGGGCCGCGCGAATCAGTACGCTGTGACCATGTCGCGCGGCCGCGCGGCGGTCGGCACGTTACAGGATGGCGCGCATGGGCATGGCTCCGGGACCGAGGTTCGGCGTGGAGGAGGAGTTCCTGGTCGTGGATCCGGACACCGGGGCGGCGGTCCCGCAGGCGGCCGCGGTGGTGCAGGCGGCCGCCTGCCGCCTCGGCTCCCGGGTGGGCGGGGAGATCACCAAGCTCCAGGTGGAGACCCGGACCGATCCGTGCGGCACGCTGCACGAGCTGCACGGCCAGCTGGTCGAGGGCCGCGAACTGCTCGCCGAGGGCGCCGCCCGCGCCGGGTATTGCGTCGCCGCGACCGGCACCCCGGTGCTCGGCGACGTCGTGCCGCCGCCGATCACCGAGGGCCCGCGCCAGGACCGGGGCACCGCCCTGTTCCGCGGCCTGCACGACGAACTGGCGATCTGCGCGCTGCACGTCCATGTGGAGCTGCCGGACCGGGAGCGGGCCGTGCTGGTCGGCAACCACCTGCGGCCGCGGCTGCCGCTGCTGATCGCCCTCGCCGCCAACTCGCCCTACTGGGCTGAGCGGGACACCGGATACGCCAGCTGGCGCACGATGATCTGGACCCGGTGGCCGGTCGCGGGCCCGCCGCCGTACTTCGCCTGCGCGGAGGACTACGAGGCGACCGTGGCGATGCTGCACGAGGTCGGCGCCGTCGTCGACGCCGGGACGCTCTTCTGGGACATCCGCCCCTCGCAGCGCTTCCCGACGCTGGAGGTCCGCGCCTGCGACGTGCCGGTCACGGCCGAGGAGTCCGCCATGCTCGCCGCCCTGATCAGGGCTCTGGCGGTGGTGGCGCTGCGCCGCGTGGACGCCGGCGACCCCGGACCCGCGGTTCCGGCCGAGACGCTGCGGCTGGCGTACTGGCGCGCCGCGCGGGACGGCGCCGAAGGGCACGGCATCGATCCGCTGACCGGCCGCCCGGCCCCGGTCGCCGACCTGGTCGAGCAGCTGCTGGCCTCGATCCGGCCGGAGCTCGAGGCCGCCGGCGAGCTCGAGTTCGTGTCCGGCTGGCTGAAGGGCGTGCTCGAGGGCTGCGGCGGTGCGCGGTCGGCTCGCCGACGCGGCCGACGAAGTCATCGTGCGCAGATAGGCGGCATAGACGGCAATTTGGCGGAAGCGCGCGCCCCGCCAGGCGGACAGACTGGGAGGCGCCGACGATTGGAGACGCCCGTGACCGAGACCGCCGCGCCCGAGACCGGCCGGCCGACGGCCGCAGACGCCGCGCCGCGGACGGTTCCCCTCGACCTCGTCCGGCTGACCCCGCGGCAGATGCTGGTGCAGGCCGCGTCGTTCGCCGACCGGATGGCCCGGCGCCGCTCGGTGCGCGACTTCTCGCCCGAGCCGGTGCCGGACGCCGTGGTGGAGGCCGCGATCCGCGCCGCGGCCAGCGCGCCGAGCGGGGCGAACGTCCAGCCGTGGCGCTTCGTCGTGGTGGCCGACGCCGAGCGCAAGCGCAGGCTGCGGGAGGCCGCCGAGGCGGAGGAGTACGAGTTCTACCACCGCCGCGCCCCGGCCGAGTGGCTCGACGCGGTCGCGCAGTTCGGCACGGACTGGAACAAGCCGTTCCTGCAGACCGCTCCGCTGGTCATCGTCGTGTTCGAGGTCCATCAGGGGCCGAACAGCCCGAAGCCGTACTACGTCAAGGAGTCCGTCGGCATCGCGGTCGGGATCCTGCTGGCCGCGCTGCACCGCGCGGGGCTCGCCACGCTCACCCACACGCCCAGCCCGATGCGCTTCCTCAACGAGGTCTGCGAGCGGCCGCCGGAGGAGCGCCCCTTCCTCGTCGTCCCGGTCGGATATCCGGCCCCGGACGCCCGGGTGCCGGACATCGCCCGAAAGAGCCTGGACGAGGTGATGGTGCGCCGCTGATTCACCGGCGCCCGCCCTGGCCTCAGCCCTGGCCCAGCTGCTCGGCGAAGAACTCCCTCAGCGGGTCGACGTGCCGCTCCGGGCGGCGCCACTCGGCTAGCAGGTCCTCCAGCAGGTGCTTCTCGCCGACCGTCGCGCCGTGCCGGTGGCGGCGGACGACCGGGTGGATGAACGCGCTGTCCCCGGCCCGGTCGGGGTCCGGGTGCCGGGAGATCGCGAACACGTCCGCGTAGTCGTCCCGGCCCCAGCGCAGGGTCACGGTGTAGTAGTGCGGCTCGTCGCGGAAGCGCTCGATCGCGTAGTCCTCGGGCAGGTCCTTGTACACCGAGACCCGTCCGGAGGCCGCGTCCACCACGAGGGCGTCGCAGAGGTATTCGAACTGCGTCCACAGCGCCGAGCTCCAGTTGACCCGGTCCAGCACCAGCGAGGTCAGCTCGTCCGGATCGGCCTTGACCTCCGTCGCCTCGAGGGGCACGCCCTCGTAGCGCTCGCGCAGCAGCGCGCACAGCGTGCGCAGGTTGTAGCGGAACCCGTCGATGAAGGCGGAGGAGGACCGCTTGAAGTCGCGGGTCTGGGCCAGGGTGCCGGCGAAGTAGAGGCCGTCCACGTTGGCGCACTGCCAGTCGGGACCGGTGGCCGGCAGCCGTCCGTCCCGCTCGGTGCGCGGGACGCAGTCGGCGCCGAAGACCGAGGTGTCCATGCGGAATCCGGTGCACCGCAGCACGGACTCGTATTCGAGCGTCGCCGTCTCGCCGTCGGCGTGGGTGTAGGTGATGTCGACCTCGAAGCGGTCGCCGGCCGCGCGGATCTCGTCGATGGTGCAGTCCAGCACCGAGTGCAGCGTCTTGAACTGGTAGCTGTCCAGCACCGCGCCGTACTGGCCGCGCACGTCGCCCGGATGCTTCGTGGTCCAGGTCAGGCGCAGCGGCCGGCGGCTGGCCAGGTGCACCATCGAGGCCTGCCCGAGCACGGCGTGGGCGGTCTCGAAGGCCGAGTTGCCCTTGCCGATGATCAGCACGCGCCGGCCCGCGTAGCTGCGCGGGTCCACGTCCATGTCCTCGTAGCCGACGGCGTGCTCGATCCCCGGGATGTCCGGCACGAACGGCCGGCCCCAGCCGGTCGCCGCGACGAGGCACCGGCATCGCAGCACCGTGCCGTCGCCGGTGCGCACGGTGAAGCCGGGACCGCTCGGCGCGCGTTCGACTCTCGCCACCTCGTTCCCGTAACGCACCGCCAGGCCGTGCGCGCGCTGGAACTCGGCGAGGTAGCGCACCATGTCGTCGGCGTGCGGGAAGTACTCGTCGCTGAACTCCGGGAACAGCAGCCCGGGGTCGTCGTTGAGCAGCGAGTTCCAGTCCCAGCGCAGCCGGATCTCCGGGTCGTCGCCGTGCACGTGCACCTTGTTCAGCGAGATGAGCCGGCGGTGGCGCGGGAAGCGCCGGAAGAAGCGGCCCGGCGCGGCGTCGCGCTCCAGCGTCAGGTAGTCCATCCCGGCCCGGTGGAAGTAGTAGCTGAGCTGCAGTCCGGCCGGGCCGGCGCCGATGATGAGATAGCGGTGGAATTCGGACCGGGCGTCGTCGGCTTCCGGCGCGTCGGCGAGGCTTTCGGGCATGGCTTTCCCCCCAAGTGTCGTGAGGCAGTGAAGGGCGAGGTCAGGGCCGGGTCGCCTGCGCGGCCTTGTGGGCGCGGGCGGCGTCGACGATCGGCATGTAGCCCTCCTGGACGAGCGCCTTCGCGCGGTTCGCATAGTTCTGCGGGTCGTCCGGGGCGATCGTGGCCAAACCGTCGACGTACCGGTTGTACATGCAGAACGCGGCCGCGATCAGCACCGCGTCGTGCAGCTCCAGATCGGTGGCGCCGGCCTCCCGGGCGTCGTCGATCAGCTCCGGGGTGACGTTCCGGCCGCCGCGCTGGACGGCCGCGGCGATCGCCAGCAGCGCCTTGAGCTTGTCGCTGATCGGCGCGGCGCCGAGGTCGCTGCGGATCAGCGCCGGGTCCATGCCATCCGGGAGCTGGGCGGCGGTGAACGCGCCGTGCGTGGTGGCGCAGTAGCGGCACTCGTTGAGTTCTGAGACGTGGGTGGCGATCAGCTCGCGCTCCCAGCGCTCCAGCGTGCTCGGCCCGCGCAGCAGGACCTCGACGAGCTCGCAGAGCGGACCGGCGGTCTCGGGGCGGTAGAAGAACAGCGATCGGATTCCGGGCTGGTCGTTGCCGAGCTCGATGTGCGGCATGGCGTCACCTCCGGGCAGGCTGTGGCAGGTTCCGGTGAGGGGTCCGCCGCGGCGGGGACCGATCGGCGCCGGAGCGGAACCCGGTGCAGTTGTGCCCGCCCGGACAGTGACTCACGCCCCTGTTTCGGACCTGCCGGTCGCACGGGAGAGGCACGCACGCCGCCAGGCATGTGCGATCAGCCTTCTATTAGGTCGAACGTGCGATAATCCGGGCGATGTGCGAGGTGGAGCCCGATCCGGAGAAATCCCGGCTGCTCATCGTCGAGGACGACGGGCAACTCGCCGCCATGCTCGCCGAACTGCTCGCCCGGGAGGGCTACGCGGTCGACGTGGCCCTGGACGGCCACCGCGGCCTGCACCTGGGGCTCAGCCGGAGCTACCGGGTCATGATCATCGACCGGCGGCTGCCCGTTCTCGAGGGGCTCGACCTGGTGGCGCGCCTGCGCCGGCGGGCCGTGACCTCCCGGATGCTGGTGCTCACCGCGCTCGGCGACCACGTCGAGCGGGTGCGCGGCCTCGACGCGGGCGCCGACGACTACCTGCCCAAGCCCTTCGACCTCGACGAGCTGCTGGCCCGGATCCGGGCGCTGGACCGCCGGTTCGCCGACCAGGCCGAGCTGCTCCCGGTGGGCGCCGGCCACCTGGACGTCGAGCTGCGCGACGTCGCCCTTCCGGACGGCCGCCGGGTGGCCCTGTCCCCGCGCGAGTTCCACCTGCTGCTCGCGCTGGCCTCGCGGCCGAAGGCGATCTGCTCGCGGGCGCAGCTGCGCCAGCAGGTCTTCACGGACACCGAGGCCGAGTCGATCGTGGACACCTACGTCTACTACCTCCGCCGCAAACTCGGGCGCCAGGTCGTGCGCACGGTGCGCGGGCTCGGCTACCAGATCGGGCTGCTGTGACCGCCGTCGGACTCGCCGCACCGGAGCGGCGCCTCATCCGCCGCGCCGGCGTCATGCTCGCGGTCCGCATCGCCGTGATCCTGACCCTGGCCATCGGGTTCCTCGGCGTCTTCGCCTACCGCCTGGTGGCCACCGAGCAGCAGGGCCAGGAGAACCAGACGCTCGGCTACCAGCTCGCGTACGGATGGCCGGGCGAGACGACCCCGTGCCTGTGGATGTTCGTCCTGGAGGCCGGCCAGCTCAAGGGCCCCACGCAGCCGCCTGCGGGCTTCCCGCTGATGAACGCGATACGTGACGCGCCGCGCGACGGGCACGTCGTCAGCCAGTCGGTGGCGGCCAACGGCACCGTCTACGCCATCGTGACCGAGCGCACCGGCAACGAGGTGCGCCAAGCCGTGTTCGACACCAGATACCAGCGTTCGGATCTGGATCACCTGCTGCGGGCGCTGCTGCTCACCGAGCTGGCCGGCCTGGCCGCCGCGATGGTCACCGGGACCCTGCTGGCGCGGCGCTCGATCTCCCCGCTCGGCGACGCGCTGGCCCGGCAGCGCCGGTTCGTCGCCGACGCCAGCCACGAGCTGCGCACCCCGCTCACCCGGCTGCACACCCGCGCCCAGCTGATCCTGCGGCTGCGCAGCGCCGAGCTGCCGGATCCGCTCGCCGCGGAGCTCGAGCACCTCGTGGAGGGCACCCGCGAGCTCAACGACGTGGTCGACGACCTGCTGACCTCGGCCAGCCTGCGGCCGGACTCGCCGCGGCTGGAGCGGATCGACCTGGCCGCGCTGGCCGCCGCGGTGGTTGAGGCCGAGCAGCCGCGGATCGGCCGGCGCTCGCTCACCCTGACGCCGGCCGGCGGCCTGAACGGCGGGCCGAGCACCGTGGTCGGCGCGGAGTCCCCGCTGCGCCGGATGATCTCAGCCCTCGTCGACAACGCGATCGGGCACACCGACGGCACCGGCCGGATCGAGCTGGCGCTCGGCTCGGCGGACCACGGCCGGTGGATCCAGCTGGAGGTGACCGACGACGGCACCGGCTTCGACCCGGCCGACGGCGCGCGCATCTTCGAGCGCTTCGCCCGCGGCGGCGAGCACGACGCGCGCCGCTTCGGCCTCGGCCTCGCCCTGGTCCGCGAGGTGGTGGAGAGCCACGGCGGCACCATCCGGGCCGAGGGCCGGCCGGGGGAGGGCGCGCACTTCACGGTCCGGCTGCCGGCCGCGCCGCCGCTGGGCGCCGCGGCGCGTGACACGGCCAGGCGGTTGTGGACGTTCAGGCCCACGCATTCGGATTAACGCATCCGGCCCTGCTGGAGCGCGCAAAAGGCCTAGCCTTCGGCCGGTCGGCCCTGGTGCTTGTCGGCGAAGTCGGGTAGTCGGGTCATATGGCTACAGAGGTGCGGGAGACCGAGTGGAAGTACGACGCCGAACCCGGCTCCGGGGTGCCGGACCTGGCCGGCCTGCCACGGGTCGCCGGCCAGTCCGAGCCGCGGGAGGAGGTTCTGACCGCGCTCTACCTCGACACCGAGGACCTGCGCCTGGCCAGGGCCGGGATCACCCTGCGCAGCCGGGCCGGCGGCGGCGACGCCGGCTGGCATCTCAAGGTGCCCGAAGGGGCGGCGGGCACCCGCACCGAGCTGCAGCTGCCGCCGGACCGCGACCTGCCGGACGAGCTGCGGGTCCTGCTGACGGCGCGGCTGCGCGGGCGCGCCCTGCACCCGGTCGCGCGCATCACGACCAAGCGGCGCAGCAGCCTGCTACGCGACGGGTCCGGCGCCGCGCTGGCGCAGGTCGTGGCGGACGAGGTGCTGGCCGAGACGTTCGGGCGGTCGACCAAGCTGTCCCGGTGGAACGAGGTGGAGGTCGAGCTGGCCGAAGAGGAGTCGGAGCTGCGCGGGACCGACCTGCTGAAGGCGGTGGACAAGCGGCTGCGTCGGCAGGGGCTGTCCCGTTCCGGCAGCGCGAGCAAGCTGGAGCGGGCGCTCGGCGCGGATCTGGAGCCTGCGACCGGGCCTGAGCCGACCGGCGAGTCCACTGCCGCCGAAGTCGTCCTGGCGTATATGCGCGCGCAGGCCGACACGGTGACGGCCGAAGACCTCCAGGTGCGCCGCGACCAGCCGGAGTCGGTCCACGACATGCGCGTCGCGGTCCGCCGGCTGCGCAGCACGCTGCAGGCGTATGGCGGCGTGCTACCGAAGGAGCAAACCAGAGGCCTGATCGACGAGCTGCGCTGGCTCGGCGCCGTGCTGGGCGCGGCCCGCGACGAGGAAGTGCTCTCCGACCGGCTGACCGCGAGGCTGACGGACGTTCCGCAGGAGCTGGTCATCGGGCCGGTCTCCGCGCGCGTGCGCGGCTTCTACGCGCCCCGGCGGGCCGCGGCCCGCGCGGAGCTGATCGCGGCGCTCGACTCCGAGCGGTGCGTCGCACTGTTCGACGGTCTCGACCGGCTGCTGGCCGCGCCGCCGCTGACGCCCGCGGCCGCCGAGCGCGCGGACCGGACGCTGCCGCCGATGGCATGGCGCGCCTTCCGACGCGTAAAGCGCCGGATGAAGCACGCCCTTGACACTCCTGCCGGGCCGGAACGCGACCTCGCGCTGCACGAGGCCCGCAAAGCCGCCAAGCGGGCCCGCTACGCCGTCGAGGTCCTGCGGCCCGCGCTCGCCGGCAAGGCGCCCGGCCGGACCGCCCGGGACCTCAAGGCGCTGCAGGGCGCCCTCGGCGAGCACCAGGATGCTGTCATTTCCCGGCAGGCCTGGCGCCACCTGGGGATCCGCGCCCACGCGGCGCGCGAGAACGCCTTCACCTACGGCCTGCTGCACGAGCGCGACACGGCCTACGCGGCCCGCCTGCCCGAGCAGGCGCGCAAGATCTGGATCCGCGCGAAGCGGCGCAAGCGGACCGCGTGGATGCGGTAGCCGGCGGCCGCCAGATCTGACACGCCGCCAGATCGCCGGCAGCACAGGCGGAAAACGAAGGTGCGCTTTCGATCGGCCGTTGAATACATTCCGTCAAACGGGGCATGCGGAGGCGCCCCCGAAGTGTAAACGGCCGAAAGGAAGACCATGCTCGGAGCCATCGCGGCGCTCCTGTTCGCCATCGCGTTCATCATCTACGTCACCCAGACCGCCACCAGCCTGATCTTCACGCCGACCAGCCTGATGCTGGCCGGGCTGTGCCTGCTCGCACTGCACCTGATCGGGATCGGCGCCAGCTGGCGCTACCGCTCGCGCCGATGACCGCCTCGGGCGCATTCCGCAATTCCCCCTGTCCCCATGCCGATGCCCGCCCGAGAAGGAGGCGACCATGCGCGTCGGAGGCGTAATACTGATTATCTGGCTGATTATCGGAGCCCTTGCGGCCGGCCAGCGCGGCTATTACAACTCGTCCAACACCACCTGCGCCGACTCGGCGACGGTCTTCGTCACGATCCTGGCCGGCCCGCTGAACTATGTCGGCGTGAACCCCAAGGTCACCTGCTCCACGCCCACTCCGAGCGGGTGACAAAAACTGTAAAGTAGCTGACTATGCGTCAGGCGCCATAGACGCATCGCGGCCTGTAGGTATTAGCCACGGAGTACGCCGTCATCGCGAGTGCGCCGCCGACCCGGCTCGTCCGAGCGGCGGCGACCCTCGGCGCCGGCCGGTGATCGATGCCAGAATCTGCTCATGCCCCAAACGCCCGACCGCGCAGTGCGTGACCTCGCCGACTCCTATGTGACCTCGCTCGCCGACCTCAATCCGACGGTCGCCATCATGCTGGGCCTCGAGTCCGGCGCGCAGGGCGTGCCCGACCTCTCCCCGGCCGGATATCAAGCCGATGACGAGCTCTCCCGCGCGACGCTGGTGAAGCTGAGCCGGCTGACCAGCGACGCGCCGCCGGCCGCGGACGTCGAGCGGCGCTGCGCACGGCTGCTGCGCGAGCGGCTCGAGACGGCGCTGGCGGTGAGTGCGACCGGCGAGAACCTGCGCGCCGTGCGCAACATCCTCGGGCCGGTGCAGGGCGTGCGGACGATGTTCATGATGCTGCCCACCGCGAGCGAGGCCGACTGGTCGGCGGTCGCGAAGCGGATGGCGCTGGTGCCGCAGGCCCTGGCCGGCTACGCGGCCTCGCTGCGCGAGGGAGCGGCGCGCGGACTGCTGGCGCCCGCGCGCCAGGTCGGCGCATTCACCTCCCAGCTGCAGGACTGGAGCGCCGCGGGCGAGGGCCGCGGCTGGTTCGCGCAGTTCTGCGACGCCGCGCAGGTGCCGCCGAGCCTGCGGGCCGAACTGGACAAGGCGGCCCTGGCGGCCAACGCCGCGGTCGACGAACTCAGCCGCTGGATGCTCGACGACTACGCGCCGGCCGCCGAGAGCGTGCCCGACGGCATCGGCGCCCAGCTGTACCCGGTCCTGGCGCGCTCCTGGCTCGGCGCCGGCCTCGACCTCGCCGACACCTACATGTGGGGCTGGTCGGAGTACCACCGGATCATGGCCGAGATGCGGGAGCAGGCCGAACGGGTGCTGCCGGGGGCCACGGTCGCCGAGGCGATGCGCCACCTGGACGAGCACGGCGAGGCGGTCGAGGGCGTCGAGGAGATCCGCCAGCGGCTGCAGGAGATGCTCGACCGGCGGGTCGCCGACCTCGACGGCGCCCACTTCGACCTGGCCGGGCCGGTCAGGACGGTCGAGGCGCGGATCGCCCCGCCGGGCAGCGCGGCAGCGCCCTACTACACCCGGCCCTCGCACGACTTCTCCCGGCCGGGCCGCACCTGGCTGCCCACGCTGGGGCAGACCAGGTTCCCGCTGTGGAAGCTGGTCACCACCTGGCACCACGAAGGCGTGCCGGGCCACCACCTGCAGCTGGGCACCTGGACGACGCTGGCCGGCGAGCTGTCGACCTATCAGACCGGCGTCGGCGCGGTCAGCGCGATGCTCGAAGGCTGGGCGCTCTACGCCGAACGCCTGATGGACGAACTCGGCTATCTCAGCGACCCGGGCGCCCGGCTCGGCTATCTGGAGGCACAGCTGCGCCGGGCCATCCGCGTGATCGTCGACATCGGCATGCACCTTCGGATGGAGCTGCCGGCCGGCGTGCTTCCGGCGGCGGAGAACGGCCGCACCTGGACCCCCGAGCTGGCCATCGAGTTCTTCTCCGCGCACACCGCGCGCAGCGTCGAGTTCGTCAGCAGCGAGATCGTCCGCTACCTCGGCCGGCCCGGCCAGGCCATCGGCTACAAGGTCGGCGAGCGCGCCTGGCTGGCCGGCCGCGAGGCGGCCCGCGCGGCCCGGGCGGGCCGCGGCGAGGCGTTCGACCTGAAGTCCTGGCACATGTCCGCGCTCGGACTCGGCGCCCTGGGCCTCGACGACCTCACCACCGAGCTGGCGCTGCTCTGAACGGAGTCGTCCGGCGCCGGGCGCAGGGCCGGCCGGCGCGGCACCCACCAGCATCATCGAAGCCTGAGAGAGCGGGACGGAGAACGGGATGGACGACCACCCCGAGGCAGTCGACTGGGTGGAGGTCCCGGCGGGGGAGCTGGTCCGCGGCACGCCCGCGGACACCCTGGACGCCGTCCACGCCACATACGCGGACATCGGTGTCCCGCTGGGCTGGCTGGCCAAGGAGTGCCCGCGCAGCGTGGTTCCGGTGCCCGGATTCAGGATCAGCCGGGTCCCGGTGACCATCGGCCTGTGGAACCGGTTCGCCGGATCGACGGGCGCCGCGGTGCTCGCCGGACCGGCCGACTACCCGGTCGACGGCGTCCCGTGGCCGCTGGCGGTCGCGCTGTGCAGATGGCTGACCGACGAGACAGGGCAGCACGTCGACCTGCCGACGGAACTCCAGTGGGAGCGCGCGGCCCGCGGCGACGACGCGCGCGAATTCCCGTGGGGCGACACGTACGACCGCCGCTGCGCCAACACCCGGGAACTCGGCCTGAACACGTATCTGCCGGTCGGCACGCTGCTGCGCGGCGCGAGCCCGTTCGGCGTCCTCGACCTCGGCGGCAACGTGGACGAGTGGCTGCGCGACGAGTACTTCCGCTACCCCGGTGCGCCGGACGCGGTGCCCGAGAGCGAGGACTGGGCGCTGGATCGGCACATGACCCGCGGCGGCGCGTTCCACCACGCCCGCGACCTGGCCCGGTGCGCGCGCCGGCACGGCGTGTACGAGGGATCTGCGACCGGCCGCGGCGCCGGGATCCGGCTGGTCGTCGACGACTAGCGGGCGTACGTGCGGGCGCGGGTTCCTCAGCCTTCTGTGGCGTCCGAGCCCGGTTCCTCCGGCCAGCCGGCCACCAGGCGGACCCGGCCGTCGTCGGCGACCAGCCGGCTGGGCAGGCCACGCTCGGCGAGCCAGGCCGGCGCGTCGACGCCGCGCACGACTGCCGAGGTCGCCGCCACGTTGGCGTCCAGGCAGGTCTCGGCCTTCACGCTGACCGTGCGCCACGGGCCCTGCGCGGACAGGCCGGTGCGCGGATCGATGATGTGGTGCAGTCGCACGCCGCCGCGGACCCATCGCCGTGCCGCGGTGCCGGAGGTGGCCAGGCCGCCTGACTCGAGGTCCACCTGCGTCGTGCGCTCGCCTGGGGTCGGCGCGTCGACCAATTCGCGCACGGTGATCCGCCACGCGCGCCTGCCGGTCCGCGGGTCCTCGGGCGCCGGGCCGGCGGTCGCGACATCGCCGCCCAGGCCGACGAGCACGCCGCAGCCGTGCGCATCGGCGAGCGCCGCGGCCGCGCGGTCGGCGGCCCAGGCCTTCGCGGTCGCGCCGAGGTCCAGCCGGACGCCCGCGGGCACGGTCACGATGCCGTGGCCGGTGCGCGACGCGCGTTCGAGCACGATCTTGCGCCAGCCCGCCACCCGGCGCACGGCCAGGCGGATCGGCTCCGCGTCCTGGTCCTGCTCGCGGTGCTGGTCGCGGTCCTGGTGCATGGGCTCGAACTCCCGGTCGTAGCCGAGCTCGGCCAGCGCGTTGCCCACGGTCGGGTCGACCAGCCCGCCGGTCTGCTCCGCGGCCCGCAGCGCCGACTCGACGGCGTCGGCGAGCAGGGGGCTGATCGCGGCCGGCCGGCCGTGCGCCGCGTCGACGGAGAGCAGCTCCGAGTCGGGCCGGAACCGGCTGCAGGAGCGGTCGACCAGGTCGAGCCAGTCTGCCAGCCCCGCCCGGCAGTCGCGCAGCCGGTCCGGGTCGGTCACCACCAGCCGAACCGCGCAGCCGAGCGCCCTCCAGTCCGCGGCGGCTGTCATGAACCGCTTGGATGCGCCGCCGAGCCGGCGCCGGGGCGCATGCCCCGCGCACCGCGGCTGCAGGCCGCCGTCTCAGTATCCATACTGGTGGTTCCTCACTGCGTCACTCGCGGAGCTCCTTCCTCTCACCCATGGTGTCCGAGCGCGGTGAGAATTCCATGAAAAATCGATGAGGGCCGGTGGAGATCCCCGCCGCCCGGGGCGCGCGGCGCGGGCGGCGGGGATGCGCGGCCGCGCGGTCAGCGCCGGCTGTTGAAGGGCTCGAAGATGTGGCTGAACTGCCAGGTCGACTGGGCCACCCCGGAGCGGCTGTCGCTGCCGGCGGTCCCGACGCAGCCGCCGTTGTCCCGCTCCAGCGCCCAGAAGGAGAGCTCGGCGATGCCGGTCCGCCGGGCCCAGCCCTCCACGAAGAGGGCGTCCGCGGGCGTGAAGACCTCGGGCGGGCCGTAGTCGTCGATGCCGACCATCTCGGTGATGCCGAGCATGTGCCAGAGCTCGGAGACGCTCCTGCCCGGATAGACCGAGCGCAGCTGCTGGATCACGGCGTCCGCGGCGGTGACCGTGTCCCGGTCCATCTCGTGCGGCAGGCCGTCATAGTAGTCGAAGGTCATGATGTTGATGATGTCGATGCGGGCGCGGTCGGCCACCGCGTTCTGCAGGACGCTGACTCCCTGCGGCACGTCCAGGCCGGTCATGTTGGTGCCGATGGTGTAGACGAACTGCACGGTCCGGTGCCGGGCCGCGGCCCACTGCTCGACCAGCCGGATCGCCTCGTTGCGCCGGTTGATGCCGGCCGGGTCGTCCTGCGAGTAGTCCTCGACGTCGAAGTCGAGGCGGGTGACCTGGTAGGTCGTGATGACCTGCTCGTAGTCGGCGGCGATCGTCTTCACGTCGGTGCAGCTGTCCGCGATCTCCTCGCCGGCGTGGTCGGCGCTGTAGCCGCCGAAGGAGGGGATGACGTCGCCGCCGGCCGCACGGATCCGCGCGATCGCGGCGCCGTACGTCGACTCGGCGATCGGGTCCGCGGCGTTCCCGTTCCAGTCCAGCTGGCAGGAGCCGGGCGCCGGGGTCTGGATGAAGGCCAGCGTCAGGTACTTGTCACCGGACTCGGCCGACGGCACGGCGGGATCGTCCGGCGTGTAGCCCTCGAAGTAGGGGGCGAAGATGTGCGCCGGCAGCGGCTGCGGCGCGAAGCCCGGCGCGGCTGCGGCGGCCGAGGCCTGGGCGGCCGATCCGGTGGCTGCCAGGACGGCGGCGGTCGCGGCGGCCATGGCGGCTGTGGCGGCGCGGCGGAATCTGGTCAAGGGCTCCTCCTCGCGGGCGGCCCCGATGCGGCGTCGCCCGCACCCGATGTGCATTCGAATTAGGAAAGATTACTAACCGCTCGACTGCTTGGCCGGACTCTAGGACCGGCGCGCGGTCGCGTCAAGGCTCGGAGGAGATGCGGCGGGGAGCGCGCAGGAGCCCGGGATCGCGGTGATCCCGGGCTCCTGGCCGGTCTCCCGGCGGTCGTGTCAGCTCACGGCGAAGTCACGGTGAAGCCGTTGAAGTCCGCCGTCCCCGGGGCTCCCGAGGAGTGCGACTCGACGAACATGCCCGCGTCCTGCGTGGCGTTCTGCGCCGGCAGCGTCTCGCTGCCGACCGTGTTCCAGGTGGTGCCGTCGGTCGAGTAGTAGCCGGTGTAGGTCGAGCCCGACTTCACCAGCTTCAGGTACACCGGCAGGCTGTCCGGGATGGTGCCGTTCGCCGGGGTGACCGAGGTAATGAAGTCGCCGCCGTTGCTGTCCCACTCCAGCTGGAACCCGCCGGACGGCGACTCGTAGAGGATCACGCCCTCGGGCGTGGTGCCGCTGCCGGTCATGTCGTTGCGCACGATGATGCCGGCCTTGGCGTAGCCGCTCAGGTCCGTCTGCGACGTCACCTCGGTCTCGATCGTGGACGCCGAACCGACCGCGCCGGCTTGGTAGATCGTCGTGTAGGCGTCGGCGTCGCTGTAGAGGTCGGATCCGGCGCCCTGGATGCCGAACTGCTGGCCCACCTGGGCGTATGCCGCCGGTGCGTCAGTGGCCGACGAGTAGGTCAGGTACGGCGCCTGGACCGGCGTCGCCGTCATCACGCTGTACGACGCCGACTGTTTCTGTGGCGTTATGCCCGGCCACGTATACGCCGCGCTGATGGTCGCGGTGCCCGGCGCGAACAGCTGCGTCGGTTGTGGCGCAGTGACCTGATACGTCGTCTGCACCGTCTTGCCGCTCGGCACGGCCACGAAGAGCTGCTGCGAGGTCGGCTTCACGGTCCAGCCGCTCGGGCCGGTCAGGTTGAGCTTCGCCAGCAGCAGCGGCAGCGGGCCGTTGTTCGTCAGCGAGACGGTGGCCGTGGTCGGCTGCTGCGCGGTGACCGTGCCGAGGCCGGTCTGCGCGATCGAAGTGCTCGGCGGCGCGGCGATCGGGTTGCGTGTCGGGGTGATCCGGAACAGCGCGACGCCGTGCGGGTCGACCGTCGCGGAGACCGGGCCGGTGCTCTCCGTGTCCTTGTGCGTCCAGAGGTTGTCCAGCACGTAGTCCGTCCCGGCGGGCAGGCCCAGTGCGGCCGCGGTGGTCGAGACGGCCTCCGGCTGGCTGCCGGTGTTGAACAGCCCGACGACCACGTCGCCGTTCTTCTCGGTCTTGGTGAAGACCTGCTGCGTGGCCATGTCCACGATCCGCGAGGCGTCGATCCCGTCCTGGTCCACGGACAGCACCGCGGTGTTCTTCAGATAGGACAGGTCGGTGGGGTCGAGGTTGGTCAGGTCGGTGCCCAGGATCAGCGGCGAGGAGGCCAGGGACCACAGGCTCATCTGGGTTTGTCGCTCGTCCGGCGTCAGGCCGTCGTTGCTGCCGTTGCCGACCTCCAGCGAGTCGTAGTCGTTGAACGCGCCCGGCCCTCCATCGGGCTGCCATTGCGCCACCTGGTTGAACCGCGAGTCGACGTTCGACCAGTCGGTCAGCGGATAGCTGGAGCCGTTCGCGCCGCAGTAGCACTCGATGTCGCCGCCGGTGCGCCAGCCGTTGGAGTACTGCGCCCAGGTCGAGGCGGCGGAGATGCTCAGGCTGTTCGACAGCTCCAGGTGGATCGGCCGGCCGGTCTGCTGCAGGGCCGAGGACCAGGCCTGCACGTCGCCGACGTCCTTGGTGCCGACGCCGTCGATCTTGACGTAGTCCACGCCCCACGAGGCGAACTCGTTCGCCCACGAGTTGACGAAGTCCTGCGCCCCCGGGGCGCTGTAGTTGATGCCGACCATGCCGCCGCAGTTGTAGTTACTCTCGCCGGTCGTGGTGGCGATCTGGTCCGCGGTGTAGCCGGTGCCCTGGATCGGCGTGTTCTGTGCCACGGCCTGCTTGGAGATGCCGGGCGTGACGTAGAGCCCGAACTTCAGGCCCAGCGAGTGGATGTAGTCGGCGACGACCTCGATCCCGTTCTCGCCGTTCGGACCCGGCGGGAACTCGGTCGCGTTCGTCACCCAGCGGCCGTACTGGTCGACGTCAGGACCCTGGCTTCCGGGGCAGTTGTACCAGAAGTCGTCGATGTTGACGTATTCGAAGCCGGCCTTGGCCAGGCCGCTGCTCTTCATGGCGGCGGCCTGCGCCTCGATGTCGGCGGCGGTCGGGTCGTGCCGGATGTAGCTCCAACTGCTCCAGCCGAGCGCCGGGGTCAGGCCGACCCCGTTCGCCTCGGCGCTCGCGGGCGGGCCGGCGGCCACCAGGGCCGCGGCGGCCATCGGGGCCGCGAGGACCGCGGCCATCAGGCCGCGAAACAGTCTGCTCATACTCTCCTCCGGAGCGCGGTGGGTATGACGCAACGACGCGCCCCCGAGCGCGAAGGCCGCGACTTCCTGCACCCCGCCACCAAAGGGAACGCACAGCATCTGAAGAAATCAAACAGACAACATCTGAATTGATCGTTGAAACATGTAGATAATTGTTGCCTCGGCGGGAAACCTACGAGCGCGGGCACCACGTGTCAAGACCCCGGACGTCAGGGGTCCGCCAAGCGGCGGCTGTTACCGGGACCGAGTGTGGGCAGGTGGCGGCGCCCGTGGCAGGGCCCGTGGATCGGCGACGGATTCACGGGCCCTGCCATGCCCTGCGTTCTGCGGCTGCTCAGCTGTGGTCGGCGATCCGGCACGGCGCTCCGGCGAGGTGCGCGCGGGCCTTATGCCGTCGTCGCGGTCGTCGGACTCGCGGCCGCGGCCGCGGCAACCGTCGTTCCGGCTGCGGCGGCTGAAGCCGGCCGAGTCGAGCGCGTGACCAGATCCTGCACGAGATCCCGGTATGCGGCGCCCTCGGGCAGCTCGGACTCGCGGCGCAGGGGCCGGCGCAGGGCCGTGACATCCTGCTGCGCCCTCGGGTCGTGGGCCTGCTTCTCGAAGGTCTCGATCCAGATCCCGGTGCCGCGCCGCTGCCAGGCCGGCCGCTCCTCGAAGGAGGGCGCGCAGCCGGCCAGGAGCTCCTGCTTGGCCGCGCGCCTGAGGCCGAGCAGCCGGCCGTGCGCCTGCCGCGCCGTCAGCCCCTGCCCGATCAGCGCCCAGTAGGCGCAGGTGCTCAGGGCGTTGCGACCGGCGTCCGCCTGGCGCCACGCGAAGTAGTCGACGACGTCCTCGACCCCGTCCCCGGTCCACAGCCGCGCGTCGAACGCGGCGCGGTGACCGACGGCCTCGGTGAACGCGGCGCTCGCGGTGGCCGCGGCGAGGGAGACGAGTTTCTCCACGCCGCGGCCGAAGAACGCGCTGCTCTGCGGGAGCAGCACGGAGATCTCGTCGCTCTGCGTGTAGGCGTAGAGGCCGTCGAACTCCTTGAACAGCACCGTGGCGGTGGCGGCCATGGACTCGCCGAATCCGGTGAGAGCGCATGCCGCCGACTTATATATCTGATGACGAATATATGCCTTCTAAATCAGGTGGAGGCGCCCGAGCTGCGGATCTGCGCATCCACAGATTGAACTCGGCCGATGCGGGCACTCGAGGATCGCCGCCGCTCTCGCGCCCCTCGTCGAGGCGGGAGCGGCGGCCCGATTCATCCGGTCATCCGGCGCGCGCATGCGCGCACCCGCACTCGACAGCTTTCTTGACTGTCAACTTTCTTGACTGTTTGGCCCGTCTGAACGTATCGTGCTGGCATGCCGGACCACACTTCGACCGACGTGGCCACGATCCCCGGCCTGCTGCGCGCCGCGCGGGGCGCGTACGCCCTGGCGATCGCCGAGCGGCTGGCCGCCGCCGGCTTCGAGGACGTCCCGCGCAACGGGCCCTTCGTCCTCGGCGGCATGGTCAACCAGGGCGTCTCGGCGCTGGAGATGACCCGCGGCCTGGACGTCAGCAAGCAGGCGGCGAGCCAGTTGGTCGACGTCCTGGTGCTGCGCGGGTACCTCACCCGGCAGATCAATCCGGCGGACCGCCGCCGGATGCTGATCGAGCTGACCGACCGGGGGAGGGCCGCCGCGGCGGCGATCCACGCCGCGGTCGACGAGGTCGACGCCGAGCTGGCCCGGCGGATCTCGCCGCGGCAGCTGGCCGGGCTGCGGGCCGGCCTGGTGGCGCTCGCCGAGGTCAAGGAAGAGCGGATGAACGATCGAAATCAGGGAGCGAATTCATGAGCGGGACGGCGGGGAGATCCGCGGCGCCGCGGGGCAGGCTGCTCAGTGTGGCCCCGGGAATGCCGAGCACTGATATGGCGCGCACGGTCGAGCACTACGGCCGCCTCGGATTCGAGTTCGGCGCTGTCGGCGGCGTGGAGGCGGCGCAGGCGCAGTTCGCGATCGGCGAGCGCGAGGGGGTCGCGCTGCACTTCGCGGTGAAGCCGGAGCATGATCCGAAGCGCACCGCGACCTGGGTGTACGTGAGCGTCGAGTCCGCCGACGGGATGGCCGCGGAGCTGGAGGTGGCCGGGATGGCGCAGGGCCGCGCGGCACACGACACGGACTACGGGATGCGCGAGGTGGCGCACATCGATCCGGACGGCAATCTCGTCCTGTTCGGCTCGCCGATGCAGCCTGCCGATCCGGCCACGAATATCAGCACCGAAGCATCGGGGCCGACTCCGGCCGGGCGTCCTCGCGACCTGCCCGCCGAGAGCCCGGCAGCGGTGGAGCTCGTCGCAGTGCTCGAGGACGGCGACGTCGGCCGGGTGGTCCGGCTGCTCGACGCCGACCCGGGCCTGGCGGCGTGCCGGATCGACGCGATGCCGCTGCTGCACATCTACGCCAACGCCCCCGGTCACCGCCCGAACCCGGTCGCCATGGTGAACGCCCTGGTCTCGGCAGGCGCCGACATCGACGCGCACGTGACGGACACCTGGCACCACGAGACCGCGCTGCACTGGGCCGCCAGCAACGACGACGTCGAGCTCATCGACGCGCTGCTCGACGCCGGAGCAGACATCGAACACCCCGGCTCGTCGATCAACGGCGAGGGCCCGATAGCCTCGGCGCTCGGTTACGCGCAGTGGGCGGCGGCCCGACGGCTGTGGGAGCGCGGCGCACGGGCCGGGATCGCCGTCGCCGGGGGACTGGGCGAGATGGCGCTGATCAGGCAGTACCTCGAGGCCGACCCGGCTCCGCCGGCGGAGCAGGTCAGCACCGCGTTCTGGAACGCCTGCCGCGCCGGCCAACTCGAGGCTGCGCAGTACCTGCTGGAGCACGGCGCGCAGCTCGACTGGCCGGCGCCCTGGTCGGGCCAGACGCCGCTCGACATCGCCCGCTCGGCGCAGCGCGAGGAGCTGGCGGCCTGGCTGGTCGGCCGCGGCGCGGGCCCGGCGGTCCTGGAGCAGCCGCAGTAGCCGCTCTCTCGCTCGTTCCTATGCTGGTGAAGGCATTGTGTTAGGCCACCGGGTGGCCATATGCGCTTGTCGACTTTCGGGTGATGCTTGATACGCGGGTCCGGATCACCTGTGCCGACGTAGGTCATACACGAGGGTGGCCCATGTGCGATTACCGCATACGGTGCATCGCCGCAGCGTGTTCGGCTTGTTCATCTCATAGCGCCGCACGGTGCGCCACGTCTTGACGTTGAAGACCTGGTTGCAGCTCTCGCACCGGAAGTCGAAAGAGGTCGACACGCCAACCAGATAGATGCGCTTCCTCAGCCAGTCCCGGACCGAAGCCACGATGTCCTCCCCGATTTGCCGCCGTCGGCTCGCACCCCGGAACCGACCTGTCTCATTATCGGCCGACTTCGCCTTGGCGGGTGTCGATTCCGCTGTCGCGGCAACCCGGAGACCTGCGAAGGAGGTCGGAAACATGGACGAACGTGACGCTTCGGCGGCCGGGGCGCCGCCGCAGGACAAGGCCGAGGACCGCAGGGCGCTGCGCGAGCTGAAGGAGAAGTCGGAGCACCTGGACGAGGTGATCGGCGAGGCGCGCGATGCGGTCCGCGACGCGCAGCGGGCCGGGACGGTGGGCACGGAGCAGCCCGGCGGTCAGGCCGAGACCGGCGCCGTGGGCGGCGACGCGGAAGAGGCGCACGGCGGCGGCGGGGACGGCGACGACGAAGGCAGGGATGACGAGATCGCCGCGGCCGACGACCGCTCGGACACGGACACGGGCACACACGCGGATGCCGATGCGGATACGGACGCGGACGCCCGCGAGCCGCAAAAGGCCGAGTGACCGGCACCGCCCGAACCCTCCGGACGGCGCGTCGGCCGGACCCGTCGTGTGGTCCGCGCCCGGCCGCCGCCCGATCCTGCTTGACTTTGCGGCCGCCTGCCGACAAGCATCTAGCCCGGGTGCCCGGCTCGGCGTTTTCCGGACCGGCTCGGAACTGCGGCGACCGCTCGGGCGACGCCGCACAGCCGCGATGAAGCAGCCGCGATGAAGAGGCATGGATGGGATCCGATTCGGCCCCGGTCGGGCGTGGCGGGGTGGGCGTCCGGCAGGCCGCGCACGGCGGCGCCGGGCCGGCCGTCGGCATGTGGCTGACCACCGCGGACCGAACCAGCCTGCTGAGCATGTGCGCGGCGCTGGAGTTCCGGCCCCGGCCGGTCGGCGACGCCGCCGACGCCCGCGCCTCGATCGCCGTGGACGCCTCCCGCACCGGCCAGAGCCTGCTCGGCTGCGGCGCCTCGATCACCGACTCCTCCGCGGCGCTGCTCTGGCGGATGTCCGCCGAGCGCCGCGAGGAGGTCATGCGGCGGCTGTTCTCGCCGTCCCTCGGCATCGGACTCAGCTATCTGCGACAGCCGGTCGGCGCGTCGGCCTTCGTCGACGCGCCGCGGTACTACACCTACGACGACGTCCCGGACGGCGAGACCGACTTCGGCCTGGCCCGGTTCAGCATCGAGCACGACGAGGCGCGGATCCTGCCGCTGCTGCGCCACGCCCGGCGCTACAACCCGCGGCTCAGGGTGATGGGCACGCCGTGGAGCGCGCCGGCGTGGATGAAGACGAGCGGCTCGCTGGTCGGCGGCGAGCTGATCGACGCCGAGCGCTACTACGAGGCCTACGCCGAGTACCTGGTGCGCTTCATCGAGGCCTACGACCGGGCCGGGGTGCCGGTCGACGCGCTGACGCTGCAGAACGAGCCGCAGAACCGCAACCCCGACATCCCGGGCATGCACCTCGGCGTCGCGCAGGCGAAGAAGCTGATCCGGGCGCTCGGTCCGGCGCTGCGGCGGGCCGGGCTGGAGACCCGCATCGTCGCGTTCGACCACAACTGGGCCATCCACCCGGACGACGTCGCCTCGACCCCGCCCGGCCAGGACCCCGAGCGGGACTACCCGTTCGCCATCCTGGCCGACCCGGACACCGCGCGCTGGGTGGCCGGCACCGCGTTCCACTGCTACTACGGCGATCCGGCGGCGCAGAGCCGGCTGCACGACCGCTTCCCGAACAAGGACGTCTACTTCACCGAGTGCTCCGGCTCGCGCGGTCCGGCCGACAGCGACGCAAAGGCCTTCAGCGACACCCTGCGCTGGCACGCCCGCAACGTGGTGATCGGCGCCACCCGGAACTGGTCGCGCACCGCGGTCACCTGGAACCTCGCCCTCGACCCCAGCGGCGGCCCGCACGCCAACGGCTTCACCGACTTCTCCGGCGTGATCACCGTCGAGGACGACGACACCTACACCCTCAACGCCGAGTACTACGCGCTCGGCCATCTCTCCCGCTTCACCCGGCCCGGCGCGGTGCGGGTCGAGACCGAGTCCGGCGCGGACATCGCGAGCGTCGCCTTCCGCGGCGAGGACGAGACGATCACGCTGCTCGCGCACAACGAGAGCGACGAGACGCGGACCGTCGACGTGCGCTGGGAAGGCTACAGCGCCGAGTGCGCGCTGCCCGGCGGCTCGCTGGCCACGCTCACCTGGGACGGCGCCAGGAAAATCAACGCATGCTGATCGACGTGCACTGATTTTATGTGCGCTGATTCGACGCGCCCGCCCTGATCAGTGCACACCGACGCTGCCGATCGCGGTCATCACCGCGCCCAGCAGCTCCGCGCGCGGGCCGAGCAGCCCCGGGGCCACCGCCACCGCCTGGGCGCTGGCCTGGCTGGCGTGCCGGTCGATCGACTCGCGCACGCCCGCGACCAGCGGGGCGCCGGCCGCACCGAGCTCGCCGCCGAGCACGATCGCCGCCGGGTTCAGGCAGTTGACCAGGTCGGCCAGCACCCGGCCGAGGGTGCGGCCGGCGTCGGTGATGACCCGCGCGGTGGCCGGCGTCGCGGCCAGCCGCTCCATCGGCGGCAGCGCCGCGCCGGGCTCGGACCGCTCGCCGGCCAGGACGTGGGCCAGCCGGCGGCGCACCGCGGCGATCGAGACCACGGTCTCCAGGCAGCCCTGGTTTCCGCAGCGGCACCAGCTGATCGCGCCGGGCAGCTGGGTATGGCCGATCTCGCCGGCGATGCCGATCGCGCCGCGATAGGTGCGCCCGGCGATGAACAGGCCCGCGCCGATGCCGTGCGAGGCCTTGACGTATAAGAAGTCGTCAATGCCCTGCGCGGCGCCGTACGCGTGCTCGCCGCGCGCGCCCATGTCCGCGTCGTTGCCGACGGCGACCGGCTTGCCCAGCCGCCGGGTCAGCTCCGCCGCGGGGTCGAGCCCGGTCCAGGCGGTCAGGATCGTCGGCTCGCGCACCACCCGGGTGCGCGTGTCGAGCGGACCGGGGATTCCGGCGGCGATTCCGGCGATCTCGACGATGCCCGATCCGGCTTCCGCCAGCGCCATCCGCGCGAGTTCCGCGGCGGTGTCGAGCGCCTGGTGCGGCAGGCCGTCCACGTCGAGCTGCGTCGTGCGCTCAGCCAGGACGTCGCCGGCCGTCGTGGCGACCGCGGCGGCGATGTGTGCGTGCCCGAAGTCGATGCCGAGAACGGTGCCCTCGCGCCGCTTCAGGTGCACGACCGCCGCCGGGCGCCCCGGGCCGGAGCCGCGGACCTGTTGCGGCGGGCCCTCCGTGGCCAGGCCCTCGTCCACCAGCGTCGCGACGCAGGCGCCGATCGCGCTGCGGGACAGGCCGGTGATCCGGGCCAGGTCCATCCGGCTCAGGTTGTCGTGCTGGGTCAGGGCGCTGAGGACCTGGTCGCGGGTGCGCCGGCGGCGCGCCGAGACCGACGCGGGCGCGGACACCGGTGCGGCCGCTGATCCGGGGGCTGCGGTCATGGTATAGACCTTATCTTCGCGATCTTCGTGGCGCCGCCGAAGTACGGGCACTGGGACCGGCACCGGGGGATCGGGTCCGGCGGCGGACCGGCGTCGCCGCGGCAGCTCGATTATGCCGTTGAAAGGCATTATCCAAACATAATTCGTCCTCTTGACGGTCATTCGACCGCGCAATACGGTCACAGCCGAGCGGGGTGGCCGACCCGAGTCAGCCTCCGCACATGCTCTCCGCGCGGCGCCGCGAGAGACGTGCCCCCGCCCCGCCGCCGCACGACCGCACTCCGCACCAAGGAGCCACGATGCGCCGCATCTCCGCCCGCCCGGGCGCAAGCCCGAGGCGCCGATCTCCGTCCGCGCCGCGCCGATCCGCACTGCGCCCTTCCGTCCCGGTCGCCCTCGCCGCGCTGGTCGCCGCGATGAGCTTCGCCGCCGGCGCCACCCCGGCGCTGGCCGCCGGACCCGCCGTCTCGGTCTGGGAGACCACGACCAACCAGAGCCAGCTGCTCGCCGCGCAGGCCGGAACCTCGTTCGCGTCCGGCGCGAGCTCGCAGGGCCAGGTCATCACGGTCGACCCGACCACGACCTACCAGACCATGACCGGGTTCGGCGCCTCGTTCACCGACTCCTCGGCCGACCTGGTCTACAACTCGCCGCTGCGCAACAGCATCATGACCAAGCTGTTCGACCCGAGCCAGGGCATCGGCCTGGACTTCCTGCGCCAGCCGATCGGCGCCTCCGACTTCTCGCTGAACCTGTTCAGCTACGACGACATGCCCTCCGGCCAGAGCGACCCGACGCTGGCCGACTTCTCCGTCGCGCACGACCAGTCCTACATCATCCCGATCCTCAAGCAGGCCCTGTCGATCAACCCGGCCACCACGATCATGGCCACCCCGTGGAGCCCGCCGGGCTGGATGAAGACCAGCGGCTCGATGATCGGCGGCTCGCTGCAGTCCGCCGATTACCAGTACTTCGCGAACTACCTCGTCAAGTTCCTGCAGGCGTACCAGGCCGCGGGTGTGCCGGTCGCCCTGATCACCCCGCAGAACGAGCCGGAGTACTCGCCCTCGAACTACCCGGGCTCGACCCTCACCTCCGCCCAGGAAGCGTCCTTCATCGCGAACAACCTGGGCCCGGCCATGAAGTCGGCCGGCCTGTCTACCGGCATCCTCGACTACGACCACAACTGGAACGACCCGAGCTTCCCGGAGACCGTGCTTGGCGACTCGGCCGCCGCGCAGTACGTCGTCGGCACCGCATGGCACTGCTACGCCGGCGACCCCAGCGCGCAGACCACGGTCGAGCAGGCCTACCCGAGCAAGGGCACGTACTTCACCGAGTGCTCCGGGACGCAGGCCTCGAACCCGTCCCAGACCTTCGCCGACTCGCTGGACTGGCAGACCGAGAACCTGATCATCGGCGCCACCCGCAACTACGCCAAGACCGTGGTCACCTGGAACATGGCGCTGAACCCCAGCGGCGGCCCGAGCATGAACTGCACCACCTGCACCGGCGTGGTGACCGTCGACAACAGCGCGGACACCGCGACCTACAACGCCGAGTACTACGTGCTCGGCCAGGCCAGCAAGTTCGTCAAGCCCGGCGCGGTGCGGATCAACTCGAACACCTTCGGCTCCGGCAGCGTCGAGGACGTCGCCTTCCAGAACCCGGACGGCTCGACCGCGCTGATCGTGCTCAACTCGGACACCTCGAACGCACACACCTTCGGCGTGTCGGAGAACGGCAACGACTTCAGCTACACCGTGCCGGCCGGCGCCGTGGCCACCTTCACCTGGCCGACCGCGCCCACCTCCACCGGCGGCGGCACGGGCCCGATCAACACCTCGGCCTGGTACGAGGTGAAGAACACGAACAGCGGCCTGTGCGTCGAGGCGGCGGGCTCCGGCACGGCCAACGGCACCGCGGTGCAGCAGAACACGTGCACCGGCGCGCCGAACCAGCTGTGGCAGTTCCAGTCCGACGGCAACGGCTACTACCACGTGGCGAACCAGAATGCGCCGAGCGAGGTGTGGGACGTGACCGGCGGGACCGGTGCGACCGGCAACGGAACCCAGATCCAGACCTGGAGCTCCACCGGCGGCACCAACCAGCAGTGGGAGCCGGTCACGCTCAGCGACGGCGACCTGCACCTCGCCACCGAGAACAGCAGTGCGGGCGAGTGCCTCGACGTGACGAACGTGTCCACCTCGCCCGGAACCAGGCTCCAGCAGTGGGCCTGCTCCAACCCCGACCCCGCCCAGTCGTTCACGCTCGTCCAGGCTTCCTGACGGGCGCGCCGCCGGGCGGTCGCTAGAAGCGGGGCGCGGGGCCTTCCAGTCTGGTGGGAGGCCGTGCGCCCCGCGCGCCTGGCCGCTGCCGCGTCGTCTGGGCCTCGACGTGTCCGCGAGGCTGATGCGAGGCCGGCTATACCGCCGTCGCCCAGAATTTCCCGTATGGCAGCTGACGAGGCAAGGCAAACCCTGTGGACGGCTCCTGCCACCGCCCGCCCGACCCGCCGGCGGCTGCTGTGGCAGATGACGCGCTGGCCGCTCGCCGCGCTCAAGTGGCTCGGCGTCGGCCTGAACATCCTCGGCGGTATCAGCTTCCTGCCGTACACGCCGGACGAGGTGTCGCCGGACCCGGTCCGCGACCCGGTCCAGCACCTTGCGATGCCCGCGCCGGGACACCCCGAGCGGCTGATCCCCGGGGTGCCGCCGACCGCCGCGGAGCGCGAGCTGTGGGCGCAGCTGACCGAGATCGGCCAGCCGCGCCGGGAGCACTGACCGGCCTGCTCGGAGCTCGGAGGCCAGAGCCCGGAACTCAGAGCAGGTCGGGCCGGCTCCACGGCTCGCCGAGCACCTTCTGGGCCAGGAACGCCAGCACCGTGCGGTACCAGAGCACGGAGTTCTGCGGCTTGAGGATCCAGTGGTTCTCGTCCGGGAAGTACAGGAACTTCGCGTCGGCGCCGTGCCGCTTGAGGTCGTACCACTGCCACAGCGCGTTGCTCACCGGCACGCGGTAGTCCTTGTCCCCGTGGATGACCAGGATCGGCGTCCTGACCCCGGCGGCGAAGCGCTGCGGGGAGTTGCGCTCCCGGCGCTCGCCGCTGCCGGCGGCCACCCGGCCGAACTCGTGGTCGGAGAAGTAGGCGATGTCCGAGGTCGTCTCCAGCTCCAGCTGCCACAGGCCCGCGTGCGAGATGATCGCCTTGAACCGGTCGGTGTGCGTGGCGACCCAGTTGGCCATGTAGCCGCCGAAGGAGCCGCCGAGCGCCGCGGTGCGGGCCTCGTCGACCTCGGGCCGGGCGACCGCCGCATCGGTGACGGCCATCAGGTCGGTGTACGGCTCGCCGCCCCACTCGCCCCAGCCGCGGTTGTGGAAGGCCTGCCCGTAGCCGCTGGACAGCCCCGGGTCCGGCATCAGCACCGCGTAGCCGCGGCGCACCATCACCCACGGGCACCAGCGCCAGTTCCAGGCGTTGTGGCTCATGTGCGGGCCGCCGTGGATGAAGACCAGCAGCGGCGCCGGACCCTCGCCGCCGTCCGGCAGCAGGAGCCTGGCATGGACCGGGTGGCCGTCCGCGGCGTGCGCCACGATCTCCTCGAGGCGGCCGGGCAGCTCGAGCCCGGCGCCGGGGGCCTTAAGGATCTCCGGGTTCTGATCCGTGGCCGACGAGCGCAGCCGGACCGGCGCCGGGGGCGCGTCGAGGGCGGAGCGCAGCGCGTAGACCGTGCCGTCCGGGGCGACCTGCACGGCGCTGTACGCGGCGCGGTCGCCGGTCAGCCGGGTCACCTCGCCCGAGCCGAGGTCGAGCTGGAAGACCGGGGCCCGGCCGAGCTCGTCGGCGACGAAGTACAGCGTCGAGGAGTCCTGCGACCAGGCCGCGGCCACCGGCCACTGGTCGAAGCCGGGGATCAGCACCCGGCCCGGCCCGCCGTCCAGCGGCTGGAGCCACATGCCGATGCGCTCGGCCTCGTCGTGGCCGCCGTGGCTCTCCCGCGAGCAGACCGCGTGGCGGCCGTCCGGAGAGATCAGCGGTCCGCCGAAGTCGGCCGCCTCGTCCTCGGCCAGCAGTCGGCGCTCGCCGGTGGCCGCGTCGATCGCGACGAGGGCGAAACTCTGCTCGCCCTGCGCCAGATCGCGCTTCCAGGACGCGACGACCGTACGGCCGTCCGGCGAGATGTCGTAGATGTGCGATTCATAGGACTCCAGCGCCTGGCCCGCATGGCCGGTCAGGTCCCTGAGGTCCAGCCGCCCGTCGCCGGCCGGGTCCGGGGGCGGCGCCGCGGCGGCGAACAGCCGCGACGCGGCCGGGCCGAGATCCCGGTCCCAGACCCGCAGCAGCGCCTCCTCGTGCAGGATCCCGGTGGCGTCCGCGTCCTTGCGCGCCTTGCGCAGCTCGGCGTCGTTCTCCAGGCCGGTCGCGCTCGGCATCAGAGGGCTGCTGAGCGCGATCGCCCCGGTGTCGCGGGCGACCGCGAACGAATCGACCCCGCCGGGCGGCGCGGCCAGCAGCCGGGCCTCGCCGCGCGCCGGCAGCAGCCAGAGCCCGGGGCCGTCCGGCGGCTCGTCCGGCTCGCCGCCCGATTTCTTCGAGTCCTGATCCGGCCGGCCGGAGAGGAAGAGCAGCGAGCCGTCCGGCAGCGGGTGCGGCGCCGACTCGCCCTTCGCCGAGCGGGTCAGCCGCTCCGGCTCGCCGCCGCCGGGGTCGATCCGCCACAGCGAGGTGACGAACTTCTTCCGGTCGCCGGACAGCCGCTGCACGCTCGCCACCAGCGTGCCGCCGTCCGCGGAGAGGGCCAGGCCGGACACCCGGGGGATGCCGACGTACTGCTGCAGATCGCCGAACGGTCCTTCGAACTCTTCCACGCCGCTCCTCGGATCTCGGGTCGGAAACCATCCGGCAGCAGATGACACCGCGAAGTAGATCACATCGCCGCCGGGCGGGGCGCGCGGTTTCCGGGGAAGGCTAACCGGTCCGGGTCAGCACGGTTGAGCTCGAAGTCTGCGTCCTGTACGTCATCGTGTCGGCGGAGCAGGTGTATGTGAAGGACGCCTTGTGGCTGAGCGGTATGGAGCTGTTCTTCACACCGTCGCGATACAGCGTCTCCGTGCCCGACGCCTGAACGTCGCTGAACTGCAGCGAGCCGTTGCTCGCCTGGTAGTCGTACGTGTCGATGCCGGCCCGGACCTCGGTCCACGACACGCCGTCGACGTCCGCTCTGAGGGTGACTCCGGAGCCGAAGTCGGTGAAACCGGTGCCGTCCGGACGATAGGTCGTGGTCGGGCCGGGGCCGGTGAACTGCGTCGGCGCGCCGTCGATCGTGGTGGTGGCGATGTCGATCACCGTCCTCCACGTGCCGATGACGCAGGGGTCCACTCCCGGGAGAGGGCTCGGGGACGCGGACACGGAGCCGAGGGGCCGCGACCGTGATGCCGCCGCGGCCGTGGCGGACGACGGGTGCGAAGGCGTGGCGGTCCCGGTCGCGTTCGCCCCGTCGAGGAAGACGATGCCGAGGCCGGCCGCGGTGCCGATGACCGCGATGACGGCGCCCGCCCGCAGCATGGTTCTGCGCGGGAGGTACAGACCGGCCGCGGTCCGCAGCGTCCTGTCGGCGGGGTGCGGACCGGTCGGCGGCGGGGGAGCGGCGTGCTGGGCCACGGCGGCGGCCATCGCCGGAGGCAGCCAGGCGTCGACGGCTTGGACGGTCTGCGGGGTCCGGTGCTCGCGGCAGGCCGTGAGGACGTCGGCCGGCGTGGGGCGCGCGTCAGGGTCCTTGCTTAGACACCGCTCGATCAGCGTGCGCAGCGGCTCCGGACAGCCCTCGAGATCAGGCGGCTGGTTCAGGATGTGGGCGAAGACCTCGGCCGCGAGCCCGGTGCCGAACGGCGAGTGTCCGAGTACTGCGTAGGCGGCCAGGAGGCCGAGTGCGAACACGTCGACGGCAGGGGCGGGCGGCCGGTCCAGGATCTGCTCTGGCGCCATGTACTGCGGCGAGCCGACGCGCGTGCCCTCGAGGGTGATCGAGGCGGCGTCGGCGGCGCGGGCGATGCCGAAGTCGATCACCCGAGGGCCGTCCGGGGCGAGGATCACGTTGGAGGGCTTGAGGTCGCGGTGCACCACTCCGGCGGCGTGGATCGCGCCGAGCGCTTCAGCCACGCCTGCCATCAGCTGGAAGACGGTGTCAGGCGGCAGCGGCCCGTGCTGCGCGACGAGCTGCTGCAAGGAAGGGCCCGGAACATACGCGGTGACCAGCCACGGCGGATCGGCGTCCGGGTCGGCGTCGAGGACCTGCGCGGTGTAGAGCCCGTGCACCCGGCGCGCAGCGCTCACCTCATGCCGGAAGCGCTCGCGGAAGTCCGTGTCGGCGCCGAACCCCGGTCGCACGACCTTCAGCGCGACCGGCCGGCCGCCCGGCGTGTAGGCGAGATAGACCCGCCCCATCCCGCCCGCGCCGAGCCGGGCGCGGACCTGATAGTCCGCGACATGCGCCGGATCGTCGCCGGACAACGGTTCCATGCTCACCGCGCCGCCCTCCTCAGAATCCTCGCGGATTCAGCCGCCCCCAAGCGATTCGGCAACCCTCTGGGGTCGCCTGCCGCCATACTCGCACAGGGATTTCCCCCGGCGCGCGGGCCGGTGCGACGCCAGGCACTGATCAGAGGCTGTCTTTCAGAGCAACGCGGCGCGAAGCTCGTCGGCGTGCTGCGCGATGTAGTCGGCGTCGTCCAGGTACATGAGGTCGTCGCCGCGCTTGAGATGTTCGGCGAACATGGCGTGGCCGGCCGCCGCCTGTTCCCTGATATGCCCGGCCAGATGGCGCAGCCGCTCGGCCGCGACATCCGGGAGCGCCGCGCGGTCCGCCTCGGCGAGGTCGTACGCGTCGGCGAACAGCCGCAGCCGCCGTGCCTGCTCGGCGAGTGGCGCGGAGAAGTCGTCCTTGTTCGTGCTCGGTGAGATCGGCACGAACCGGCACGCGGCATACGCCACGTCCCAGACGCGCGGACCCGGGTGCGCCGTGTCGAAGTCGATCAGCGCGACCGGCCGGCCCTCGCGGAAGACCGTGTTGTAGCCGGCCACGTCGGCGTGGCAGATCACTTCCCTCGGCTCGCGCGGCGGCAGGTACCAGGCGGCGTCCGGCGGCGGCGTGAATCCCACGGTGGCGTCGTGGAATTCGCGCAGCAGGGCTCCGACACCGCACAGCGCCTCGTCGGTGCGCGACTCTTCGGGCATCGGGTAGTCGGCGACGGTGCCCTCCACGAAGTCGAGGATCTCCCGGCCCTGATCATCGATCCCGTGGACGCGCGGCGCCCCGGCGAAGCCGACCGCGGCCAGGTGCCGCAACAGCGCGTGTACCGCCGGGGTCCACGGCCCGGTCGGACGGCGCACGGTCCGGCCGATCCGGACGACCGCGTTGACGCCGCCCTGCATCGGCACCTCGGTCTGGTCGTCGGCTTGATCGTCGTCGCACATCGGACCATGCTCGCACCCGGCGCACCGCGCGGCACCCGGATTCCCAGGCGGCAGGGCCTTGAGACGCGGGTTCAGCGCCGGTAGGCCGGAACCCGGCTCGGCCGGGGTCGCTGCTCGGCGTCCAGCAGCGGCAGATAGCGGGGCCCGACCACCTCGGAGAGCACGATCACGCTCGTCGAGCGGACCACCGCCGGGATCCGGTTGACCCGGATCAGCGTCTCCTGCAGGCCCTGGTGCGAGGTCGCCGCGACCCGGCAGTGCACGTCGGCCAGGCCCGTGGTCCCGTACGCCTCGAGGATCTCCGGGATCCGGGCCAGCTGCTCGGCGATCTGGTCGAGGCCGCCCTGGGCGATCTCCAGGTTCACGAAGGCCAGCACCGGATAGCCCGCGGTGGCCAGGTCGACGTCCGGCCCGTAGCCGGTGATCACCCCCGCGGCCTCCAGCCGCTGGACCCGGGCCTGCACGGTGGCCCGGGTGACGCCGGTGATCCGGGACAGCTCGAGGAAGCCGACCCGCGGGTTCTCGGCCATCGCCCGGATCAGCCGGGTGTCGAGCTGGTCCAGGCGGTGATCCGGACGTTGATCCGGACGGTGATCCGGACTGCTGCGCTGATCTTCCACTTGAGGCCCCCAAACAGTGTAGTCGTCTATGCAGATTGCACAGCTGAAAGTGGAGATGTTGTCACAGAGCCTACTTCGGCCTTCTACTTTCGCATATCCGCTCTGCCGCGACCGAGGGAGCAGCTATGACGACGCAGCCGATGACCGATCTTGACCCGGCCGATCTGAGCCGGCTGATCGGCGCCGTCCCGCACGACGACGCCGCCGACCCGTTCCCGGTCGTCGGCATGGACCACGTCCGCTTCTTCGTCGGCAACGCCAAGCAGGCCGCGCACTACTACTCGACCGCGTTCGGCATGACCTGCGTGGCCTACCGCGGGCCGGAGACCGGATGCCGGGACATCGCCGAATATGTGCTCACCTCCGGCAGGGCGCGGTTCCGGATCACCGGCGAGGTGCGCGCCGGCACCGAGGTCAGCGCCTCCGTCGCGGCGCACGGCGACGGCATCGTGGACCTGGCCATCGAGGTGCCGGACGTGGACCGGGCGGTCGCCCACGCCCGGGCCCAGGGCGCCGCCGTGCTCGAGGAGCCGCACGACGAGAGTGACGAGCGCGGCACCGTGCGCCTGGCCGCGCTGGCCACGTACGGCCAGACCCGGCACACCCTGGTCCAGCGCTGCGACTACGCTGGCCCGTTCCTGCCCGGCTTCACCGAGCACGGCCCGCTGTTCCACGCCCGGCCGGGGAGCCATCCCGTGCGCTACTTCCAGGCCATCGACCACTGCGTGGGCAACGTCGAGCGGATGGAGGAGTGGGTCGCCTTCTACAACCGGGTCATGGGCTTCACCAACATGAAGGAGTTCGTCGGCGACGACATCGCCACCGAGTACTCCGCGCTGATGTCGAAGGTGGTGGCCAGCGGCAACCACCGGGTCAAGTTCCCGATCAACGAGCCGGCCTCGGGCAAGCGCAAGTCGCAGATCGACGAGTACCTGGAGTTCTACGGCGGCCCCGGCGTGCAGCACCTGGCCCTGGCCACGAACGACATCGTGGCCAGCGTGCGCTCGATGCGCGAGATGGGCGTGGAGTTCCTCGACACCCCGGACGCGTATTACGACACCCTCGGCGAGTGGGCCGGCGACACCCGGGTACCGGTGGACACGCTGCGCGAGCTGAAGATCCTGGCCGACCGGGACGAGGACGGCTACCTGCTGCAGATCTTCACCAAGCCGCTGCAGGACCGGCCCACCGTCTTCTTCGAGCTGATCGAGCGGCACGGCTCGCTCGGCTTCGGCAAGGGCAACTTCAAGGCGTTGTTCGAGGCGATCGAGCGGGAGCAGGCGCGGCGCGGCAATCTGTAGGGAGAGGCCAGAGCAGGCCCCGGAAAGCACAGCCGAAGGAGGCGCGCCATGGCCTACTACCGGCAACTCGGCTCCGTCCCGCCGAAGCGCCACACCCAGCACCGCCGCCCGGACGGCGGCCTGTACTACGAGGAGCTGATGGGCGAGGAGGGCTTCTCCTCGGACTCCTCGCTGCTCTACCACCGCCACATCCCCTCGGCGATCGTCGACGCGACGCCGTGGGAGCTGCCCGACCACACGCTGACGGCGAATCATCCGCTGAAGCCGCGCCACCTCAAGCTGCATGCGCTCGCCGAAGGACAGGACGCCGGGCAGGAGGCCAAGAGCGTCGACGCGGTGACCGGGCGGCGTGTCGTGCTTGGTAACGGCGAGGTGCGTATCGGGTACGTCGTCGCGGGCTCGCCCTCGCCGCTGTATCGCAACGCGATCGGCGACGAGTGCGTATACGTCGAAGCCGGCGAAGCGGTCGTGGAGACCGTCTTCGGCGAGCTGAACGTGCGGACCGGCGACTATGTGCTGCTGCCGCGCGCGACGACGCACCGGTGGGTGCCGACCGGCGACAGCCCTCTGCGGCTCTACGCGATCGAGGGCAACAGCCACATCACCCCCGCGCGGCGCTACCTCTCGAAGTTCGGGCAGCTGCTGGAGCACGCGCCGTACTGCGAGCGCGACCTGCACGGGCCGAGCGCGCCGCTGCTGGGCGAGGGCGAGGACGTCGAGGTGCTGGTCAAGCACCGCACCCCGAACGGCATCGCGGGCACCCGCTTCGTCTACCCGAACCACCCGTTCGACGCAGTCGGCTGGGACGGCTGCCTGTATCCGTATACGTTCAACGTCGCCGACTTCGAGCCGATCACCGGGCGGGTCCACCAGCCGCCGCCGGCGCACCAGGTTTTCGAGGGGGACGGCTTCGTGATCTGCAACTTCGTGCCACGGAAGGTGGACTACCACCCGCTGTCGATCCCGGTGCCGTACTACCACTCGAACGTCGACTCGGACGAGGTGATGTTCTACTGCGGCGGCGACTACGAGGCGCGCAAGGGCTCCGGCATCGGCCAGGGCTCCATCTCGCTGCACCCCGGCGGGCACGCGCACGGGCCGCAGCCGGGCGCGTACGAGCGCAGCATCGGCGCCGAGTTCTTCGACGAGCTGGCCGTCATGGTCGACACCTTCCGCCCGCTGCAGCTCGGCGAGGGAGGGCTGGCCTGCGAGGACCCGGGCTACGCCTGGACCTGGTCGGGGCGGGGGCCGGGCCGGTGAGCCCGGCGGCGCCCGCCCCGGCCGAGCCCGCCGCGATCCCCCCGCTGTTCGCAGGACTCTGCGACGACGCGGCGATGTTCCCGCCCGGGGACGCGCCCGGCGCCGTCGCGGTGCCCGGCCACGCGGCGCACCGGGCCTCCTGGTACGCGGCGCTGGTCGGTCCACTGCTGGTCGCGGCCGACCGGATCGACGAGGTGGCCGGGGCGTTGCGGATCGAGGCGGAGCTCGGCGGGCACCCGGAGCCGCCGGACGTCGTCCTGGTCGTGCCGGGCGGTCCGCGCGCCCTTCCCGCGGCCCTCGACGGCGCGCGCCGCCGGGCCCTGAACGCGGTCGGCGTCGAAGTGGCCTGCGACCGCGGCGGCGGATCGGCCGAGGCGATGCGGACGGCGGCGCGAACGCTGCTGGGGGAGCTTCCCGGCGGCGTCGGCGGCGTCGTCGAGGTGCGACGCGGCGAGGGCATGACGGCCGCGCTCGAAGTGCTCGCCGGCACCGGCTACCGGGCCAAGCTGCGCACCGGCGGCCCGGCCGCCGAGGCGTTCCCCGGGCCCGCCGAGGCCGCGCGCTTCCTGCGCGACTGCGTGGCCCTCGAGCTGCCGTTCAAGTGCACCGCCGGCCTGCACCGCGCGATGCGGCACACCAACGCGGCCACCGGATTCACCCACCACGGCTTCCTCAACATCCTGGCGGCCACGCACGTCGCGTGCGAGGGCGGCGATGAGGCAGCCGTCGCCAGTGTGCTGGAGCGGCGCTCGGGCTGGGCTCTGGCCGCGGTGGCGAAGCAGTTGACCGCGGATCAGGTCACTGCGACGCGTGCCGCCTTCACCGCGTTCGGCACCTGCAGCATCGCCGAACCGCTCAACGACCTGGCCGCGCTGGACCTGATCGCCGTCCCGGCCGCGCACTGACTTTCAGGAGCGAGCAGCCATGACCGACACCGCCGCCTGGCTCGGCCTTCCCGAGGACGGCCTCTACGGTTTGTCCAACCTGCCGTACGGCGTCTTCACGACGGCCGACGCGCCCGAGCGCCGCAGGATCGGCGTGCGCATCGGCGACTCGGTGCTCGATGCCGGCGAGGTCGCCCGCGAGTCCGGCGACCCGGCGGCCGCGCTGCTCGGGGCGCCTGCTCTCAACCCGCTGATGGCCGCGGGGCGGTCCACGTGGGCCCGGGTGCGGCGCATCATCACCGACTGGCTCACCGGACCGGCGCACCGCGCCGTCACCGAGCGGCACCTGTACCCGGTCGCCGACGTCGCGCTGCACCTGCCCTTCGAGCCGGCCGACTACGTGGACTTCTACGCCTCCGAGCACCACGCCGCGAACCTCGGCCGGCTCTTCCGGCCCGGCGCGCCGCCGCTGATGCCGAACTGGAAGCACCTGCCGGTCGGCTACCACGGCCGGGCCGGCTCCCTGGTGGTCTCCGGCACCCCGGTGGTGCGCCCGAGCGGGCAGCGCAAGGCCCCGGACGCACCCGCGCCGGACTTCGGCCCGTCCCGCCGGCTCGACATCGAGGCCGAGGTTGGATTCGTGGTCGGCGCGCCGAGCCGGCTCGGCACGCCGGTTCCGCTCGGCGCCTTCGCCGAGCACGTCTTCGGGGTCTGCCTCGTCAACGACTGGTCCGCGCGCGATCTGCAGGCCTGGGAATACGTGCCGCTCGGACCCTTCCTCGGCAAGTCCTTCGCCACGTCGCTCGCGCCGTGGGTCGTGCCGCTCGAGGCGCTCGGCCGCGCGTGGGTCGCCCCGCCGCCGCGCGACACCCCGCTGCTGCCCTACCTCGACGACCGTGCCGCCGCGCCCGGCGGCCTGGACATCAGCCTCGAGGTCCGGCTGAACGGGCACCTCCTCTCGCGCCCGCCCTTCGCCGCGATGTACTGGACCGCCGCGCAGCAGCTCGCGCACACCACCGTGAACGGCGCCCGGCTGCGCACCGGCGACTTCTACGCCTCCGGCACCGTCAGCGGCCCCGAGCCGGAGTCCGTCGGCTCGCTGATCGAGCTGTGCTGGGGCGGCGAGCACCCGGTCAAGCTGCCGGACGGCCAGAGCCGCACCTTCCTGGAGGACGGCGACGAGGTCGCCATCACCGCCTCGGCGCCGGGGGCGGACGGCGGGCGGATCGGCTTCGGCGAGGTCGCCGGGCGGACCCTGCCGGCTGAGCCCGCGTCATGAAAACCACGTCATGAAAACGCTGCATAACGCCGCCGGGCGGCCGACCGGGGATGCAGGCCGGGGCCCGGCCCGGTTAGGTGGTACGAAGGATGGCACCGACTTCGCGATCACGAGGAGAGACCATGCGAGCGATCCGCTTCGACGGCTACGGCGGCCCCGAGGTGCTGCATCTGGACGAGGCCGAGCCGCCGGCGGCCGGGCCGGGGAAGGTGCGGGTCCGGGTGAAGGCCTCCGGCGTCAACCCGTTCGACGGCAAGGTCCGCTCCGGCGCGATGCAGGCGATGATCAAGCGCAGGCTGCCGTCGATCCCCGGGTTCGAGATCGCCGGCGTGGTCGACGCGGTCGGCGAGGACGTCACGGGCTTTGCGCCCGGCGACGCGGTGCTCGGCCGGTCCACCACCGGCTCGTACGCCGAATACGCGATCGCCGGCGAGATCGTGGCCAAGCCCGAGGGGCTGGCATGGGAGGCCGCGGCCGCGCTGCCGGTCGCCGTGGGGACCGCGCAGCGCATCCTGCAGGAGCTGAAGGTCGGGTCGGGCGAGACGCTGCTGGTCCACGGCGGCGCCGGGGCGGTGGGCACGATGGCCGTGCAGCTCGCCGTCGCGCGCGGGGCCAAGGTCGTCGCGACCGCCTCGGCCGGCAACCAGGACTACCTCGCCTCGCTCGGCGCGACGCCGACCACCTACGGCGACGGACTGGTCGAGCGTGTTCGTGCCCTGGCGCCGGAAGGGGTCGACGCGGTGTTCGACGTCGCGGGCAAGGGCGCGCTGCCCGCGTCGATCGAGCTGCGCGGCGGGATCCACCGCATCGTCACCATCGCCGACCCGGCCGCGCAGGAGCTCGGCGTGCCGTTCCTCTCCGCGACGCCGAACGCGAACTCGGCGGTGGAGCTTGCCGAGGCCGCCGGGCAGGCCGCCGCCGGAAAGCTCGTCGTGACGCTCGGCGCCGTCCTCCCGCTGGCCGACGCGGCCGAGGCGCACCGGATCATCGATGGCGGACACGTGCGCGGAAAAGTCGTGCTGACCGTCGATTAGATGCGGGCGTCGCAGGCTTCGCCGATGTGGTCGGACCGGTGCCCTGCTAGGTTGGGGCGGCGATGGGGGGCGTCCGGACCGACCGCCGTTGGGACCGCCAGTGTCCGAAAGCACGGAGCCCGAGAGCACGGAGCCTGAGAGCGCGCAGCCCGAAGGCGCAGAGACCGGAAGCACGGTGCCTTCGCCGTCCGCGCGCAGCGCCGCGCGGCGGCGCACCCTCATCCTGATCGCGCCGGCCGTCGCGGTCGTGCTGGCCGTGGCGGCGGGCGTCTGGGCCTACGACAGCTCCCGCGGCCGCAGCCCGGCGCCGCCCAAGCCCTCGAGCACCGGACTGGTCCGGGCCTGGAGCGCGGGCGCCGCGGGCCTGGACACCGGCCCCGCCGGAGCCTGGCTGACCGGCCGGGACGTCGTGGTCAACGCCGGGAACGGCCTGGTCGCCGACAGCCTGGCCAGCGGCCGGGCCGACTGGCGCTGGCAGCCCCCGGCTGGCACGTACTTCGACGACATGTCGCCCGCGGCAGACCTCGGAATCGCAGTCGTCGCATACGGAACCGGCGCGAGCCCCAGTGCGAGTCCGAGCGCGAGCGCGGACCCGGACACCAGCGCGTCGGCGACCGCGGGCTCGAGCCCCGCTCCCTCGCCGAGCGCCGAGAGCGGCATCGACGCCGGCCCGTCCGCGATCGAGACCGTCGCCGGGCTCGATCTGGCCACCGGCCGCGTCCTGTGGACCACGCCGCTCGCCTATCCGATCGGCTGGCCCGGCCCGGTCGTCGGCGACGGGAGCGTCGCAGTCCTGGAACAGAGCGCGTCCGGCGGCTTCGGCGCGCTGGACGTCCTGGACCTGTCCACCGGCGAACCGTCCTGGTCGACCGCGTCGGATGCAGCGATCCCCGCAGGCTGCGCATTCACCTCGGCGGCGATCTCCGGCGGGCTCGTCTACGCCGCCGCTCAGTGCTCTGAGCCCGCCGGCGCCGACGCCGACGCCACAGCACCCGGCACCGAGATCCTCTACGGCTTCGCGCCCGACACCGGCGCGATCCAGAACAACACCTCCACCTCCGGCTTCATCTGCGCGGACCCGGATCAGAGCACATATGCCACGCTCTGGTCCGCCGCCGGCTATCTGCTGGTCAGCTGTTCCGAGAACACCACGACGTCGCAGCCGCTGTGGATCCGCGCGACCGGCGCGCAAAAGCTGCTCGCCGCGCACTTCGTCAGCCAGACCGACCCGCTCAGCTACGAGTTCCGCAACCTCGAGTACCCGGCGTTCGCCGCGGCCGGCCCGATCCTCTACGTCCAGGTCCTGATCCCGGGCGCGGGCGGCGCCGGCCGGCCGGCGGTCACCGCCATCGATCTCAGGACCGGAAGACAGCTCTGGCAGCAGCCGGTCCCGGGCGGGGTCGGCTACCTCGCCGGCGCGGACTCCACCGGCGCGACCGTCGCGCTGGAGAACGGCGGCACGCTCTCGCTCGCCCGCTTCGCGCGCTCCGGCGGGACGGTCGCCTACGGTCCGGGCGCGGTGTTCGCGGCGGCCGCCGGAACCCGGGCGGCCTACCGCGTGCTGGCCGCCGGGGCCCTGGTGATCGCCATCCTGCCGGGCGACCCGGCCGCTACGGTGACCGGCTTCCGCCGCGCTTCGGCCAGATGAATGACCCGCCCGGTCGGGGCCGCGCTCAGTGCGTACCCGGCGCGGCCTGGTGCGGCCGTCTGCCCGTAGCCTGTTGGGATGCGAGTAGCCATCACCGGATCGAGTGGTCTGATCGGGTCCTCCCTGGCCACATCCCTGCTCACCGACGGGCATGAGGTGGTACGCCTTATGCGCCGCGCGACGGTGGCGGCGCCCAAGGGGATCGTGGAGAAGCAGTGGGACCCGGCCGCCGGCCAAATGGACGAGTCCGCCCTCGACGGCGTCGATGCCGTGGTCAACCTGGCCGGCGCCGGCATCGGCGACCAGCGCTGGACCGAGGCCTACAAGCAACTGCTGCGGGAGAGCCGGATCCAGGCCACCACGACGATCGCCAAGGCCGTCGCGGACGCCGACAAGCACCCGCGCGTGCTCGTCTCCGCCTCGGCGATCGGCTACTACGGTGAGACCGGCGACGTGCGCACCGACGAGACCGCCGAGCCCGGCTCAGACTTCCTGGCCGGGCTGTGCCAGGACTGGGAGGCCGCGGCGAAGCCCGCGGCGGCGGCCGGCGTCCGGGTCGCGCACCCCCGGTTCGGCCTCGTGATGGCCCGCGGCGCCGGCGCGTTCGGGCCGCTGGTCCGGCTCGCCCGGCTCGGCGTCGGCGGCCGGATGGGCAGCGGGCGCCAGTACTGGAGCTACGTCTCGCTGCCGGACGCCATCGCAGGCCTGCGCCACATCATCGACACCGGCGACATCTCCGGCCCGGTGAACGTGACCGCGCCGGAACCGGTCACCAACCGGGAGATCACCCAGGCTCTGGGCCGCGCGGTGCACCGCCCGATGCTGTTCAACGCACCCGGATTCGCGCTGCACGCGGGCCTGGGCGAGTTCGCCGACAGTGTCCTGATGAGTCAGCGCGTCGTGCCGGCCCGGCTGCTCGAATCAGGCTTCACCTTCAAGCACACGACGCCGCAGGCCGCGCTGGCCGCGGTCCTGGACTGACGAAGGGTCGGCAGACAGAGCTACTGCCGCTGCCCGGCGCGGGCGGCGAGCCGGGCCTCGAGGCCGTCGAGCAGTGATTCGAGGCCGAAGGCGAAGCTGTCGTCGGGCGACGCGGCATAGTCGGCCGCAGCCGTCTCCAGACGCTCGCGCAGCCGCGGGAACCGGGCCGAGACCTCGCGGGCCTTGGCCATGCCCGCGCGCATCGCTTCGTCGGCGTCCGCGCCGTCGCGGCCGAGCTTCCGCAGCAGCGAGGCTTTGGCGGCCGTGCCGAGGGCGTTGCCGAGCACGTACGTGTAGACGCCGGCCGCCGCTTGGTCGGCCTGCGCGCCGACGAACCCGGCCGCCTCGAAGACGGCCAGGGTGTGGTCGTGGTGCCGCGCCTTGCCCGCGCCGGCGAACACGTACTGGCCGAAGGCCTGCACGAGCCAGAGGTGGCGGGTGAGCATCGCGTGGAGGTCGCCGGCCATGCCGGCGGCGGCCGCGCGCCAGCCGACCTCGGCCGGGTCGGGCAGCGCGACCTCGGCCCACACCCGGTCGCCGGCCAGCTCGATGAGGTCGTCCTTGCCGCCCACGTGCCAGTACATCGCGGTCGCCGCGGCGCCCAGGCGCTTGCCCAGCGCCCGCATGTTCAGGCCCTCCAGGCCCTCGGCGTCGAGCAGCTCGACGGCGGCGTTCACGATCTGGTCCCTGGTCAGCGTCTCGCGCGGCATGTGCCCACGATAGGGCACCGCACCAGGACTTGCACTTAGTTCAAGAATTCACTTGCACTTAGTTCAAGCCGGTCTTACGGTTCCTCTTGAACTAAGTGCAAGTCTATCCGGAACCTATCCGGAGCACCGGGATCGGAGAGCGTGATGGCGCAGGACGCATTGTCGGAGTTCGTCGAAGCGGCGGCCGCGGAGCACGGCATACCGGGAGCCGCGGTCGGGGTGTGGGCGCAAGGCCGGGAGATCCACGCCTGCCACGGGGTGACCAGCATCGAGAACCCGCTGCCGGTCGATCAGGACACGCTGTTCCGCGTCGCCTCGATCACCAAGACCTACACGGCGACCGCGCTGATGCGCCTGGTCGCCGACGGCCGGGTCGCGCTGGACGCGCCGGTGCGCACGTACGTGCCCGAACTCGTGCTCGCCGACGAGGCGGCCGCGGAGGAGGTCACCGTTCTGCACCTGCTCAACCACACCGCCGGGCTGGACTGGGCCCTCATCGCCGAGACCGGCGACGGGGACGACGCCCTGGCCGCCTATGTAGCCAGGATGGCCGAGCTGAAGCTGATCGCGCCGCTCGGCGCCCGGGCCTCGTACAGCCAGGCGGGCTTCAACCTGGCCGGGCGGGTCGTCGAGAAGGCCACCGGCATGACCTACGAGCGCGCCGTCGCATCGCTGGTGCTCGAACCGCTCGGCCTGGAGCGCAGCTTCTTCGACGCCGACTCGGTCATGACCCGCCGCTTCGCGATGGGCCACAACCGCGGCGAGGACGGGGACCTGTCGGTGGCCCGGCCGTGGCGGGTCACCCGCGGCAACAACCCCGGCGGCGGCCTGGTCTCCTCGGCGGCCGACCAGCTGCGCTGGGCCCGGTTCCACATGGGCGACGGCCGCGCGCCGAGCGGCGTCAGAGTACTGCCGGCCGAGCTGCTGGAGCGGATGCGGGAGCCGACGGTCGCGCTGCGCGCCAGCGCGCTCGGCGACGCGCTCGGCATCAGCTGGCTGCTGCGCGACGTGGACGGCCTGCGCATCGCCGGGCACGGCGGCTCGGCCAACGGCCAGTTCGCCGAGCTGTGGGCCGCGCCGGAGCGGGAATTCGCAGTGGTCTCACTCGCCAACGCCGGCCCGGACGGCATCCCGTTCAACAAGGCGGTCGTGCGGTGGGTGCTGGAGCACTACCTCGGGGTCGTCGACCGGGATCCGGAGCCGCTGCCGTACGACGAGGCGCGGGCCCGGGAGATCGTCGGCCGCTACGAGATCGACGCGATGACGCTCACGATCAGCGCGCAGGCGCCGGAGCTGATGCTGGAGGTCGTGATCAAGCCGGAGATCCGGGCCGCGGCGGACCCGGCGCCGCCGCCGGACCACGCGCCGTTCGCCATGGGCCTGCTGCCCGCAGCCGACGAGTACGTCCTCACCGCGGGCGCGCTGGCCGGGCAGCGCGGCTTCTTCACCCGCGACGCGGGCGGCGCGGTGGTCGGCGTCGACCTCGCCGGGCGGCTGTTCAGCCGGGTCGCAGGGGCGTGACTTAACCGACGGTTCTGCGGCGGACTTCCTCAGTTCTGCAGGCACTCGCGGGCCGCGGCGAGCGCGTCTCGGACCTCTGACACCGCGCGGTGCGGGGCCAGTTGCACGCAGGTCTCGCGGACCATCTCCTTCCAGCGGCCGGACTCCAGACCGGATCCGTGCTCGAGGATGGTCCGCACGGTGCCGGCGGCCTCGGCGATCCGCCGGTCCGTCACCTGGGCGCGGGCCAGGTAGCACATGTTGATGACCTGCTCGCGGGGATACTCGTCGAGGTGGACGATGGCGTCTTCGTAGGCGGCGACGGCAAGGTCGGAGCGTCCGAGCCCTTCGTAGGCCTTGCCGGCGTCCGAGTGCAGCGTGGCGTCGCCCACCCAGTAGATCCACGAAGGGTCCTGATCCGCCGGCTCGGCCAGGCTCTGCCGGGCGTCGTCGATCGCGGCGAGCGTCTCGGTCCGCAGGCCGTTCGCCCCGCAAACCTGGGCGCGGTTCGAGTGGATCCAGGCCAGGACGCGCGGGTTCGTGTCCGGCCCGATCCCCGTCATCGCCGCGTCGGACAGCGCGAGCGCGTCGCGGTGCCCGCCGCGCCACCACGACTGGACGGTCATCATGGCCAGGATGTGCGACGGCAGGTCGTGGTCGGCGCCCGAGCGGGCGGCGCGCAGGGCCAGCAGGTGCAGGCGCTGCCCGAGCCCGTGGTGGCCGAGGTCGAACGCGGACCACCCGGCGATCTGGGCGAAGTTCGCCAGGGTGCTGTGAAGGCGCGCGGCGATCGCGTCGTCGTAGGTGCCGTGGCGCATGAGCTGCGCGACCCACGTGCACTCGCGCACCGCCCACTCGTAGGCCAGCCGCCCGCCGAGGTCGTCGGAGCGGCGCAGTGTGGAGGACAGGTCGTCGAGCGCGTCCATGACCTGCGCCGTCACCCGGTCGCCGGCCGTCATCCGCTCGGCCCGGCCGAACTCCACGGCACCGGTCGGGACCGCCGCGCCGATCAGGGCGGCACCGCTCAGTCTGGCGAACTCGCGCCGGTTCATCAGGTCTCTCCAGGCCAAGTCGTCGAGGACGGCGCCGATCTGCGACCGGCCGTCGCCGAGCCCTGCGTCGGCCGGCAGGAACGCCGACTGCGCGGAGGTGGTCCAGCCCAGCTCCTGCGCGCCCAGCGGCTCGGGCAGCGCCTCGTTGAGGACGTGCACGGCCAGCTCGGCGATCGGGCTGCGCGGGCAGTCGCCCCGGAGCCACTTGTACGGCGTCTTCTCGTGGATCCGGCGGTTGAGCCCGCTCGATATCGCCAGGGTATTGACACGCCGGGCGAGGCCCTCGGGGCTCCAGTCCAGTCTTCGCAGGGCATTGAGCAGAACGCGGTTCTCGGGGGTCTCGGGCACCGTCGTCTCCTCGCCTCGGATCCGTGCCCCGGCCTCAACGTAGCGCCGGGACGGGCGGGTCGGCCATGGCCTGGTGGCGAAAGGCACCAAAGGCACTGCGAAAGGCACCGAGCGCACCTGGCCGGTCCATGGCCGGCATAGGTTACGGAGTGCTGTCATGTAGTCACGGCGGGACGGACTCGCCGATCGTGGGCCAGGGGGTTGGACGATGACCATGACCGAGGACAGAGGCCGCCGGCCCGATGCCGAGACGCTGCAGACCGCGGTCGAGCGTACGTGGGGCAGCTGGCCGTGGGTGGCGACCTGCCACCGCTGCCGGACCCGCTCACCCGGTCAGCGCACGCGGCGCGAGGCGTGGGAGTGGCTTGACGCCCATGTGCACAGCAACCACGAGATCGTCTGACGAGGGGTGGCGGGGGAAAGGCCGTTCGGCCCGGGCGCTGCGCTGATGCGCCGTGCCCGGGCCGAACGGTCATGCCCTCAGACTGTCAGTGCTTTGTTACGGCAGCGTCCACTGCTGGTTCGTGCCGTCGCCGCAGGTCCAGATCTGCACCTGGGTGCCGGATCCGCCGAAGCCGGTGTCGTCGAGGCACTTGCCGGAGTTGAGGTTGATCAGTTCGCCGTTGGATTGTGCCTGCCAGGTTTGTGCTGCGGTACCGTTGCAGGTGTAGAGGTCGACCAAGGTGCCGTTGGCGGTGCCGGCGCCGTTGACGTCCAGGCACATGCCGAGCACTTGCAGGGTGCCGTTCGACTCGACGGTCCACTGTTGGGCGTTGGTGCCGTTGCAGGTGTAGACCTGGATCGGGTTGAACAGGGCGGTCGAGGCGCTGCGGTCGTCGAGGCAGAGCCCTTCATAGCCGGTGATCGGACCGGTCGCCGTGCCGCCGCCGCCGTTGTTCGAACTGCCGGCCGGCGAGACCCAGGACTGGTCTGCCGCCGCGGCGCAGGAGGTGATCTGCACCTGCGTGCCCAGGACGACCGAACTGCCGGGGTCGGTCAGGCAGTCGCCGGACTGCGGGTTGAGCAGTTCGCCGTTGGACTGCGGCTGCCACTGCTGCGCTCCGGTGCCGTTGCAGGTGTAGAGGTCGACCAGGGTGCCGCTGGCCGTCCCGCCGCCGGCCACGTCGAGGCAGTTGCCGTCCGCCTGGACCGTGCCGTTCGCCTCCTCGGTCCACTCCTGCCCGTCGGTGCCGTTGCAGGTGTAGACGTCGACCTTGCTGGCGTTGGTGTTGCTGTCGGAGGCCAGGTCGAGGCAGAGCCCGGAGAAGCCGACGAGTGGCTCGGCCGAGGCCTCGCCGGAGGGCTGGATGTTCCAGGTGAAGCTTTGGCTTGCCTGGGCTCCGTTGCCGTCCTTCGCGGTCACCGTCACGGTGCTGGTTCCCGCGGTGCTCGGGGTGCCGGTGATCGTGCCGGTGCTCGAGGAGATCGACAGGCCGGCCGGGAGGTTGGTCGCGGAGTAGGTCAGGGTCTGACCGCTGGTGGAGTCCTTCGCGCTGAGCGCGACCGAGGCGGCGGCGCCGGCCAGGCCCTCCTGCGGACCCGGGTTGGTGACCGTGACCGGGGCGCCGAGTTGGCTGGAGGCGACCGCGAGGGTGCCGGTCAGCGGGAGGCTGGCGCTCGAGTCGCCGACCGAGACGGTGTAGTTGCCGGTGCTGGTCGCGAACGCGTTGGAGGTGGAGTTCCAGTACTGCAGGTTCTGCTGAGTGAGCTGGAAGGTCACCGTCGTCGAGGCGCCGGCGGCCAGGTTGACGCGCTGGAAGCCTTCGAGCTGGAGCGGGGGCTGGCCGGAGGCAGACGGGTCGGTGACGTAGAGCTGCGCGACGTCGGCGCCGGCGCGGGTGCCGGTGTTGGTCACGGTCGCGGTCACCGTGGCCTGCCCGCCGGCGGTCAGCGCGCCGACGTGCAGGTTGCTGTAGGAGAAGCTGGTGTAGGACAGGCCGTAGCCGAACGGGAAGAGCGGGGTGAGGTTCTGGCTGTCGTACCAGCGGTACCCGACATCGATGCCCTCGGAGTACTGCACCGTCCCGTTGGTGCCCGGCCACTGCGCGGTGGTGCTAGCCGGGACCTGCGAGAGCGAGGTGGGGAAGGTGACGGTCAGGTGCCCGGACGGGTCGGTGTTGCCGAACAGGAGGCTGGCGATCGCGGTGCCGTCTTCCTGGCCGGGGTACCAGGCCTCCAGGACGCCCTTGACCGAGGAGAGCCAGGGCATGGTGATCGCGGAGCCGGTGTTGAGCACCACGATCGTGTTCGGGTTCGCCGCAGCCACTGAGGCGATCAGGTTGTCCTGCGTGCTACCGAGGTCGATGCTGGTCAAATCGGAGCCCTCGGACTCATCCAGGCTGGCGAAGACCACCGCGACCTTGGCCGCTGCGGCGGCGGAAGCGGCCGAGCTGTCCGAGCTGCCGTTGTTGTAGGTCACTGATACGCCGCTGGGGGCGGCGGCCTGGATGCCCTGTAGCGGGGTGACGGTGCCGCTGGAGCTGACCCCGGCGCTGCCGCCGCCGACGCTCAGCACGCTGGTGGAGGCGTCCGCGCCGATCACCGCGATGGAGGAGTCGGTGGTGGTCAGCGGCAGCACGTTGCCGCTGTTCTTGAGCAGCACCGTGCCCTCCTCGGAGAGCGCGGTCGCATCGGCCTGGTCGGTCGTGCTCGTCGCGGTCTGGGCCGGGGAGCCGGTCGGGGACTTGTCGAACAGGCCGAAGGCGAACATCTCGGTGAGGATGGAGGAGACCTCGGAGGTGATGGTGGCCTGGCTCACCTGCCCGGAGCTGACTGCGGATTGCAGGGCGGCGCCGTAGAAGCCGTCGTTGCCGGGCATGTCCATGTTCAGTCCGGCGTTGGCCGAGGCCGCGGTGGCGTGGGTGGCGCCCCAGTCGGAGGTCACGAACCCGGTGAAGCCGTCCTGCCCGCGCAGCACGCTGGTGAGCGTGTACGGGTCCTGGCAGGCGTAGGTGCCGTTGATGGTGCTGTACGAGCACATCACCGAGGAGGCGGCACCCTGCTGCACGGCCGCCTGGAAGGCCGGGAAGTAGATCTCCTGCTCGGCCTGGGTGCTGACCACCGCGTTGTCTGCGGTGGTGTTGCGGTTGGTCTCCTGGTTGTACACCGCGAAATGCTTGACCTGCGCCATCGTGCCGGTCGACTGCACCCCGCGGATATCGGCCGCACCGAGCTGCCCGGCCAGGTACGGGTCCTCACTGACCGACTCGAACGCCCGACCCCACCGCGGGTCACGCACGATGTTGATCGTCGGCCCGAGATCGATGTTCGTGCCCTTCGCCGCCTGCTCGCCCCCGATCACCTGCCCGTACTCCTGCTCGGCCGCCGTGTCCCAGGTTGCTGCGACATCGACCGGGGCGGGCAGCTGGGTCACGTTCGCCATGCCGTCGCCGACGCCGGCCGGGCCGTCCTCCAGGTTCAGCGCCGGGATGCACAGCGAGCCGATCGCCGGGATGAACCCGACGTAACTCGACCCGCTCATCCCGGTCATCAAGGAGATCTCCTGCGAGAGCGACATCTTCGCCATCAGCTCGCTGACTCGCGTCGCGATCGGCGCGGTGGAATCCACCCAGGGGCAGGCCGCCGACGCCGCGGCGGCGGCCGGGCTGGCCCCGCCGCTGGCCGCGAACAGGCTCGCCGCGGCGGTGACCACCGCGACGGCCAGGGTGCGCGAGGCTCTGAGCCTCGACGCGGTGTGGTTCATGTGCACGATGCCTCCAGACATCCGCTGCACCGGTGCGCCGCCGGCACGCGAGGCCTCGGCGCGCAGCCGGGTAAGGCGGCTGCCGCAGGGGCGCGGGAAAATAAGGGGTGGAGCTCGGTGGGTCGGGTGGGGCGGGTCACCTCCCGGGCGGGCCGGCCGGACGGCGTTGTCAGTGGTCGCAATGTTGCCTGGGGCAACAAAGCGCAACGGGGATGAAACACCCTTAGGCAGGCGGTGTCAAGCAGGTCGCTAAACCGTTTAAGGAACGATTGAGGGCGCTGCCTTTATGCCGATTCCACGCGCTTTGAGAATCGTGCTTCGGGCGATGTCGAAGGGCGATCGCTGCCGCGCGGGCGCGATCGGCGCAGGTCGTCCGCGATCCGCGAGCTGCCTTGCGAAGGAGGATTCGGTAGCGCGGCAGAAATACGCCACTCGAGTCGGCAGCGTCGCCGCTCTGCAGGTCCCAGGCACGGAGGGCTCAGCTGGGCGTCGCCTCGACGCGGGGATCTTTTGTTGCCGCGACCGCCCAAACTGCCCACGATGTGATCGTTCGGCCTCTGATGCCGTTGGCCGGTTACCCGGCGGCCTCCGGAGTCGGCGCGTCGAGCGCGGCCGGAGCCGGTGCGTCCGGCTCGGCGCGCTGGCGGCGGAACTCCGGCAGCAGCCGGGCCAGGACGAAGGCCCCTGCGACGCAGGCCAGCCCGCCGGAGACGATCGAGGCGCCGGTGCCGATCGCGGCGGCCACCGCGCCCGACTCGACGTCGCCGAGGCGCGGGCCGACGCTGACCACGGTCAGTTGCACGCCGGTCAGCCGGCCCTGCATCGCGTCGGGCACGGAGAGCTGGACCATGGTGTTGCGGAAGACCGCCGAGATCACGTCGGCCCAGCCGGCCACCGCGAGCAGCACCAGCGCGGCGGGCAGCCAGGAGACCAGGCCGAACGCGGCGATCGCCAGCCCCCACACGACGACCGCGATCAGCACCGCGCGGCCCTGGCGCCGCACCCGGCCGACCCAGCCGGTCGTCACCGCGCCGACCAGCGCCCCGGCTCCCGGCGCGGCGTAAAGGAAGCCGAGCGTGGACGCCCCGCCGCCGAAGACCGTCGCGGCCAGGGCCGGGAAGAGCGCGCGGGGCTCGCCGAACACCATGGCGTTGACGTCGATCAGGTACGCACCCTGAAGAACCGGGCTGCGGCGCACGAACCGGAAGCCGTCGGCGAGGGAGCGCAGATCGGGCCGGACCGCGCCCCCGGCCGGCGGCTGCGGGGCGATGAGCAACGCTGCCAGCAGGGCCGCCGCGAAGCTGGCCGCGTCGAGCCAGTACACGAAGCGCACGCCCGCCCCGGCCAGCAGCAGTCCGGCCGCAGCCGGACCGGCGACCCCGCCGAACTGGAAAAGCGCCTGCAGCACGGCGTTGGCGGTAGACACTTCGGAGCGCTGCACCAGCCTCGGCACGAGGGAGGTCAGCGCCGCGTCATCGAATCCGGCGAGCCCGGCGGCCACCGCCGGGACGGCGTAGAGCGGCCAGAGCGCCGGCCCGAGGTCGGCGTTGAGCGCCAGGCCCGCGCTGCACGCGCCCAGCAGCACCTGCGTCGCGATGAGCAGCCGTCGCCGGTCGACCGCGTCCGCCACCACGCCGCCGATCAGCGACCCGGCGGCCAGCGGGACCAGTTGGGCCAGCGACATCAGCCCCACGTCCAGCGACGACCGGGTCAGCTCATAGACCTGATAAGGCGCGGCGACCGCGGTGAGCTGGGTGCCGAGCACGGAGACGATCTGGCCGAGCACGAGGCGGCGGAAGTCCGGCGACCGGCGCAGCGGGCCGACGTCGATCAGCAGCCGCTGCACCGCCCGGCCGAACCGGCGCCTGCCGGGCCCGGGCGGCTGGTCAGAGGACACAGCGGACGCTGGGGACTCGGTCATGCGGGCGTCCTCCAGCGGCGCGCGGCGGTCCCGGCCACGCACATATCAGGGCTCGGTGATGTGGAACTCGTTGCCCTCCGGGTCGGCGAGCATGGAGTCAGCAACCACGGGGTCGACGAGCATGCCGTCCAGCTGTACCGCTCCGGCGGCCCGCATCCGCTCGGCCTCGGCCCGGACGGTGCCGCCCGGCCCGGGCGCGAGCAGCGGCCGCAGCCGATTCGTGTCCTGCTTCCCGGTCGCCGGCGGTCCCATCACCAGGCTCGGCCCGCCGTCCGCCGCGCGCAGCCGCACGCCCCAGGCGGCCCGCTGCACGACCGGCCAGCCGGTCGCGTCCGCCCAGAACCGGCTCTGCACCGCGGGATCGTCGGCGTCGAGGCAGACCGCCGCCAGCCCTTCGGTACGCTCCTGCTCGGCGCCGTGCACCTCGGCCAGCACGCAGAACTCGTTGCCCTCCGGATCGGCCAGCACGACCCACGGCACCTCGCCCTGCCCGATGTCGCAGTGCTCTGCGCCGAGGGCGAGCAGCCGGTCCACCTGCCGCGCCTGGTCCGGGCCGGGCGCGAGATCGAGGTGCAGCCGGTTCTTCGCCGCCTTCGGCCCGCTCGCCGCGGCGAACCGGAGCTCGAGGCCGCCAGGCCGGTCCGGCCGCACGACCGCCGCCCGAGTTCCTGTGACGACCGTCCCCGCAGACCGCGCCGGCTGCCAGCGCAGCGCCTCGGCCCAGAACCGGGCCTGGGCCTCGGGATCCAGCGCATCGACCACGATCGCGTGCAGCCTCGTCGACATCCCCGCCGCCCCCTCTCGCTCCCCGTCGGCCCGCGCTCCAGCGTCGGCTCTCGGGCCCAAGCCTGCCACGTGCGGCGGATCCTCGCTCAGGAGGGCCGGATCAGCCGCGCCTCGTAGGCGAACACCACCGCCTGCACCCGGTCGCGCAGGCCCAGCTTCGGCAGGATCCTGCTGACGTGCGTCTTCACGGTCGCCTCGGACAGCACCAGGCTCCTGGCGATCTCGGCGTTGGACCGGCCGCGGGCCAGCTCGATCAGCACGTCGCGCTCGCGCGGGGTCAGCTGCGCCAGCCGCGCGTCCTCGCCCGCACCGCCCGGCCCCGGTTCGCCCGCGGCCGGCAGCTGGTGCGCGAAGGTCTCCAACAGCCTGCGCGTGATCCGCGGCGCGACCACGGCGTCGCCGGCCGCGACCGTGCGGACGGCGGCGAACAGGCCGTCCGGCTCGACGTTCTTGAGCACGAAGCCGCTGGCCCCGGCGCGCAGTGCGGCGAAGGCGTACTCGTCGAGGTCGAACGTGGTCAGCACGAGCACGCGGGTCCGCGGGTACTGCGCCGCGATCCGGGCGGTCGCCTCGATGCCGTCCATGCCCGGCATCCGCACGTCCATCAGCACCACGTCCGGCCGGGTGCGCCCGACCGCGCGCAGCGCCTCGGCGCCGTCGCCGGCCTCCCCGACCAGCTCGAGGTCCGGCTGCGTCTCGAACAGCATGCGGAAGCCCGCGCGCAGCAGCTGCTGGTCGTCCGCGAGCAGGACCCTGATGATGACGGTCACCGGAGGCCGTCCTCGCCGAGGCGCAGCCGGGTGTGGACGCGCCAGCCGCCGTGCGCGGCGGGTCCGGCGTCGATGACGCCCGCGTAGACGGCGGCGCGCTCGCGCATCCCGACGATGCCGTGGCCGGTGCCGGTGGCCGCCGGGATGTGCGTCGGCGGCCCCGCGCGGCCGCCGTCGTCCGTGATCTCCACGTCGAGCAGCCGCTCCAGATAGCGCAGACGGACCTGCGCCCCGGTCGGCGCACAGGCGTGCTTGCGTGTGTTGGTCAGGGATTCCTGCACGATCCGGTATACCGCGAGCTGTACTCCGCCGGGCAGGTCCCGGGGTCGGCCCTCGACGGTCAGCCGGGTCGGCAGGCCGGCCGCGCGCACCTCGTCCAGCAGATCGTCCAACTGGGCGATCCCCGGCTGCGGATGCAGCTCCGGCGCGTCACCGGGACGGCTGCTCTCGGCGTCGCTGTCGGCGGGCACCGTGTCATCGGCGCCGTCAGTGTCATCAGTGTCATCAAAGTCATCGGAGTCATCGGAGTCATCGGCGCGCATGGTGTCCAGCAAACGGCGCATCTCGCCGATCGCCTGGCGGCCGGTATCAGCCACCTGCCGCATCGCGCCGGTCGCCCGTTCGGGTGCTGCCGGCGCCGTCGCGGCTGCGCCGTCCGCCAAAGCGACCATCACCGACAAGCTGTGCGCGACGATGTCATGCACCTCGCGCGCGATACGTGCGCGCTCACGCTCCGCCGCCAATTGAGCCTGCTGATCGCGCTCGCGTTCCAGCCGCCGGGCCCGGTCCTCCAGCGCGGCCAGATACGCGCGCCGGACCTGCAGGTTGATTCCGGTCATCGTCACGGCCGCCGCAATCCCGATGACCCCCACGAAGACCGGTACGTTCAGCACCGCCGGAAGCCACGACGCCACAAGGGCGAGGATCCACAGCTCGAAGGCTGCCGCACACGCCAGCGCCGCCGCCCGGCTGCGATGCGCGGCGACCGTGTACAGGGCGATCAACTCTGCGGTGGCCGCCACGCCTGCGACGTTCCTCGCGTCGAGGACGAGGACCAGGACGGCCGCCGCCGCAGTGGCCGCATACACCCGCATCGGAGCGAGCCGCCGGAACACCAGCGGCAGCAGCGCCGCGGCCAGCAGCAGCAGTGCAGCCGTATCGGCCGGCTTGCCGATCAGCACCTGGTCGGCCGCCACCCCGGCGAGCGCCAGCACCAGCGCCACATCCAGCGCCATCGGATTGCGTCGTAGCCACGCGCGGGAGCGTAGGACAAGCCCCTGTGCTTGTCCTACGCTCCCGCGCCCGACGCCGGCGGCGAACGGTTCCATGCCCGAATCCCTCATCTGCGCTCGGGTGTGCTCAGGCGTCGCGGCGTTTGAGCAGGTACGCCGCGCCCGCCAGCCCGACCACCACATACCCGCACAGCACGGCGAAGCCGGTCCACGGCGAGAGCATGTGGTCGAGCCGATGCACCGACATCAATGCGTCGCCCGTGTTGCTCGGCAGGAAGGGCAGGATGTCGTTCGCGATCGACTGCGGCAGCACCCCGACGACCTGCGGCAGCAACAGGATGATCGCGAACAGCGTGGAGATGGCGCCGGCCGTGTTGCGGATCAGCGCCCCCAGAGCCACCCCGGTCAGGCCGACCAGGGTGAGGTACAGCGCCGCGCCGACGACCGCGCGGAAGACTCCCGGTGCCGTGATCGTGGTCTGGATGTGTTGCGCGGAGAGCACCTCCTGCGAGCCGAAGAACGCGATGAACGCGGCGGCCGTCGTCATGGCCAGCGTGACCGCGCCGAACACCAGGGACTTGGCCCAGAGCATCGGCAGGCGGCGGGGCACCGAGGCCAGCGTGGAGCGGATCATCCCGGTCGCGTACTCGCCGGTGACCACCAGCACGCCGAGTACGCCGGCGGCCAGCTGCGCGATGTTGTAGCCGGACAGCGCGGTGCCGACCGGGTCGAAGCCCTGGCGCTGCGCCGCGGGCATCGTCGGCCACTGATGCGCGATGCTCGTGGCGATCAGGATGCCGATTCCGGCCATCGCGACGAAGCTGACGGCCATCACGATCACGGTCGAGCGCAGGCTGCGCAGCTTGATCCACTCGGAGACCACGGATCGGCGCAGCGAGACCGGGTGCACGACCGGGCGCACCACCGCGGTCACCGTCTCGCGCGACCGGATCTGTCCCGAAGAATCCGCCGGATTGATTGTCGCCGAACTCATGCGGCCCTCCTCCCCGAGCCGGACAGGCCGGCGCCGACGCGTGAGCGCCGGACCGGGCCGCGGCCCTCGTCGCCGTCGGTCGAAGCCGTCTGATACTCCACCGCGTCCCGGGTCAGCTCCATGAAGGCCTCCTCCAGCGAGGCGCGCTGCGGCGTGAGCTCGTAGAGCGTGATGCCGTTGCGCGCGGCGACCGTGCCGATCGCGTCGCTGTCGAGCCCCGACACCGCCAGCACGCCCGCCTGCGCGCTGGTCACCGACACGTCCTGGCCGGCGATCAGGTTGCGCAGCTCGGCGGCCTGCGGGGAGCGCACGTGCACCGTCGGCTTCGCGGCCTGCCCGGTGAACTGCTCGACCGAGGCGTCCGCGATCAGCTCGCCGCGCCCGATCACGATCAGGTGCTGCGCGGTCAGCGCCATCTCGCTCATCAGGTGGCTCGAGACGAACACCGTGCGGCCCTCGGCGGCCAGGTCGCGCAGCAGCAGCCTGACCCAGCGCACGCCCTCCGGGTCCAGGCCGTTGACCGGCTCGTCGAGGATCACCGTGGCCGGGTCGCCGAGCAGCGCACAGGCGATGCCGAGGCGCTGTCCCATGCCGAGCGAGAAGCCGCCGACCCGTTTGCGCGCCACCTCGCGCAGGCCCACCAGATCGACCACCTCGTCGACCCGGGACCGGCCGATCCCGTGCGTCGCGGCCATCGCCAGCAGGTGGTTGTACGCCGAGCGGCTGGTGTGCACGGCCCGCGCCTCCAGCATGATGCCGACCTCGCGCAGCGGCGCCGGGTGGTCGGCATACCGCTTGCCGTTCACCGTCACCGTGCCGGCGCTCGGCGCGTCGAGGCCCACGATCATCCGCATCGTGGTCGACTTCCCCGAGCCGTTCGGCCCGAGGAAGCCGGTCACCGTCCCCGGGCGCACCGCAAATGTCAGGTCTCGGACGGCGGTCTTCGCACCGTAGCGCTTGACCAGTCCTCTCGCGTCGATCAACGCGGTCTCCTTCCGTCGTCGCCGGTCCCGCGCCGGCTCCTTCGACGCTACGCACCGGGCGGCCCGGCGACGATCGTCTGGAGACTGAACTGCGCCGCGGCCTCCTACGCCGCGAGATGTATGCGGAGACGGTCCGAGCTACGACTCTGGATGCACGGGACGGGGCTCAACGCAGCGTCACCTGGTGCGGACCCTTGAACTGGGCCAGCGACAGGACCGTCTTCGGCGTGCGCAGGCCGTCGTTCTCGGCGAACATCCGGCGCGCCTCGGCGTAGCGGACCTCGTCGCTGATCAGCGGCGCGACGCCGTCGTAGAACCGCCGCATCTCCTCGGTCAGCTCCTTGTCGCTGCCCGCGCCGACGCCCCACACGTCCCACAGCAGGGTCTCCGACTTGTTCAGCGCGGCCAGGTCCAGCCGCACGTTTCCGGACACGAACCAGGTCCCGATCAGATTCAGGCCGGGGATCGGCAGGCCGAAGGTCATCGGGTCGGCGCCCTGCTCCCGGATCGCCCGCCAGGCGGCGCCGGCCACCAGGAAGCGGTCGCGCGGAACGTCCATCGGGTCGAAGTCCACCGGGTAAGGCTCGGTGACCACCGGGTCGGCCAGCTGCGCGTCGGCCAGCAGCCAGCCGCGCTCCGGGTGCCAGTACTCGGTGACCATGTGGTCGACGTGGAAGCCGTCGTTGCTGAAGTAGTCGGCGAAGCCGGAGCGGGCCCGGGCCGGGATCCCGGCGTGCCGCAGCAGCGAGCAGTGCAGCAGGGTGAAGTCGCGGCAGATGCCGACGAACCGGTCCGCGGCGGCCCGCGGCTGGATCAGCGGCGCGTCGTTGCGCTCGACGATGATCTTCAGGATGTCGTCGATGTACCGGGTCTCGGCGTCGTCGTTCAGGCGGTCCTGCGGGTGTTCGTGCTTGAACATCGGGCCCTCGAGCCGGTGCACGATCAGGCCGCGGGAGACGGCGGCGAGCGCCGCCGGGTCGGCCGGCAGGCCGTCGTACAGCGGCGCGTACGTGCCGGGGTCGGAGAAGGAGCTCTGCGTCGAGTAGAACTCGACGGCGTCCGGGTCGGGGCGGGCGGCTGTCATGGTCGGGGACTCCCTCGTGGTCGGGCGGAATGAGGTTCGGCGCGCGGCGCGGGAGTCCACCTTGGCAAAATTCGGGCGGAAATGTCCAGACCCGGCGAAGACCCGCACCGGCTTGGACGAGCGGACCGGCCCGAACTCATCGGCGCTGCGTCATCGAAGCGTGATGCGCCGCCTCACCCGTCGTCCGACGGCTCGTCGGGCGCCGCGTCACCGGCCTCGCCGCCGTCGGCCGCGTCGTTGTCGGCTCTGGGCGGCCGGCCGCGCCGGGGCAGCTCGCCGACCTCGCCCGGCAGCCGGCCGACCTGCCCCAGCGCCCGGCGCAGCACGAACTCGATCTGCGCGGTGGTGCTGCGCAGCTCGTCGCCGGCCCAGCGGACCAGCGCGTCGTACACCGCCGGGTCGAGCCGCAGCAGGATCCTCTTGCGCTCGGTCACCATGGACATGTCGAGGTCGTCACTGGTAGAGCGAGCCGGTGTTCACCACCGGCTGGGTGGCCTGTTCGCTGCACAGCACGACCAGCAGATTGCTGACCATGGACGCCTTCCGCTCGTCGTCGAGGTCTACCAGCTGCTGCTCGGCCAGGCTGTCCAAGGCCAGCCGCACCATGCTGACCGCGCCCTCGACCAGCCGCTGCCGGGCCGCGACCACCGCCTCGGCCTGCTGCCGGCGCAGCATCGCCTGCGCGATCTCAGGGGCGTACGACAGCCGCGTGACACGGGACTCGATCACCTTCACCCCGGCGGCGGTCACCCGCGCGGCGATCTCGGCGGACAGCCGCGTCGTGATCTCCTCGGCGTTCTCGCGCAGGGAGAGCTGGTCCGTGCCGCGCGCGTCGTACGGGTAGCTGCCGGCGATGTGCCGCACCGCGGTCTCGGTCTGGATCGAGACGAAGGCCACGAAGTCGTCGACCCCGTAGACCGCCTTGGCCGTGTCGGCGACCTGCCAAACGACCACGGCGGCCATCTCGATCGGATTGCCGTCCGCGTCGATCACCTTGAGTATCGCGGTCTCGTGGTTGCGCACCCGGGTCGAGACGCGCTGCCGCTTGGTGAACGGGTTGACCCAGCGCAGCCCGGTGTGCCGGATCGTCCCGACGTACCGGCCGAAAAGCGAGATCACCCGGGCCTCGCCGGGCGCGACCGCGGTCAGCCCGCCGTAGGCGAAGCCGCCGACGACCATGAGCACCGCGCCCGGCACCCACAGCGCCGCCGGGCCCCCGTTGTGCACCGCCGCAGAGGCGATGTCCAGCACCAGGCCGAGCGCGAACACGCCGGTCGTCAGGAGCAGGCCGGCCGCCCCGGGCACCCCCGGCATCGTCCGCTCGCTCACCGGCGCCTGCGGCATCGCGACATCGACGTCTGCGACCGCCTGCGATGTGGTCATATCCGCTCCTCCTGACTCCCTCGGGCCGCCGTCGGTCCTGGCTCGGAGGATATCATAGTGATATCTATTTTTGCAGGGGCCGGGCCGGTGTTTCTCCGGATCCCACCGCCGGGCCCTATGATCTGGCACTGACTCCACGGGGGGTCACGGGGCGCGGGGAGAGCTGCCGCTTCGCGTCTCCTCGTACCCATATATTCGTGTTGGAAGGATACCTCCCACGATGGCAACCTCCCGCCGTTCCGTGCTGCTGACGACCATGGGCCTGTCCGGCGCGGCGCTCGCCACCTCGGTGGCCGAGGCCCCGGCGGCCTCCGCCGCGGCCTACGGCGTCCCGCCGGGCACCATCGCGGCGCTCGGCCCCGTATCGGGATCCGTCACCCTGGAGCTGTCCGCCGCGGACACCTTCACCTGCACCGTCACGGGGACCACCAACTTCACCTTCGCCTACTCGGGCACGCAGCCCAGCCCCGACGTCACCGTCGAGCCGACGGTCATCGTGACCCAGGACTCCACCGGGGGACGCCAGATCAAGTTCAACAACGTGACCTGGCTGCCCGCCGGCACCGCGCCGGCCTTCCCGCAGGGCGCCGGCCAGGCCGCCATCGCCTGCTTCCTGACCCCGGACTTCGGCACCACGGTCTACGGCCAGGGCGCGCTGGAGACCGGCGGCGGGCTCGGCGTCTTCGGCGACGGCAGCGACGGCGCGATCGTCCTGGACGGCACCACGCCGAATCCGTACCCGTCGTTCATAGGCACCGGATCGCAGGCCAACTACTACTGGGCGCTGCGCGACATCTACGCGAGCTCGCTCACCATCGCCTCCGGCTGCACCCTCCAGCTGGCCGGCGGCGGCACCGCGCCGTACCGGCTGTACTGCTCCGGCACGGTCACCAACAACAGCGGCTTCATCGTCACCTACCCCAACAAGCAGTCCAGCGGCGCCACCGGCGGCTCCAACCTGACGAACGGCTCGCTGGTGCCGGGTGCGAACGCCCCGTCGGGCAGCACCGCCAAGGCGGCCGGGGCCGCCGGGACGAGCGTCAGCGGCGTGTGGGGCCTGGGCGCCACGTACGCCGCGGGAACCGGCGGCAAGAACTCGTCGGGCACCGCGGGCGGCGCGGGCGGCTCGGCGAACCCGCCCACCGGGATGCCGGCCGGGACGCTGCCGCGCGCGGTGCCCCAGCTCGCCACCATGTCAGTGGTCGACGGCGCCGGGGCCACGCACTACTTCGGCGGCGGGGCCAGCGGGGGAGCGGGCGCCGGCGACGGCACCAACGCGGGCGGGGCCGGCGGCACGGGCGGCAATCCGCTGTTCATCGCGGCCCGCACCCTGGTGAACAACGGCACCATCAAGGCCTACGGCGGCAACGGGGGCGCGGCCGCCGGCGGGAACGCCGGCGGCGGGGGAGGCGGGCAGGGCGGCCCGGTCGTGGTCGTCACCGCGAGCTCCGTGATCGGCACCGGGACGATCACCAACCCCGGCGGGACCGGCGGCGCGGGCGCCGGCTCGGGCACGGCCGGCCAGGCCGGCGCCATCGGCTGGTCCGTCCAGCTGGCGAACTGACGGGCGGCCAGCGGCTATGGGACGTGCATTCTCCTCCTTCACCGGCGCGCCGTGGGGCCAGGCCGGCCCCGGCGCCGGCAGCGGCAACCTGACCGTCGGCGTCTCGCTGGGCAGCGGATACCAGCACTACTTCGCCGGGCTGAGCGCCGCGGCGCAGAACACTGAGATCGCTCGGATGCAGGCGGCCGGGATCTCCTGGGTGCGCCTCGATATCGCCTGGACCTCGACCGTCCAGGCCGCTCGGGGCGCCACCTGCGACTTCAGCTACGCGCTGCTGACCGCGCAGCCGATGCTCGACGCCGGAATCAACGTACTGGCGATCCTGCTGTGGTCGCCGTCCTGGGCCTGGGCCGTGGGCAACAACCCGGCCGCGCCGGCGGACCCGTTCCCGACGGTCGCCCCCGCGGACTACGCGGACTTCGCCGGCCAGGCCGCCGCGCAGCTCGGCCCGCTCGGCATCTCGGCCTTCGAGCTCTGGAACGAGCCGAACCTGGACCGGCTCGACGTCGCGTACACGCCCGGCGGCAGCCTGGCTCCCTCCGGGCAGGCGCTCGGCCTCGGCTGCTTCTCCGCGGTCGGATACGCGGCGCTGGCCACGGCCGCCTACACCGCGATCCACCAGCAGTACGTCGCCATGCCGGGGCACAGCCCGACCCCGACGGTGGTCGGCGCGACCATGTCGGCCGAGGCCCGGCTCGACTACTCGCCGAGCCCCCGGGCCGGCGCCTCCTGGCCGGCCGTCGCCGCCGGGGCCGCGACCGCGAGCGTCACGTGTTCGAGTGCGACCTCGACCGACCAGTATCTGCTGATCACCGGGAACGAGGTGTCGCTCTCGACGTCGAGCACGGACACCGGCGGGATGTGGCCCGCGGGGACGTATGTCAGCGAGGTGACGTCGACCGGCTACGTGCTCAGCCCGCCGCCGTGGCTCTCCGCCTTCCCCGCGGCGGTCGCCGCGTCGGCCTCGTCGAGCACCTTCGGCATGGGCTCCGGCTATCCGCCGGACGTCTTCCTGACCCGGCTGTACGCCGAGGCGGGCGGGGCGCCGATGTTCGACGCGCTCTCCTTCCACCCCTACGTCTGGCCGGCGGTGAGCGGATTCCGCTGGCTGGACTCGGGATCGTGGGCCATGGTGCCCGCGCTGCGCCAGATCATGGTCGCCGGCGGGGACGGCGCGAAACCGATGTGGTTCACCGAGATCGGCACCCCGACCGGCCAGTGCCGCGGCACCTGGAGCGCGGCCGCCGCGACCGCGACCAGCCTGGTCGTGGACAGCGCGTCGGCGAAGGCGGATGACCTCGGCTACCTGGTCGGCGCGCCCGGCCTGCCGGCCGGCAGCTACGTCGCCGCGGTGAACCCGGGCCAGTCCTGGACCGTGCTGCCGCCGACCGGCCTGACCGTGGCGCAGAGCCTCACCCCCGGCGCCGCGATCAGCACCCTGCAGGTGAAGGCCGGCTCGCGCGCGGTCACGGTGGCCTCCGGCACGGCCCTGACGCTCTGGTGCGGCGACACCAACGGGTACAGCGGCCAGAGCCTGAACGGCTTCGCCCACGGCCCGTTCACCGTCACCACGAATCAGGGCCCGGTCACCGTTGCGGCCGCGGCGGCGGCCACGCTCGAGATCGCCGCGACCGCCGTGCCCGGAAGTTCCAGCGCTGAGACCGTGCCGTCCGGCGGCCAGGTCCAGTGCGCCCAGAGCCTCGGCCAGACCTGGGGCGCGGCCGTCGCAGCAGGCAGCGACGCAGTGGTGAACCTCGTCGCGCCCGGCGTGCTGGCCACCTGGCCGGTGGTCGCGGCCGGCCAGAACCCCGCGACGATCAGCTCCGAGGAGCAACAGGCGCTGATCATCGCGTACGCGCTGCAGTTCATCACGTCCACGCCGTGGCCGTACGCGGGCCCGGTGTTCGTCTACTGCTGGAGCGACGCGAGCAGCGAGAACAACGCCGGCCCGTTCGGCCTCACCCGGGTCGACGGCTCGGCCAAGCCCGGCCTCGCCGCCGTGACCGCGCTCACCCAGAGCGGCGGCAGCGCGCCCGGCCTCGGCATGCCGCAATACGTGAACTCCTGACCGGGTCGCGGGTGGATCTGCGCCGGCGCCGGCCTACAAGCCCGGCGCCGGCGAACACGCACTGCGGAGGTGATTAATGGTCAGTTTCCACCGCACTTCATCGTTACTGTAGAGACATGGCCGATCACCGTCACAGTGAGGATCCCTGGCGGGTCCGCGTCGACGACCAGGAGGGCAGGACGCTGGGGGCCGGGGTCCTCCTGGACGACCGCCATATGCTGACATGCGCGCACGTGGTCACGGACGCGGACGCCGCGCCGGACGGACGGCAGTCGCGAGTCCTGGTCTCCAGCAGCGTGTGCCATCCGGAGTGGACTATTCCAGCGCGCCTTTCCGACTCGTCGTGGGTGTATCAGAACGGGACCCGGCGCGGCGACGTGGCACTGCTGGAACTGGACGCGCCCACGCCCTGCGGCGCGTCGACGCGCCTGTGGCGGGCGCCCATCTCGGGCGGCCTCATGCGCGCGTACGGCTTTCCGAGCCACGAGGACAAGTACGGAATAGCGGTCACGGCGCAACTGGCCGGGGCCGGCGGCCGCGAGGGCGAGTGGGGCGTGCTCAACCGGGTCGACGTCGGCGCGCCGTGGATCGAGCCGGGTTATTCGGGCGCCGGCGTGCTGGCGCTGGACGGCGAGTTCAAGGGCCGCGTCATCGGCATCGTCGTGCGCGACTACGTGGTGCGGAAGGCGGACGATGTCAACAACGAGGGCGCCAGGGCCGGGTGGATACTGCCCACCGAGACGATGCTCAGCTATCTGCCGCAGCTGGAGCCGTACGTCGACGGCGAGTGGGCCAGCCGCATGCCCAAGGAGGATTACACACCGCCGGACCACGGATTGGACGACCCGCTGCGCCTCGCGCTGACCCAGGAGCTCACCAGGCTGCTCAGCGGACGTTGGACGGGCACCGTGGTGCTCACCGGCGGCGCCACCGGCACGGGTACGTCATGGCTCGAACGGCTGCTGCAGACTGCTGATCCCGCGGTCCGGCCCAGAGCCTCGGACGCCGAACTTTCCCGTGCGCCGCAGGACACCGTCCTCGCCTTCGGCGCCGTGGACGCGGCCTACAACGCGCGCGACAGGTCGCTCACCGAGATAAGGCACTACCTCGCGGACCGCCTGGGCTTCCCCGCGGACGAACGCGACGTGCTCCAGCGACTGCTGCACCGCAGGCCTCCGGTCTGCCTGGTCGTCGCCTCGGTGGACCGCGCCGCCGATCCGGACGCGCTGGTCGAGGCGCTGCTCGGACCGCTGGCCCGCCGCGCGTGGTCGCGCGGCATCCGCCTAGTGCTCGGGTTCGACGGCCAGCCGCCGCCCGGCCTGTCCTATGAGGTCTCCCTCGGCCCCGAACCGGCCGGCAGAGGCCTCATTGCCGCCCCCGCCCCCGACTCGGACGCGGCCTCCGCACTGGCCGGCCGCGCGGAGGCCGAGGGGCACGTCGCCCGGCTCTCGGCCGCGGAGGACGCCGCCGGACGGCTCCACGCCGAGCTCGGGCTCCAGTACTACGAATCGCCGCCGCTGCCGCGCCGCCTCGCCCCCCAGCTGCGGGTCCAGCTCGCGGTGGCGCACCGCACGGAGCCGAACGCCGAGTTCGGCGCGATCCGCGACCAGGCCGCCGCCGCGCTCGGCGCGGTGGAGAAGTTCGACCGCTCCATCCGCCGCCTGCCCGCCACGCGCGAGGACCTGCGTGCCATGCTGAGCGTGCACCGCGTGCGCGCACAGCGGTATTTCGGGGCCGAGGACGCCGGTCTCCTGCCCTTCTACGACGTGGCCGTCAAGGCCCTGTCGACATCGCCGATCGATCTCACGGCCGCGCGGGACGCGGTCCAGCGCTATGCCGACGAGGTCGACCGGCGCATCCGCGAGGCCGCCGCGACACAGGACTCTGACGACCGCGCTGAGGCCGCCGAGCCTGCGGACATTGCCGAGCCCGCCGACACCGACGAGGAGGACCCGCGATGAGATGCAACCGCCCTGATTGCGGTCACGGCGAGCTCGACGAGTGGGGCTTCTGCTCCGAGTGCAGCCTGCGCGCGCTGCCGGAGCCCGAGCCGCCCTCGGCCCCAGACCCGGACCCACCCTCGGACGCCGACGCGCCGGTACGTCCGCCATCGTCCCCATCCACGTCCTCACCCGCGCGCCCCGCCGCGAGCGTCGGCGTGGCGCAGATCCGGCCGGACCCGTGGTGGGGCCTCGGGCTGGCGACCACCAACGTCGTCTCCGGGACCGCGGCGCCGGCGGCCGGGTCGCGCCAGTTCTGCGCGAATCCCGAGTGCCCGTCCCCGGTCGGGCGCGACCGCAACGGGGTGACGGTCCGGATCAAGGGCTACTGCCCGAACTGCGGCTGGCCGTTCGACTTCTCCGACCCGCAGGCGCGCACCGGCCAGGTCATCGCCGGGCGCTACGAGGTCACGCGGGTGCTCGCCGTGGGCGGGCAGGGCAAGACCTACCTGGCGCACGACCGCAACCTCGGCGCGGACGTGGTGCTCAAGTCGCTGTGGGGATCCGTGGCCAAGACCGCGGAGCGGGAGCGCGACGCGCTCGTCGGGCTGCGCCACGACAGCATCGTGCGCATCATGAGCTACGAGCTCGTCGGCCCGCACCCTTACCTCGTGCTCGAATACGTCCCGGGCGCCCAGCTCTCCGCCCGCACCGCCGACCCGCTCGACGTCATCCTCGCGCACGGCCTGCAGATCCTCCAGGCGCTCGACTACCTGCACGCCCGGGGCCTGCTGCACTGCGACGTGAACCCGGCGAACGTCATGCGGTTCGCCGAGCAGACCGCGGACGGGATGCGCGACCGGGTGCGGCTGATCGACTTCGGCGCCGTGCGGTCCCTGACGAAGGACGTCGGCCCGGTGAGCGTCTACACCGCGCAGTACGCGCCGCCCTCGCGCAGCGAGCTGACGGGGCTGCCCGATCCCGAGCGCGCGGATTCCCCCACGATCGGCTTCGACCTGTTCTGCCTCGGCAGGACGCTGAGCGAGCTGTGCCACCGGCAGCTGCGCGACCTACGCGCGGAACCCGGCGTCGAAGCGCTGAGCCGGCTGCTGGCCCGGGCCACCGACATCGGCCGGCCCAAGCGCAGGTTCGTCTCGGCCCGCCAGTTCGCCGAGCAGCTCAGCGGGGTGATACGGCAGGTCGTGGCGGCCCCGCCGACCAGCCGGCGGGTGTCCAGGGCCTCGGTGCTCTTCGGGCCGATGAACGAGCCGCTGCACGGCGGGCTCGGCCTGCCGCGGCCGGTCGAGCACTGGGTCGCGGCCCGCGCGGCCGCGCCGCGCACGCTCGAGATCGACCCGCCGTTCGTCTCGCCCGCGCCCTTGGAGATCGCCGCCGCCCTGCCCACGCCGCTGGAGGACCCCGACGACAACCTGCCGGCCGCCGACGAGGTCCGCCCCGCGCTGGCCGCGTGCCGCGCCGAGCTGCGGCGCGGGTCGGCGGACCAGGCCGAGCAGGCGCTCGATCGCTCGGGGCTGCCGACGTGGCACTGGCTGCACGCCTGGTACTCCGGGCTGATCGCGCTGGTCCGGGGCAGCGCCGCGAACGCGTCCAAGCGTTTCGACGCGGTGCGCGACATGCTGCCCGGCGAGCTGATCCCGCTGCTCGCGCTCGGCCTGTGCGCCGAGTCGAGCAAGGATCTGACGGTGGCTCGGCTGCGCTACGAGACGGTGGCGGACACCGCTCCCGCGCTCGGCGCCGCGGTGTTCGGCCTGGCCCGCGTGCACCTGCTGGTCGGGCGGCGGGCGGAGGCGGTGGAGGCTGCCGACCGGCTGGCGGGGACGCTGCGCTTCGAGCGCGAGGCGTCGATCGCCGCGGTGCGCCTGCTGGCGGCCATACCCGCCACGTCGGACGGCGCCGCGCCGATACGGCCGAGCGCGGCGGATCTGACACAGGCTCAGCAACGCCTGGTCGAACTCGGCCTGGACGCCCGCACGCAGACCATGGTGCTCATCGAGATCGAGTATGCGCGCTATCTGCTCGGGGCCGGCGGGCAGGATCTGTCCGACATGGTCCGCGAGGCGGCGGGCCATGCCGCGACCGAGCGGGACTTCGTCGCGATGGTGGACCTGGCCAACCGGCTGCGTCCCCCGATCGAGTGGCGGCTGCGTGGTTTGCCGTTCCGGAGTCGGCGCGCAGCCCATAATGAACACGTCGTCTGATAAACTTCCGGGTCCGGGGGACCTGGAACGGCTGGGGTGGGATACGTGAACGAGCCGGCGGGTCGCGGTTCCGCGTCCGGACTGAGGTTCGCCCTGGAGATCGACGCGGCCGACGACGTGGCCTACGACGCGCGCCGCGTCGACGCCCTCGCCACCGTCAGCGCTCTGGGGGAGGCGGCCGCCACGCGGGAGCCCCCGTTCGCCGAGGTGCTCATCATGGACAACTCGCTGTCCATGGCGGCCCGGGGCAAGATCGGGGAGGCGAAGCGCGCCGCGTGCTCGGCCGTCGACGCGGTCCGTGACGGCGCGCTGCTCGGGATCGTCGCGGGCAACCACGAGTCGGCGGTCGTCTACCCGCCCGCGGGCGGGCTCGCCCGCGTCGACGCCCGCGTGCGGAAGGCGGCCAAGCAGCACGTGCGGGCTCTGATGCCGCACGGCGGAACGCGGATCGGGCGCTGGCTGACCAGCGCCGCGGAGATCTTCGCCACCGCGGGGGCCGGCACCGTCTGCCATGCGGCCCTTTACACCGACGGCCGCAACGAGCACGAGTCGCCCGAAGAGCTCGGCGACGCGCTCACAGCCTGCGCCGACCGCTTCGTCTGCGATGTGCGCGGGCTCGGCGAGGACTGGGATTACGCCGAGCTGCTGCGTATCACCGAGGCGCTGCACGGCGAAGCCAGGTCCGTCGTCGACGTGGCCGATCTGACCGGGGATTTCACCCGGCTGATGGAGCGGGCGCGGCGCCTCGTAGTTCCCCGGGTCTATCTGGCGCTGCGCCTCAACGACCGGTTCCGGATCGGCTTCGTCAGGCAGAGCCGGCCCGTCGAAGCGGACCTGACGGCCCAGCAGCAGCACGACGGGCGCGAGATCCGCATCCCGCTCGGCTCCTGGGCGGTGGAGGCCCGCCAGTACCAGCTGTCGCTGTCCGTCGACCCCGCCGCGCTGCCGGTCGGCCAGGAACTGCTGGCCGCACGCGTCACCGTGCTGGCCGAGACGCCCGACGGCACGCGCGAGCCGCGCTCCGAGAGCCAGCCGCTGATCGTGCGCCGCCTCGCCACGACGGACACCCCCGGTCCGCTGCCGCCGGGGCTCACCCGGGCCGAGAACGTGCACGATCTCGGCGTGGCCATGCGCGCTTGCGCCAACGCCGGGCTGGAAGGGGACTTCGAGGAGGCGGACCGGGACCTGCGCGAGGCGCTTCAACTCGCCCGCGCCCTCGGCGAGACGACGCGGCTGCAACTGCTCGAGGACGTCACCGTCATCGGCCCCGACGGCCTGGCCCGGGTGCGCCGGAACGCCGACGACCTCGTGCGGTTGAAGGAGGTGGGGATCGAGTCCACCAGAACCGGCCCCGTGGAGCAGGAGCTGATGGCTGCCGACGCTGGTGCTGGTGCTGGTGTCGATGTCGGCGCGCCGCCGCCCGCCGCGGACTCGATCGAGCGGATCTGCCCGGTGTGCCACGAGACCACCAACGGACCGAGCGTGCGGCTCTGCGAGAACTGCGGCCACCCCTTCGACGGCGAAGCGGCGGCGCCGTGAGGAGCGCGGCGGCCATGTGGGCCGCGACCCGCCCGGCGCGCAAATGGGTGGCGAGACACTCCCCGGTCAGCTGGACGACCCGCGCCTACCGCCGGCTGCGGTCGAGCCATCAGGTCAGAGTGCTGCGATGGCTCAGGAACGGCATGCTGCTCGCGGTCGCCGCCACGCTGCTGCTCTACCTCGGCGTCGTCAACGACGCCCACCGCAGGATCGACACGGCCAGGCAGACCGAGCAGGCGATCATGGACATCAGCAACGCATACAAGGCGTCGAGCGCCGCGAACACCGCACTGAGCCAGGCCTTCGAGGTGGGGGATCCGACGCTGAGCAACACCGGCAGCACGTTCGCCAGCGACACCTCGCAGGCCACCGCGTACATCGTGGCCGCTTCCGGGGGCAACGCGGCCGGGCCGTCGGGCGAGCAGCAGCTGCAGTTCATTCAAGGCCAGCTCGGGACGTGCATCAGCCTGGCCGACACCGCGGTCCTCGAATACGGCAGCCTCAACCGGGAAGCCGCCCAGGCCGCGTCGAGCTGCTTGATCGACCCGGACCAGCAGCCGGTGAACGGGGCCGAGGTCACGGACACCGGGGGCCTGACCGCCGCGCTGGCCGACCTCGAACTGCGCGAGGACGGGGCGCTGGCCGGGCAGCGCGCCTCGTTCTGGCTCCATCCCGGCGCCTTCCTGTGGCTGCTGCTCCTGCCGTCGTTCGCGATGCTGGCCCTGCTGATCGCCACGGGCTACGTGCTGGCCAGGTACTTCCGCCGGCTCGTCAGCCCTCTGCTGGCCGGCGCGCTCCTGGTCACCGCGTCGGTCGCGGTCGCCGTCGGCGCGTTCAGCGCGAGCGACGACGCGCACCTGTCCGCGGATCCGTGGGCCCCGCACCTGGCGACGGAGCTGTGCGTGCTGGTGCTGCTCGCCGCAGCCCTCGTACTCACCTACTTCGGGTACCGCTCCCGCCTGGCCGAGTACAGGTTCCAGGCCTCATGAGCGCGACGACGGCCCGGATCACCCGGTGCGCCGCGGCGCTCGGCCTGCTCGCCGCGGCCGCCGGCTGCAGCGGCTCGTCGCAGGGCGCGACCGTCACCATCATGGTGCCCTGGAGCGGCCCCGAGTTCGCAGCGTTCTACAACGTCGCCGAGCAGTTCGCGCGGAAGAACCACTTCACCCTCGACTTCGAGGTCACCCGCGCGCAGACGGACCAGCTCAACGCGGCCGTGAAGGCGGGCGACCCGCCCGACCTGGCGGTGCTGCCCAGCGTCGGGGCGGTGGACCAGTATGCGAATCCGAAGGTCCGCGACCTGCAGCCGCTCGATATCCAGAGCAAGGACTTCTTCCAGCCGTTCCGGGGCCTCATGACGGACGGCGTGGCCAACGGCACGGTCTACGCCGTACCCGTCAAAGCCGATGTCAAAAGCCTCATCTGGTACGACCCGAAGCACACCGCGGCGCCGTCCACCGACCCGGCCGCGCTGGAAGCGAGCAAGGACCGGTGGTGCCTCGGGCTGGAGTCCGGTCCGACCTCCGGCTGGCCCGGAGCGGACTGGATCGCCGACCTCTTCCTGGCCGAGAACGGCGCGACCGCTTACGAGAACTGGCTCAAGGGCGCGCCCGAGTGGACCGGGCCGCTGGTCCAGAGGGCCTGGAACACGTGGGAGAGCCTGGTCGTGGTCGGCGACAGTACCGCCGACTCGGCGACCACCGCCTTCGGCGACGCAGCCGCCGGGATGTACCAGAGCTCGACGTGTCGGCTCGCGCACGGCGCGCTGGCCGCCATGGCCTTCCCGGCGAGTCTGAATGCCGGCAGCGACTACGACTTCGTCGTCCCCGCCGCGCCGGCCCCGCTGGAGGTGTCGGCCGACTTCCTCGGCATGTTCACCAGGAACAATCCGGACGCCGTCGCGCTGATCAACTACCTGTCGGGCGCGGCGGCGCAGGCCATGTGGGTGCACGAGCCGGGCGGCTACGCCTTCTCCGCGAACAGCCAGGTGAGTCCGAGCGCGTATCCGAACGACGTCGAGCGGCGGATCGCCGCGCTGCTGCGGCCGGACTCCGGCCACCCGCTCTGCTTCGGCGCCGCCGACATGATGGCGCCGGACATGTCCACTTCCTTCTACCAGTCGGTGATGTACTACGTGGAGGACTCGACGCCCTCGACGCTCGCCACGCAGCTGAGCGGCCTCGACCGGAGCCAGAACGAATTCGGCTCGTCCCCCGTCTCCGAGAAATCGATCTGTTCTTCGCCCACCCTGCCCTGAACCGGCCCCGCTGAAAGAGGACGCACCCCATGCCGACCGCTGTGGAATTCGCGCTCGCCGACGGGACGACCGTCGTTGTGGCACCGTCGGCCCGCATGGGCAGCGGCACCGTCGGCATGGGCGAGCGGCTGCAGGCCGCCGAGAAGACGCTGCGCCAGGCGCTGGAGCCGGTCACCGCGGCCGCCGCCGAGATGATGGACGACTTCCGCCGGCTGGCCCACCCGGACGAGGTGGAGATCGGCTTCGGCGTCTCGCTCGACGGCAAGCTCGGCGGCATCATCGTGAACGTCAACGCCGACGCGCACCTGGATGTGACGCTGCGCTGGCGCGCGGACGCCGCGCGGGCCGAGCCGTCGGCCGCTCAGTCGGCGCAGTCCGTGCCCGGGCCCGGGCACATGCCCCAGGCGGAGGCCGCCGCGCCCCCCGCCGGCTGACGGCCGGCCTACACATCGCGCTTGTTCGCGGTGAGCTTGTGCGGCTCGCGGTCCTCGTCGATGCCGAAGCTGATGATCCGTTTCGGGTGGATGCGGATGACCGCGCCGTCGATCCCGCCGGCCTCGGCGGTCGCCCCCTCGAGGGCCTCGGCGGTGCCGCGGATCTCGAGGCAGCGCACCCGCCAGGGGTCGACCGAGGCGACGTCGTCGACCACGAAGGCGACCCGGCCGTTGTCCGCGACGTTGCGGAACTTGCGGCTGGCCGCCATGTTGTAGCCGCGCACGTCGATGGTGCCGGTCTGCGGGTTGTAGCGGAAGCCGACCGGGCTGTTCTGCAGGGTCCCGTCCGGCTGGACGGTGGCCAGCCGGCCGAGGCGCTGGGCGGCGAGGTATGCGAGCTCGGATTCGGTGAAGGACATGGCGCTCCGTCGGGGGTTCGGGTGGGTGCTTTCGGGTTCTGCGGGTCGTCGGTGCGGCCGGTCAGCGGAAGGGCGGGTGGGACCGGCCGCGCACGAGCGGCAGGTAGACCTCGTCGATGATCTCGACGATCACGCCGTCCGGTACCACCGCGTTCCCCCGGGCGAGGCATTCATCGCGCAAAAGGGTGAATGCCGTGGCGGCGACCCTCGGATGGAGGACTTCGGGCGCCGCCTCGCCGCGGGCCACGGCGCGTCCCAGCACCGTCAGCCACATCGCGGTCCCGCTCTCGTCGAACCGGTGCCGCAGCTGCGCGAGCAGCGCGGGCTCGGCGCGGGCGGCGTCCAGCAGGCTGCGCAGGATCTCGCCGCGCGGCGAGCACAGGTCCCGGCCGGCGCGGCGCAGCAGCTCGATGCAGTCGCCGCGCAGCGACCCGGTGTCCGGGACGGCCGGGCGGTCCTCCGCGACCTGCTGGTACGCGGCGACGCCGAGCTCGGCGCGACCGGCCCAGCGCCGGTAGAGCGTGTTCTTGTTGGTCCCGGCGCGGCGGGCGACCGCGTCCATGGTCAGCCCGGCGTATCCGGACTCGGCCAGCAGCTCGGCCGCGGCGGTCAGGATCGCCTGCTCGAGCGCGCTGCCGTGGCGCCGGGACAGGACCGCGCCGCGCGGCGGCCCGCTGCGTTCCTCGGCCATCGGCACTCCATACAAGGTACGGCCAGTACGCTGAATGCTAACAGCAGTGGCACAATCTCGCAGCACACAGGGTACTGAGTGTGCTTCCGAAGCAGTGCGGACGCGCCCTGCGGCAGGCCGCGAAGATCCTGCCGCCGTGCGTCAGGGCCTTGCCGGCGCGATTGGTCCGAGTGGGTGCGATGGGCGTGTCGATCGCGATCTGACATGCGCTCATGTGTATATTCTCTACATTAAAAGCTGATATCCGACATCCGACATCCACGCTCCCGCACGTCGACCCGGTGAAGCCCGAGCCGGCCCGGCCGAAGGAAGGACACGACGGGATGGACATCGTGCACGAGACGACGGCCGGCCAGGTCGTCGTCCTCGAACTCGAGGGCGAGCTCGACTGCAGCACGGCTCCGGCGGTCCGGCGGAGGGTGGCCCAACTGCTCGCGCGCGGCGACCGGCTGCTGCTCGACGTCAGTGCGCTGACCGGCGTGTCCGGCGCGGGACTGCGCACCCTGCTGCTCGCCTACCGGCGGACGGTCGGCTCCGGCGGCCGGGTCGCGCTGGCCGGGGTCTCGGCCGACCACGCCGAGATCATGCTGACCACCGGATTCCGGCACTTCTTCGACTGCTTCGAGACCGTCGCCGACGGCCTCTCGGCGCTCGCGGCGTAGCAGGCGGTGATCGGTCGATGAGCGTTCTGGACGACGAGGCCCGCCCTGTGCAGGCGGCCGAGGAGCAGACCTGCGCCGACCCGGATACGGGCCGGTATATCGGAGGCCTGCCGGTCGCGCCGGGCCGCGGGCACCCGTTCGGCGCGACCGTGGTGGACGGCGGGGTCGACTTCTGCGTCTACTCCGGCCGGGCCGCGGCCGTCACCCTGGTGCTCTACCGGCGCGGCGAGCCGGAGCCGTTCGCCGAGCTGCCGTTCCCGGAGGACTTCCGGTCCGGCGGGGTGTTCGCGATGACCGTCCTCGGCCTGGACGTCGAAGACCTCGAATACGGCTACCGGGCGGCCGGCCCGGCGTGGCCGGAGCCGTGCGACCGGTTCGACGAGCGGCTCGTGCTGAGCGACCCCTACGCCCGCGCCCTGTCCGGCGGCGAGTGCTGGGGCGAGCGCCCGGCTGCGGTTGGCTCACCGGCCAGGCCCACAGCCGGCTACCGGCACCGCGCCTTCGTCCCGCCGGAGGACTTCGACTGGGAGGACGACCGCCCGCCCCGCATCCCCGACACCGACCTGGTGATCTACGAGGCGCACGTGCGCGGCTTCACCCAACATCCCAGCGCCGGCGTGCACCATCCCGGCACCTTCGCCGGCATGGTGCAGAAACTGCCGTACCTCCAGGAACTCGGCATCAACTGCATCGAGCTGATGCCGGTCTTCGAATACGACGAATGCGGAAACCCGCGCCGCGACCCGGCCACCGGCGCCCGGCTGCACGACTACTGGGGCTACAACACCGTCGGCTTCTTCGCACCGAAGGCCGCGCTGGCCGCCACCGGCCGGCTCGGCATGCAGAGCGACGAGTTCCGGAACCTGGTCAAGCAGGCGCACCGGGCCGGCATCGCGGTCATCCTCGACGTGGTGTTCAGCCACACCGCGGAGGGCGGCGAGCAGGGCCCGACGATCTCCTTCCGCGGCCTGGACAACGCCGCCTACTACATGCTCGGCGCGGACGGGAGCCACCTGAACCACAGCGGCTTCGGCAACACCCTGAACTGCAACGACCCGATGGTGCGCGGCTTCGTGCTGGACTGCCTGCGGCACTGGGCCGCCCATTACCACGTGGACGGCTTCCGGCTGGACCTGGCCGGCGTACTCGGCCGCGGCCCGAACGGCCACCCGCCGGCCGATCCGCCGCTGCTGGAGACCATCGCGCGCGACCCGGTGCTGCGTGACTGCAAGCTGATCGCCGGGTTCTGGGGCGCGGCCGGGCTCTACCCGCCCGGCGGCCTGCCGGACTACTGCCGCTGGTCCGAGTGGAACGGCCGCTACCGGGACACCGCGCGGCGCTTCCTGCGCGGCGACGAGGGCGCCGCCCGGGACATGGCCACCCGCTTCGTCGGCTCGCCCGACCTCTACGGCGAGCGCGGCACCGCCGCGTCGGTGAACTTCGTCACCTCGCACGACGGCTTCACCCTGCACGACCTGGTCTCCTACGAGCACAAGCGGAACGAGGCCAACGGCGAGCACGGCCTGGACGGCGAGAGCCGCAACCTCAGCTGGAACTGCGGCGCCGAGGGCCCGAGCGACGACCCGCAGGTGGTCGCGCTGCGCCGGCGCCAGATGCGCAACGCGCTGCTGGTCCTGTTCACCGCGCACGGCGTGCCGATGCTGACCGCCGGCGACGAGGTGGGCCGCACCCAGCGCGGCAACAACAACGCCTACTGCCAGGACGGCGAGCTCAGCTGGTTCGACTGGTCGCTGCTCGATCAGGAGGCCGATCTGCTGCGGTTCGTCCGCCGGGCGGTCGCCTTCCGCCGCGCCCACCCGGCGCTGCGCCGCCCGGTGCACACCACCGGCCAGGCCAACGGCACCCGCGGCGACCTGTTCCCGGACGTCAGCTGGCACGGCACGGTGCCCTGGCGGCCGGACTGGTCGCACCACAACCGGCTGCTCGCCGTCATGCTCTACGACCGCACCGCCAAGGGCGGGCACGACTGCGTATATGTCGCGATGAACAGCTATTGGGAGCGGCTGGAGCTCAAGCTGCCCGCGCTGCCTCATCCGCTGAGCTGGCACCTGTTCGCAGACACCGCGGCCAAGCCGCCCCACGACGCCTATGAGCCCGGCGAGGAGCCGCCGCTCCCGGACCGGGCACGGCTGACCGTGGGGCCGCGCTCGACCGTGGTGCTGACCGCCCGGCGTTTCTGAACCGGGTGCGGTGGTTCGTCAGAACACGATCTCGGCCAGCCGCGCGATCTCGTCGAGGTCGGCCACGCCCGGGTTCAGCATGAGCTCGTCCGCGCCGATCTCCTCGTACTCGGCGATGGTCTGCTTGATGCTCTCCGCCGTGGTCCGCACGCCGGAGACGACGATCTCCCCGTACGGGCCGGAAAAGGCGTAGTAGTCGGCGATCGCCGCGCGGCCTGCGTCCGGGTCGCCGAGGGCGAAGTAGTTCAGCCCCACGAGATAGGGCGAGCCCTCGCGCCCGGCCTCCTGCCACGCGGCGCGGGCCCCCTCGAAGGCCGGGCTCACGAACTGCGCCGGCGCCGAGCCGCCGACCAGGCCGCGCCCCCAGCGCGCCATGCGGGCGAAGGCCTGCGCGCTCTGGCCGCCGAAGATCAGCGGCACCTCGCGGGTGCCGGGCGGCACGGCCGGGCTCTCGCCGCCGCCGAACGGCTCGCCCCGCCACACCGAGCGGTAGATCTCCAGGTCCGCGTCGATCCGCTTGCCCAGCCCCTTGTTCGGCCGGCCCTCGACCACGAAGTCGTCCGGCCGCCCGCCGATCCCGAGGCCGAGGGTCAGCCGGCCGCCGGAGACCCCGTCGATCCCGGCGACCTCCTTGGCCAGCAGCCGGGCCGGCCAGACCGGGCCGAGCAGGATGCCGCTGAACAGGCCGATCCGGCTGGTCGCCCCGGCCGCGGCGGCGAGCGCGACGGTGTCCATCACGCCCGGGAACGCCAGCCGGCCGACGGTGGACAGGGTCGAGAACCCGGCCTCCTCGGCCCGCGCCGCCCACTGCGGGATGATCTCCGGGCGCACGTTGCGGACCTGGTTCGGGATGCCGATGCCGATCTTCATGTCCGTGTCCTGTCTCTGGTCCGTCGGTCTCCGGGCAGAGCCTACGCCCCGGCCGCGGCGGTGCGGCCCGGACGTGCGGGTGGCCGCGGATCACCGGGCTCGCGCCCGGATCACCGCGGCCACCGCGGGATCGGTTCAGCTGGGTGCTGCTATGCCTTCGTCACCGATCGCCGATCACTGATAGCTGGTCAGGTCGGCGACGGTGCTGCCGGAGTTCACCGTGCCGCCCTGGCCGTTGATGATGTGGGAGATGGTGCCCACGCCGCCGAGGGAGACGGTGACCATGTCGTGCCACTGCACCCCGGACGAGCTCGGCGAGGTGAGCGCGTTGGCGGAGACCACACTGGAGTTGACGTTGAAGTAGCAGTACACGCCCAGGCCGTAGGCCTGGAAACTGCTGACCGAGGTGGCGAGGTTGATCGAGGGGTAGCCGTCGGACGAGCCGTCCATCCACGAGCTCTGGTTCGGCGGGTCGTAGGGCATCTCGCTCTGGTAGAAGTAGTCGGCTCCGCCGTTGCCGTTCCACTGGACCTGGACCGCCTGGTAGT
>DASYAE010000235.1:0-1601 GCA_036501535.1 Actinocrinis sp. | reverse complement strand
GGCGGCGGGCGCTTGCCGGCCGCCGCTTCCGTGTGTCGTTGTGTCGTTCGTCGTCAGCTTCAGCGTGGGTTTCGGCTCCCCCATCGGACTTCCATCCAGTGAAATTCGCATTGCCGGGTGCGCGTCTGCCGCACGACTCTGTCCACAACAGGCCACGTGAGGCGCGCCGCACGCCGATCACTCATCCGATCGGGCGTATAGCCGTTTACTCGCGCCCGTGTCCGACGCAAGGTCGGCCGCTGCCGCCTCTCCGCCCGATCCCGCTGTCACAACGCTGTGAAAAGGGGCCCGAACCGCCATGGCCGAACCCACCATCCCGATCGTCCGCGACCAGTGGTACGTCGCCGCCTACGGCTACGAGGTCGGCCGCGAGTTGCTGGCGCGCACCATCTGCGGCGAGCCGCTCGCGCTCTACCGCACCGGGGCCGGCGAGCCGGTCGCCCTCGCCGACCGCTGCGTGCACCGCCGCTTCCCGCTCTCCGAGAGCCGCCTCGACGGTGACCAGATCGTCTGCGGCTACCACGGCTTCACGTACGAGAAGTCGGGCAGCTGCGTCTTCGTGCCAGGCCAGCAACGTATTCCGCGCACCGCGCGCGTCGCCTCGTACCCTCTCGTCGAGCAGGACTCGTTCGTCTGGGTCTGGATCGGCGACCCGGCCCTGGCCGACCCGGCGGCGATCCCGCGGGCGCCGTGGCTGGCGGACCCCGAGTGGACCTCGGTCAGCGGCATGGAGCCGGTGGCCGCTCGGTACAGCCTTCTGGTGGACAACCTGCTCGACCTGTCGCACGAGACCTATCTGCACGGTGGATACATCGGGACGCCCGAAGTGGCGCAGACCCCGATCGACACCGAGGTCGACGAAGCGAACGCGATCGTGCGGGTGAGCCGCCGGATGGCGGACGCGGCGTGTCCCTCGTTCTACGCAAACTCCACCGGCCTGCAGGGCCGCATCACCCGTTGGCAGGACATCGAGTACCACGCGCCCTGCCTGTACCTGCTGCACAGCCGGGTCGCGCCGGTCGGCTCGACGCCGCGGCCCGACGGCACCGACCCCGATGCCTTCCACACCGAGATCGTGTACGCGATCGTGCCGGAGACCGAGCACAGCGTGCTGGACTTCTGGGCGGTCTCGCGGGACTTCGCCCGAGACGACACGAGCGTGTCCGATTTCATGGCCGCGTCGAACCGCACCGTGGTCATGCAGGACGTCAATGCCCTGAACATCCTGGAGAGGTCGATCGCCGGCGAGCCGGAGGGCGTGCAGGAGCTGAGCATCAACATCGACACCGGTGGCCTGGCCGCGCGCCGGATCCTCAAGCAGATGGCCGCCGGCCGGCCCGCCGCGGCGGCGGTATGACCTCCGGGGACCGGGCTCCGGCCGCGCCGGGCATCGCGCCGGGCGTGCTGCGGGTGCACTGGATCCCGGGGACCGACCAGCTGCTCGGCACCTGTCACTGCGGGGCCGAGCACACCGCGCTGGACCCGGTCGAGCTGTGGGACTGGCTGCACGCCCATCCGGTGGGCCATCGCCGGCGGCCCGAAGACCCGGACCGGCGACAGCACCCGGACCCGCAGGCAGATCTCGACGACGCTCATCGAGT
>DASYAE010000234.1:0-44269 GCA_036501535.1 Actinocrinis sp. | reverse complement strand
GTACGACGTGGTAGCTGTCGGCGACATCCAGCCGCTCGCGCCGGTCGGTTGGAAGCGCCTGCCACAGTCGCTCGCTCTGGCCGGGCGGCACCACGGGATCCTCGCTGCTGCGCACGACGAGCGTCGGCACGGCGAGCCGGGGCGCCTCCGAGAGCGCCGCCGCACCGAGTTCGCGCAGTCCGGCGGCTGCGCGCAACGGAATCCTGCGGTAGCCGACGTCGACCGCGCCCGGTTTCCTGACGGTCCGCTCGGGCGCGGGCACCGAGCGGCGCAGCAGCCGCTGCAGGCCCGACGTGCCGGGCAGGCGGTCCACGACGGCGTTCACCGCGACGACGCCGGCGACGTCGCCCGGCCTGCGGGCCGCGAGCCGCAGCGCGAGCGTGGCGCCGAGCGAGATGCCCATCAGGTAGACGTGGTCGTGGTCGGCGCGCAGCGCGGTCAGCGCCTCGTCCGCTGCGCGCAGCCAGTCCGCCTGCGTGGTGCGGTTCAGGTCCTGCCAGCGGGTGCCGTGGCCGGGCAGCCGGGGAATGCTCACGGCCATCCCGGCCGCGGCCAGCGCCTCGCCCCACGGCCGCAGGCTGTTCGGCGACGCGCCGAAACCGTGCAGCAGCAAGACGGCGGCCGGGGTGACGGCCGGCTGCTCGTCGGCCGTGCGTTCCTCAGTCGAGTCCGCGGGGAGCGTGGCGGCGCTGCTCGCGCAGCGCGTCGAGAGCGCGGTGACGAACTCGCCGGTCATCCTGCGCACCACGGCGGTCGCTGCGTTCTCGATGACCGACGCCAGCTTGCCGCTCAGGTCCACCTCGCCCGCCGCCGTCACCTCGGACGCCGCTCCCCCGTCCAGCGGCGCGATGCCGAAACTCGCGGTGGCCTTGAACTTGGTGCCGCCCTGGCCGTCCCGGCCGGACGCGGCCACGACGCCGCTGCGGGCCTCCTCGTCCAGGTCGAGCTTGACCTTGCCCTTGAACGCGATCCGCAGCGCGCTGAACTTGACCGTCATCATCCCGTCGAAGGAGCCGTCCTCGTGCTGCTCCCCCAGCGAAGCGCCCGCGACGCACTCGACGACGGCGTTCGGGTCGGACAGCACGGCGTAGACCTCGTCGGGCGACGCCGCGACGGTGAACTTCTCGTTGATCTCGATCATGATTCGCCAATCACGCGTTCACGGTGCCGGGCTGCTGGTCGGAGGAGGATCGGTGCCGGTCCGGAGGCGGCATCGGCGCGTTGATCGCCAGGTGCACGGTGTCCTCGTCGGTCTCGTTCCAGTTGCGGTGCGGCATGCCCGCGGGGAACACGATCAGGTTGCCGGGCCCGACGTCGTGCCGCTGCCCGTCCACCTCGATCGACATCACGCCGTCGAGGACGTAGAAGAGCTGTTCCCAGGCGTGGGTGTGCATCCCGCGGGGTGAGCCGCCGCCCGGCGGCGTGCGGATGTAGTTCACGGCGGCCTGTTCGCCGCCCGATGCCGCGTCGATCAGCTTCTGCGAGTAGCGCTCGTGTGCGCCGAGCCGGGCGACGGCCTCGGTGTCCACCGGCCTTACGTGGCGGAATCCGGTCATGCCGCACCTGCCTTGACTCCGAAGTCGGCGGTGGCCGCCATGAGGGCGCCGATGTCGGCCACGTCCGCGATGCCCCACCAGGCGTCCCGGACGGTGTCGCGCTGCCGGTCGTCGAGCACGCCTGCGCTGGCGGCGTCCAGTTTCGCGTTGATGTCCGTGCGGCTCATCGGATTGTTCGCGTGGCCCCGGTGGTAGCCGACCTCCTCCACGAAGGTCGCGCCGTCGTCGGCGGTCACTCTCAGGCGCATCCGCGGCTCGCCCGTGATGCCCTTGCCCGGCGGCCGGAATCCCTTGGTGAACTCGGGATCCTCGCGCACCGAGATCTTCTTCATGATCGGCCGCAGCGCCGGGTCGGCGATGCGGTCCGGCGTGAAGGACTTGCGGACGTCGATCCCGCCGTCCACCAGCGCGACCGCGAGCAGGTAGGGCATCGAGTGGTCGGCCGTCTCCCGCGTGGTCGGGTCCCACTTGGACGGATGCAGCGCGATCTCGTGGTAGGCCTGCCAGTAGGTCTCGATCTCGACGGACTCGATGTGCTCGACCGGCCGCCAAGCCCGCACCGCCGGCATCAGGCCGAGCAGCGCCTGGCCGTGTGTCTCGGCGGGGAACTGCTTGAGGTGCGAGAGCTGCACGACGAGCCGCCCGTCGCCGCTGGCCGGCAGTTGCACGGTGAACGGTCCGAATGCCTGGTCGAACAGACCGGTCTTGCCCTCGAACGGCTCGGCCGGCCCCGTCATGCCGCACTGGGCGAGCCGGACGGCGAACACGGCGCTGTGCATGGCGGACGCGGTGGCGGAGCCCTTCCACATGGACAGCAGCCCGGTCCGCGTGACGCGTAGCGGCAGGTGCGGCACGATCGCCAGCGACACGACGTTCGCCAGTTGTTCCGCCGGCAGGTCAAGCAGCCGGCCGATGCCCAGCGCCGCGGCGACGCCCATGAACGTGCCCTGGTCGAAGCCGCGGTCCCGGGTCGGGGCGGCGTTGCCGAGCGCGCCGAGGATCTCGTAGGCGACGGTGATGCCGAGCAGCACGTCCATGCCGCCGGCGTGGACCGACTCGCCGACCGCGATGAGCGCCGGGATCATGTCGCTGGGATGGCCGCCGCCCTTGGCGAGCATGCCGTCATTCCAGTCGTAAGTGCGTACCATCGTGGTATTGGCAAATGTCGCGAGCTCCGGGGTGGTCGACAGGCCCGCACCGAAGATCGTCGCCGGGGCGTCGCAGCGGACGTGGCGGGCGGCCTCGACCGCGATGCGTCCCGGATCGGACTCGAAGCCCGCGATCGCGCACGCGACGGAGTCGACGACGCGGTCCACCGCGGCGCCGACCACGGCGCCGGTCAGCGCGCCGTGGTCGAATCCGAGGGCGAAATCGACCAACTGCGCTGTCAAGCTGTCCACTCGCTCGCTCCTGGTTCGCGCCGATCCGGTGGGCGTGCCGCGAGACTGTCGGTGCCGGCCAAAGGCCTCGAAGTTACATACTGATTGTATGCGTGACTAAACCACCGGGCCGTGGCACAGTCAAGGCGCATCACTCGCGGCGGTCGGCGCGTCACTGTGCAGGTCCGGTTCATGCGGCGGCTCCGGCCGCGTTCGCCCCGGCTATCCGGCCGAACACCGATCCGTTGGTGAGGCCGGAACCGCCCGGGTAGTTGAAGTGGAACAGGCCGCCGGTCAGTTCGCCGGCTGCGTACAATCCCGGGATCGGCTCAAGGCCGGTGTCCACCACCTGGGCCTGCGGGGTGATCCTCAGGCCCCCGAACGTGTACGTGATGCCGCAGGTGACGGCGAACGCGTGGAACGGCGGCGTGTCCAGCGTGTTGGCCCAGTTGGACTTGGGCACCGCGAGCCCGCGCGTGCCCCGGCCGTCCTTGACGTTCGGGTCGAACGGGACCGACTGGTCGACGGCGGCGTTGTACTCCTCGACGGTCTTCACGAACTGCTGCGCGTCGAGGCCCTCCAGCTTGGCCGCCAGCTCCGGGATCGAGTCGGCGCGGATCCTCGTCGCCTGCTTGATGCGGTACTCGTCGCGCAGGAGGTGCTCGACCTTGCCGTCGAAGACCTGCCAGGCCACCTGGTTGGGCTGTTCGAGCACGCGGCGGCCGTACATCGCGTAGGTGTAGTTGCGGAAGTCCATGCCCTCGTCGATGAACCTCATGCCCTCGGTGTTGAACACGACGCCCCACGGATAGCTGTGCTTCTGGAAGCCGTCGCCGGTGTTGCAATAGCTGCCGCGGACCTTCGCCAGGTCCCAGTTCGGACCGAGATAGCGGGTGCGCCACTCGGTGTTGGCCTGGAAGCCGCCGGCCGCCAGCACGACGGCGTCGCACTCGATCGTCTCCTCGGCCCAGCCGCGCCGGATGCGCACGCCGCACACTCCGCGCGGGCCGGTCTCCAGCGCGATCGCGCGGGCGCCGAACACGGTCTCGACGCCGGCCCGGTCGGCCGCCGCGCCGAGGTACTCGACGAGCCCGGGGCCGCCGCCGACGACCTCGACGGTCAGGCCGCCCCAGAAGGTGAACCGGCCGTTGACCTGGAACGCCTGCCGACCGTAGATCGGCGTGAACCGGACGCCCTGCTCCCGCATCCACCGCAGCGTCGGCAGGCTGCGCGACACCAGCGTGTCGGCCAGTTCCGCATCGGCCCGGTACTTGGTCACGCGCGCCAGGTCGTCGTAGAACCGCTGCTCGTCGTAGGTGCCGAAGTCGGTGATCGCGAGCTGCTCCTCGGACAGGTCCGGGACCAGGCTGACGATGTCGTCCACGCCCGCATAAGCCACTCGCATCGCGCCCGCGGTGAACGCCGTGTTCCCGCCGCGCAACGCCTTCGGCGCCCGCTCCAGCACGGTGACCTGCGCACCGTGCTCGGCCGCGGACAGTGCCGCGCAGAGTCCGGCGTTGCCGCCGCCGACTACGACGATCCGTGCTCGCTCGCTCACCACAGGTGTCCTTCCCTTGTTCGCATCGGGTCTCAGTACGCGACGATGACGGTCTTGAGCTGTGTGTAGTGCTCCAGCGCCGCCAGCCCCTTCTCCCGGCCGAGCCCGCTGTGCTTGTAGCCGCCGAACGGGGTCTCGACTCCGCCCATCGGATAGCGGTTGATCTGGACCTGGCCCGCCTCCAGCCGTCTCGCCAGCCGGTGCGCGCGGCCGACGTCCCTGGTGAACAGGCCCGCGGCCAGGCCGTAGCTCGAGTCGTTGGCGATCTCGACCGCCTCGTCCTCGTCGTCGTAGGCCAGGACGGTTTGGACCGGACCGAAGATCTCCTCGCGGGCCACGCGCATGTCGTTGCGCACCCCGGTGAGCACGGCCGGCGTGAGGAAGTAGCCGGCCATGCCGTCCGGCCGGGAGCCGCCGGTGGCCAGCCGCGCGCCTTCGGACAGTCCCGACTCGATGGCCGCTTCGACCTTGGCCAGCTGTTGCGCGGAGGCCAGCGGCCCGAGGTCGGGATCGTCGATGCCTGCTCCCACGCTCAGCTTGGCGATCGTGGCGGCGACGCGCTCTGCATACTCGTCCGCGATGCTGCGGTGCACGATCAGGCGTGTCGTCGCGAAACACGACTGGCCGGCGTTGCGCACGACGGCCATCGCGCCCGCCGTGACGGCCGCGTCGAGATCGGCGTCGGGCAGCACGACGGTCGGCGACTTGCCGCCGAGTTCGAGATTGCAGCCCGCGATCCGCTCGGCGGCCGCGTGCAGGATGCGCCTGCCGGTGGCCACGGAACCGGTGAATCCGATGTGCGCCACCAGCGGATGCGCGACGAGCGCGGCGCCTGCCGTCGCGCCGAGTCCCGGGATCACGTTGCACACGCCGGGCGGCAGCCCGGCCTCGGTGAACAGCAGTGCGGCGACGAGACTGGAGAGCGGCGTGATCTCGGACGGCTTGACGACGACGGTGTTGCCCGCCGCGAGGCTCGGCGCGACGCCCCGGCACATCTGGCTGATCGGCGAGTTCCACGGTGTCACATGCGCGACGACGCCGTAGGGCTCGCGCAGCGTGTAGGACCAGTAGTCGCCCTCGCCGGGGATGGTCTGTCCGTAGATCTTGTCGGCGTGGCCGGCATAGAAGGCGAAGTAGCGGGCCGCCGTCGCGACGTCGGATCTGGCCTGCCGCAAGGGCTTCCCGGTGTCGTAGGTCTCCAGCCTGGCCAGTGCGTCGGCGTGTTCGCCGATCTTGTCCGCGACGGCGAACAGGATGCCCGCGCGGCGCACACCGGACAGGTCGCGCCAACCGTTGCGGTAGGCGCGATGCGCCGACTCGACGGCGAGATTCACGTCGGCCTCGGTGGCATCGGCGAAGTGCGCCAGTGGCTGCCTGGTCGCCGGATCCTCGACGGTCACCACGTCACCGCCGGTGGGCAGCCATGCGCCGTCCACGACCGCACCGAGCGGATCGGGCGCGGCGCCGAACAGACCGGCGAGCGCGTCGATCGGCGACTGCAGGACGCCGGTCATGAGTTCGGCCTGCCGACGACGTCCATCGGATCCGGCTCGCCGCCGTCCAGCACGGCTCGGGCGTTAGCGTGCGCTCGCGCGATCACGCGCGGGAAGTTGTTGGCCACGGCGCCGCCGACGTGGGGTGTCAGCACGACGCGATCGGAGCCCAGCAACGGCGAGCCCGCCGGCAGCGGCTCCTCGGCGGTGACGTCGAGTCCGGCGCCGAGCAGGCGGCCGTCGGCGAGCGCGGCGGCGAGCGCCTGTTCGTCGACCAGGGATCCGCGTGCGGTGTTGACCAGGATCAGGCCCGGTCTGGCGGCCTTGAGGAACGACTCATTGACGATGTGGTCGGTGTCCGGCGTGCTCGGCAGGTGCAGCGAGATCACGTCGGAGACGGCGACCAGCTCGTCCTTGGCCACGTACCGGATCGAGCACTCCTGCTCGACGTCGGCGGACGCCCGCCGCAGGTCGTGGTAGACCAGTTCGACGCCGAAGCCGGCGAACCTGCGCGCCACCGCCCGGCCGATGTGGCCGAGGCCGAGCAGGCCCACCGTCTTGTCCAGCAGCTGGAACGACTCGGCCCGCAGCTCCTCCTTGGCCAGCAGTCCGGCCCGGGCGGCCGCCATCGCCTTGGGCAGCCGGCGGCCGACCGCGAGCGTGAGCAGGATCGTGAGCTCGGCGACGGCGTCGGCGTTGATGCCGGCGGCCTTGAGCACGGTCATGCCGGAGGCGGTCGCTGCGGACACGTCGATCTTGTCGGTGCCGACGCCGAGCTTCTGGATCAGCTTCGCGCCGCGTGCCGCCGCGACGGTGTCCGCGTCGACACTGCCCCACATGGTCAGCAGGACGGTCGCGCCGGTCGCGGCGGCGCGCTTGGCCTCGGCGGTGTCGTCCCACGCGAAGACGACGTCGAAGTCGGCGCCGAAGACGTCGGAGATCACCGCGCGCGACGGCGCGGGCATGGCGTCCAGCACGGCGGCGATCGGACGGTCGGTCATCGGCTCAGCCCCTCAGCAGGTCGAACAGCACACGGGACGGCGCCGGGTCGACGTGGGCGCCGACGAGCACCGGCCGCCTGCCCTGCAGGCCCTTCGCCACGGCTGCGGCGAGTTCGTCGGCGGAGTGCACGTCGATGCCGTCGACGCCGAACGCGGCGCCGAGTTGCTCGCACGAGATCGGCGGCAGCGTGACGCCGACGGTCGCCAGGTCGCGGCGTTCCTGTTTGACCTCGATCTGCGTCAGCGCGCGGTCCATGATCGCGACGTAGACGGTGGCCGGACCGTCCTCGGCGCTGACCGCGATCTCGGGCGCGCGCATGAGCAGCGAGCCGTCACCGAGGAACGCGAGGATCGGTCCGCGTCCGGCCCTGCGCAGCGCGACGGTCGCCGGGATCGTGTAGCCCATCGTGGACAACGCGTTGGAGGCGAAGTAGTGGTCCGGCAGCGCCGGTTCGGACAGCATCGCGACCAGCGGCTTGCCGAAACCGGCGTCCGCGACGAGATAGCCGTCCTGCGGCCAGTGCCGCAGGGCGGCCTCGATGGCGTGCGCGACTGACAGCGTCTCGGACGTCGGCAGCAGCTTCGCGCGCAGTCCGTCTCGGTAGGCGGCGATGTCGGTCGCAGTCCATTGCGAGCTGCTGCCGGCCGTGGCGGCCAATGCCGTAAGGATCGCGTCCGGGTCGGCAACGCGCGTTTCAGTGAACGAATTCATCCACTCCGTGAATGCGTCGTCGATGATCGCGATCGCGTCGCACGAGAAGTTCCACGCCTTGTTGTAGAAGTCGAACGACTCCGGATCGGTCATCAGGACCAGGTCGGCCGAGTCGAGCAGGTCTTTCTCGAGGCGGCCGTTCAAGTAGGTGCCCGCGTAGAACTCGCTGTCCGCGCCGCACAGCAGGCCTTTCTGCCGCGACGAGGTGAACACGGGGACGCGGTGCGCCACCGCGAACGCCGCAACGGTCGACGGCCGCAGGCGCCGCTTGCGCCCACCGGTGACCAGGACTGGATGGTGCGCCGCGGCGAGTCGTGCGGCGAGGGCGGTCGCCGTGGCCTCGTCCGTCGGCGTTGGTGCTGGCGCTGTTGTTGGCGCTGCGGTCCAGCGGGCGCGCAGCCGGGCGAGGCCGCGCTCCGCATCCGCGTCGGTCGCCTTCGCGGTCGCGGTCGCGACGCCGTCGGCCAGTTCCAGGTAGACGGGGCCGGGCCGGCCTGACATCGCCTCGTCGATCGCGCGGCCGACCACGGCGGGCACGTTCATTCCGGCGGTGACCTTGGCCCGCCACTTGGTCATCGGCGCCACGAGCGCCGCGATGTCGAAGCCCTGCCGGACCACGAAGGGCAGCGAGTCGGCCGGATGCTGGCCGGAGACGAGGATCAGCGGGACCTCGTCGAGGTACGTGTTCAGCAGGCCGTTGACGCCGTTGCTCACCCCGGGCGCCAGCGACAGGACGGCGACCCCGGGCAGTCCGGTCACCTGGGCCTCGGTGGCGGCCATCAGCACGGCGGCGGACTCGTTGAACGCTGTGCGGTAGTCCAGGCCCGCGGCCACGAACGCATCCAACAGCGCCATGTGGTCTTCGCCTGGCAATCCGTACACACGCCGTATACCGAGCTGGTACAGGGTCCGCGCCATCTGCGCAGCGATGATCAAAGCCGCTCCAGCAAAATTGCATTCCGATTACATACAATGTCAACCGTAGAGGGAAGGACGCGGCCAGGCAAGGGCGCAGCGCGATCCGGCCGGGATTCGCCAAGGCGGCCGGAAGCTGTCATTTCAGGACATACGGACCCGTGGCGCTGACGAACCCCGACCGGGACGGGCAAGCCTTGCCCTCGCGGAGCGTCGGGCGGCGCAGAGCGCGCTCGAAGGCGCTCCCCTCCGCACCTGAACTCACCACCGCACACCACCCCGATTGAAAGTGCCGGGGATTCCGTGTTCTGATTTGCGGCAAGTCATCGCACTCGGGGGTGGACTCGCATGAAGATCACGCTCAGGCCGGTTCCGGGCGGTGCGCTCGCCGTCGCGGCCGCCGCCGCCCTCCTGCTGGTCAGCGGCTGCTCGTCCGGCGGCAGCGGCTCGACGACGTCGAACTCGGCGCCCACGCCGACCTCCACGGGCACGCTCGAGTGCCCATCGTCGTGGCCGGACTCGATGCTGTACTCGCCCCCGCCGGGAATGACCTCGAGCCCGAGTTCCAGCGCGGTTCTCATCTGCGAGGCGGCCGACGCCGACCCCGGCACCTCCGCCGGCGCCACCACCGACGCCGATCTGGTCAACATCAGCGACGACGAGTTCTTCGACATCCAGCTGGGCCCTGACGAGGCGTGGGTCTCGCCCCACATGTACACCATGCAGGGCACCAGCGATCAAAGCTCCGCGGAGTTGGTCGTCGCCACGGCGCTGTACGACATCGATCCCAACATTTCGCTGCTCGCCCCGGAGGGATACGCAGAGGTGTCCGTCACCGCCGCCCCGACGCTCGCAGCGACCCAGGACGACATCGCCCAGGGGGCGGACACGTTCCTGCTGTGGCTCTACGAGGGCGTCACCGACCAGATACACGACGACATATTCAAGAACCTGTCGCCGGCCGGCAAAGTCCTCTCCTGCGCGATGGACGCCTACAAGAGCTGGAACGACGTTCAGAGCGTCTCGCAACTCAACTTCGACTACAGCGACTTCGGCGACGTGAACGCCGCGTTCACCAAGCTCTACGAGGCGGCCGGCGTCGTCGACGACTGCCGCGACGCCCTCAACGAGGCGACCAATGGCGATGCGGCAGCCGCCGTCACCGCCGCCGCCACGCAGTACGGGAACACGATCACGAAGGCCGATTCGGCGGCGGAGGCCGCCGGTGAGAGCGAGGACCTCTCCTGGGAGGACATCATCGACGCCATCGCGGATGCGATCGGAGACCTCTTCTGAACCGACCACTACCGCGGCGGGCGAGCTTTGCCCGGTAGTTCGCTACGACGACCGGAGACTGTCGGTTCCTGCCACCTCGGAATCGGATGCGGGTTCCGGCACCGGCTCAGGTCCGGCGCGGACCGTGGTCGGCGACTCGGCAGCACAGTCGGCCATCGCCGCCTCGTAGGCGCGCGAGATGGACGGCCGGGCGCGCAGCACGACGAAGCCGGCGCCCGCGGCCAGGAGCGCGGACAGCCCGCCGACGATCACCGACCAGCGTGCGCCGTACTCGCTGCCCAGCCAGCCGACGATCGGCGCTCCGATCGGAGTGGTGCCCTGTTGCAGCGCCACGTACAGCGCGAGTACCCGGCCGCGGAAACGCGCCTCCGTGGTCAGCTGGACCGACGTGTTGGCGCTGTTGAGATAGGTGATCGAGCACAGCCCGATCGGCACCAGCGCGATCGCGTACTCGAGGTATCCGGGCATCAGCGCGCCGAGCGTCATCGTCACGCCGAGGCCGAGCACCGCGTAGACGACCAGCGTGATCCGTGGTCGTTCGCGGCGGGCGTTGAGCAGCGCCGCGGTCAGGCAGCCGACGGCCATCGACGAGCCGAGCAGCCCGTACTCGCGCGGTCCGCGATGGAACGCGCCGCTCGCCATCAGCGCGTTGGTGATCTGCCAGTTGTAGGCGAATGTGCAGACCAGCGAGGTGATCGCGAAGATCAGGATCAGATCCGGCCGGCCGCGCACATACCGCAGGCCCTCGCGGACCTGGCCGGGCCGGCGCGGCAGGCGGTTGGACGGATACATATCGGACTGCCGCATCCGGGTCAGGCTGATCAGCACGGCCACGAAACTGGCCGCGTTGATCAGGAATCCCGGTCCGGTCCCCCACGCCGCGATGATCACGCCCGCGACGCCGGGCCCGATCAGCCGGGCGACGTTCATGGACGCGCTGTTCAGGCTCACCGCGCTCGGCACGTCCGGGGTCGGGACCACCTCGGACACGAACGCCTGCCGGGACGGGTTGTCCAGTGCCGTGCCGCAGCCAAGCAGGAACGCGCAGGCGAACACCTGCCACAACCGGACGGTGTGCGTGACCACGAGGATGCCCAACAACAGCGCGGACAGTCCCATCACCGACTGCGTGCACATCAGCACCTTGCGCTTGGGCAGCCGATCGGCCACCACGCCGGCGTGCGCCGAGAACAGCATCAGCGGCGCGAACTGCAAGCCGGTCGTGATGCCCGTGGCCAGGCCGGAGTGGCGGGTCAGCTCGGTGAGGACGAGCCAGTCCTGCGACGTACGCTGCACCCAGGTCCCGGTGTTCGACACGACGGTGCCGGACACCCACAGCCGATAGTTCCGGATCTTCAACGCGCGCAGGCCGGAACTCACCCGTCCGCCTTCCCGGAGAGCGCCGCCGCCAGTTCGCTCACTGTGGGCAGCGAATCCAGCCGCAGCACCAGGCTCATCGACTGCGCGACGGCTTCCGGCGGCAGCACGACGGACGCGCAGTCCGTGTACTTCGCGGTCAATTCGTCGAGGCCCGGCGGTTCGCCGCCGCGCGGATCGCCTCGGGACCGGTGGACGCGACGGCCGCACGCTCTGCCGTCGTGCAGCGTCATGACGACCTCGACATGATCGTCCGTGTCGTCCCGGTTCACCGGATGCACCTTGGCCAGCAGGTCCTGGACGGCCGGACGGTGGATACCGTCGTCGGTGAAGGCGTTGATCGGTAGGCCCCGGTCGACGATGGCGGCGGCGACCACGTACGGCATGCTGAACTTCGCTTCCGCTCCGGTGCGCGGGACCGGATATGTCATCGGACCGACCCGGCCATCCGGGTCCACCTGACCGGCCGGCATCCGCACCTCGACGGCGGCGACCTCGCCGGCCGCCGCGTCCAGCGCGCGCACGATGTCCAGCACCGCGTCCACCGCACGATGTCCCCGGTTGCAGCACGGGTATTTCTTGATCGACATGCCGGGATCGACGATAGCCCAGGGCGCGCCGAGCCTGCCGATCGCGTCCGGGGCACCGTCGTCGTCGGAATTGAAGGCGTCCACGAACGACTCGACGATGTCGGGCGCGGCTGCCACACCTGCTCCGGCGAGCAGCGCGGCGACCACGCCGGCACGGGCCGCGTTGCCGGCGTGCAGCGGCTTGGTCGCGGTGCCGAAGTTGCGGCGCAGGCCGCTCGCCGACGACGCAGCGATGCCCAACGCGGCGGCAGTCTCCCCGGCATCAAGGCCCAACGCGCGAGCGGCCGCTGCCGCCGCGCCGAGCACGCCCAGCGTCGAGGTGCTGTGGAATCCGCGCGCCGCATGGGACGGGCCGAACGCCCGGCCGATGCCGCACTCCACCTCGACGCCGATCACGTAGGCGTCCAGCAGGCCCGCGCCGGTCAGTCCGGCGTGCTCCGCAGCCGCGAAGGCCGCCGGCAGCACGCACGCGGACGGATGACCGCGCAGGTGGCTGTGCACGTCGTCATAGTCGAGGGCGTGTGCCGCGGTGCCGTTGAACAGGGCCGCGTCGGCCGCGCTCGCGGTGCGGCCCTGGCCGAGCAGTGTGGCCGGGCCCGGCCCGCCGACCAGTTCGGCCGCCACGATGCGCACCACCGGCTCGCCCAGCCCGGCGAGCAGCACGCCGACGGTGTCAAGTACGGACCGGATGCCCGCTTGACGCGCCTCGGCGGGGATGGCGGCGGACGGCGTCTCGCTGACGAACGCGGCGATGTCGCCGGTGACGGAGCGGGCCGGCCGGCTCACCGGATCCGGGGCAACACGTCTTCGCCGAGCAGCGTGACGCTGTCCGGGACGCCTCTCAGGCCCCGGTCGTGGCTGGCCATGCTGATCTGGGTGACGCCGAGCTTCGCCAGCTGCCGCAGGCGGTCCACCACCTGGTCAGGCGTGCCGATGACGCCGAAGCGCTCCTCGAAGTAGTCGGTGAGGCCCAGCTCGTCCATCAGCGGGCCGTTCTGTGCCGACGTGCCCTTCTCGCTGTAGTCGAAGCGTTCCGCGTAGCGGCGCAGGCTCTCGTGCAGTTCCTCCGGCGCGTGCTTGCCCTCGAACCCGGTGCGGAACACGTGGTTGCCGACCGAGGCCAGGCTCTCGCGCGCGCGGTGCATCGCGCCGTCGCGCGTCGGCGCGATGCCACTTCTGGTGTCCCACCAGATGTCGAGGTCGGAGACGTCCCGGCCGGCGGCCGCAGCGCCCTCGCTGATCCTGGCGAGCGCGTCCGCGACGACCTCAGGGGTCAGGCCTGCGCCGACGAACACGCCGTCGGCGATCTCACCGGCCATCCGCAGCATCCTCGGACCCTCCGCGACCAGGTACAGCGGTACCTTCTGCTCGTATCTGCTGGCCCACGGCAGCCGGACCGTCCGGGCCCCGACCTGAGCGATGCCGGTGTGCAGCAGGCCGCGCAGGCCGAGGAAGTACTCCCGCATGCGGTCCACGGACGCCGGTTTCAGGCCGGCGTTGTGCACGGCGCCGTCGCCGCGCGCGATCAGGCAGAACATCCGGCCGCCGCTGACCGCGTTCAGGCTGGCCAGCGTGTTGGCCATGACACCGACGTCCCGCGTCACCGGATTGGTCACGCCGGGGCCGAGCATGGCCCGGCTGCTGTGGTGCGCCGCGACGCCGAGCGCCGTGAAGCACTCCAGGTTGTTCAGCTGCGTGTCGCCGACCGAGATCCGGTCGAAGCCGTAGTCGTCGGCGCGGCGGATCCGCTCGGCGAACGCGCTCGCGCCGGCGACGCCGTCGGTGAACGTCGGCGGCGCGGAGATCCGGATGGTGATCTTCATCGGGTAGCCCTCACTGTGCAGCCTTCACTGTGCAGCCTTCAGGTCGCCGAGCATCCCGATCGGTCCGGCCACGTCGGCCGCGGACGCGATGTCCCACCAGGCCGCGCGGATCGCGTCGCGCCGGGCATCGCTCGCGACGGCGCGCGTGGCCAGGTCGAACTTGTGGTCCAGGTCGGCGCGCGTCATGGGATCGCGCAGGTGTCCCTTGTGGTAGCGCAGCTCATCGGTGCGTTGGCGGCCGTCGGCGGTGCGGAACGTGACCCGGACCGGATGGGCGCGGGTGACGCCGTCGAACTCGGTGCGAATCCTGGTGAACTCCTCGTTCGGCCGCACCCGGATCCGGTTCATCACCGGCCGCAGGGCGGGATCGAGGAACCGTTCCGGCCGGTAGGAATCGAGCGTGATCTCACCGTCCACCAACGCCACGGCGAGCATGTAGGGCAGGCTGTGGTCGGCGGTCTCGCGCGTCTGCGGGTCGTACTTGGGCGGGTCGGCGACGTGCCGGGCGGCGCGTTCGGACACCTCGACGTCGATCGACTCGATCTCGTCGACGCCCGCCCACGCCCGGATCTCCGGGACGAGGTCCAGCAGCCCCAGCACCTGGCTCTCGGCGGGCACCGGCTTCTGGTGCGCCATCTCGATGACGCTCGGCCCGCCGGGCAGCACCGGCAGGCGCGGCTCGATCCCGCCGGTGATGTGCGCCAGCCCGTAGAAGCCCTCGATCGCCTCGGGCGCGGAGGTGAGACCCTCCCGCGCCAGCAGCGCGCAGAACACGCCATTACGCACCGAGAACGCCGTGGACGCGCCCTTCATCATGGACAGCGCGCCCCAACGGTGCACCGACAGCGGCAACGCCGTCGAGTAGGCGAGCGACGCGGCTTCGCCGAGCTGCCGCTCGTCCAATCCGAGCAGCCGACCGGCGGCCAACGCGGTGGCACCGCCCATGAAAAGGCCCTGGTCCCACGGTCCCCGGTCGACGACGCTGCCGAGGCCGCCGAGCAGTTCGTAGGCCAGCGCGGTCGCGATCAGCAGGTCCATGCCGGACGCGTGGACGGTCTCGGCCACCGCGAGCAGGCCGGGGATCATGTCGCTGGGATGGCCGCCGCCCTTGGCCTGCATGCCGTCGTTCCAGTCATACGTGCGCACCATGACGGCGTTCGCGAACGCGGCGAGGTCCGGCGACGTCGTGATGCCGGCGCCGATGACGGTGGCGCCGCCCTGCGTCGCGGCGGCCTTCGCGACCCGGACGGCGATCGCGGCCAGCTCGGCCGTCGTGCCCGCGATCGCGACGGCGACCGTGTCGACCAGATGGTTGACGGTGGCGGTCGTGACGGCCTCGGTCAGGTCGTCCTTCGAATAGGACAGCGCGTAGCCGACGATGCGTTCGGTGGTGCGGTCCATCAGGCCTCATCCGCGGGTTCGTCGAGACGGTGGAACCTCGGCAGCGCGACGCCGTCCGCGACCTCGTCGAACACGACGGTCACGGCGTCCCCGACGCGCACGCCCTCGCCGAGCACGTTGCTGAACATGCGGGCTCCCTCCGCCAGTTGGATCAACGCGACGTTGTACGGAACGTCGGCCGCGAACGCCGGATGGAACGCGCGGTGATAGACAGCGATCGCGAACACCTCGCCGCGTCCAGACAGTGCCTGCCACGCGAAGTCGTGGCTTAGGCAGGTTGGACACAGCGGCTGGATCGGATACCGGACGTGGCTGCAGGAGGAGCACCGTTGCATTCGCAGCTCGCCCGCGGCGCATCCGTCCCAGAACTCCCGGTTCTCGTCGGTGACCGTCGGCAGCGGCCGGGCAGGCGTCGCAGGCGCAGGCGTCGCGTCCGTCATCGCCCGCCTCCGGTCAGCAGCAGCGCGCTCGCCGTGTTCAGCACCAGGCCGCGTCCGCCGACCAGCGCCACTTCGGCGCCGGGCACCTGACGCGGTCCGGCCGCGCCACGCACCTGTTCGACGGCCTCGATCAACGTCCACCAGCCCTGCGGATGGCCCGCCGAGAGGTGGCCGCCGTGTGTGTTGACCGGCAGTTCACCGCCTAACCGAATGCGGCCGTCCCGCACGAACTCGCCGCCCTCGCCGACCTTGCAGAAACCCGCGTGCTCCAACCAGAGCACGACGCTGATAGTGAAGTTGTCGTACAGCTCCGCGACGTCGACATCCTCGGGGCGCAGGCCGGCCATCGCGTAGGCGCGGTCCATCGCGGCCTTCTGGTGCGGGCCGTACCACCAGTCCTCGCACTCGTGGTCCTGCGTCACGAAACCCTGGCCCATGCCGGCGATCGCGACCGCGGGCTGCCGCAGGTCGCGGGCGCGCTCCTCGGTCGTCACGATGACGCAGGCGCCGCCGTCGCTCACCAGGCAGCAGTCCAGCAGCCGGAACGGCTCGACGATCATCCGGGAGTTCGCGTGGTCGTCCAACGTGATCGGGTCGCGCATCATCGCGGCCGGATTGAGCGAAGCGTGGTACCGGGCCGCGACGGCGATCTCACCGAGTTGTTCGGTCGTCGTGCCGTACAGGGCCATGTGCCGGGTCGCGCTCAGGGCGCTCCAGGTCTGGGCGCCGTACGCGCCCCACGCACCGTAGTTCGTGGTCTCCGTGCCGAGATAACCGCCCGCCGCCTGCAGGGGCCGCTTCTTGCCGGTCTTCGCCACGTCGCCGAAGCAGCACGCGACGACGTCGGCCATGCCGGTCGTGACGGCCATGGCGGCGAGCTGCACGAGATTGCCCGCCGTCGCGCCGCCCATCGCGAAACTGCCGGTGTGGCGCGGATTGATGCCCAGCGCGCGGCCCAGGCGCAGATAGTCCAGCGCCCAGTGCATATCGGTCGTGCCGGGTTCGGACAGCAGGCCGTCGATATCGTCTTTGGCCAGCCCGGAGTCGGCCAGCGCCAGGACGAAGGCGTCGGTCTCCAGCGACAGGTTGGTGCTGCCGGGCAGCTTGCCCTGCGGCGTCAGGCCGATACCGACAATGGCCGCTTTACGCGACATGGACTGTGCGGTCATGCGAGGACACCCGCTGCCGCGAGTTCGTCGATCTTTGCGTCGTCGAGGCCGAGCAGGCGACTGCACACGTCTCTGGTGTGCTGGCCGAGCAGCGGTGCGGGAGACCGCATGATCGCGCGCACGTCACCGCCGTCGACGCCGCGCAACCGGTAGGGCGGCGCGTTGTAGACGGAGGGTCCCATCTCGGGGTGGTCGAGCACGGCGAAGTGGCCGCGGTGGGCCAGCTGAGGATCGGAGGCGATCAGGTCGCCGAACGTGTGCACGACGGCGGCGGGAACACCGCGCCGTTGCAGCCGGTGCATCAGGTCGAACGGTTCGGCGGACTCGGTCAGTTTCGCCAGACGCGCGTCGAGCTCGTCGTGCGCCGCCCTGCGCGCAGCCATGTCCGGATAGCGGGTCGCGAGCAGTTGGGCGCCGAGTTCGTCGGTCAGGGCGGTCCACTGCTGGTCGGTGACCACGCTGATCGCGATCCACCGGTCCTCGCCCGCGCACGGGTACACGCCCTGCGGTGCCGCGTACTCGGCCCGGTTGCCGTCGGGCATCGCGTTGACGCCGTTCACGGTGTAGTCGAGGACGGCCGGTCCGAGCAGCGAGACCATGGTCTCGGCCTGAGACAGGTCGATGTACTGGCCCTCGCCGGTGCGCCGCCGGTGCCAGAGCGCGCTGAGCACGGCGAACGTGGAGTGCGCCGGCGCGGGCACGTGGTCCGGATAGTTCGTGCCGGTGCCGACCGGGACCCGGCCCGGCAGGCCGGACAGGTGGTACAGCCCGGTCAGAGCACTGACGGTCTGGCCGTAGCCGACGAGCGAGGCGTCCGGGCCGTACGCGCCCTGCATGCCCATCTCGAGGAAGATGATGTCCGGCCGCGCCTCGCGGGCCCGCTGGTAGCCGAGGCCCAGACCCTCCAGCGTGCCCGGAGTGAAATTGCTCGTCACGACGTCGCTGCCGGCGATCAGTTTGAGCACCAGGTCGACGCCGACCGGATCCTTCACGTTGATCGTGACGTCGAGCTTGTTGCTGTTGCGGTCGGCGAAGTAGCCGCTGCGGTCGACACTGCCTTCGCGCTTCCCGTCCCGGAACGGCGGCAGGATGCGCAGCCGGTCCATCCGCCGCCCGGACTCGATCCTGATCACCTCGGCGCCGTGGTCGGCGAGCGTGCGTGTGGTGTACGGGCCGGCCCCCAACCAGGTGAAGTCGGTGACTCGCACGCCGGTCAGCGGCAGCGTCGCGGTCGGCATCAGTTCGCTCCCGTCCCCGTCGTGGTCAGGGCATCCGTGCCGAGCAGTTCGGCGTTGTGCTCACCCAGCCGCGGCGCCGGTCGCGGAACGCCGATGGGCGATCCGGTCATTTTGAACGGCGCGCCGGGCATCCGCAGCGTGCGGCCGGTGGCGGGATGGTCGACATCGACGAAGTAGTCGCGCGCCGCCAGATGCGGGCTGGCCACCAGGTCGGCGGGCGTGTTGATCGGGCACAGCGGGATGCGCACGCGCTTGGCCGCCTCGTACAGCTGGGCCTTGGTGCGACGCAGGGCCAGCCGGCCGAAGATCGTCTCGAACTCGGCTTTGCCCGCCTCGCTCGCGGCGAAGTCGTCGTCCTTCCACTTCGGCTCGCGCAGTGACGCCGCGCCCTCGACGTCCTCGCTCTCCAGCAGGGCCACCAGTTCGTCCCAGAACACGCCCAGGCCCTTGGCCAGCAGGTACACGTGGCCGTCCTGGCACGGATACACGCCGACGGCCGCCTGTCGGGCCGCGCCGCCGTTGCGGCGCCTGACCACGTGTTCCAGGTCGTACCACTGGACGGCGTTCTCGTGCGCCATCACGACGGCCTCCTGCGCGGAGACGTCGACGACCTGGCCGGATCCCGTGGTGTCGGCCTGCAGCACCGCCAGCATCGTGCCGACGGCCGCGAACTGGCCCGCCGCCAGCCAGGCCTGGTCGCCGTGGCCACGGACCGGGACGCCGTCGGCGTAACCACCGAGGCTGAGCAGGCCGCCCATGGCCATCAGGATCAGGTCGGTCGACGCGTAGTCGGCAAGCGGACCGTCGGCGCCGAATGGCGTGACGATCGTGCTGACCAGCTTCGGATTGCCGCGCGCGCGCACGTCGTGGCCGAGGCCGCGGCCCTCCAGGTGGCCGGGTTCGCCGGTGCCGTCGAGCACCACGTCAGACCGCGCCGCCAAGCGCAGGAAGGCAGCCCGGCCCTCGCCGGTGTCTAGGTCGAGCGTGACAGAGCGCTTGTTCGTGTTGTAGTACGCGAACGACAGGCTGCGTTCGGGGCCCGGCTCGCCGTCGACGAACGGGCCGAGGCGGCGCCTCGGCGCGCCGGACGGCGGCTCGACCAGCACGACGTCGGCGCCGTGGTCGGCGAGCAGCTTTCCCGCGTACTCGCCAAGCAGGCCGGAGATCTCCAGCACGCGCAGGCCCGCGAGCGGTCCGGTGCGGACGGCTTCACTCGGCATCGCCGGTGTTCTCCTTCCGCGGCGGCGTCGGTGTGGTTGGCGTCGTCGGTGTCGTCGGTTGTTGCGCGGCGCGCACCTGTTCGATGATCTTGCGCACCGGTGTCCGCTTGCCTTTGCTGTCCGCGCCGGGCCGGATCACCATGAGCTTCAGACCGTCCGGGCCCGCGGTGAACGGACCGTATGGCGTCCCGGCGTCCGTGTAGTGCACGCTGCCCGGTCCGAGGACCTCGCCCGCCATGTCGACCGATCCGGCGATCACGACCTGGAACTGGTCGTGGTCGTGGAAATGCGCCTCGGACGTGTAGCCGGGCGGGCACTCCAGCACATGCACCCAGTGCCCCTCGTCCTGCTCACCCATGAGGACGTAGGTCAGGCCCCGGCCTTGCCGCGGCTCGACGTCCTCCATCCGCACCGAGATCTCGCGTCGCATCAGTGACTCCTCGTCGGGCTGCTTTCCAGGTCCGTCTCGTTCAGATAGGCGGTGCCGTCCCGGATCGTGACCGGATAGGCGCGAATCCCGACACGTGGCGGTCCTGCGACGACGCTTCCGTCGGTGATACGGAATGTGCCGAGATGCCATGGGCACAGCACTGTGCGCTTGCGCGTCACGGCGCCGTCGGCGAGCGGCGCCTCACGATGGGAACACACCGCGTCGAAGGCATAGACGTCGTCGGCGATCCGGACGACGGCGATCTGTCGGCCCTGCACGGTCAGCGTGATCGGCGTCAGCTCGACGAGATCGGCGACAGCGGCCAGTCGGTACATTCGCACCACCTCTCTCGCTGGTCTCGCTGGGAACTTCGCTCCGGCACGCCTGTGCGCGTCGGGACGGTGAGTGTTCACAGACCCGACGCGCGGCTCGCGATCAGGAACCCTTCAGCGCCGATCCCCACACCGTCTTGAGGTAGCCGGACGCCTCGATCTGCTGGGCGAACGACGTGTCGTAGACCTGGCTCAGCTGGAGCTTGGCATACATCTGCGGATCCTCCGACTTCAGGCCCGCGACCATGGCGTTGCCGGCCTTCTGGTCCGGGATCGGATCCATCGTCAGCGCGCCCGGCGCCGCGTAGGCCGAGTAGCCGAGCGTCGTCGCCTGGTCGGTCACCGACGCCTGCGTGTTCTGGGCGATGACCTTCAGGCACTCCGCCTTGTTGGCCGGATTCTGCAGGAAGTGCACGGCGTCCACGAGGGCCTCGAGGAACGCGACGACCGTCTTGGGATTCGCCTGCGCGAAGGACTTGGACACCGTGACGGCGCTGCCGAGGAACGGTTCCTTGGTCTGGTCGAGCAGCAGGTGCATGCCCTCCTGCTTGGCCTTCGTCGCGGTCGGCTCAGTCAGCAGCGTGCCCGCCACCCGGCCGCTGGCCAGGGCGGCGAGCCGGTTGGCCGAGGTGCCGGTGGCCACCAGCGTCACGCCGCTGACCGAGGAGCCGAGTTCCTGCATCGCCAGCCTGGTGGACAGCTCGGTGCTGTCGCCGGCCGCCGAGATCGCGACCGACTTGCCCTTCAGCTGGGACGCGCTGGTGATGCTCGGCAGCGTGTAGAACTTGAAGTCGTTGAGGATGCGCAGCGCCCCGACGATCTCCAGCGGCTGGCCCTGGTTCACGGCCTGGAAGGCCGTGGTCGCCTCGCCGTAGTAGAGGTCAGCGCTGCCGGAGACCACCGCGGTCGCGCCGACGTTGCTCGTCGCCTGCTCGGCCTTCACGGTCAGGCCGTGCTTTTTGAAGAAGCCCTCCGAGATGGCCAGCCACAGCGGCGTCGTACTCGGGGAGTTGGTACCGAAGGTGACGGTGAGGTTGGTTTTCTCCGCCGCGCCGCTGGCACTGCTGCCGCTTGAACCGCACGCGGTCAGAGTCAGCGCCGCGGCCACTGTGCACACGGCGGCGGCGAGCAGGCGGCGACCGGCACCGGCGCCGTTGCCGTACAGCCGAACGTTCATGTATGCCTCGTCCTTCGTCGCACCGGTCCACGGGCGGAACTCGCGTGGTGAGCGGTGATCGGCATTACATACAATTTGTATACGATGACAGTAGCCAGGCCACTTGAGGCGGTCAACCACGCGCGACACGCCAGTTATCTATTTGTTACTACAGTCGTCACCTGTCCGCCCGGCGACGGGACGGCTCTCATGGCAGGTCCAGCGTCACGCGACCGAGCGGCCCGAAATCGGCGTAGAAGCGCCGCCGGCCGCCGACGGGCACCGCACTGGTCAGCGAGCCGGTGATCAGCACCTGGCCGGCGGACAGGCCGCGGCCGTTGAGCGCGAGGCTCTTGCACACCCTGGTCAGCGAGAGGAAGGGATCGTCCAGCGTGGCCGGTCCGGAATGGCCCGTTTCGATGACGCCGTCCTCGGCACCCAGCTCGACGGTCAGGTCGGCGAGGTCGACCGAGCCGACCGGCACCGGGTCCCCCAGCACGATGCCCCAGTTGTTCAGCGAGTTGCCGAGGCGGACGGCCGGCGACGACCCCTTCGGCACCCGGCCGGAGTTGATCTCGAACGCGGGCGCCACCGACGCGACGGCGGCCTCTGCCTGTTCCCGCGTGACGTCGCCGCCGGCCAGGTCGGCGCCGAGAATGACCGCGATCTCCGGCTCAAGGCGGCAGTTCGGCACGATCTCGTCGAGGGTGGCGCCGGAGGACAGGACCCGGCCGGCGAGCACGTAGCCGTGCGGCCGCACGTTCGGCCCCATCGAGTCCCGCGCGACACGCGAGGTCAGCCCGATCTTCCAGCCGCCGAGCCGCTCGCCCTCCGCCTCCCACGCCGCGAGCACGGCCAGCTGCAACCGCAGCGAGTCGGCGTAGTCGGCATCCGCGAGTGCCTGGAGCGCCGCCGGCACGGAATCACCGAAGGGCCTGCCCTTGGCGATGGCGAGCAGCTCGGCGACCGCCGCCCGCTCCTGGTCGACGGGCGTCCGAGCTGCCATTCCGAGCCTCCTGGAAGGTCGAGTGCAACGAGCATGGAGCGCGTCAGCGGAGGCTTCCGCGAACACGGCGGCGGACCGCAGTCCGCGGGACCGCGCGCCGCGGACGGCGGAGCATTCGCTGCCGCGCCGTCTCCATAAATTGTATGCACGTAGAACACAACCACTGAGGCCATGCCCGGTCAAGATCTCGGCCCCGCGCCGGCACAGGAAGTGCGAGGGTGTCGGCCTTCTCGATGAGGTTACGAGATCGGCTCCTGGCGGGTGCCCGTGTCCGGTGCCGTATGTGCGGCGGGGTGCAGTTCCGGGTGCCGCCAGGTGACATCCAGCGGGATCGGGCCGTTGGGCAGCCACGGCTGCTCGCGCACGCAGTCACTCACGAGCCACGTGCCGCGCTCGACGATGCCCAGCGCGGCATCGATGATCATGTACTGCTGTGTCCTCTTGTGGATCGGCTGCGATTCCACCCAGGCCACCACCAACTCCCCCGGGGCGAAGCCGACCCGGCGCTGGATCGCGGTGATCAGCTGATCGTCGTGCAGGTGGCCGTCGCCGAAGTTCCACCCGACGGCCAGGTTGGCGCCGGTCTCGCCCTCCCACATCGTGTACCGGTCGAAGTCCCGGCCGAGATAGCCCATGAGCGAGGAGTACAAGCCGCGGCCCTGGCTGTGCATCGACCGCCAGGCGACGAACAGGTCGAGGGTCACCTTCGCGACCGGCTCGGCGTAACCCAGGGCACTGAGCTGGTCCATGTGGATCTTGGCGGGGGCGTTCAGGTCGTTGAGCCTGCGCTCCGCGCCCGGCGCGAAGGCCCACACGGCCGAGGCCCAGTTGCCGGCGTACTGCCGCATGGAGGGGAGGAACGAGACCAGGTCCGGGCGCAGGTTGCCCAGCACCGGGAAGAACAGCAGGCCCGCGGCGATCACCGGAAGCAGCCACGGCCGGGAGAAGTCGAGCACGCCGAAGCCCTCGCCCGCCGGGAATCCCGCGAACAGGAAGACCGCCATGTAGGCGAACAGGATGTTCCACTCCAACGGCACCGCCAGCGGGAAGGTCGCGGTGATGAACAGGTGGAAGAGCACCATGCAGCCGACCGCGACCAGCGTCAGGGTGCGGTCGGTGCTCAGCAGCAGGGTCAGCGCCATGACCAGTTCGGCGGTGGTGCCCATGACGTGGGCCATGAACCACGCGAGCCGCGACGGGCGCAGGTCATCCGGGGCGTCGCGGTAGTGCCGGCGACTGAAGGACTTGGAGCTGAACGGAGCGTTGGAGACCATCGGCGGCACGACGCTGGTGAAGTGCTCCCCCGCCTTCGAGACCGCGGCGCCGCACCACGCGACGACAATGAGCAGCTTGCAGGCGATGATCATGTCGGTGAGGCCGAGTGTGGCCGAGAAGACCATCACCGGCAGGTACTGCTCGCCGCGGGCGGCAAGAAAGAGCACCTTGTCGCGCAGGCCGGCCAGAATCAGCAACGCGATCGGGGCGACCAGCAGAGCCGGCCGGACCAGCCCGCCGGTGCTGTGCGGGTGCGCCGCCGACAGCGACTGGCTGGCAACGCCGGGCAGCGCGAGTGCGACGATCAGGCTGACCAGGAATGCGGCGTACAGCAGGACGTCGCCGACACGGCGCTCGTCACCACGGGTGAGCGGCACGGCCCTCGGCCACGGCGGGAGCCGCACCGTGCCCGGCCGCAGCCAGTAGAGCGCGCCTCCCATCATCGGCTTGAAGTGGCCGGTGAGCGGACCCCACGCACCGCCCACGCCGAAGACCTCGAGCAGCATCACCCACAGGACGAGCTTCTGGTAGACGATCGGCTCGTTCCACCAGTGCTGCATATCGGTGATCGAGCCGACGCGGGAGGTGTACACGACAAGCAGCAGTCCGCCGCAGACGGACACCAGTCCCAGCTTGACCAGATAGATCGTGTGCAGCAGCTTCGGGCCGCCGAAGCCGTTCTCGGCCCAGAAACCGGTCAGCACCCTCATCCGCTCGGTCCACGGCCGCTGGTTGAACTCCACCAGGTCGACGTCGGGGAGCACAGAGGTCTTGAACGGCATGACTCACTCTCCTGCGGGGTGAGGGCGGCTGCTTGACCGGCTTGCGCAGCACCGGCCTGTCTTCCCGACCGGGTTCGTCTGCGGCAGGAAAACCGACTGGCACCCTATTCCGGGTCAGGCCACGACGACAGGGCCCGAACAGCCCCTCGGCATCAGCATCGCCGAGGATCCCCGGCCGTCGACGCAGACGAAGACGGCCGAGGAGATCCTCCCCTCACTCAACTCACCGGACACTCGAAACGGCGTCAGCTGCAGGATCCGCCGTAGACGCACAGGTGAGAGGCGATGGCAGAAAGCTGCCCCGCGTCGTCGTAAGCCGTGGGCAGGCTCTGCGTGTAGCTGGTCACCGAGTCGAAGGCGATGGTGCTGCCGCGCAGCACGAAGAACTCGCGTGTGTAGTCCGGGAGATCGGGAGCTGTGGAGGAGCCCTTGAGGGTCAGCCACACCGCGCTCGTCACGCCGTCGCCGCCCATCTTGGAGACCTGCGCGCCGCTGCCGTTGAGCAGGCAGGAGGAGCTGTACCGCTCCTGCAGCCAGGTGTAAGTCTGCTGCGCGGAGGAGGCGTCGGCGAAGAAGAAGATGAACTGGCTCGCCTGGTTGTTGCCGCTGCCCGCGGTCGCGGTGTACGTCGTGGACTGGGCGCCGACGGTGCGCGAGAGCAGCTGGGTCGGGTCCGCGCACATGGTCAGCGACTGATATTGCGTGTCGTTCGCGACGTAGTAGACGGTCGAGGTCAGCTGCTGGCCGACACTCGGTGCGGCCGCCCAATGGAAGGTGCTGTCGAACGGCAGCTCGCTCGGGGCCAGCCACGCCGAGGCGACCACCTGCTGCGGGTCGGCAACGGAGGCGGAACTCGAGGCGGGCGAACTCGATTCGGCCGGGCTGGATGAGGCCGGACCCGAGGCGGTCGGGCTCGAGCCCGCCGTGTGCGTCGGGCTGGAGGTCGGGCTCGAACTCGCGGCGGTGTGCGAGCTGGTGGCCGCCGGCTGCGCGGGGCCGCTGCCGTGCGATGAGGCGAGCGCGAACCCCGTGGTCGCACCCACTACGGCGACCACGATGGACGCGGTGGACACGGCGATGCGCTGGTGCATGGTGCGCTTCCCTCCTCGAATTCTGGCGGCCGCGGGGCCGGCGGACCGCGCGGCGTTCCCTGCGAGGTCGAGGGCGTCGGACAGCGTGCTGTCGAAATCCTTGGACACGGCTAGATCCCCCTTCGACTGGTCTGGGGCTGGTCGCACGAGTACGGCGGACGGGGCCTTTCGAGGCTGTCCGCGAACTCGGTCAAGTGCGGCGCCAGGGCCTTGCGGCCGCGGGCCAGGCGCGATCTGACGGTGCCGGCGCTCGCGCCGGTCTCGGCCGCGATGTCCTGGATCGACAGGCCGGCATAGTGGTACAGCACGATCGCCATGCGCTGATCGGCGGAGATCTTGCGCAGCGCGGCGACCACCGCGATGTGGTCCGGGCTCATCCCGGACACCTCAGCCACCCGATGCTCACGGCGGTGCGCCCGGATGCGATTGACGGCCTTGCGCCACGAGGACACCGCGAGCCGGGCGGCTGCCACACGCACCCAGGCCTCGGGGCTGGCGACCTCCGCCGACAGCACCTTCCACCGCTGCCAAGCCCGCGCGTACGCCTCCTGAACGCAGTCCTCCGCCTCGGGCAGACTGCCGGTCATCGCATAGATATGGCTGACGATCCGCCGGTGCGTCGCCGCGTAGAACGCGTCGAAATCCTGGTCGAGTCCATCCGCCATGCCTCACCCCCCAACCCTGGTGCCGCGATCCCATTCGCGGCGTTGATGAGGTGACGCGCGACGAGGCGGTCCAGTTACATCACGGTTCGGTCTCGGTCCTGGGGATGTGCAGGACGGGCGGGCGCGCCGGGACTGTGGGCGTGGGCGTCTATGGTCGTGCGCGTCGTGGGGTGCCTGAGCGAATGTCTCCGGCGCCGTGGTGAGCAAGGAGGATCTGTGCAGCCGGCACCGAATGAGGGTTCTGTGTTCGTGTATGGCTTGCGGCTGCGGGTACCGGGCTCGGCGGAGTCTCTGCCTGCGCCGCGTCTGCTCGTGCACGTCGACGACGGGATGAAGGCCGCGCCGCCGCCGGCGCAGCTGTCCTGGACCACGCAGGACGGCACGCAGTCCGCGGTGGGCTTCTCGCCGGACATGGCGAGCCTGTACGGCCATCGGCGCGCACCCGGCGGTGAGGTGGTGGAGATACGGGGTGAGCTCGAGGAACGGCGCGAGTACTCGCTCTGGGGCGGGGGCGTGCGCGGATATGAGTTCTTTACAGAGGTCGAGGACGCCGGGCGCTGGAGCAGCGCCGGGCGACTTCGGGTGCTGATCGACGACGGCAGCGAGGGCCTGCTGCGTTGGGCGTGCTGGTGCGACAAGTCGGGCAACACCTGGTCGATCGCGCTGCATGCCGTGGGCCCGTCCGGGGGCGAGGAGGTCGACGGCGGCGGCTTCACCGGCTACCGTCAGCGCGCCGGCCACGCGCTCTACCCCTACCGAGGCACGCGCATGGCGAGGCCACAGGTGTTGCTGCCGCAACCGGTGCCTGAGCGATCGGCCGAGTGGGAGGGATGGCAGCCCGGCGGATCGTGGTTGCCGTTGGGCGGCAGCCTGGCGATGCAGTCGTTGACCTCGCCGTCGGGACGGTTCACCGCGCTGCACGCGATATACGGTCCGTGGTTCTCGGTGCGAGACAACGCCACGCACGAACCGGTGTGGGTCAGCGACGTGCCGGCCGCGAGTCTGCTGTGTCTGGGGCCTGACGGGGACCTCGCGGCCTGGAACCATCGCGGCGAACGGGTGTGGAGCGCGGATACCGGCTGGCGCGGAGCGCAGCGGCTGGAGATGCGGGACACCGGCGAGCTGGCTCTCACCGATGCCGACGGTGCCGTGGTGTGGAGTTCGGGAATCCCGCAGCTCGACGCGGCAGCGCCGGCCGGTCTGCCCGCGGTGGCCCGGGGATCCACGATGCGTCGGGGCGAGAGCCTGCACGGACAGTCGCTGACCAGCTCTGACGGTTCGACAGTGCTGTATCACGACGGGCGCAGGCTCGGGGTGCGCGTGCAGGACGTGTCGCCGGGCAGCCCGCAGTGGTCCAGACGCGACTTCCAGCAGCAGAATGCCCTGACACTCGAAGATGACGGCTTCCTGCGCGTGCGGGCCTTTGACGGAACCGAGCTGGAGCAGATCGCCGGGCAGGGCGCCGAACTGGTCGTCGTGCGCGGCACCGTGGTGTTGCGGGATGACGCGGGTGTCATCATGTGGTCATCCAACGGCGGTTCGCGCCCGGCCCCGGTCCGTGAGCCGGCGCTGCCGCAGAACGCGGACCTGGCCGCCTGGTTCGCCGCCTTGGTCGGGCCCGGCCGCGGCTACTGCATCGCGGTGGTCAAGGGAGCCACCCCGCACGAGGTGCTCAAAAGGGCCGACGTCGCTCAAGAATCGGTGGTCACGGCCACGTGGCAACAGCTCACGCAACAGCGGGACACGGCGCACCCTCATGAAGGCAAAGTGGTGGCCGCGATCGCAGTAGGGCCGGACGTACTCGTCGTCAGCGATGACGCCGACCTGCCCGTGGCACAGCTGGCGCCTGGGACATCGGTGGCGGCGCTGCACCTCCCACGCGGAGGCGACGGTTACGGGACGACGTTCAGTTTCCACCGGGACGGCAGGCTCCTGAGCGAGATAAGTGACGAGCCGCGCCGCCGCAAAGGGGCGAATGTGCCGGAGGTCGCCGCCGCACTCGGCGAGATCCAGCACGACCTCGACCGCCACGAGCTGGTGATCCGCACCGACTTCACCGACGAGGACGCCTGGAACCGGGTCGTCGAAGAACTTCGGGAACCGTGGGTGGAGAACGAGGCGGAGCCGTACCTCATCTGCGAGCCCGCATACGACGGCGTGCCCGCCGGGCGGATCATCAAGGCCGTCCGCGCCGCAATACCCGAACTCGGCCTGGCCGGCGTGGTCTTCATCGCCGACGCCACCACGATGCACGAGGAGACGTACCCGCTGCTCGCCGTATCCACCGAGTGGGACGGCGAACCGTTCGCGCAGGACGAGGAGCCCTTCACCACGCAGTTCCGCATTCGGCCCAATGCGGCCATCGAGGTCAGCTGCAACCTGGGCATCGGCAACATGGACTTCGAGGACTTCGCCGGCGACGGGGACGGGGTGGCCGAGCGCATGGTGGACTGACGGCATGGCTCACGGTTGCGGACAGTATGAGCGCGGACAAACCGTCGACTGCGCTGACGGCCGCACGTTTTCACGGCATGCGGTTCGCAAGGGGCCCGGCGTATTCGTGCGTCCCGGATCCGACCGCGAAGGTCGCCTCTCCGACGCCGTCGGCCCCGGGGAAGGGCCCGACCGACGTGGGCGGGTTGCCGTTGGCGTCGCGCACATCGTCAGGGCTGCTGCTCGGGACGTGGACGGTGGCTGTGGTGTTCGGCGGAAGTTCGACGCGATAGGCGAAACGGCCTTCCGACCGCTCCCACGCGGTGGCGATCGGTCCGCGGACTGATCGGTAGAGTCCTGTGATGTGCCGGAGCCGGCCGCCGGGGTGCGGGCGCAGGACGAGTCGGCCGAAGCCGGCGGCGCCGGGTTCCTGGTCGATACCGAGGACGAAGCGGTAGAGCCATTCGGCGACGGAGCCGAGTGCGTAGTGGTTGAACGAGTTCATCCACGGGGACTGGAATCCGGCGTCGGCGGTCCAGCCGTCCCAGCGCTCCCAGACGGTGGTCGCGCCGTGCTCGATCATGTAGCGCCAGGATGGCTGCGTTCTCTGTTCCAGCAGCCGGTAGGCGACGTCGGTGTGGCCGGTCTGGCTCAGTACCGGAAGGATGTATCCGACGCCGACGAACCCTGTGGTCAGGTGGTCGTCCGCGGTCCGGATCGCCGTGACGAGGCGGTCGGCGGCGGATCCGCGCAGGTCCTCGGGAATCAGGCCCGTGTGCAGGGCGAGGACGTAGGCGGTCTGGGCTTCGGAGGCGACCCGACCGTCTTCGGACACGAACGCCTCGGCGAACGCCGAGCGGATCTTCGAGCGCAGGGACCGGTATCCGGCGGCGTCGTCGTGGCGGCCCATCGCCTCGGCGATCTCGGCCATCAGGGCCGCGTCGTGGGCCCAGTAGGCAGTGGCCAGCAGCTCCGGCGGGGTGGCGTCCTCGCCTGGTGAAAGCCAGTCGTTGTACCCGTTTCCGACTTCCCGGGTGCGCAGGTGATCGGGATTGGCGCGTTCGAGGAAGTCCATCCAGGCGGTCATCGCCGCGAAATGCCGGTGCAGGATGCCGCGGTCCGCGTACATCTTCCACACGGTCCACGGCACGATCACTCCGGCGTCGCCCCACGCCGGAGCTCCCGGCCCGGTGCGGTGGAGCCGCGGGGCGATGTCGGGGAAGGCGCCGGAGGGCAGCTGCGCGTCGGCGACGTCGTCCATCCACTTGTCGAAGAATGCTGCGACATCGCGGTTGTAGCAGGCGGTGCGGGCGAAGACCTGGGCGTCGCCGAGCCAGCCGAGGCGCTCGTCGCGTTGGGGGCAGTCGGTCGGGACGCTGACGAAATTGCCGCGCTGCCCCCAGTCGACGGCGTGGAAGAGCCGATCGAGCCAGGGCTCCGACGAGGTGAGCGATCCGGCGGCGGCGATGTCGGAGTGGACGACGCGGGCGACGATGTCGGCCGGATCCGGGTCGTCGGGGAGCCCGGTGATCTCGGCGTACCGGAAGCCGTGCATCGTGAAGCGGGGTTCGAATCGCGTGGGACGGTCGCCGATGGCGAATTCGTCCGTCTGTCGGGCGGTGCGCAGGTTCGCGGTGTAGAGGCTCCCGTCGTCGGCGAGGACCTCGCCGTGCCGGATGCGGATCCTGGTGCCGGGCGGGCCGTCGGCGTGTATGCGCAGCCAGCCGGTCAGGTTCTGGCCGAAGTCGACGATGTGACGGCCGTCCGGGTCGCGGGTGATGGCTACGGGCGCGATGTCCTGGGTGACGCGGATCGGCGGCCCGGGATCGGCGCGGAGCGGGCGCGCGTCGCGGTCCCGCGTGGCGACCGGTCGCCAGTCGTCTGTGCGGGTGAAGCCGGGCCTGTCCCACCCGGATGGTTCGAGGCGGGCGTCGTGGCGCTCTCCCATCAGCAGGTCGGCGTGCAGGATCGCTCCGGTACGGGACTGCCATCGCTCGTCGGTGACGATCGACTCGCGGCCGCCGTCGGCGAAATCGATCACCAGTTGGGCCAGCAGTTCCGGCGTGGTGCCGTAGTGCGCGCCGGCCCGTTTGGCGTCGTAGCCGACGAAGCCGGCGTACCAGCCGTCGGCGAGAAGTGCGCCGAGCACGTTCTCTCCTGCGGCCAGCAGCGCAGTCACGTCATAGGTCTGGTACAGGATGCGCCGGTCGTAGTCGGTCCACCCCGGGGTGAGGTAGGCGTCGCCGACGCGGTGGCCGTTGAGTCGGGCTTCGTAGAGGCCGAGGGCGGTGACGTAGAGCCGTGCGCGTGCGACGGGTTTGTCGATGGTGAACGTCCGGCGCAGGTGGACGGCGGGGTTCATCGCGACGGCGACGCGGTCGTCCGGGCCGGGTTCGGCCGGCGGCCGGGCGTTCCCGGGTGTCCGGGTCGAGGTGATCCACGAGGCGTGCCAGCTCGAGGCGGTGTCGAGTTCGACGTCGAATCGGGCCGGCGCGCTCCAGGCCGATGGCGTTGCGTGCTCGTCCCAGATTCGCACCCGCCAGGTGTACGTGCCGCCACGGATCAGCGGCGGCCCGGCGTACGGGATGTCGGTCGACTGTGCGGTCTCGACCTTGCCGCCGTCCCATGTCGGCTCGTCGGCTGCGTCAATCGGCCCGGCTGCGGTGACCTGCACCTGGTAGGCGCTTTGGGCACGGCCTGTGCCCACACCCTCCAGCATCCAGCTCAGGCGTACCCGATCCGGGGTGACGCCGAGCGGGTCGGCCAGATGGGCGCACCGCAGCGCGACTGGGATCAACGGCGGTCGTGCGGTCACAGCTTGGTCGCTCCTTCGGTCAGCCCGGAGACGAAATAGCGCATGGTCACGCCGACGAGGGCGAACATCGGCGCGGTCGCGAGCACGAACGCGGCGAAGACGGCGCCGCCGCCGCTCAGGTTCAGGCCGAAGCTGCCGACGAACTGCTGGACTCCGGCCGAGATCGTAGTGTGCTGCGGGTCCTGGATGACGATCGTGGGCCACAGGTAGTCGCCCCACACGTTGGTCGTCACGAGGATCGCGCCGGTGAGCAGGACCGGGCGGGCCAGTGGGACGACGATGCGCAGCAGCACGCCGGCCTCGGTGCAGCCGTCGGTACGGGCGCTTTCCAGCAGTTCCCGCGGGATCTGGTCGAAGAAGCCGCGGAAGATGAGCACCAGCAGCGGTTGCGCACCGGCCGAATACGGCAGCACCAGCGCCCACCACGTATTGAACAGATGCAGCTTCTGGATGGTCAGGAACAGCGGGATCAAGGTGAGTGTCGAGGGCACGAGCAGGAGCGCGATGTATGCGGTGAACAGCAGGCCCTTGCCGCGGAAGCGCAGCTGCGAGAACGCGTAGGCGCCCAGCGCCGCGGCGCTGACACCGAGGGCGATCGAGGCCGCGGCGACGACGACCGTGTTGACCAGCTGCGGCGACACGCCCGTCCAAGCCGCGGCGTAGTTCTCGTAGTCGAACTGGGTGAACAGGGAGAACACGCCGGCGCTGAAGATGTTCCGGCCGCTCTTGAGGGAGTTGGACAGGACGAACACCAGCGGGAAGTAGGTCATCGCGATGATGACGGCGCCCGCGGCGATGCTGATCCAGCTGTAGCGGCGGTTCCGGGCGGCCCGCGCCGGCCGCTGCGCAGCGGGTGCGTGGCGGCGGCCGGCGCGGGCCTCGGTTTCCGGTGTGGAGAGCACGGAGGTCTTCCCGTTCAGTACTTGCCGAGGTTCACGTGGTTCTGTGTCGCCCAGGCCTGTGCCGAGCTGGTCAGCAGCGACTGCCACTGCAAGGCGAAGGAGGAGTAGGACGTCGAGCCGTCGACGTAGTCCTGGACCAGGCGCATGCCGGAGTTCGTCGCGGCGGTCGACAGCACGTCGTCGAGTACGACGTCGACCACTGTCGGCACCTTGCCGGCGGGCACCAGGCCGGGCAGGCCGGGCAGGTTGACCGTCGGCGCGGCCGGCTCGGTCGGGATGTAGGATCCGCTCCCGTTGATCTTGAGCCAGTAGCCGAGGTGCTGCGGTGTGAACAGCCAGGCCATGAAGTCCATGACCGTCGAGGTCTTGGCCGCCGTCATGGAGCTGTCCGCGCGCTGCGAGGTGATGCTCCACTCGCCGTTGCCGTTCGGGCCGCCGATCACGCCGAGCGTCGAGGTGCCCAGCGCGAGCGAGGTGCTGGCGGTGGTGATCGCCGGTTCGGGGAAGACCCCGAACCTGCCGGCGAAGCCTGCCGAGTCGAGCTGCGGAATCCACCAGCTGCCGCCCCACAGGATGCCCACCTTGCCCTGGATGAGCAGGGACTGCGGGCTGAGCGGGGGTGTGGTGGCGTTGGGATTCGAGCACGCGTCGTAGGTGCTCTGGCCTTCGGCCGAGTATCCGGCGAGCTGCCCGAGAAGCTTCCATGCTTCGGCGTAGCGGGGGTTGTTCATGCTGATGATGCCCTTTTGGATGCCGACTGCCACGTCGAGGCCGTCGGTGACCTGGGCGTGATTGACGTCGAACCGACCGACCTGGCCGGCCAGCAGCGACGTGGCCGTCAGGCGTTCGAACCATGACGGGTTGCATGGAGCGCCGGTGGTGAACAGGAAGGGCGTGATCCCGGCGGTCTGGAGCCTGCCGAGGTCGGCGATGAAGGCGGCCCACGTCTTCGGTGTCGAGGTGATGCCGGCCTTGGTGAAGGCGGCGGTGCTGTAGAACATGCCCGTCTCGACGTCGGATCCGAGGATGATGTCGATGTCCCCGTCGGGTGAGGTCATGTAGGGGACGGTCGAGGAGGAGAAGAGCGAGAGCCAGCTGGAGTCGCCGGATGCGTAGGGGTCCGGCTTTTGCAGGTAGGGCTTGATGTTCTGAAGCAGACCCGACGGCAGGGCGCCGGAGGTGACCGGCCCGTACTGCTCCCAGACGATGTCGGGCGCGGCGCCGCCGGTGGCCTGGCTCTCCAGCGCGGCGTTCGCCTGGGTGATGCCGTTGGTGTTGTTCGCCAGCCACTGCACGGTGACGTTCTTGTGCGCGGTCTCGTACTGCTTGGTCAGCTGCTGCAGGCCGGCGTTGTCGGCGGCGGTGATCGGGCCGGTGTTGGGTGGTAGTTGCGCTTTGATCGTGACCGGGCCGTCGGCTCCTTGTCCGCTCGAGGAGCATCCGGCGGTCAGGACACCGGTGACCAGCAGCACTGCGGCGGCGGGTGACGCCGCGCGCAGGAGTCTTGTTCCGAGCATGGGGCCTCACCTGGGACGCGGGTTCGATGGCTGAGTGCGTGGAGCACGGGAGTTCCGGGGCGGCCGCAGTCGCGGGAGCGGCAGCCGGTCAGGTGGTCCTGGGGCGCAGCGCGCGCATGGCGATGAGGGTGAACACGAGCATGGCGGCGAACAGCAGGGTGCCGATCGCCATGCCGTAGCCGTACTGGTCGTTCTGGAAGGCGGACTGGTACATGTCCAGTCCCGGCACGAGGGTCGCGGTGCCGGGGCCGCCGTTGGTCAGCAGCAGGATCGGCACGAAGTTCTGCACGGCGAAGATTCCGGACAGCACGACGACGATCCGGAACTGCGGTATCAGCAGTGGCACGTCGATGGCGAACATCCGCCGAACCGCGCCGAGACCGTCCATCCGGGCGGCGTCGAGCACGTCTCTCGGCAGGTTCTGCAGGCCGCCGAGGAAGATCAGGAATCCGAGGTTGGAGATCCACGGGAATCCGATCAGCAGGATGCCGGCGAGCGCGAGGTGCGGATCGCTCAGCCAGGCCGGCTCAGGCAGCCCGACCGAGCCGAGGACGTGGTCGAGCAGTCCGGTCTCCGGCTGGAGCACGTACGCCCACACTTCGATCAGCACCAGCGGCGGCAGCACGATCGGCAGCGCGAGCAGGTACTTGGCGACGGCGCCCGCCCGTTTCGGCATGTGGAGCACGAATTCTGCCGCGGTGAACTGCGAGACCAGGGTGATCAGGATGCTTCCGCCGGTCAGCACGGCGATGTTCCTCACCTCCGTGCCGAACGTCGGCGCGTGGAGGTACTGGGTGAACTGCGAGGTCCCGGCGTAGGCCGGGGCCGAGAAGCCGTTCCACTGGTAGAACCCTCCGATCAGGCTGCGCACCGCCGGGTAGTAGCTGAACACGCCGATCAGCAGCAGGCTCGGCAACAGGAGTGTTGCCACCGCCGGCCGGCGGGGTAGGCAGCGCCACCAGGACAAGGGCATGGTCGATTCCACGTTTCGCTTCGGTGAAATACCGATCCGTGAGGAGGATGTTTCACCGAACCGGCTGGTCACCGCTATGCCGCGATAGACCGATACTTGGCTGGAATTAACTTCGGCGGGACAAGGGGCTACGGTGCGGCTGTGGACGAGACACCGCCCGTGGGGACCAGCCAGGGCCTGTTCCACTTCACCGAGGGCTCGCCCGTCTACGCCGGCAGCTACCTCCACAAGTGGGACAGTCCCGTGCACACGCACAGCTTCGTGGAGATCGCGTTCGCGGTGGCCGGCACCGCAACCCACTACACCCTGACCGGCCGGCAGGACCTGCGCCCCGGGGACGTGGTCCTGCTGCGGCCCGGCGTCTGGCACGGCTACGAGGACTGCCGCCCCTTCGAGGTGTACAACTGCTGCTTCAGCAGCGAGCTGCTGCGCCGCGAGCTGTCCTGGACCCGCGAGGATCCGCTGCTCGGCTACCTTCTCTGGGCCGGTCCATACGCTCCGGCCGGGCGCGGCGTGCTGACCGTCAGCCTGCCGCCGACGGCCTTCAGCGAGTGCGTCACGCACCTCGACGCGCTCGCGGCACTGCGGCACCAACCGGTGGCGCTGCACCATGCGGATGTCGTCGGTCGGCTCTCGCTGCTCTTCGGCCAGCTCGGCCTGGCGGTCGCCCGCACAGACGGCTCGCTGCGCGCCGAGCCGGGGACGGCGCATCCCGCCGTGCTGAAGGCGATGCGCCTGATGGAGGCGAACCTCGCTCGGCATTGGACGCTGGCTGATCTGGCCGCCGAGTCACACCTCGTCCCGGGCTACCTGGTGCGCTTGTTCAACGCCGCCACCGGCCTTCCCCCCATGGCTTACCTCGCCCAGATCCGGGCAGAACAAGCCGCCGTGCTCCTGCTGCATTCCGATGAGCCCGTCAGCGGTATCGGGCAGGCGGTGGGCTGGCCGGACCAGTCCAACTTCGCCCGCCGGTTCAAAGCGCACTACGGGCTGAGCGCGACGGCCTATCGCAAGCGCTTCGCTTCGCAGGCCGTTCACCTGCACCATCCACCGAAGGCAACCATCTGATGGTACGTGTACTGTGATCGGCTCGCGCCCGATGACGGTCCGCCGCGTCCGAGCAGCGGTGCCGCGGCGATCAGATTATTGATTCACACTGCCTCAGGGCTCTTTTGTAGCGGCGGCCCGTTTCCGCTGCGGCCGATGCGGGGTGTTGACCGCGCGCAACGGCGCTGCAATAGTGAGAGTCACATTGCAGTTGAACCGTTTCAAAGTCGACGGGCTTTGCGGCCAGGCTCCCGCGAGACCCCGTCCACTTCCCTTTGAGCTGTTCAGAGCCATGGCGAAAGGATGCCGTGGCTGCATTTCGACACAACTCTCGCCAGCGCACTTCATGGAAATGAATCCGCGCTGAAACGTCATGCCCATTTTCTGCGGACTTCGGTCCGCCAGTCCTGCACGCATGGAGGGAAAGATCGTGAATCGCCGATACCGGCGACCACCGGGGCGAACGCTGATCGCGGGCGCCATGGTCACACTGCTGGCCACAGCCACGCTCGCGGCCACCCCGGCAGGCGCCGCAACGAATCAGAACTGGAAGTCGTACCTCGAACAGCCGAGGAACCCCGACGTCAAGCCGGTCGGCGCGACCGTCCTGTCGGGCGACGTGACCAACGCCAAAGGCATCACGGCGCAGGGCAGCGGCACGACCACCCTCACGGTGCCCCGGGGCGGCAAACCCGCCGCCGTCCTGCTCGACTACGGCACCGAGGTCGAGGGCACCCCCTTCATCACCGTCAAGTCGTACAACGGCGACGGCACCACGCCCACCATGTCCCTCGCGTTCACCGAGGCCAGGTCGTACCTGAACACTCCGGGGTCGGGCACCCTCGCCACCGCCGCGGCGGCCGACGCGACCTCGGCCACGATGGCACGCACCTCGACCTTCGCCGCGGGTGACACAGTCACGCTCGGCTCGCCGACCGAGACCGACCACATCGCCTCGGTATCCGGCACCACGCTCACCCTGACCGCCCCGCTCGCCGAGACCCACCCGGCCGGCGCGACCGTCACCAGCACCCCCGGCGCGATCACCGGCGACTCCGCGTTCGCCCCCCGCACCACCACGATCACCGTCGATGCGGACTCCTCACTGAGCGGCGGCTCGATGGGAGGACTCCGCTTCGAGGCGATCACCCTCAGCTCGCCCGGCACCGTCGTGCTCAAGGGCGCCGGAATCCAGTTCGGCGAGGGATTCCTGGCCACCGCGGCCGACTACCAGGGCTACTTCACCTCCAGCGACGACGCCTTCAACCAGATGTTCTACGACGGCGCCTACACCGAACAGACCGACATGCAGCCTGCGGGTGTGAACGGTGCGACCGAGCCGTCAGTACTCGACGGCGCCAAGCGCGATCGCGCGATCTGGTCCGGCGACCTGGGGATCGAGGGCCAGGGCATCGCCGACACCCTCGGCAGCAACGGCGACGACTATGTCAAGCAGTCGCTGCTCACGCTGATCACCGCCAGCCCGCAGACCGGCGGCCTGAACGCCGACACGCTCGGGCGCAACGGCCCGTACAGCAGCTCCTATTCGCATTGGACCCTGGACGCCGCCGTCGGCTACTACCGCAACACCGGCGACACCGCGTTCGCGCAGCAGATCCTGCCCTGGGTCGAGGGCCAACTGGCTTACGACGCCACACTGACCGACGACACCGGACTGGTCGTCACCGGCTCGCAGATCTCCACCACCAACGGCGGCTACGACTGGGACTTCTACGACGGTTCAAAACCCGGCGTGGTCACCGCCTACAACGTGCTCTACTACCGCGCGCTGCAGGACGCGGCCTACCTGGAATCGAACCTCGGCAACGCCGCGAAGGCCGACGCCTACGCAGCGACCGCGGACAGCGTGCGCAACGCGATCAACGCAAACCTCTTCAACCCCGCGACCGGGACCTATTACCTGAGCGAATCCGACCACACCACGCTCGCCCAGGACGCCAACTCGCTGGCCGTCGTGTTCGGCGTCGCACCGACCAGCGCCGACGCCGGCATCCTCACCGCCCTCAAGGCCCTGTGGGGACCGCACGGCTCGGAACCCTACTCGGGCACCACCTACAGCAACCTGATCAGCCCCTACATCACCGCCTTCGAAGTCGAAGCCGACTACACGGCCGGCGACACCGCAGACGCCGAGCAGCTCATCGAGCTGACCTGGGGCCAGATGATCGACCCGGCCGACCCGTTCTACACCGGGACCTTCTGGGAGAACATCGGCCCGGACGGCACCGCCACCGAGTCGCGCACCAGCCTGTCCCACGGCTGGGCCTCCGGACCGACCCCGATCATGACCGGCTACGTCCTGGGCGTGCAGCCGGCCGGCCCCGGATACTCGACCTTCACCGTCACGCCCCACTACGGCAGCCTCGCCTCCGCCCAAGGCGCCGTTCCCACGCCCTACGGCCAGATCCTGGTGAGCTGGAAGAAGAACGCGGACAAGTACTCCCTGACCATCCAGGCCCCGCCGGGTACGACCGCGACGGTCGTGCTGCCAGGCGGCACGCGCACCACGATCAAGGGCGGAGCCCACGGAACACAGCGGACACTCACCAACTGACGACAACCTCATCACCTAGGTCACAACCTTCTGGGGGCGGCACTCCCAGCCGCCCCCGGAACACGTTGAGCCTGCGAGGCCCAACGACTTTCCAGGCAAGGTTGCGACTCCGGCGCGAACGTCCGGGCGTTCGATCGACGTGCTTCGAAACGCCACGTCTAACTGCGCGGAGGGGCCGTACTTTCCCGGACGGTGAGTGTCGTGGCGAGCTCCACGCCGATCTGCGTGGTCGGCTCGCCGCGGCCGAGGGCGAGGGCCAGTTCGGTGGCGGCTACCGCCATCTCCGTGAGCGGCTGGTGCACCGTGGTCAGCGGCGGATCGGCCCAGGCGACCACCGGCAGGTCGTCGAAGCCCACGACGCTCAAGTCCCCCGGGATGCTCAGGCCGGCCTCGCGCGCGGCCTGGTACACCCCGAGCGCCTGTAAGTCGTTCGTCGCAAAGACCGCCGTCGGCCGATCAGGGCGCTGCAGCAGGGTGCGCGCCGCGGCGCATCCCGCCTCCCGGGTCAGCCCCGCCTGGACCACCAGGCCGGGCTCGGCCGGCAGGCCGGCCGCCGTCAGCGCGGACTGATATCCGGCGAGACGGGCGCGGGCGAACTGCACGTCGTCGGGTCCGCTGATCATCGCGATGCGCCGGTGGCCGAGGTCGATCAGGTGCTGCGTCGCGGAGCGCCCGCCGCGCCAGTTGGTGGCGCCGACGAACGGCACGTCATCCGGCAATTCGCCGGTGGGGTCGAATACGACGAACGCGATGCCCTTGGCCCGCAGCTGCTCACGCTCCTGCGCCGAAAGCTGCGCCACCGACAGCACGCACTGCGGGCGGCGCCCGACCGTATCCTCCATCGACCGGCCCGGCGAGTCGTGCAGGCCGAACTCCGAGACCATCACGCCGACCCGGTTCTTGCGCGCGACCCGCTCCACACCGCGGATGATCTCCACCGCCCACATGCTCTCCAGCTCGCGGAATACGAGCTCGACGACGTTGCTGCGGTTCGGCGGCCTGCGGTAGCCGTACTGGTTGATCAGCGACTCGATGCGCGCGCGGGTCTCGTCCGATACGCCGGAGCGCCCGTTGAGCACCTTCGAGACGGTCGGGACGGACACACCGGCCGATTCCGCGATGTACGCGATCGTGACCGGCCCCGGCGCATCGCCCTGCGGCATCCGGCCGTCCGCGCCCGCTGCCGCAGGTTCGCTCTCCGCCACGGTCACCTTCCATCGACTCGGCACGCCGTCAGTCGCCATTGTGACACTTCGAGGGATCACGGAGGCACGTGCGCAATCGAGGCCTGGCTGAAACTTTCGCATCGATTCGCTCGAAACAGGTAGCCCTACCAAGAGGACAAGGCTGCACCCTGCCTGTGGCTATCGATCGACACTCGCTCACACAGCAGCAACAGGGCGCTGCCATCGTTGACGCGGACGCAGGCGGCAGCTACCTTCTCGCCGAGAAACTTTCCACGAAACATCGCGAAAGTACGTTGTGAAAGCCGCGCCGGGCACATGGCCGGCTGCTCAGCCTGCGCGCTCGGCCGCGGGCACTCACCGTCCCGTCTTCCTCGAGCAAGGAGGATCCTCGTGTCAGTCAGAAGGACCGGTGTGTTCCGGTCACGGTATACGGCCCTGGCATCGAGCCTGGCCGTGATCGGGGCCGCGGCCCTGCCGGGCGTCGCCGCATCGCCGGCGGCGGCCGCCACCGCCGTCGCGATCACGGTGAACGGCACCACCGGACTCGGCGCCGTCCCGAACAACGCGATCGGCCTGAACACCGCCGTGTACGACGGCAACATGAACGACGCGGCCGCCCCCGGCCTGCTCAAGACGGCGGGGATCGATGCGCTGCGCTATCCCGGCGGGGGATACTCCGACGGCTTCAACTGGGAGACGAACACCGTCACCGGCGGCTATGACGCGCCGAACACGAGCTTCGCGGACTTCATGGGCACCGCGCAGGCGGTCGGGGCGCATCCGATCATCACCACGAACTACGGCACCGGCACCCCGGCGCTGGCCGCCGCGTGGGTGCAGGACGCCGACGTGACCAACAACTACGGCATCGAGTACTGGGAGGTGGGCAACGAGGTCTACGGCAACGGCACCTACGACGCCGACTGGGAGGCCGACGCGCACTGCACCACCTCCGCCTCCGGCGGCCCGGTGACTATCGGCAGCGAGCCGAACCAGACCTACAACTGCGGCCCGAGCGTGTACGCGAGCAACCTGCTCGGCTACATCTCCGCGATCAAAGCGGTCGACCCCGACGTCCACGTGTGCGCCGTGCTGACCACGCCGGGGTTCTGGCCCGACGGGGTGACCAACGCGACCACCAGCCCGCTGCCGTGGAACCAGACCGTGCTCTCCGCGCTGGGCTCGAAGACCGACTGCGTCGTCGTGCACTACTACCCGGCCTACTCGGGCATGACCACCGCGCAGATGCTGGCCACCACCACCGACATCTCCGGCATGGTCTCCACGCTCAAATCCGAGATCACCCAGTACGCCGGGGTCGACCCGGCGAACGTGCCGATCCTGGTCACCGAGACCAGCGACACCATCGACCAGGACACCATGCCCGCCGCGCTGTTCGCCGCCGACACCTACATGTCGTTCCTGGAAGGCGGCGTGACCAACGTCGACTGGTGGGACCAGCACAACGGCCCGGGCACGCCGAGCACCGTCGACGGCGCCCAGGACTACGGCGACGGCGGCATGTTCTCCAGCGGCACCAACGGCAGCGGCGTGACCGAACCCCCGCTCGACACGCCGTTCGACTCCTATTACGGCGTCGAGATGCTCACCAAGCTCGCCGCGCCGGGCGACCAGATCGTCAATGCGAGTTCAGGCAACCCGCTGGTACGCGTCCACGCCGTGCGAAGGGCCGACGGCACACTCAACGTCCTGATCGACAACGAGGACCCCACGAACTCGTACACCGCGAACCTGACCTACAACGGCTTTACACCGTCCGGCAGCCCCACGGTCTATACGCTGGCCAACAACGCCACCTCCATCACCTCGACGACGCAGAGCTCTGCCTCCTCAGTCACTGTGGCCCCGTATACGCTCACCGTGATCCAGATCCCAGGCAGCGGCGGGACCATCGCGGCGGCGCCGGGCAGCCCGGGCCAGCCGACCGTCTCCGACCTGGCCTCGACCACCGCGAGCAGCACCTCCGGCACCGCGACCCTGACGTGGGCCGCCGCGGCCCCCGGCACCTACCCGATCGCGGACTACCAGGTCTACCAGGTCGGCAGCAGCGGAACCAGTACCCTGATCGCCAGTCCGACGGCCGACACGCTCAACCTCAGCGGCCTGACGATCGGCTCCAGCTACACCTATGACGTGGTCGCGGTGGACACGCACGGCAATCCATCGATCGCGTCGTCACCGGTCACCTTCACCGTCCCGCCGCCGGCCAACGCGACCTGCGCCGTCCACTACGCCGTCAGCAACAGCTGGCCCGGCGGATTCGGCGCGACCATCACCCTGACCGACCAGGCGAGCACGGCGATCAACGGCTGGACGCTGACCTTCACCTGGCCTGCCGCCGGCGAGAGCGTGGGCTCCGGCTGGGACGGCACCTGGACGCAGAGCGGACAAGCGGTCACCGTCACCAGCGCGAGCTGGAACGGCACCATCGCGGCCGGCGGCGGAACCGTGAGCATCGGCTTCAACGGCGCCGACACCGGACAAGACCCGCCACCCGCGGCCTTTTACATCAACGGCACCGTCTGCTCGAACGACTGAGTACCCTGATCCCGCGCGTCACAAGGCACTGATCCGAGCGGCGCCCGGGGCCGGGGCTCCGGGCGCTAGGCCGGGCGGGCGTCTCGATCGGTAAGACGTCGTGGTCAGGGTTTGCGGCCGATGCCTCCGGAAAGGCCGATCTCGAGGTCGTCCGGTTCGACCGGCTCGTCCGGGCGCCAGGTGCTCACCTGCACAAGCCCCGGCTCCAGCATCTCGAAGCCGGAGAACATCGCGCTGATCTGCTCGGCGGTGCGCGGGGTCAGCGTGGCGGAGGCGTTCTTGTAGACCCCGGTGACCCGCCGGGTGTCCGCCGTGCTCTCCACGGCGGAGTGGCTGAGGATGAGCAGGCTGCCGCTCGGCAGAGCCTCGCCCAGCGTGGCCACGATGCCCGCCGGGTCCTCGGCGTCCTCGACGAAGTGCAGCACCGCCACCAGCATGAGACATACCGGCTCGGTGAAGTCGATCAGCCGACGAACGCCCTCGTCGCGGAGGATGTCGTGCGGCTTGCGCACGTCGGCGAGCGCGAACACCGTGGAGCCGCTGCCACGGAGCAGCGCGTTCGCGTAGGCGCCGACGATCGGGTCGTTGTCCACATAGACCACCCGTGCGTCCGGGTGCACCGCCGAAGCCACCTCGTGGGTGTTCGGTGATGTCGGGACCCCCGTGCCGATGTCGATGAACTGGCGCACGCCCATCGTGGCGGCATGGCGGACGGCGCGATGCAGGAACGCCCGATTCGCCAGTGCCGCTCTCCGCACGACCGGCGCCACGGCGAGCACCTGTTCGGCCGCCTCGCGATCGACCTCGTAGTTGTCGTGCCCGCCGAGGTAGTAATCGTACATGCGGGCTGGATGCGGCCGGCTCGTGTCGATCCGGTCGGCGGGGATACCACCCTGCTGGGCCAACAGGCTTACTCCGTTCACTGGGGTGCCACCAGGCGCGCAAGCTCACGACACCGGGAATTCCGTGATCCGGCCGTCCCATGGTCCTGATCATGCGCGGTCCGGCGCAATACCCAGGCGACCACCCATCGGCGGCGCGCACCACACTATCCGGCCCGCGCCTTGGCCGCGTGTGACAGCCAATCATTCGGCGAGGACGTTGATCGGCAGCAGCGGACCGGGGTCATCCGGCTCGGAAATAATTTCCGAGTCCAAGGTTCAGGATGTTACGGACGGAGACCACGTGACACACTAGCGGTCATGACGGCTGAGGCGGGAGCGGAACGTGAGTGAACCCCACCCGCCCGGTACGCCGACAGTCCTGCGCATGGTCCTCGGAAGGCGACTTCAAGACCTGCGCGAGAGCGCCGGCCTGAGCTACGAGGAGGCGGCGGCCGCCTTGGACGTGACCCACACGACGATCCGGCGGATGGAAAAAGCCGAGGTGAACTTCAAGATCGTCTACGTGGAGCGGCTGCTGCACACGTACGGCGTCCAGGAGCCCGCCGAGGTCGAGGCGTTCCTCACGCTCGCCCGCGAAGCCAACCAGCCCGGCTGGTGGCACCGGTTCCGTGACATCCTGCCCGACTGGTTCAGCGCCTACGTCAGCCTCGAAGGCGAGGCCGCGCTGATCCGCTGCTACGAACCGCATTACGTGCCCGGGCTGCTTCAGACGCCTGGCTACGCACGCGCCGTGCTGAGGGCAGGTCAGCCCAGCGCCAGCCCCACCGAGCTCGACCGGCAGGTCGACCTGCGCATCGCCCGGCAGGACCTGCTCACCAAGGCCGACGCGCCGAGGCTGTGGGTCGTCATGGACGAGACGGTGTTCCGCCGCACGCCCGCCGACGCCGAGGTGATGCGGACGCAGATCGACCGGCTGATCGAGGCGACCGCCCAGCCGAACATCACGCTGCAGGTCATGCCGTTCGCCGCCGGGCTGCACCCGGCGATGTACGGGCCCTTCCACCTCTTCCGGTTCCGCTACCGCGAGCTGCCGGACATCGTCTACACCGAGTCCCTGACCGGGGCGGCCTACATCGACGACCGCAACGACGTGTCCACCTACCTCGAGGTGTTCGACCGGATGTCCGCCCAAGCCCCGCCCACGCCGGCCACGGAGGCGCTGCTCGAGAGATTCCGCAAGGAGATCCTCGACGGGTGACCCGCACGGTCGCCACCGTGTTCGGCGGACGTGTACTAGCCTCGCAGAAGGCTGAGGCGTTCGACCGTGTTCGCGCTGCGTCTGGGTGGCGTCGCCGAGGGCGGGCGCGTTTGGGGAGGATGCGTTGCTACTGGGAATCCTGGGGCCGCTGCGGGTACTCGACGACGACGGCCGGGAGTTCACCATCTCCGCCTCCCGGCAGCGCGTGGTACTCGCGGCGCTGGTCGTGCGGGCGAACCGGATCGTGCCGCTC
>DASYAE010000233.1:0-25649 GCA_036501535.1 Actinocrinis sp. | reverse complement strand
CGCGCACGGTCAGGTCCAGCGGGTGCAGCGCGGTGTGCGCGCCGTAGTCCCGGCTGACCCCGGCCAGCCGCAGCTCGCCGAAGCGCTGCGCGGCGCCGGGGCGGGCCGGATCGGCCGGGCGCGCCGCCGGGTGCCGCCGCGTCTCGGCGTCGGCGGCGGTCACTTGGTCGAGCCGATCTTGGTGTCCCACAGGTCGAACGCGGTGACCTGCGCGGGGGCGGGCAGCGAGTTCTTCATCGGGTACTGCGTCATCCAGCCGGCGAAGGCGGAGACGCCGTACTCGGCGATGCACGTGCGCGAGGCGGCCGGGGCCTTCGACAGCGGCACGTTCTTGACCGCCGGGCCGGGGTAGAAGTAGCCCTGGTCGTAGGTCACCGCCTGCTGCTCCGGGGTGAGCAGCCAGGCCAGCAGCCGCAGGTTGGCGATCAGCACGTCGCTCGAGACGCCCTTCGGGATGACGCCGTACTGCGCGTCGGTGACCCAGGTGAAGGTCTTGAACTTGGCCACCGCGATGGGCTTGGGCACCGTGCCGATGGCCCGGCCGTTGATGTACCAGCCGGTGGTCGAGGCGATGATGTCGACGGTTCCGGCGGCGATGTTCTTCATGGTGGCCGAGGTGCCGCTCGGGTAGCTGGAGACGTAGTCGTTCAGCTGGGCCAGGTAGTTCCAGGTCTTGGCCCACCCGGTGGTCGGGTTGGTCGGCTCCTTGTCGCCGAGCAGGTAGGGCAGGCCCATCAGCAGGGTGCGCCCGGGCCCGGAGTTGCGCGGCTCGGCGTACTGGAACTTGCCGGGGTTGGCCTTGGCCCAGGCCAGCAGCGCGGCGGTGGTGTCGGGCGCGGTCTTCACGGTGGCCGGGTTGTACTCGATCAGCGGCCCGGAGGGGTACCAGACCAGCTCGATGCCCTTGTTCTGGGCCAGCGTGGCCATGGAGGCCGCGGCGGGCTGGTAGTTGGCCATCAGGTTCGGGAAGAACTGGCCGTAGTAGGCCTCGACGTCCTGCCAGAGGTTCTGCTGGATGCCGTCGGCCAGCCCGTCGGTGCCGGTGAGCACCAGGCTGGTCTGCACGTTGCCGGCCTGCTGCTCGGCCTGGATCTTGCCGGCCAGGTCGGGGGCGGTGCCGGTGGTGTAGGTGACGTTGGCGACGATCTTGGGGTGGGCGGCGGCGAAGGCCTCGATGGCCGGCTGGGTCAGCGCCAGGTTGCCGGCCACGTCGAGGATGTTGATGGTGGCCGGGGCGCTCGGGCTGTCCGCGATGGTCGGGGCGGCGCTGGCGCTCGAGCTCGCGGTGTTGGACGAGCCGGGGCTGGACGGCGCGCCGCAGGCGGCGAGTACGGGGGCTGCGACGCCGGCCGCGGCGACCGTGCCGAGCAGTCCGCGGCGGGATATGGCGGTGGGTCGGTCGGACATGGGTTCACGCCTTCTACGTCGGTGTACAAGGATCGGGGACTGTGCCGGAACGTGGAGGTGAGCGGGTGGTGCGGGCGAAGCGGATGGTGCGGATGGTGCGGGCGCTGCGCCGGCCGCGCGCCGCGGCATCGGGAGCTTGCCGCGGGGCGCGCCGGGACGCGCGTGCCGAGTCGTGTGTCAGGACCCGCCGATGCTGTGCGGTGCTGATCGGCAGCCGCCGGCCGGCCGGTGCCGACCGGCTCAGTGCGGGTCGGGCTGCGGGTTGTGCCCGGCGCGGGCCAGGAAGTCGAAGTCGCAGCCCTGGTCGGCCTGGGTGATGTGGTCCTGGTAGATGGCGCCGTATCCGCGCTCGAACTTGGGCGCGGGGGCACGCCAGGCGGCGCGGCGGGCGGCCAGCTCCTCGTCGGCCACGTTCAGCGTCAGGGTTCTGGCAGCGACGTCGAGGGTGACCTGATCGCCGGTGCGCACCAGCGCGAGCGGCCCGCCGGCGTGCGACTCCGGGGCGACGTGCAGGACGCAGGTTCCGTAGCTCGTCCCGCTCATCCGCGCGTCGGAGATCCGCACGAGGTCGGTGACGCCGGCCTCCAGCAGGTACTTGGGGATCGGCAGCATGCCGTACTCGGGCATGCCGGGCCCGCCGAGCGGTCCGGAGCCGCGCAGCACGAGCACCGTGTCCGGCGTGATGCCGAACACGGGGTCGTCGATACCTTCACGCAGCTGCTTGTAGTCGTCGAAGACCACTGCCGGGCCGGTGTGCTTGAGCAGCCTCGGCTCCTGTGACGCGATGTACTTGATCACCGCGCCGTCAGGGCACAGATTGCCACGCAGCACCGCCAGGCCGCCCTCGGGGTCGCGCGGCCGGTCCGCGGACCTGATGACGTCCGGGTCGTTCACCCGGGCCCGGGCCAGGTGGTCCGCCAGCGTGCCGCCGCCGACCGTCGGGCGGTCGGTGTGCAGCGCGCCGGGCACCTTGTCCAGCTCCGCGAGCAGGGCCTGTAGGCCGCCGGCGTAGTAGAAGTCCTCCATCAGGTATTCGCCGGCCGGCCGGATGTTGGCCAGCACCGGGATCCGCCGGGAGATCGCGTCGAAGTCGTCCAGGGTCAGCGTCACGCCGGCCCGCCCGGCCATCGCGATCAGGTGGATCAGGGCGTTGGTCGAGCCGCTGAGTGCGAACACCGTGGCGGCCGCGTCCTCGAAGGCCTCCCGGGTCAGGAATCCCGTGATGGCGGCGCCCTCGCGGACCAGCTCGACAGCGCGCGCCCCGGCGGCCGCGGCCATCCGGTAGTGCGCCGAGTCCACCGCCGGGATCGAGGCCGAGCCGGGCAGCGCGACGCCCAGTACCTCAGCGATCGAAGTCATCGTCGAGGCGGTGCCCATCGTCATGCAGTGCCCCGGCGAGCGGGCCAGGCCCGCGCAGACCTCGGCCAGCTCGCAGTCGCCGATCCGCCCGGCGCGGTGCTCGTCCCAGTACTTGAACAGGTCCGTGCCGCTGCCGAGGGTCTGCCCGCGGTAGTCGCCGCGCAGCATCGGCCCGGCCGGGACATACACCGCGGGCAGCCCCGCGCTGGTCGCGCCCATGATCAGGGCCGGGGTGGTCTTGTCGCAGCCGCCCATCAACACCGCGCCGTCGACCGGGTAGGAGCGCAGCAACTCCTCGGCCTCCATCGCCAGCAGGTTGCGATAGAGCATCGGGGTGGGCTTTTGGAAGGTCTCTGACAGAGTGGAAACCGGGAACTCCAGCGGGAAGCCGCCGGCCTGCCAGACCCCGCGCTTCACCTGCTGCGCGCGCTCGCGCAGATGCATGTGACAGGGGTTGATGTCAGACCACGTATTCAGGATCGCGATGACCGGCTTGCCGAGGTGCTCCTCGGGCAGGTAGCCGAGCTGCCGCATCCGGGAGCGGTGGCTGAAGGCGCGCAGGTGCCCGCCGGTCTCGCCCTCGCCGAACCAGGCGACGCTGCGCAGCGGCGGCGCGGCCGCAGTGGAATCGGGTGCAGTGTCGTCGACACCGCTGTCAGGGCTCAGATCTGCCATTGCGTGCCCCAGCCGGCCAGGATCGCCTCGATCTGGTCGCGCACCGGGCGCGGCAGGGTGCGCGAGGGCGGCCGCACGTCCCGGCGGACCAGGCCCAGCTGGGCCAGCGCCTCCTTGACCACGGCCACGTTGTCGGCCGAGAAGTCGGCCGCGCGCAGCTCCTCGAACGGGCGGATCAGCTCCCATACCCGCATGGCGCCGGGGAAGTCGCCGGCCGCGAGCAGCGCGTGGAAGTCGAGCGAGATGCGCGGCGCGACGTTGGCCAGGCCGGAGGTGAAGCCGACCGCGCCGACCGCGAAGTAGCCCGGCGCGGAGAGCTCGGCCAGGCCGGCCAGCCAGACGAACCGGTCGCTGCCGGCATCGCGGGAGACCGAGGCGAAGCGCACCGGGTCCGGCACCGAGTACTTGACCGCGATGACGTTCGGGCACTCCTCGCCGAGCCGGCGGATGTGCTCGCCGCCGATCCGCCCGTCGCGGATGTAGAGCACGACGCCGAGGTCCGGGACCGCCTCGGCGATCCGGCGGTGGTACTCGGTCCAGCCCTCGCCGGAGATGTAGGGGTGCACCGGCTGGTGCACCATCACCATGTCCGCGCCGATCTGCGCGGCGTGCCGGGCGGCGTCGGCGGCGGTGCTCGTGTCGAGGCCGACCCCGACGATCACCGCGGCCCGGCCGTCGACCACCTTGACCGTGTTCTCCGCGGCCTGCCGGGCCTCGGCCTGGTCCAGGGTGTAGAACTCGCCGGTGTTGCCGTTCGGCGTGACGGCCTTGATGCCGCCGTCGACGAGTCGGTGCACGAGGGCGGCGTGCTGCTCCCAGTCGATCCCGCCCTGGGCCGAGAACGGGGTCACCGGGATCGCCACCACGCCGGCCAGCGCGGCGCGGGCGCGACCGGGGTCGCGCGGCCCGCGGGCGGGGCCGTCCTCGTCCCGGCTGTCCGCGCCGGCGCGGGCCGTGCCATCATCGGATTGCATGCTGCTCCAAGCTCGTGGTCGGACAACTGCGGTGCGGAGCTGTTTGTGTCGCGTTGAGGCGGTCCGGTCCGTTGCAGCGGAGCGGACCGCCGGACGTGCTGTGGTCTCCTGCGGGCGCAGGACACCCGCCCGGCCGTGCGGGCGGCGCCTGAGGCGGGGTCAGCCGGCGGCGCCGAAGTTGCGTTCGACGAACGAGTCGATGTGGGTGCGCAGCAGGTCCGCCGCGCCGTCCGCGTCGCCGAAGGAGACGGCTTCGAGGATCGCGCGGTGCTCGGCGGCCTCCTGCTCCCACGACGGGGTGCGGTTCCAGACCACGGTGGAGACCAGCGCGGTCTGGTCGCGCAGGTCGTCCAGGATGTTGACCATCAGGTCGTTGCCGCAGCCGAGGTAGAGCGAGCGGTGGAAGTCGCGGTTGGCCATGGAGCGCTGCGCCTGGTCGTTCGACGCGTCGGCGGTCTGCAGCGCCTCCTCGGCCCGCCGCTTGTGCTCCTCCAGCTCGGGGCGGCCCAGCGCGACCGCGCGGCGCACCGCCTCCGGCTCCAGCAGCAGCCTGATGTCGTAGACGGAGTGGGCCAGCCGGTCGTCCACGGTGCGCACCGCGGCGCCCTTGTAAGGGCTCATCGTGACCAGGCCGGCGCCGGCCAGCGTCTTGAGCGCCTCGCGCACCGGGGTCTTGGACACGCCGAGCTGCGCGGCCAGCTCGTTCTCGACCAACGCGTGGCCGGGCGGCAGCCGCCCGGTCAGGATCGCGGTCTTGAGCGAGTCCAGGACCGCCTCGGTGCGCGAGGGCACCGAGACGGACGGCATGGCCGTGTTCGACGACCCGGTGTGGGACAGCCCGGCGTTGGACAACAGAACCTCTCCGTTTCGGCAACGGCTTATGGCATCGTGTATCTCATATACGATGTGCCGGTGAAGCTACGCCCCGCGGACCGCCCGGTCAAGAGGATCGACGGGCCGGGCCGGGGGCGACCGCCGGCGGCGGGATAACGCAGCGGCATCCCGCGCGAACGGCCCCGTCTCTGAATGAGGGTGGGGACGCGACCGTCCGCGCAGGGCCGCGGCACGCCCTATCGAGGCGCCGGCGAACGGCGGGCTGTCGCTCGTTCGGCATCTCATATATGACGTGCCGTGGAAAATATCTGCCGCACGAGATGTCGTCAATGCCATTGACGGCCGGCACCCGCCGCCCTACTGTCCCCTCGCGTCCGCACGGCGGCCGCGGCGACCGCCGTCCGCTCCCGCCGCCGGGCGCACGCGCCGCCTCGCCCGGTCTGAGGGTGCCGGGAGGAAGTGCCCCGCGTCCATGTCCGCTCCCTTCCACGGATGGACCGATGCATCCCAGAACCCTCCTTCCCTCGAGCCGCAGAACGGCCCTCACCGGCATGTTCACGGCCGCGCTGCTCGCCGTTCCGGTACTCTTCGCGGGCGCGCCGGACGCCTCGGCCGCCAGCGCCGTGACCCTCACGGTCGGTGCTTCAGGAGCCGAATACACCACGGTGCAGGCCGCCGTGAACGCGGTCCCGAACAACTCCACGACGCCCTACGTGATCTCCATCGGGCCGGGCCGCTATGAAGGAACCGTCACGATCCCGGCGAGCAAGACCGACCTGAGCATGATCGGCGCCGACCACAACGCGGCCGACGTGGTGATCGACGCGGCCAACTACAACCAGGAGTCCAACGGCAGCGGCGGCACGCTCGGCACCGTCGGCTCGGCCACCGCGACCATCGCCGCGCCCGGCTTCACCGCCGAGTACGTGACCTTCAGCAACTCCTTCGACAAGCTCGACTTCCCCTCGGTCACCGGCACCCAGGCGGTGGCGCTGGCCATGGAGGGCGACAAGCAGATCTACGAGCACGACGTCTTCTACGGGCACCAGGACACGCTGCTGTCGTGGGACTCCACCGCGACCAAGGCGCTGCGCCAGTACATCTACGACTCGACCGTCGAGGGCGACGTCGACTTCATCTTCGGCGACGGCACGATGGTGGTGGACCGCTCGAACATCGTCGCGCTCAACGACGGGATCTACGCGAAGTCGTACCTGACCGCCCCGGCGACCTACACCGGCAACCCCTTCGGCGAGCTGATCACCGGCTCGACGGTCTCCACGACGCTCGCGCCGAACACGATCTACCTCGGCCGCGCCTGGGCGCCGTTCAGCGGCACCGCCTCGCAGCTGGTCGTGCGCAACACGAGCCTGCCGGCGCAGGTGTTCACCTCCGACCCGTACCTGGGTATCAGCGGGGCGACATGGACCCCGGGCCGCAATTTCGAATACGACAACACCGGCGGCGGCGCGACGGTCAATGCCGACCGGCCGCAGCTGACCTCGGCTCAGGCGCCGTCCTACACGGCGCAGACCTACCTGGCCGGCTCGGACGGCTGGAACCCGGTCGCCCCGGCCACCGCCAGGCCGACCACGGCGAGCATCGCCCAGTTCCGCGACTCGCAGCTCGGCGACACCCGCGACATCACCGCGCCGCCGCGGATCCCGGCCGCCTGCCAGGCGGTGCCCGCGCAGCTGGCGAACCCGGCCGGCCGGGTCTTCGACGCGGCGGACGAGCAGAACCCGCCGGACACGGCCCGGATCCAGGCCGCGCTTAATGCGTGCACGAACACCGGGGAGGCGGTGCTGCTGACCACGTCGGGGCCGGACACCGCGTTCCTCTCGGACCCGCTCACGATCGGCGAGGGCGAGTACCTGGTGCTCGGCGAGCACGCCACGCTCTACGCGACGCTCAACGCGGCCGCCTACCAGACGACGTCCTCGACATCGACCGAGGCGACCTGCGGCACGATCTCGACCACCAGCAACGGCTGCAACGCCTTCATCACGGTGACCGGCGCGGACTCGGGCATCGAGGCCTACCGCGGCCGGGGCGGCGACGGGACCATCGACGGTCGCGGCGACCTGCCGATCCTGGGCACCGACACCACCTGGTGGGCCAACGCGGTGACCGCAAAGGCCGAGGGCCTCAAGCAGGTCAACCCGCGGCTGGTCCAGATCACCAGCGCGGACGACTTCACCGTGTACGACATCACCCTGAAGAACGCGCCGAAGGAGCACATCTACTACAAGACCGGCGGCGGCCTGCTCGTCTGGGGCCTGACCATCGACACGAACGACGCCTCGCTGAACACCGACGGGATCGACTTCGACTCCTCGGCCTACGGCACCGTCGCCGACTCGGTCATCACCGACGGCGACGACTGCGTGGCGATGCAGACCAACGACGCGACCGATGCGCACGTCACCGTGCGGGACGACAGCTGCTACGGCACGCACGGCATATCAATAGGCAGCGAGACGACGTTCGGGCTCGAGGACATCCTGGTCGAGCACGACTCGATCAACGGACTCGACGCGGCCGGCCAGGAGAGCAGCATCCCGGCGGGCATCAGGGTCAAGAGCTACGCCGGGGCCGGCGGCGTGGTGACCGCGGTGACGTACCGCGACATCACCATGAGCCACCTGCTCAACCCGATCGACATCGACCCCTTCTACGACCCGCCGACCGGCACGAGCTTCCCGGACTTCGCCGGCATCACGATCCAGGACGCGACCGAGGCGCACTCGCTGCCCGGCGCCGAATCCGTGCTCGACGGCTACGACGCGCAGCTCCCGCTGGGCCTCACGCTCGACGGCGTGCGGTTCGACGTCTCGGCCACCACGTCGCAGTACGCGAACGTCACGGAGCACGGCTCGGACCTGGCGGTCTCGGGCCCCGGCGTGACCGTGCAGCGCTGAGCTGCCGGGGGCGGGCCCTTCCGCACTAAGGGTCCGCCCCCGGCGCACTTACGAATCCCGCATCTTCCTGCGGACGGTAGCGATGCAGGCTACTGTTCCTCCGAATCCCGGCGAAGCGGTTACCTTCACCTTGCTCGGGTTGGGAATGGCGGCCCTCGCGATGTGGCAATGGAAGCAGGGCACGCTCGGCCCGAAGCCGTCATTGCTTCGCAAGTACCATCGCCGCTACGTAGTACCGAGTGTCGACATGGACCCGGACGCCGGGGCGATATGGGTGCGGGCGGTCAGAGCCGCGGACACGATCAACGGTTCCCAGGTGGCCGGGGAACGGCGGGCCGACTGGATCCGGCTCTCGAGCTTGCTGCCGCACTGGATGTGGGAGATCGCGGAAAGACTGGCGCTCCTGTCCGAGGTCCGCTCCAGGCAGCGCGCGATCCTGCCCGGCCTGGCCTCCGGCGTCCCGGAGGTCGCCGAGATCCTCGACAAGCAGCGCCGGGCGCAGAAAATAGCCGGCAAGGACATCGAACGCCGGATCCGGCAGCTCCAAGCGCTGGCCGGCTGGGCGACGAAGGCGGACGGCGCGCTCCGGACGCTCCGGACGATGCCGCAGTTGGCCGCGCTGAACGGCGCGCACGCGGACCTGCTCGCCCGGACCGCGCACGCCGACGCGGTCGACGCGCACGAGGCGAAAGGGCTGACGCGCGACCTCCAGGCCATCATCGCGCAGGCGGACGAGGCCGTCCGCCAGATGATACAGGACACTAATATCCTCGCCCTGCCCGACGAGTAGGCGGCGAGCGCCCGGACCCGGCAGACTTGGCCGGGTGGAACTGATCGCGCGGGGACGAGACGCCGACGTGTATGCGCTGGACGAGACACGGGTGCTGCGACGGTATCGCGTCCCGGGCCCGACCGAGGCCGAAGCGCGCCTGATGCGGTACGTCGCGGAACGCGGCTTCCCGGTGCCTCGGGTCTACGAGACCACGGACACGGACATGGTCATGGAACGGCTGTCCGGCCCGACGATGCTGGAGCTGGCCGCGCAGCAGCCCGAGCGGGCCGAGGAGTTCGGCCGGATGCTCGGCGAGCTGCACGACAGGCTGCACGAACTCGCCGCGCCGCCGTGGCTGGCCGGGCTGGGCGGGCAGGACGACGACGCCCGCGTCCTGCACCTCGACTTCCATCCGGACAACGTGATCCTGACCGGGGCGGCAGGGCCGGTCGTGATCGACTGGCGCAACGCCCGCGCCGGCGACCCGGCCGTCGACCTCGCGATGACCACAGTGATCATCAAGTACTCCGACCTGCCCCCACACATCGCGGCGATGACGTTCGAGCGGGACCGCTTCGTCGACGCGCTGCACGCCGCCAGCCGCACCGATCCGACGCCTTATATGGCCCGGGCGATCCGAAGCCGGATGAACGACCGGAACATCACGCCGACCGAGGCGGAGCGGCTGCGCGGCGCGATCTGAAGCGGCCGCCGGGTCGAATCGTGACCGAAAGTGCCGGCCCGGCTTCTCGCCACCCTGCGCCCGCTGTATTTTAAGCTCCCTCGCACATGGGGAGGCTCGGGATGCTCAAGGCCGTGCTCGGCAGCGCGCTGCTGGCCGGGACGCTGGTGCTGTCACCGCTCGGGACGGTCGCAGCGTTCGCCAACGGGACTCCGGCGCCGGGAGCCTCGGTACCCGCATGCTCGGTGCCGACGCAGGGCGATCTGTCCATATCCGCCTCGACGCCGGCCGCGACGGACGATACGGACGGCACCGCCGCCGAGACTCTCAAGGTGACCTCGGACGAGGACATCGTGCTGGTCATCGACTACACGGTCAGCCCGCCCGCCCTGATCTCGGTCCCGACACCCGTGATGAGTTGGAACTTCGACGGCGAGGGCTCCGATGCGGGGGTGTTCCCCGGCGGGACAGGGGGCTGGCGCGAAGGGACGGTCGTCGGACAGGTGCAGCCGGGCTCCCACACGCTCGTCCTCGGGTTCACCTTCACGACCGGGATGCAGGCCGGCAGCTACTCGGCGAGCTTCGACTGGAACGGCCAGCAGACCTGCGACGACAACGCGACCGAGTCGCCGACCAGTCCGACCTTCACCATCCCGATGCCGTCCCTCACCTACGACCCGCCGTCCGCCGCGGGCGGGCCGGGCACCTCCGTCGCGCAGCCGACGAGCGGCGGGGCCGCCGCACACTCCTCCGCGTCGCCGACCGCGACCGGCTCGGCCTCGGCGGGCGCCACGGCCTCGGGGAGCAGTGATTCCGCTCCGGGCGCCGCGGCAGCGGCGCCGTCGACCGCGCCCTCGGCGACCGGCCCGAGCGAGGGCACTGTCACACTGACCACCTCCGCTCCGACGTCGTCGGACTCGGCGACCGTGTGGATGCTGGTGACCGTCTTCGTGGTGATGCTCGTGGGCAGCGTGGCGAGCGGATCCATCATCAAACGGCGCCGGCTCGCGCTCGAGAACGCACCCGAGTCCGAATCCGAATCCGAGTCCGAGACCGATACCGGCCCTGATCCCGCCCCGGAGCCCGACTCGGACTCCGACTCCGACGGCTAGCAGTGCGCTACAACTTCTGCAGCGGCGCGAAGGCGAGGACGAGCTTGCGCACGCCGCTCGAACCGAAGTCGACGGTCGCGTGCTCGCCGTTCCGGCCCTCCACCGAGACCACGGTGCCGAGCCCGTAGGTGTCGTGCACCACGCGGTCGCCGGGCGCGACCGAGATCGGCTCGCGGTTGCCCGGGCCGGTCGCCTTGATCCCCTTGCCGCGCGCGCGTTCCGCCGCCTTGGTGAGCGAGGGGGTGAGTGTGCCGAAAGACACCGACTGCGGTTCGGGGGCGGTGCGCTGCCAGTCGAGCAGCTTGTCCGGCACCTCGGCCAGGAAACGCGACTCGGGGTTGTAGGACGGCGAGCCCCAGGCCGATCGCATGACCGCGCGGGTGATGTAGAGGCGCTGGCGGGCGCGGGTGATGCCGACGTAGGCCAGCCGGCGCTCCTCCTCGAGCTCCTTCTGGTTGCCCATGGCGCGAGAGTGCGGGAACACGCCCTCTTCCAGGCCGGTCAGGAAGACCACCGGGAACTCCAGGCCCTTCGCGGTGTGCAGCGTCATCAGGGTGACCACGCCGTTCGACTCGCCTTCGGCTTTGTCGCCGTTGCCGGCAGCCGCGTCCGGGATCTGGTCGGCGTCGGCGACCAGCGCGACCCGCTCGAGGAAGCCGATGACGCCGCCCTCCGGGTCGGTCTGCTCGTATTCGTGCGACACCGCGACGAGTTCCTGCAGGTTCTCCACCCGGCTCTCGTCCTGCGGGTCGGTCGAGGCGGACAGCTCGGCCAGGTAGCCGCTGCGCTCCAGGATCGCCTCGAGCAGCGCGGCCGGGCCGGCGCCCTGTGCTTGTCCGTCGCCGTCGACCAGCTCGCGCAGCGAGGCCATCATCAGCGCGAAGCCCTTGACCGCGTTCAGCGAGCGGGCCGCCATGCCGTAGGCCTCGTCCGCGCGGTCGATCGCGGCGCCGAAGGAGATCCGCTCGCGCTGCGCCAGCGCGTCGATCATCGCCTCGGCGCGCTCGCCGATGCCGCGTTTCGGAACGTTCACGATGCGGCGCAGCGAGACCGAGTCGTCCGGGTTCGCCAGCGCGCGCAGATAGGCCAGCGCGTCCTTGATCTCCTTGCGCTCGTAGAAGCGCACGCCGCCGACGACCCGGTAGGGCAGGCCGGTGCGGATGAACATCTCCTCGAAGACGCGGGACTGCGCGTTGGTGCGGTAGAACACGGCCACGTCGCCGGGCGAGGCCAGACCCTCGTCGGTGAGCCGGTCCACCTCGTTGGCCACGAAGGCGGCCTCGTCGTGCTCGTTGTCGCCGACGTAGCCAACGATCAGCTCGCCGTCGCCGGCCTGCGTCCACAGGTTCTTGGCCCGGCGGCTCTTGTTCTTGTCGATGACCGCGTTGGCCGCGGTCAGGATCGTCTGGGTGGAGCGGTAGTTCTGCTCCAGCAGGATGGTGCGGGCGTTGGGGTAGTCGGCCTCGAACTCGAGGATGTTGCGGATGGTCGCGCCGCGGAAGGCGTAGATCGCCTGGTCCGCGTCGCCGACGACGCACAGCTCGGCCGGGGGCACCGCGGTGGACGCGTCCGGCTCCCCCTCCTCCCCCGTGCCGCCCACCAGCTCGCCGTCCACGGTGTACTTCGGGGCCTGCGACACCGCGCCGCCGACCAGCTCGCGCACCAGGACGTACTGCGCGTGGTTGGTGTCCTGGTACTCGTCGACCAGCACGTGCCGGAACCGCCGCCGGTAGGACTCGGCCACCGCCGGGAAGGCCTGCAGCAGGTTGACCGTGGTCATGATCAGGTCGTCGAAGTCCAGCGCCCGGGCCGCGATCAGCCGCCGCTGGTAGGCGCCGTACGCCTCGGCGACGACCCGCTCCTGCTCTGACTGCGCCCTGGCAGTGGCGGCCTCGTGGTCGACCAGCTCGTTCTTCAGCGCCGAGATCTGGGCCAGCAGCCCGCGCGGCGGGAAGCGCTTGGGGTCGAGCTCCTGGTCCCGGGCCACCGTGGCGATCAGCCGCCGGGAGTCGTCCGCGTCGTAGATCGTGAACGAGGAGGGCAGCCCGAGGTGCTCGTGCTCGCGGCGCAGGATGCGCACGCAGGCCGAGTGGAAGGTGGAGACCCACATGATCCGGGCCCGCGGGCCGACCAGCGCCTCGACCCGCTCGCGCATCTCGGCCGCGGCCTTGTTGGTGAAGGTGATGGCCAGGATCTCGCCGGGGTGCGCGCCGCGCTCGGCCAGCAGGTAGGCGATCCGGTGGGTCAGCACCCGGGTCTTGCCGGAGCCCGCGCCGGCCACGATCAGCAGCGGCGAGCCGGTGTGCACGACGGCCTCGCGCTGGGCCGGGTTGAGCCCGTCGAGCAGCGCCTCCGGCTCGGACCGCCGCCCGCCGCCTGTGCCACCGCCGGCGCTGCGCTGCGTGCCCCGCTCGGCACCGCGGGGCGCGCGCGGCGCCGGGGCCTGAGCGCCCGCGCCCCCCTCTTCGGGGAACGACGCGTCATCGCGCGGCGCGGCGGGCAATGCGGGCAGCACCGACTGCGCCGTGGCCCGGGCCCGCGCGGCCGGCGGCTTCGGCAGATCGAACAGGGGGGCTTCGTAGGAACCTGAGGAGCCGCTCATCGTGCTGACGAGTCTAGACGCCGCCGACGACACCCGGGGCCCGGCCGGAAGATCGGCTAAAATGGACAACTGTTGACAAGAAGGGAGAGTTCAGCTCCATGCCCGGACCGCAGGCCCCGGAGAAGCGCCGAAAGATCAATCTGACGCCCAGCCAGGTCGCAGCCTCGGCCCTGGCCGCCTCCTGCTCCGCCCTGGTCGCCTCGACGCTCGGGGTGGCCGGCACCCTGATCGGCGCGGCCGTCGGCTCGGTGATCACCACCACAGGAGCGGCCGTCTACAGTCACCTGTTCCGCAGCAGCGGGAAGAAGATCGCCGACACCCTCAACTCGGTCGGCTCGTCGCTTCCGCGCGCCCCGCGCACCGGCGCGGCAGAGCGGGCTTCAGCCAGAACAGCGCCGATCGAGACAGCGGCGATGCAGACGGTTCCGATGCGGGCGATGCCGATCGAGACAGCGGCGATCGAGCGCGTGTTGGCCGAAACCGCGAAGATGCAGTCGATTCCGGCCGACCGTCGCTACGGCCTCGCCGACGACCCGGACGCCGTCGCCGACACCCCGACGGTCTCCGGGACACCCGCTCTGTGGACGCCTGGGCCGTCCGATCCGGCGGATGCGGCGGCCGCCCTGGCACCCCTGCGGGAGGCCCGGGAGCCCACGCTGGAGGCCGAACAGGGGTCGCCCCGGGCGGGCGGGCCCGCCTCCAGGTTCCGCAAGCCCATCGCGCTCACTGCGGCGGTCGCCGCGGTGTTCGGAATCTCCGTCCTGATCGGGATGCTCGCCGGCCAGCCGATCCGGCAGGCGACCGGCTCGACCGGGCCGAGCGCGCCGCACTCGACGGCGCCTCAGACGCCTGCGAGCGGATCGAGCGGCAGCGCGTCGAGCGCCACCACCGGCGGCGCGTCGAGTTCACCGTCCGCGCAGTCGCCCTCGTCCGCGCCCGAATCGTCCGCGCCCTCGTCGCCGTCCGGCGGAACTCCGGCCTCAAGCGGCGGGGCGAGTTCCGGTCCGAACGCGGGCTCGACCGCGACGGCCGGCGGCAGCGGGGCGCTCGGGACGCCGATGGCGGTCGGATCCGCGCATCCGACCGGCTGATCAGTGACCGGCTGACCGGCTGACCAGCCCGACAACAGCCTGACCCGGCCCGGCCGGGCCGACGCAGCGCCGCGCCGGCCGGCCCGACCGGGCCGGCACCGGTCTGACCCCTGGTCAGTTCGGGTTACCGACAGGTACGGCGGACCGACTGAGAGTGGGTTCTGCGACGGGCCGGGCGGCGCGGGCGGGCCCGGAAGCCCGGTCCGGACCGGATCGTACCGACAGCGCGTCGGAAAGATCACCGCACCGACCTGCCGCGCGACCCGATCGCCCGGTCCGCCCGTTTCAGTGGGAATATGCTGATTCCAAACCGGGTGATAGCTGACAGAACATGCTGGCAGCACCATGGATGCGGGGTGATGTGCGAGTGCTGCGGCAGGCCGCGGGCAGGCAAAGCGGCGTTAAATTCCGGCCGCCCGACTCCGCCATGCCCCGCAGATCTCGCTAAGGTAACTGCCCAGAAGTCCGGCGACCCGCCAGTCACCCAGACCGGCCGCCGACTTCGCGCCGAATCCCGCGGCGGTGGTCGAGACCGGGACGCGCGGCCGAACTCTCCCCGGCCGGGCGTCGCACTCCGGAGCAGGCCGTCGTCTGAGGAACCGGGGACCCAATGCAGTCCTTGGGGTGAATCGCAACGCCGGTCAGCGGCGGCCCATCCGGGCCGCGGCACGAACGGCGGGGCGTAGGGCGACTTCTTCCGTCCGAACCCGTCAGCTAACCCGGTAGGCGCCGGCTGAAGAAGGAACGATGGCTTCCCACCGTGCCCCGAAGGTGACCAGCAGAGCCGCAGCGCTCAGCCTCGTCGGCGTAGCAGCCGGCGCGGTCGCGTTGATCCCCTCGACCAGCCAGGCGGATCCCGCCCCGTCGCTGGACCAGGCGAAGGCCGACGTCGCCAATCTCAACGCGCAGATGGACAAGGCGACAGACGCCTACGACGCCGCGGAAACCACGTACACGACGCTGCAGGCCAAGGCCGCAGCGCTGCAGAACGACATCGCGCAGGAACAGCAGCAGCTCCAGGCGCTGCAGTCCTCGATGGGCCTCCAGGCCGCGGCGCAGTACCGCAGCAGCGGGGTGTCCCCGTCGCTCCAGCTCGCCCTGACGGCCAGTCCGGACACGTACCTGACCCAGGCCAGCGCCAACAACCAGGCCGAGTCGCTCGAGGCGCTCAAGCTCAAGATGATGGCCCAGGACAAGGCCGAGCTGAAGGCGGAGCAGGACAACGCGAACTCGGCCGAGGCGCAGGCGCAGTCGGCGCTGAACCAGGCCTCGCAGAGCAAGCAGCAGATCCAGGACGAGCTGAACCAGAAGCAGTCGGTGCTCGACAGCCTGACCGCGCAGCAGGCGGCGCAGATCACCGCCGGCAACGGCACGACCAGCTACTCCGGGACGCTGCCGACGCCGTCTGGCCGCGCGGCCGCCGCGGTGGCCTACGCCGAGGCGGCGGTGGGAGACCCCTACGTCTACGGCGCCTCCGGCCCGGACTCGTTCGACTGCTCGGGCCTGACCATGGCCTCCTGGGCGGCGGCCGGCGTGACGATCCCGCGGACCTCGGAAGACCAGTACGACAACGCCGACGGAGACATCTCGATCTTCGACGACGCGTCCCAGCTGGAGCCGGGAGACCTCGTCTTCTTCGAGGGCGTTCCGCCGGGCCACGTTGCCATCTACGTCGGCAACGACATGATCATCCACGCGCCGACCACGGGCCAGGACGTCCAGTACGCGTCCCTGGACCCGTCGTCCTCGAACTACATCTACCTCACGCCGGTCGGCTACGGCCGCGTGGACGGCTGACCGCAGCACCCGCGCCCCGATCGATCAGCGCCGCACAGCACCGCAAGGCTCAACAGACTTCCTGAAGGAACAACAGGCGGGCCGAGGCCGATCCCCCTCCCCCCAAGTCCGGCCGACCACCCGCCTCTGCGCCCGGATCGCCGAAACTGCCGCAACCACCCACCACCCTTGCGGCGCCTACCCACTCGGCGGTCCGGGCGCATCCTCTTTGCGCCGATCCCACTCGCCATCTAGACGTTCGAACCCGCCGGATGGTTCCGGCGGGTTCGCGAGCCGTCGGCGAGCGGCCGGACGGACCGGCTCAGGTGCCGTCGCCCGGGAAGGCGCTCGGCTCGACCGACTCGACCGACGGCATGAACATGGTCGGCTCGTCGCCGCGCCGCTCGTACGGGGAGGCGAACTCGTCCTCCTCGTAGATGTACTCGGCGTCCTCGCCGGGCGGGACGACGAAGGCCGGCGCGTGCGTCGGCGGGATGATGGCCGGGGTGACCGTGATCACCCGGCCGTGCGCGTCCACTGCGGGCTCGCCCATCGCTTCGAGCAGCGGCTCGCCGAAGGGCTCGACCACCGACGCCACCTCGGCCGTCTGCGCCGGCAGCAGCGGGTTGCTGGCGATCGCGAAGCGGATGGCCAGATCAGCCACCCCGGCCACGATGATGATCAGACCGGCCTTCTGGACGTTTATGTCCTTCGCCGTGGTCTGGATCGCGAAGGCGAGGATCCCGCCCAGCGCGATCGCCACGAGCGCGCCGGCGAAACTGGTCCGTGTCAGTGTCATTGCACGCCTCCTCGGCGGGTCCGGCGCACGGTGCGGCGGGCGGTCCCGGTCCGGCGCACCCGCGCGGGCCGTGCCGCGACGGTCACCGGCGGCGCCACGACCGAGCGCAGCGGCACGGCGCGCTGCACGGCCAGCTGACGCTGGTGGTAGACCGCCAGCAGCCGCATGACCAGTCCGATCACGCCGACCACCATCAAGATCGCGCCGAGTGCCGGCACGCTGAAGCCCGGAGTGTCGAAGTCCGTCGCGAAGGTGAGAATCGCCCCGGCCGCGATCACGGAGATGTTCGCGCCTATCGGCATCCTCGGCGCCTCCTCATGTCCTAATGTGCGGATTCAAGGACGCCCGAATACCCGGAAGTGGGAAGACCTAACACCGCATCAGTGTTATCCGGGGTCCGAGACCCCAGGCCCCGCGAGTGTGGGTGCGTCAGGATGTCGGGTGCGGTGTCGGGTGCGGTGTCGAGGGCAGTCAGCTCATTCAGCTCGTTGACGCGAACGCCGACCATAGGCGCGCATACGTGCCCTTCGCCGCCAGCAGGTCGTCGTGCGCGCCGTCCTCGACGATCCGGCCGTCCGCCATGACCAGGATCCGGTCCGCCCGCGCCGCCGTGGTCAGGCGGTGCGCGACCACGATCGTGGTGCGCGCGCGGGAGAGCTCGTCCATCGCGCGGGTCACCGCGGCCTCGCTGGCCAGGTCCAGGCTCGCCGTCGCCTCGTCCAGCAGCAGGATGTCCGGGTCCACCAGGTAGGCGCGGGCGAGGGCGAGCAGCTGGCGCTGGCCCGCCGACAGGTTCCGGCCGCGCTCGTCCACCTGGTGCAGGTAGCCGCCCTGGAGCCGGGCGATCATCTCGTGCGCGCCGACCGCGCGGGCCGCCGCCTCGACCTGCGCGTCGCCGGAGTCCGGCCGGCCGTAGGCGATCGAGTCGCGCACCGTGCCGGGGAAGAGATACGCCTCCTGTGGCACGACGCCGAGCCGCTGCCGGTACGCCTCGATGTCGTATTCGCGCAGGTCCACGCCGTCCACCTGGACCGAGCCGGCGGTCGGGTCGTAGTACCGGGCGACCAGCTTCACCAGCGTGGACTTGCCCGCGCCGGTCTCCCCGACCAGCGCCACCGTGGTGCCCGGCTCGATCGCCGTGTCCACGCCGGTGAGCGCCTCGGGCGCGTCGGCGCTGTAGCCGAACCGCAGGCCGCGGAACTCGATCCGGCCGGAGAGGGTGCTGACCGGCTTCGCGACCTGCGCGTCGGGCGTGTTGGTCCGGGTCTCCATCAGCTCCCGGATGCGGCGCAGGCCGACCAGTGCCTGCTGGTAGCCGTCGAAGACCTGGGAGAGCGACTGGACCGGCGAGAAGAACATGTCCACGTACAGCAGGTAGGCGATCAGTGCGCCGGTGGTGAGCGTGCCCGCGGTGATCCGCTGCGCGCCGTAGGTGATCGCGACCGCGGCGGCCAGGTCGGCCAGCAGCTGCACGAATGGGAAGTACGTTGATATGTACTTCTGCGCGCGCATCCGGGAGTTCCGATAAGCGTCGGCCTTGCCGGCGAACCGCTCGCGGTTCACGCCCTCGCGCCGGAAGGCCTGCGTCACGCGCATGCCTGCCACGTTCTCCTGCAGGTCGGCGTTGACGACGCTGATGCGGTCGCGCGCCTCCTTGTACGCCTTAGCTGACTTAGAGCGGAAATACAGCGTCGTGACGATGAACACCGGCATGACTGCGTAGACCGCGATAGCCATCCGCCAGTCGATAATCACCAGTGCCGCGGCGACGCCGAAGAAGGTCATCACCGAGACGACTGCGGTGGACACGCCGGTCTGGAGGAACGACGAGAGCGCGTCGATGTCCGTGGTCATCCGGGTCATGATGCGCCCGGCCATCTCGTTCTCGTAGTAGTCGAGGCCGAGCCGCTGCAGGTGCGTGTACGAGCGGACCCGCAAGAGGTACAGCAGCCGCTGGCCGGCCCGGCCCTGGACCATCGTCTGCACCGACTCGACGGCCCAGTCGATCACCACCAGGCCCAGGCCGAACAACGACATCGTGACGATGACGCGATATGCGGCCCCTTCGATGCCCCCGTTCACGCCGGTCCGGATCAGTGCCGGGATCAGCAGCGAGGCCAGCGCGTCGGCCGCCTCCAGCAGCAGGACCAGGCCCAGCATCCAGGCGAACGGGCGCAGCAGCCGGCGCAGCGAGAACTGCGGGTCCTCGGCGTGCAGCAGCTCCGGGGCGATCTGCGGGGTGTCGGTCGCGGGCGGCAGCGCGGCGACCCGGGCCAGCAGCTCGGGCGTGGCCGGCAGCGCGCCGACCATGTTCCGCCCGCCGCCGAAGCCGCCGCCGCCGCGCGGCACGTGGTTGGCCCGGTTGGCCACCGCGAGCGCGTTGACCGAGCCCGGCTCGGGCAGCGCGCTGCGCTCCCACAGCGCCGCGGTGACGCCGTCGACCACGGTGCCGTCGATCGACTCGTCCAGGCCCAGCTGTCCGGCGTCCACGCCCTCTGCGTCGTCGCCGGGGCCGGAGAGCAGCAGCCGGTAGAGCGGGCAGCGCGCCTCGAGCTCGTCCGCGGTGCCGACGTCGACCAGCCGGCCGCGGTCGAGCACGGCGATCCGGTCGGCCAGGTGCAGCGTCGAGCGGCGGTGCGCGATCAGCAGCGTCGTGCGGCCCTGCTTCACCCGGTGCAGCGTCGCGTGGATCTCGGCCTCGGTCGCCGCGTCGATGGCCGAGGTGGCGTCGTCGAGCAGCAGGATGCGCGGGTCGGTCAGCAGCGCGCGGGCCAGGGCGACGCGCTGGCGCTGGCCGCCGGACAGGGTCAGGCCCTGCTCGCCGACCACCGTGTCATAGCCCTGCGGAAGCCGCTCGATGAAGGCCTCCGCCTCGGCCGCCTGGGCCGCCGCGCGGATCTGCTCGTCGGTGGCGTCCGGCCGGCCGTAGCCGATGTTGGCCCGGACCGAGTCGGAGAAGAGGAACGCCTCCTCCATGACCAGGCCGATGGCGGCGCGCACCGAGTCCGTGGTCACGTCGCGCAGGTCGTGCCCGCCGATCCGGATCGCGCCGCTCTGCGGGTCGTAGAACCGCGGCAGCAGCATGGCCACCGTCGACTTGCCCGAGCCGGACGCGCCGACCACCGCGAGCGTCTCCCCCGGCGCCACCCCGAGCGTCAGGCCCCTGAGCACCGGGCGGGAGGGCAGGTAGCCGAAGCCGACGTCCTCGAAGCTGATGTCGACCGCCTCGTGCGGCAGGTCGGGCGCGCCGGGCTTGTCCACGATCAGCGGCTTGGAGTCGACGACCTCGAAGACCCGCACCGCGCTCGCGCGCACCTGCTGGCCGAAGGTGAGCAGCACGGTCAGCGCCCGCACCGGCCCGGTCATCTGCTCCACGTAGGTGGAGAAGGCCAGGAAGGTGCCCAGCGAGATCTCGTGGTGCAGCGCGAGGTAGCCGCCGAGGGCCAGCACGCCGATCTGGCCGAGGGTCGGCAGCGCGGCCAGCGTCGGGTTGTAGCGCGCCGTCAGCCGGACGCTGCGCATCTGGGAGGCGTAAAGCTCGCCGGCGCTCTCCTCGAGCTTGCGGATCTCCTGCCGCTCCTGCCCGAAGCCCTTGACCACGCGCACGCCGACGATGGCCGCGTTCGCCACGCCGGCCAGCACGCCGGTCTTCTGCTGCGCGTCCCAGGTGGCCGGGAACAGCTTGCGCCGGGCCAGGGTGGAGACCACCAGCAGGCCGGGGCCGACCGCCAGGCCGATCACGGTCAGCAGCGGGGAGAGCCACAGCATGGCGGCCAGCGTGCCGAAGAACAGCAGCAGGTTGCCCGCCAGCATCGGGGACTGGCCGAGCAGCTGGGCGACCATGTTGATGTCGGAGGAGGAGCGCGAGACGATCTGGCCGGTCTCCAGGTTGTCCTGGCCCTGGCCGTCGAGCTGGGTCAGCGCGTCGAACACGTCGGTGCGCAGGTCGTTCTGCACCTCGATGCCGAGCTTGCCGCCGCTGTACCGGCGGGTGCGCGAGACGCCGAAGTTGAGCAGGGCGATGGCGACCAGCACCACGGCCCACGGCAGCAGCGGCTTGGAGCGCTGGATGATGACGTCGTCGATGACGACGCGCTGGATCAGCGGCACCACGACGTTGATGAGCACGATCAGCAGCGAGGCGACCGTCGCGGTCAGCAGCAGCCGCTTGTACTTCAGGACGTAGGCGAACAGCCGGCGCAGCCAGCGGTCCTCGCTCGGATTGCCGCCGCCGCGGTCCGCACGGCCGTCGGATCTGCCCAGCACATCGCCCCCTGGGTGGTTGTGGACACCGTCAGTATATATGAGAAAGGCTCACCATCCCCCGGTTTTCCCGGCCGAACGCCCCTGAGCGCCCCCGGCCGCCAGGACACGCAGGCGGCGCGCGCCCGCATCCAGGCGCAGCGCCAGCGCAGGGCACTTGTCGACCGCCTGCCTCGCCTTGCCGTGGAGCCGGGCCGGCACCGAGAAGTCCGTGAGGACCGGGAAGCCGTCCTCGTCGAGCCGGATGAGCTCCGGGGCGACGGCCTCGCACAGGCCGTGCCCCCGGCAGCGGGTCCAGTCGATGACCAGCCGCGCGGCGTCCGGCGACTGGGTGTCATGGGGTCAGCCCCCTGTTGGCGAAGATTGTGCCGGACTGAATCACTATCACGGTAGCGAGTGCAAGGACCCAAAAAACGAGGTTCGCACTATGGATTGCGTTGTGCGCTCTCATGCCCCGCATGATGCGAAGCGCCCGGAGCGCGGCTCCTATCCCTCTTGCGTAAAGTCTGCCGTGGGACACGCTCTCCCTATGAACACTGCCGCGCTCGGCATGCGCTCGGTCCGGCGGCGAATCGGCGCGCTGACACGCGTACTGGGGCGCCTTCGGGCGCGCGGGCGGCGCGATACGCCGGGTGCGGGCCGCCGGCGCTCGCCCGCAGCCACACCCGCATGCTGCACGTCTATGAGCTGATGTTCTGGAACACCCTGGCCGAGCAGGCCGACCGGCTCTGAGCCCTCTTGCCCAGATGCTCAGAGGTCGTCGGGCAGGATGTCCAGCGGGTAGTCCGTGGTCTCCAGCCCCGACGCGGTCACCACCCGCACCGTCCACGCGCCCGGCTCGACCTCGTACGGGATCGGGACGGTCAGCGAGGTGTCGGTCGGGTTCACGATCGCGCCGTCGGCGTCCGGGATGATCGGCACGTGCAGGTGTACCGGACCGAGCTTGACTACGATCCGGGCCAGCTGGTCCGGCGCCGCGGCGGCCCGCGGGGCGAAGCCCAGGCCCCTGATCTCGATCTCGTCGCCCGGCCGGATCGGGCCGTCCATCTCGCCGGAGCGGCGCACCCGGACCACCGAGACCAGCACCGGGCGGTGCACCTCGGTCAGCTTGATCGCGCAGTAGAGCACCGCCGCGGCGACCGAGAGCCAGAGCACCGCGGCCGGCAGCCGGGGCAGCGTATACGGGTTCTTAGCCAGCCCGACGGCCAGGAAGGCCACCGCGACCAGGTTCAGCGGCAGCCAGACCGCGCAGGCCAGCGAGCCGAACCCGCTCTCCTCCACCAGCAGGTCGCGCAGCTGCGAGCGCTGGCCGGGCAGGTACGCCGTGTCCCGCCGGCGCATCCGGGCCGCCGCGACCACCCCGGTGATCGCGCTGACCGCGACCGGCACCGCCAGCATGACCAGGTACTGCCAGTTCGGGTGCGACAGCGCGTCCGCGATCGAGGAGCGCTCGGCCGGTGATCCGGCGGCGATGTCCTCGACGCCGAAGTAGACCAGCGCGGTGAACAGGGCCGAGATCCACATCAGGCCCAGCGTGCGCGGCAGCGAGAGCCGGCCGTCGACCCCGGTCAGGTAGCACAGCGCCCCGCCGAGTTCCGAGTGCACCGCGCTGAGCAGCGCGAACAGGCCGGCGAACGCGATGAAGGCGATCAGCGTGGCGGTGCGGCCCGCGCCCCAGCCGTTGGCGAACGGCAGGGTGGCCAGCTCGAGCAGCAGGATCACGACCGGCAGCGCCAGCGCGACGCGGACCGCCTGCCGGCCTATCAGGGTCAGCCACGCGGTGTTCTCCCGGCGCGCGGCCGCGGCCAGCCGGGTGGCGCGGCGGGCCAGCTCGTCCGAGACCCACTGCCGCGCGCCGGACTCGGAGTGCGCGAGCGCAGCCGGCACGCCCTCGCCTTGGGCGAACTCACGGCAGCGCTCGGCGAACTGGACCAGCTCGCGATCGTATTCCTGCCGCACTGCGCCGTGACAGTCCGGACCCTGAGCCACGCCCGCGCCCCTCCCTGGATCTTGCCCGAAAAGCTTCCGCCGCGCGGGAATTCGCCCGGGTCCAGGGAGCGTACACCGCTGCCCCGCAGGCCCGGGCACAGGGCTGCACGATCGCCGGGATTCCGTTACGGGACAAGACGAATCCGTTATGGGACCGAGTGCCGGGACCGCCCGCGCGGCTATTCCCACTCGATGGTGCCCGGCGGCTTCGAGGTCACGTCCAGCACGACCCGGTTGACCTCGTCCACCTCGTTGGTGATCCGGGTCGAGATCCGGGCCAGCACGTCGTAGGGCAGCCGGGTCCAGTCGGCGGTCATCGCGTCCTCGGACGAGACCGGGCGCAGCACCACCGGATGTCCATACGTGCGCCCGTCGCCCTGGACGCCCACCGAGCGGACGTCGGCCAGCAGCACCACCGGGCACTGCCAGATCTCCCGGTCGAGGCCGGCCAGCGACAGCTCCTCGCGGGCGATCGCGTCGGCCTCCCGCAGCAGGTCCAGCCGCGGCTCGGTGACCTCGCCGACGATCCGGATGCCGAGCCCGGGCCCGGGGAACGGCTGGCGCCAGACGATCTGCTGCGGCAGGCCGAGCTGCTCGCCCACCCGGCGCACCTCGTCCTTGAACAGCCGGCGCAGCGGCTCGACCAGGTCGAACTGCAGATCCTCGGGCAGGCCGCCGACGTTGTGGTGGGACTTGATGTTCGCCGTGCCCGTCCCGCCGCCGGACTCGACCACGTCCGGATACAGGGTCCCCTGCACGAGGCACCAGTCGGCCGCCGACGAGGACCCGCCGGTACGCTGCACGATCTCGCGCTGCGCCGACTCGAAGACCCGGATGAACTCCCGGCCGATGACCTTGCGCTTCTGCTCCGGGTCCGTCACGCCGGCCAGCGCGTCCAGGAACCGCTTGCGCGCGTCGACGACCTTCAGCTCGACCCCGGTCGCCGCGACGAAGTCCTCCTCGACCTGCGCCGCCTCGCCCTTGCGCAGCAGCCCGTGGTCCACGAAGACGCAGGTGAGCCGGTCGCCTATGGCCCGCTGCACCAGCGCCGCGGCGACCGCCGAGTCGACCCCGCCGGACAGCCCGCAGATCGCGCGCCGCGCCCCGACCTGGCCGCGCACCGCCTCGACCGCCTCGTCGACGATGTTGAGCATGGTCCAGGCCGGCGTGATCCCGGCGCCGTGGTACAGGAAGTTCTCCAGGAGCCGCTGGCCGAACTCGGTGTGCACGACCTCCGGATGGTGCTGCACGCCGTAGAGCCGCAGCTCGTCGTTCTCGAACGCCGCCACGGGCGTGCTCGCCGAGCGGGCCGTGACGTCGAATCCGGGCGGTGCGGCGACCACCGAGTCCCCGTGCGACATCCACACCGACAGATCGGCCGACGCACCGGCGAACAGCGTCGAAGTAGCCTGCATCACTTTCAGCGCCGTGCCGCCGTACTCCCGGGCCCCCGTCCGCTCGACGACGCCGCCGAGCGCCCGCGCCATGACCTGGTGCCCGTAACAGATCCCCAGCATCGGCACCCCGGCCCGGAACAACTCCGCGCCGACCGCGGGCGCACCGTCCGCATACACCGACGAGGGCCCGCCGGACAGGATGATCGCGGCCGGCCGCATCGCCAGCAGGTCGGCCACCGGCGTGGTGTGCGGCACGATCTCGCTGTAGACCCGCGCCTCGCGCACCCGCCGGGCGATCAGCTGGGCGTACTGGGCACCGAAGTCGATCACCAGCACCTTGGCGGCGCCGCTGGTGGCAGGGACAGAGCTGTGAGGCGTACCGGAAGTCATAGTGGACCAAGTCTATTGGTACAGAACCGCGGCGCCCCGCCGCATGTCGGATCTCGGACCCCCTGAACACATATGTGCGTGCCCGCCGGCTGTCCCCTGCCGACGGGCACGCGGCGCGGTGAGGTCCCACAACGACGGGCGCCGGGGGGCTCGGCCCACGGCCCGCTCGCCGATCACCGCGGTCTAGCGTCTTGGAGAACGACTCACCGGCTGATCGGTTACGCCCGCCCCCGGCAAAGTTCGAGCAATGCCATGGCAATGGCCGTGCCGGGCTTTCCGAGCGCCGCGCGGTAGCCCCCGATGATCTCCGACTCGCGGCGCAGGTCGACCCGGCGGCCGCCGTCGGCGATCCGGGCGGCCTGGATGGCGCGGGAGACCTCGATCCGGCGCAGGATCAGCTCGCCGATCTGCCGGTCGAGGGCGTCGATCCGGGCGCGGCCGGCGAGCACCGGCTCGGGCGGGTTCTCGGCACTGTGACCGGCGGCGGTGTCCGGGGGAATCGGTGTGGACATCGTGGAGCCTTCCTGGCTTCGGGCGGGTGGGCCCGGCTCCGCTCGGTCGGCGCGCACACGACGGCGCCCCGGACCTTGCGGTCCGGGGCGCCGG
>DASYAE010000232.1:0-33927 GCA_036501535.1 Actinocrinis sp. | reverse complement strand
GTCCAGGAGATCGAGAACATCGGCGGCAACTGAACCACCCGCACCTCTGCCCACCACCACTCGACACCACCCCCATAAATAAACCCCCTCCCCTCTCGACCCGCCCCTCACCCCGAAGGGGCGATACCCGTCGGTCCGGATCGGTTGAACCGGCGACTGGAGCGGTACGTGGAAGAAGACATGACCGCGAGCGCTGAAGTACTCGATGAAGCGGCGCTGCGCGAGTTGTATGCGCAGCACGCGGGGCCGGTCCTGGCATACCTGCTGAGGCTGACCCGCGATCGGGGACGGGCGGAGGATCTGTTGCAGGAGACCATGCTGCGGGCGTGGCGCCGGCCGGCCGTGGTCGAGCCGGGGCGCGGGTCGATCCGCGCCTGGCTGTGCACGGTCGCCCGGAACCTCGTGGTCGACGATCTGCGGGCCCGCGCGGCCCGGCCCTCCGAGACCGCCCTGCCGGAGGACTCCGGGCCGCAGGGCGTCGGGAACACGCCGGACGAGGGGCCCGACCCCTACGAGGCGGCGCTGACCGGCTGGGAGGTCGCCGACGCGCTCTCGGCCCTCAGCGCGGAGCACCGGGCGGTGCTGATCGAGGTGTACTACCGCGGCGCGAGTGTCGCCGAGGCGGCGCAGCGGCTCGGGATTCCGCAGGGGACCGTGAAGTCCCGGACCTACTACGCCCTACGCTCATTCGCCCTGGCTTGCAGGGAAAGGGGGATCACGCCGTGAACGACCGCGAATCGCGCCGCTGCACCGCCGGACCGGGCGTGCCGCCCCCGCGCGAGACCCTGGGCGGCTACGTGCTTGGAGCGCTTGATCCGATGGAGACCGACCGGACCGCCGCGCACCTGGCCGAATGCGAGGGCTGCCGGGCCGAGTACCTGGACCTGCTCGACCTGCTCCCGCTGCTCGCGGTGATCACCGAGCAGGAGGCGGTCACCGGCCCGGTCCGCCCTCATCCGGACACCCTGGAGAAGGTCCTCTCGGCTCGGAGCGTCGCTGAGACCGGGACACCGGGGCCGCCGCCGGGACCGGCAGTCCCCCTGCGCGGTACGTCGGCACTGGGAGGGCCGGCGGCGACCGTTGCGGGGGCGGCTGTCGGCCCGGCGGTCCGGAGCCGGCGCCGGCCCAGGGACAGCCGGCCGCCCTCCTCGGGGACGCAGCCCCGGCGGCGCAACCTCGTGCTGGCGATCGGCGCGGCGGCCGTGGTCGGCGCGCTGGTGGTGGCCGGGGCGCTCGGCCTCGGGCGCGGTCAGAGCAGCCCGCCGCAGCTCACCGCCTGGTCCGCGTCCGCGGCGGCGACCTACACCAAGGGCGCCGAGATCGCGGCCTCGGTGCGGGTAACCACGAACACTGCCAACTCCGGATCGCTGATCACGCTGACGCTGACCGGCGTTCCGACCGGGTACAGCTGCAAGATGGTCATGTTCGGCACCGACGGCACCCGGCAGACCTCGCACGAGTGGACCGCGCCCTCCGCGGGCACGTTCTCGATTCCCGGCACGTCGACCATGACGCCGAAGGACATCGAGGACATCGAGGTGCAGCTGCCGGACGGCTCCGTCCTCGCCCAGCTCAACCAGCCGTAACCAGAACTCCGACACCCGTCCGGCGCTGCTGACCTGGCGCCGGAACGGTCTCCGGCGCGCCTCGCGGCCGGAGCCGTGGATCCCGTCGTGCCCGCTCACCGCGGCACGGTGCGGGCCAGGCACCCCCACCCCCAGCTCCGCGGAAGGAGAACCCTGCCGCGCGTCCCTCGGAGGACATTTATGAGCATATTCCGGATAGGACACTTGACGAAGATCCTCGGCTTGGTCGGGATGCTCGGGCTCGCGGCCGCCCTCGCGGCGTGCAGCAGCAGCTCGTCCGGCGGCGGTTCGAGCCCCGCGAGCTCCACGGGCTCCGCGGCGGCCGCGGGCTCCGGCACCACGTCCGTGATCAAGACGACGACCGACGCGAAGCTCGGCACGATCCTGGTCAACAGCGCCGGGGACACCGTCTACCGCTTCGACGCGGACTCGGCCAACCCGCCGACCTCCAACTGCTCGGGCAACTGCGCCGCGCTGTGGCCGCCGGTGCTGGCCGGCTCGGGCACCGTGACCGCGCAGGGCTTCCCGCAGTCCGACCTCGGCACGATCACCCGGTCGGACGGCACGAAGCAGGTGACCATGGACGGCTGGCCGCTCTACACCTACGCCGGCGACTCGGCGGCGGGGCAGACCAACGGGCAGGGCATCAACGGCAGCGGCGGGCTCTGGTGGGCCGTCACCGGTTCCGGCGCGCGCGCCTCGTCCGGCGGGGCCGGCTCGTCGAGCCCGTCCGGCAGCTCGAACGGCGGTGGCGGCGGCTACTGACCGGAACCGCGCCGCCCGGGCCGCACGAGCCGCCCAGACTGCCCGGGCCGCTACCGGACCAGGTCCAGCAGGATCGCCGCCCACGAGCCGGCGAGCAGGTACGGGCCGTACGACAGCTCGTAGCCGCGCCAGTTCAGCCCGCGCGCCCGGCGCACCACGACGACGCCGACCGCGACGCAGGCGGCGGCGAAGGTGCCCAGCAGGATCCCGGCGAACACCGCCGGGATTCCGAGCCAGCCGAGATAGAGCCCGAGCAGCCCGGCCAGCTTCACGTCGCCGAAGCCGAGCGGACCGAACATGGCGATCCCGTAGAAGATCACGTACAGGGCGGCCCCGGCGGCCAGCGCGACCGCCAGGGCCGCCCAGCGGTGCTCCAGCCACGCCGCGAGGGTCAGGCCGACCGCGCCGACGCCGTAGAGCGGGAAGACGATGCGGTCCGGCAGCAGCTTCTCGCGGGCGTCGACCACGGCGAGGGCGATGCTGCCGACGGCGAACAGCGCGAAGGCCGCGATCTCGACGGCGGTCCCGAGCCCGGCTGAGGCGCCGTGGCCGCCGTGGCCGAATCCGGCCTCGAACAGCGCTGAGGCGGCGCTGTGTCCTGCGTGACCCACGGCGCGAGCCTACCGCCGCGCCGGTTCCCGGCTCGGCCTTCCATGCCGGGTCTCGCGACCGTCCTGGCCGGACCGGCTCTCCCGGCTCCCCCGCCGCGCCGCGTTCGCGGCCTGCTCGTGCTCTTCCCGCTCCTTGCGGGCGCGGGTCTCCAGCTCCGCGGCCACGATGGCCAGCGAGCGGGCGACTCCGGGCAGGTCGTGCGGCGGCAGCAGGTCGACGAACAGCTCACGCACGTCCACGACGTGCTCGGAGGCGGCGGCGACCAGCGCGTCCAGGCCGTGCGGGGTCAGCACGGCGAACGAGCCGCGCCGGTCCTCCGGGCACTCGGCCCGGTCGATCAGCCCGGCCGACTCCATCCGCTTGACCTGGTGCGAGAGCCGGCTCTTGGACAGGCAGGTGCGGTGCGCCAGCTGGGTCATGCGCAGCCGCCGGTCCGGCGCCTCGGACAGCTCGACCAACACCTGGTAGTCGGTGAGGGTCAGTCCGTTGCGGGCGTTGAGCCGGGCTTCGAGCATCGCCGGCAGGCGGCGCATGACCTCGAGCCAGTCGCGCCACACCTCCTGCTCGAGCTCTGACAGCCAGCGCGGCGGTTCCGCTGTCTCCGCTGTCACCGCAGATCGTCCTAAGTCGTCGGGGTCTGGACATCCGGGCCGGCATCCTGCCGGCCCGTTCCGGTCAACGCCGGATCGGTGGACGATCCTTCCCTCTCCTCGAACGGCGCGCGCAGGCTCGCCGGCCGCGCCCCCGGCACGGCGGTCACCAGGGTCGCCGCCTGCGCGCTCGCCTCGGTCGCCGGCGCCTGCACGTCGTTGGAGTCGAGCAGCCGGCCGCCGCGCAGCTCCGCCTCGGCCGCGACACCGCCGCCGCGCACGCCGAACAGCCGCTTGGCCAGGATCAGGTACAGCACGGCGAGGATGTTGAGGGCGAAGGTGGCCACGTTGAACGCGGTGGTCTTGTCGAGCAGCTCGTGCACCTCGACCGGGATGAACACCGAGGTGGCCACCACGGCGAAGTACTCGCCCCAGCGCTTGGCCGTCCACAGGCCGAACGCCTCGACCAGCTCGACCGCCGAATAGGCGCCCAGGGCGCAGGCGGCGAGCACGAGCGTGGAGTGCTTGTAGTTGAACAGCTTCTCGATCGTGGAGACCACCGCGGAGTGGTCGAGGTCGTAGCCGTAGTGCGTGGCGACCGGTCGAAGCACGGTCAAGTTCCGGTCGAACAGGTCGGACAGCGCCTGCTCCGAGTTGGCGAACTTCCACACCGCGTACGCGGCGGCGCCGGCCAGCAGGAATCGGAAGATCCGCTCGCAGGCCAGCAGTCGCATGATCGTCAGCTGCCGCAGTGCCTTGCCCCGTGGCACGTCCGGCGCGTCGGCCACCGGGCCCTGCGGCACCGGGCAGACCGCCTGCCCGTCGGCCGAGCCGGTGTTCCGCCTCTTCTTCCGCATGGCCTCGGCCAGCGTGTAGTCCCCGCAGCGCAGACAGCGCCAGGCCGGCCCGAGCGGCGTCTCGGCCTTGGCCCGGGCCAGGAATTCAGGTTCGAGGGGTTCATAGAAGACATGCCCCCGCCGCGCACAACGGCGCCTATTCCAGTCCATGCGGGTAAGCGTACGGTGAACGCCCGACACTGCGACGCCATTTGGGAGGCGCGGGAGCGACAGTTGATCGGGCTGTGACGCAGCTCCCGGCATGTGTCGCAATTTTCCCGACGCGGCGTCGCCAAAAGCCGCCGGGGCGTGCGCCGGGCCGCCGGGGCGTCCCATTCACCGATACGGGCGCTCCGACGCGGGGGCGAAGTGCGAGAATTTACGGCCTCTGGTGCCACTCTCACGGAACGAGTCAAGCAAGGGAGCCGAACATGCCCGCACTGCGGTCCAGGACGTCGACCCACGGCAGGAACATGGCGGGGGCCCGGGCGCTCTGGCGCGCGACCGGTATGGCCGAGTCCGACTTCGGCAAGCCGATCGTCGCGGTGGCCAACTCGTTCACCCAGTTCGTGCCAGGACACGTGCACCTGCGCAACGTGGGCGAGATCGTGGCCGGCGCGGTGGCCGCGGCCGGCGGCGTGGCCAAGGAGTTCAACACCATCGCGGTGGACGACGGGATCGCGATGGGGCACGGCGGGATGCTCTACTCGCTGCCCTCGCGCGAGCTGATCGCCGACGCGGTCGAGTACATGGCCAACGCGCACTGCGCGGACGCCCTGGTGTGCATCTCGAACTGCGACAAGATCACCCCGGGCATGCTGATGGCGGCGCTGCGGCTGAACATCCCGGCGGTGTTCGTCTCCGGCGGGCCGATGGAGGCCGGCAAGGCGCACATCCGGGACGGCGTGGCCTACGACAAGCTGGACCTGATCGACGCGATGACCGCGGCCGCGGACGAGAGCGTCTCGGACGAGACGCTCGGCACGATCGAGCGCTCGGCCTGCCCGACCTGCGGCTCCTGCTCCGGCATGTTCACCGCCAACTCGATGAACTGCCTGGTCGAGGCGCTCGGCCTGGGCCTTCCGGGCAACGGCTCGGTGCTGGCCACGCACACCGCCCGGCGCGGCCTGTTCGAGCGGGCCGGCTCGCTGGTGATCGAGCTGGCCAAGCGGTACTACGAGCAGGACGACGAGTCGGTCCTGCCGCGCGCGATCGCCACGCCGGCGGCCTTCGCCAACGCGATGTCGCTGGACGTGGCGATGGGCGGCTCGACCAACACGGTGCTGCACCTGCTCGCCGCGGCGCAGGAGGCCGGGGTCGGCTTCGGGCTGAAGGACATCGACGCGATCTCGCGCAAGGTGCCGTGCATCGCGAAGGTCGCGCCGAACAAGGCCTCGGCGAGTAAGACGTTTTACATGGAGGACGTGCACCGGGCCGGCGGCATCCCGGCGATCCTGGGCGAGCTGCGCCGGGGCGGCCTGCTGGACGAGGCGGTGCACACGGTGCACACGCCGAGCCTGGCCTCCTGGCTGGACGCGTGGGACGTGCGCAGCGGCTCGGCGACCGAGGCGGCGCTCGAGCTCTACCACGCGGCGCCGGGCGGGGTGCGCACGACCGAGCCGTTCTCCACCGAGAACCGGTGGAGCAGCCTCGACACGGACGCGGCGGAGGGCTGCGTGCGCTCGGTGCCCAACGCCTACACGAAGGACGGCGGCCTGGCGGTGCTGTGGGGCAACCTCGCCGCGGACGGCGCGATCGTGAAGACGGCGGGCGTGGCCGAGGAGATCTGGACGTTCAGCGGGCCGGCCCGGGTGTTCGAGTCGCAGGAGGCCGCGGTCGAGGCGATCATGAACAACCGGGTCGTCGAGGGCGACGTCGTGGTGATCCGGTACGAGGGCCCGAAGGGCGGCCCGGGCATGCAGGAGATGCTGTACCCGACCGCGTTCCTCAAGGGCAAGGGCCTGGGCGCGAAGTGTGCGCTGATCACCGACGGCCGGTTCTCCGGCGGCACCTCCGGCCTGTCCATCGGGCACATCTCGCCGGAGGCAGCCTCCGGCGGAGCGATCGCGCTGGTCGAGGAGGGCGACCGGATCGCGATCGACATCAGGGACCGGTCGATCGTGCTCGACGTGCCGGCCGAGGCGCTGGCCGAGCGGCGGCGCGCGCTGGAGGCCGGGCGCGGCTACAAGCCGGCCGAGCGGGAGCGCTCGGTCTCGCTGGCGCTCAAGGCCTACGCGCTGCTGGCCACCTCGGCCGCGACCGGGGCGGTGCGCGACCGGTCGATTCTGGAGGGCTGAGGGCGGATGCCGCAGCGGCAGCGTTCACAGCGGAACGGCCGGCCGGCGGGCGGCGGGGCCGGCGCCGCGGCGGGCTCCGGGCCGGGCTCCGAACCCGGGCCGGCGCCCGGGTCCGGCGCGGGCTCCGGCGCGGCGCGCGGCGGCACGCTGCCGTTCGACCCGATCCAGCGCGCCTTCGACCTGTGGGAGCGGCGCTGGGGCCGGTCCACCTCGATGCTGGCGGTGACCTCGCTGATGCGGGCGCACCAGCTGGTGCTGGCCGAGGTGGACGCGATCGTGCGGCCCTACGGCCTGACCTTCGCGCGGTACGAGGCGCTGGTGCTGCTCACGTTCAGCCGCCGCGGCGCGCTGCCGCTGTCGAAGATAGGCGAGCGGCTGCAGGTCCACCCGACCTCGGTGACGAACATCGTGGACCGGCTGGCGAACGCGGGGATGGTGGAGCGCAAGCCGAACCCGCTGGACGGCCGCGGCGTGCTGGCCGAGATCACCGCGGCCGGCCGCGACGCGGTGGAGAAGGCGACCGCGGACCTGATGGCGGCGGACTTCGGCCTCGGCGCGCTGGCCGAGGGGCAGCACCTCTCGCTGTTCGGCACGCTGCGGGACCTGCGGCTGGCCGCGGGCGACTTCAGCGACGGCGCGCAGGAGCCCGAGGACCGGGCCGTGGACGGCGCCGACGACTGATCGGCCAAGGGCCCGCCGGTAACAGCCGGTCACCGGCTACCGCCCCTACCGTATCCACGTCCGCCCCTGAATCTGCCTGCTCCGAGCTGCACGGTCGACAATTACTAGGACGTCCAAGTATTTTGGAGGCATGAACAGCGACGCGATCGAGGCGGGCCGGGAGCGCTGGCAGGCCGCTTACGCAGAGGCGCCGAAGACCGGGCGGGACACCAGCACGATCTCCGGCAACGAGAACGCTCCCGTCTACGGGCCGCCCCCGGGCAGCGCCGTGCCGGGCTTCGAGCGGATCGGCTGGCCCGGCGAGTTCCCGTACACCCGCGGGCTCTACCCGACCGGGTACCGGGGGCGGCCGTGGACGATCCGGCAGTTCGCCGGGTTCGGCAGCGCCGAGCAGACCAACGAGCGGTTCCGGGCGATCCTGGCCGCCGGCGGGGGCGGGCTGTCCGTCGCCTTCGACATGCCGACGCTGATGGGGCGGGACTCGGACGACCCGCGCTCGCTCGGCGAGGTGGGGCACTGCGGCGTGGCGATCGACTCGGCCGCCGACATGGACGTGCTCTTCCACGACATCCCGCTGGGCGAGGTCACCACCTCGATGACGATCAGCGGGCCGGCCGTGCCGGTCTTCTGCATGTACGCGGTCGCCGCGGAGCGTCAGGGGTTTGACGTGGGCCGGCTCAACGGCACGCTGCAGACCGACATCTTCAAGGAGTACATCGCCCAGAAGGAGTGGCTGTACCCGCCGCAGCCGCACCTGCGCCTGATCGGCGACCTGATGGAGTACTGCGCCTCGAGCGTGCCGGCGTACAAGCCGCTATCGGTCTCCGGCTACCACATCCGCGAGGCGGGGGCGACGGCCGCGCAGGAGCTGGCCTACACGCTGGCCGACGGCTTCGGCTACGTCGAGCTCGGGCTGTCCCGCGGCCTGGACATCGAGGTGTTCGCGCCGGGCCTGTCGTTCTTCTTCGACGCGCACATCGACTTCTTCGAGGAGATCGCGAAGTTTCGCGCCGCGCGCCGGATCTGGGCCCGCTGGCTGCGCGACGTCTACGGCGCGAAGACCGCGAAGGCGCAGTGGCTGCGGTTCCACACGCAGACCGCCGGGGTCTCGCTGACCGCGCAGCAGCCGGAGAACAACATCGTGCGCACCGCCGTGGAGGCGCTGGCCGCGGCGCTCGGCGGCACCAACTCGCTGCACACGAACGCGCTGGACGAGGTGCTGGCGCTGCCCTCGGCCAAGGCGGCGGAGGTCGCGGTGCGCACCCAGCAGGTGATCCTCGAGGAGACCGGCGCGGCGAGCGTGGCCGACCCGCTCGGCGGCTCCTGGTACGTCGAGGCGCTGACCGACCGGATCGAGGCCGAGGCGGAGCAGATCTTCCAGCAGATCAAGGACCTCGGCCACGACGGCAGCATCACCGCGGGCCTGCTGCGCGGCATCGACGAGGGCTACTTCACCGCGCAGACCGCCGAGGCCTCGTTCCAGTACCAGCAGGCGGTCGAGTCCGGCCGCAAGCGCATCGTCGGCGTCAACGCGCACACCGAGACGATCGAGGCGCCGCTGGAGATCCTGCGCGTCTCGCACGAGGTCGAGATCGAGCAGAACCGGGCGCTCAAGGAGCGCCGGGCGCAGCGCGACGAGGCGGCGGTGGAGCAGGCGCTGAAGGCGCTGCGCGAGGCGGCCGAGCACGACGGGGCGAACACGATCCCGCCGATGATGCAGGCGGCGCGGGCCGAGGCCACGCTCGGCGAGATCTGCGGGGTGCTCAAGGAGCTCTACGGCACGTACACCGAGCCGGCGCGGTTCTGAGACCTGAATATCTGCAGGCCCGGGCGGACAACCTCCCGGGCCCTTCAGGCGTCTGAGTAATGCCGGGGTGCGGGCAGGCCCCGGCACCAAATCTTTCTCGGGTTCCGCGGGCTCCTCGTCGTCACAGCCGACGCATTGATGATGCGTTGAGTACTGCGTCATCGTTCGCACCAGAACGCGAGCCGGTCCCGGGGACCGGTGCAAGGCTGCTAGCTGGTACGACATTCCAGTGGGAGCGGCTATGGCGACGCAGAACCCCGACGTTTACCAGAACCTGTTCACAGCGCTGCGGTCCGAGAAGGGCGCGCTGCTCGGGACGGGCGACTTCTACGAACTCGACCAGGCGATCCGCGATATCGCCGGAGTGCCCATCAGCGGAGCCGGAGGATACGAGGACCTGTGTGAGTCGCTGCGCTCCGAGGGCTACGAGGACGACACGCTCGCCCGACAGCTCAAGGTGACCGCGCTGAGCGAGCCGGTGTACGAGGACGAGTCCAGCGGGCGGCCGACCTACTACGCGAGCGAGAGCGGCGGCACGGAAGTCTATTCAGAGGATCCCTTTGCCGACGTGAGCACGTGGCAGGACGCTCCGCCCACGGCTCAGTCCGACCCGGCGACACAGCAGGCCCCTGAACTGTATTTCGACACGAACACCGGCCAGTACTACGACGCGCAGGGCAACTGGTACGACCAGGACCGCAGACTTCTCACCACGACGCCGGAACAGCCCCAGCAGGCGCAGGAACAGGCGACGGCGGCCGAGCCGCAGAAGGTCGGCGACGCCGAGGCGGCCGAGAAGGCCAAGCGGCTCCTGATGAGTGAAGGCATCGACATCGACGCGACACTGGCCGGCATCGACACGCTGCTCAGCCTCGGCGCGACCGACTGAAGCAGGGCAGGAGGAGGGAACCCGATGGCTTTCGGAGGACAACAGCTGCCGGTGGTACAGCCGGCGCCGGCGACCTGGACCTGGCTCGGCTTGGCGAAATTCGTGTTCTGGGCACCCGCGGGCCTGCCCCAGGAGGAGCGGCACGCGCTCATGAACGCGCGACTCGGGGTAATCAGCGCGGCTGTCACGCTGGGGGTGGGGCTGACCAACATCCCCGCCGCGTCCGTGTTCGGGAACGAGGCCCGCAACGACTCCGGGAACACGGACGAGGATTGGGGCTACGCGTGGGCCTACGCCGGGCAGGCGGCGACCTCCTCGCTGGCGTTCGGGCAGCTCACGGCCATCTACAACGTGCTCAGCGATCTCTATCAGCGGCACGTCGACCGGCTCAACGGCGCGCTGACGGACACACGGCAGATCATCCACGACGTCGGACAGCTCAGCACCGACGTCGCACAGCTGAGTACCGATGTCGGGCAGCTGAGTACCGATGTCGGGCAGGTCGGTACAGACGTCGGGCAGCTGCAGACCACGGTCACCAACGTGACCAACGTCGGCGTCACCAACGTCAGCAACGCAGTGGGGCTGGTCCGGACGGATGTCCAGGCGATGCAGCACGACGTGACTCAGCTGACCCAGGATCTGGCCACGACCACGAACGGCGTCCAGGCCAACACCGTCGCGCTCGGCCAGTTGGACAACCTGGCCCAGGGCATCGACACGACGACGAGGAACCTCGAGACCAGCCTGCAGGAGGAGGCGAAGGGGCTGCGGGAAGCCCAGAGCGAGCAGACGGCAGTGCTCCTGAAGCAGCTGGAAGCGCTCGCGGAGCTGAACAAGGAGCTGGTCAAGCAGGTCGAACAGGGCAACATGCACATCGCCGAGCTCAGCAGGGAGCTCGCGACCGCGAACGAGAACGCGGCGCTGGCCAAGCAGATCCTGGAGAAGCTCCAGGGACTCGAGGCCAAGATCGGCCAGCAGAAGTAACGACCGGCCGCAGTACAGCCGCCAATGGCCGACGGCGCGTCAGACCGCCGACCCCGCCGGCAGGCGGCCGGGTCAGTTCAGGAACTTCTCCAGCGCCTCGCGGGCCCGCTGGCTCGAGGCGGCCGACTCGGCCAGCGCCCGGGCCAGCGCGGCGATCCACTCGTCGAGGCCGACCGGCTGGCGGGAGAGCACCACGCCGCGCACCGCCTTGCAGACCTCGCCGGTGAACCGGCCGTTCTCCGAGCGCAGGGTCAGGTTCATGTCGCCCAGCAGCACCTCGACCGCGGTGACCGCCGCCTCGCGGCCGGCCCGGCGGTCGGCGAAGCTGCGCCGGCCGCGCTCGACCCGCACGGCGCCGGCCGGCAGCGAGTCGGACAGGTTCACCGACAGCACCTTGGCGTACAGGTCGAGGTCGGCGCTGTCCCGGCGCAGGGCGGCGGCGAGCAGTTCGACGTCCATGTCCTCGGACATAGTTCAGTTGGCCAGCCTTCTGGTCGCGTACGGTCCGCCCGGCGCTGCTCACGCGTCCAGGCTCAGCACCATGGTAGGCCGGTCGATCACATGATCGGCCCGCATCGGGCGCACCGCGGTGCCGATGGCGAAGAACTCGGTGGTGTGCGAGCCCCAGGTGTGCGAGTGCTGACGCAGCTGCACCGCGACGATGCCCTCGGCCTCGCGCGCCTCCGCCTCGGCCTGCATCCGGCTCATCGCCAGCTCGCGGGCGTCGTAGAGGGCCTGGGTGAACTGCGGGATCTCCACGTTGCGGCCGGTGTTGCCGAGCACCTGGCTGAACCGCTGGTGCGCGATGTGGTAGACGCAGGAGCCCATCACCATGTCCAGCGGCGCGTAGCCGGCCCGGATCAGGGTCCAGAAGTCCTGGCCGGACAGGTCCGAGGTGAACGGCTTGTTCTTGTTGTTGCGCCACTTGCCGCCGGGGCCCGGGTCGGCGCCGTCCGCCTTGACCGCGGTGCCGACCGCGATGAACTCGGCCACGTCCGCGCCGAACTCCTTGAACTCGACCTCCAGCCGCACGCCCACGATGCCGTCCGCGCCGAGCGCGTCCGCCTCCGCCTCCATCCGGCTCATCGCCAGCTCGCGGGCGTGGTACATGGCCTGCGAGAGCGTCGTCATCTCCTGGTTCTTCGACCAGCGGCCGAGCTGGATGCCGACGTGGTAGATGGACGAGCCGAGCACCAGGCCGAGCGGCCGGAACCCGACCTCCTTCACCAGCAGGAACTCGTTGACGGTCAGGTCCGAGGTGAAGATCGAGCCCTTGTGGCCGGGCTGGAGCTGGGCGAGCCGGGCCATCGCGTCCTGCGGGACGCCCTCGTGCGCCAGGTTCTGCGCGGTCGATCCGCCGTCGGACGCCTGCGCCTGCTGTGTCATCGTCAGCTCTCCCGGTTCAGCTTCATGATGGTCAGGGGCTTCGGCGCGCCGGCCCGAGCGGAGCGGTCGAAGCGGACGATCGAGGTGCCGAGGAAGACCACCTCGGCGATGTGGTCCTTCTGCCCTTCGTACGACGGGCACTCGCGCTCGCCGATGCGCATGTCCATCTCGTCGACCACGACGCCGTCGCCGCCGTGGCTCTGCGCGTCCCGCATCAGCTGGTTGCGCGCGTCGTGCCGGGTGTGGTTGATCAGCTCGGTGTAGCCGGTGATCTCCTGGTTGCCGGCGGCCCACCGGGTCGACATCCGGGTCCGGTAGTCGTCGTGCCGGGACGAGATGGAGATGCCGATGGCCAGGCCGCTGGGCACCCATCCGGAGTGGATCAGCTTGGCGAACTCCTGGCCGGTCACGTGCGAGGTGAACGGCTGCCGCGGGCGCTTCTTGCCCGGCGCGCGCACCGCGGTGCCGAGCGCGGTGAACTCCAGGCCGCCCTGCGGGAACCGGCCGATGCGCAGCTTGACGCCGACGATCCCGTCCCCGCCGAGCGCGCCGCATTCCGCCATCGCCCGGCCCAGGGCCAGCCGGCGCGCCCCGTACATCGTCTTGACCAGCGCGGAGAACGGGGCCCAGGCGCTGGACGAGACCTGGGTGGTGCTCGCCGCGGGATTGTAGAGCCGGCCGCCGGTGCCGCCGTAGTACGACCATCCGCCGGCGCAGCTCCAGCCGCCGGTGTATCCGATGTGGTAGACCGCGGAGCCGAGGACCTGGCCCACCGGGTCGAACCCGGCGCCCTTGATCGCGGCGAACTCCTGGGTGCTCAGCGCCGAGCCCCAGGTGTGGCTCCGGCTGATCTCGGCCATCCGCGCCCGGGCCGCCTCGGGGAGCGAGGCCAGCGACGCGGCGCCCGCGGAGCCGGGATCCCACTGCTGCGTCATCGGCATCCCCAGCCTCGGTTGCGGGTCCCGCGGACCGTCGCCCGGCTCCGTCGTCCGGCTTCCGGCCAGTATGTCATCGGCCCGTCTACCGGGCTACGAGATGCCCCGCCTACCGCTCGACCGACGGAAACACGGGCGCGATCCATCGAGCCGTAACCGGCCCCCGGCACAATGGACCGCATGAGCGATCAGAACGGCGCACCGAGACCGGCACCGTCCGAACGGCCGGTGTCCGACCGGGCAGCGTCTGACCGGGCTGCATCTGACCGAGCAGCGTCTGACCGGCCTTGGCCCGGCACCTGGCACCCGCTGGGCGCCACCCACGACGGGGCCGGGGTGAACTTCGCGCTGTGGGCCTCCGGAGCGGACGCCGTCGAGGTCTGCCTCTTCGCCGGGGACGGGACCGAGACCCGGGTCCCGCTCGCCGAGTCCACCTTCCACGTCTGGCACGGCTACCTGCCGGGAGTGCACCCGGGGCAGCGCTACGGGTTCCGGGTGCACGGGCCGTGGGACCCGGCCGGCGGCCGCCGCTGGAACCCGGACAAGCTGCTGCTCGACCCGTACGCCCGCGCGATAGACGGCGAGTTCGTCTTCGACGACGCGGTGTTCGCGCACGTGCGCGGGCCCGGCCCGGACGCCGAGCTCAAGCGGGACACCCGCGACTCGGCGCCCTACGTCCCGCGCGGCATCGTGGTGCCGCAGGAGGCCGTGGACACCGGGCTGCGGCCGGACGTGCCGTGGGCCGAGACGGTCATCTACGAGCTGCACGTCAAAGGCTTCACCCAGCGGCACCCGGGTATTCCGGAGGAGCTGCGCGGCACCTACGCGGCGCTGGGCCACCCCGCGGTGGTCGACCACCTGGTGAAGCTCGGGGTGAGCGCGGTGGAGCTGCTGCCGATCCACCACTTCGTCTCCGAGCCGCACCTGCTGGAGCGCGGGCTGACCAACTACTGGGGCTACAACTCGATCGGCTACTTCGCGCCGCACGCCGCCTATTCGGCCGCCGTGCGCCGGGGCGAGACCGGCGGGCAGGTGCGCGAGTTCCGGCAGATGGTGGCCGCGCTGCACGCCGCCGGCATCGAGGTCATCCTCGACGTGGTCTACAACCACACCGCCGAGGGCGGCGGGACGGGCCCGACGCTGTCCTTCCGCGGCATCGACAACGAGTCCTACTACCGGCTGGACGCGGCCAACCCGCGCGGCTACGCCGACTACACCGGCTGTGGCAACACGCTGAACGTGCAGCAGCCGCACGTGCTGCAGCTGATCACCGACTCGCTGCGGTACTGGGTGACCGAGATGGGCGTGGACGGCTTCCGGTTCGACCTGGCCTCGGCGCTGGCCCGCTCGCTGCACGACGTGGACAAGCTCTCCTCGTTCCTGACCGTCATCGCGCAGGACCCGGTGCTGCAGCAGGTCAAGCTGATCGCCGAGCCGTGGGACATCGGGCAGGGCGGCTACCAGGTCGGCGAGTTCCCGCCGCTGTGGACCGAGTGGAACGACAAGTTCCGGGACACCGTGCGGGACTTCTGGCGCGGCGCCCGCACCGGCGTCAACGACCTGGCTTATCGACTCTCCGGCTCCTCGGACCTGTACCAGGACGACGGCCGGCGGCCCTACGCCTCCATCAACTTCGTCACCGCGCACGACGGCTTCACCATGCGCGACCTGGTCACCTACGAGCGCAAGCACAACGAGGCGCACGGCGAGGAGAACCGGGACGGCACCGACAACAACCGGTCCGGCAACTACGGGGTCGAGGGCGAGACCGACGACCCGGACATCAACGCGCTGCGGCGGCAGCAGATCCGCAACCTGCTGGCCATCCTGGTGCTGGCCACCGGGGTGCCGATGATCACCGCCGGGGACGAGTTCGGCCGCACCCAGCACGGCGACAACAACGCCTACTGCGTCGACGGCGAGGCCAGCTGGGTGGACTGGTCGCTGCCGCAGCAGGACGAGTGGCGCAGCCTGCTGGACCTGGCCCGGCGGCTGGTGCACCTGCGCAAGCGGCACCCGGTGCTGCGCCAGCGCGTGTTCTTCTCCGGCCAGCCGGCCTACCCCGGCGGGCTGCAGGACATCGCCTGGTTCCGGCCGGACGGCGCGGAGATGAACGACGCGGACTGGTTCTCCCAGGCGGACGCGCTCGGGGTGTACCTCTCCGGGCAGGACATCCGGGGCCGCGGCCCGCACGGCGAGCGGATCACCGACGACAGCTTCCTGTTGCTGCTGCACGGCGGCTCGGAGCCGCTGGAGTTCACCCTGCCGGGCGACCCTTGGGCACGCTGGTACCACGTCGTGGTCGACACCGCCCTCGACGCGGACCCCGGGGCGAACGACCACGTCACCTACGCCGGCGGCGAGCCGCTGGAGCTGGCCCCGCGCTGCCTGTTGCTGCTGCGCGCGGACCCGGAGAGCTACTCCGCGACCTGAGCCAGCGGACCCGAACGCGCATCAGCCCCCGGCGGCGACGCTGGCGTCGGGGGCTGAACTCCATGAGGACGTGTGCCGGCCGGATCCCGGGCCGCTACCGGTCCGGCGCCTCCTGCGGCGAGGCGGCGATCACCGAGGGCTCGGGCAGCACGGCCAGGCCCAGCTCGGCCGACGTGGCCAGCAGCGGGTGGCTCGGCACTACGCGCACCGTGTAGCCGAACGAGCCGGAGCGGTCGAGCTCGATGGCGCCCTCGTAGGTGTTGCGGCCGAGGTCGTCCACGCCCCGGCGGGTGAGCGCCGCGGTGCTCTGGTCGCGCAGCTGGTCGTTCTCGTCGACCCGGCCGTAGACCGCCTGCACCTCGACGTCGTCCGGCGTGAGTTCGCCGAGCTGGACCAGCGCGCGGACCTGCAGTACGCCGCCGAGCTGCGCGGACGACGTCGCGTCGGTGCCGATCTCGCCCTGCGCGCCGATGGTCGCGTCGACGTGCTCGATGGCCAGCGCCGGCCAGCCCTCGCGCAGCCGCGCGGTCCACGCGGCCAGCTCGACGGCGGCCTGGTAGCCGTCCTTGGCCACCGTCCGGGCGGAGCGGGCCGCCGGGGTGTAGAGCTGCTGGACGTAGTCGCGCACCATCCGGTTCGCCAGCACCTTCGGGCCGAGCGTGGACAGGGTGTGCCGCACCATCTCGATCCACCGGGTCGGCAGCCCCGCGCCGTCCCGGTCGTAGAACCGGCGGGCCACCGAGTTCTCGATCAGCTCGTAGAGCGCGGCCGCCTCGAGCTCGTCGCGCCGGTCCGGGTCGTCGATGCCGTTCGCGGTGGGGATCGCCCAGCCGTTCTCGCCGTCGAACCACTCGTCCCACCACCCGTCCCGGATGGAGAGGTTGAGCCCGCCGTTGAGCGCGGACTTCATGCCTGAGGTGCCGCAGGCCTCGAGCGGGCGCAGCGGGTTGTTCAGCCACACGTCGCAGCCGGGCAGCAGGGACTGTGCCATCGCCATGTCGTAGTTCGGCAGGAACACGATGCGGTGCCGCACGTTGTGCTGGTCGGCGAACCGGACCAGCTCCTGGATCAGCCGCTTGCCGCCCTCGTCGGCCGGGTGCGCCTTGCCGGCGATGACCAGCTGCACCGGGCGCTCCGGGTGCAGCAGCAGCGCGGTGAGCCGGTCGCGGTCCCGCAGCATCAGGGTCAGCCGCTTGTAGGACGGCACCCGGCGGGCGAAGCCGATCGTCAGGATGTTGGCGTCGAGCACGTCCTCGGTCCAGCCGAGCTCGGCGTCCGAGGCGCCGCGGTCCAGCCAGGACTGCTTGACCCGGCCGCGCGCCTCGCGCACCAGCTCGGCGCGCAGCGCGCTGCGGATCTCCCAGAGCGTCTTGTCGGAGAGGTTCTCCACCGCGGCGAACGGGTCGCCCGAGGCGGCCAGCGCGTCCGGCCCGAGGTCCCGCTCGGCGATCTCGAACACGGCCGGGTGCACCCAGGTCATCGCGTGCACGCCGTTGGTCACCGAGCCGATCGGCACCTCGGCCCCGTCGAAGCCCGGCCACAGCCCGCCGAACATCTCCCGGGAGACCTCGCCGTGCAGCACCGAGACGCCGTTGGCCCGCTGCGCCAGCCGCAGGCCCATCACGGCCATGTTGAAGGTGTCCGGGTCGCCGCCCGGGAAATCCTCGGCGCCGAGCGCGAGCACCTTCTCAACCGGGACGCCGGGGTCCGAGTTGTCGCCGCCGAAGTGCGCCCCGATCATCTCCCGCGGGAACCGGTCGATCCCGGCCGGGACCGGGGTGTGCGTGGTGAACAGCGTCCCGGCGCGCACCGCGGCCAGCGCGGCGTCGAAGTCCATGCCGCGCTCCTCGCCGAGCTCCCGGATGCGCTCGACGCCGAGGAAGCCGGCGTGCCCCTCGTTGGTGTGGTAAACCTCTGGCTCCGGCGCGCCGCCGATCCGGCAGTAGGCCCGCACGGCCCTGATACCGCCGATGCCGAGCAGCATCTCCTGGTGCAGCCGGTGCTCGCTGGAGCCGCCGTAGAGCCGGTCGGTCACCTGCCGGCCGCCGTCCGCGTTCTCCTCGATGTCGGTGTCGAGCAGCAGCAGCGGCACCCGGCCGACCTGTGCCAGCCAGACCTGCGCGACCAGCTCGCGCAGGTGCGGCAGCCCGATCGAGATGCGCAGCGCGCTGCCGTCCGCTTCACGCAGCTTGGTCAGCGGGAGGTTGTCGGGGTCGATCAGCGGATAGGTCTCCAGCTGCCACGCGTCCCTCGACAGCGACTGGCGGAAGTAGCCGTGCTTGTAGAGCAGACCCACGCCGATCAGCGGCACGCCGAGGTCCGAGGCCGCCTTGAGATGGTCGCCGGCCAGGATCCCGAGGCCGCCGGAGTACTGGGGCAGGACGGCCGTGATGCCGTATTCGGGGGAGAAATACGCGATCGCCGCCGGAGCGTCCTCGAGCGACTGGTACCACCGCGGATCGGTCAGATAGGCGTTCAGTTCGGCGGCCGCTTCGGCGATCCTTGAGGTGAAGCGTTCGTCGGCGGCAAGAGCGGCGAGGCGCTCGGTGCTCACGGCGCCGAGGAGGCGCACCGGGTCACCACCCACCGCCTCCCACTGCGCGGGGTCGACCGCGGCGAACAGGGCCCGGGTCGGCTCATGCCAGGACCAGCGCAGGTTCGCGGCCAGACCGGCCAGCGGCGCCAGCGGTTCGGGTAGCACGGTACGTACAGTGAAGCGTCGGATAGCCCTCATGCACGGGACGTTACTTGCTCCAGTGGGAAGATCGCGACTGTACACGAGTGAAGGTTGTATCCGGGCGCGCCGAACGACACACCGAATGCGCCTCCGCTCCCGGGTGCACAAGACAGAAATCGGATAGGACATCCAACATGAGTATCGGCCGGATCCCCATCGTCGATGTCCAGCCGCGGGTGCTCGACGGGGCACACCCGGTTAAAGCGGCGCCGGGCGAGTTCTTCGAGGTGACTGCGACCGTTTTTCGAGAGGGACACGATGCGGTCGCCGCTAACGTGGTCCTGCTCGGGCCCGACCGGGTGCGCGGCAAGTGGGCGCTCATGCGCGAGCTCGCCGTCGGCACCGACCGGTACGGCGCGATGGTGCGCGCCGACCGGGCCGGCGAGTGGACCTTCCACGTCGAGGCGTGGTCGGACCCGGTGGCGACCTGGTACCACACCGCCCGGGTGAAGATCCCGGCCGGCATCGACGAGGAGCTGACGCTCGAGGAGGGCGCCCGGCTGTTCGCGCGGGCGGCCCGGGCCGGTGCGGTGATGGCGCTCGGCGACGATCCGCGGCTGCTCGGCGACCTCGCCGTGCTGCTGCGGGACGAGGACGTGGCGCCGCATGCCAGGCTGGAAGCCGCCGAGGCCGAACGGGTGCACCGGGCGCTGGCCGCGCGGCCGGTGCGCGAGCTGGTGACCGAGTCGGAGCGGTGCCCGCTGCGGGTGGACCGGGGACGGGCGTTGTTCGGGGCCTGGTACGAGTTGTTCCCGCGCTCGGAGGGCGCGGTGGTCGACCCTACCGGGAAGACGCCGCCTAGGTCCGGCACGCTGCGCACGGCGGCCGACCGTCTGAAAGGTGTAGCCGCTATGGGTTTCGACGTGGTGTACCTCCCGCCGGTGCACCCGATCGGCACGGCCTTCCGCAAGGGGCCGAACAACACCGCGGCGGCCGGCCCGCACGACGTCGGCTCGCCCTGGGCGATCGGCTCGCCGGACGGCGGGCACGACTCGATCCACCCGGACCTCGGCGACTTCGACGACTTCGACCACTTCGTCGCGAAGGCCGACTCGCTGGGCATGGAGGTCGCCCTCGACTTCGCCCTGCAGTGCTCGCCGGACCACCCCTGGGTGCAGAAGCACCCGGACTGGTTCGCGCAGCGGGCCGACGGGACCATCGCGTACGCGGAGAACCCGCCGAAGAAGTACCAGGACATCTACCCGGTCGCCTTCGACGCGCCGGGGGCGATGGCCGAGATCGTGGACGAGTGCGAGCGGGTCCTGCGGCTGTGGATGGACCACGGGGTGCGCATCTTCCGGGTGGACAACCCGCACACCAAGCCGGTGGTGTTCTGGGAGCGGCTGCTCGGCCGGATCCACGAGACCGACCCGGACGTGCTGTTCCTGGCCGAGGCCTTCACCCGCCCGGCCATGATGCGCACCCTGGCGCAGGTCGGGTTCCACCAGTCGTACACCTACTTCACCTGGCGCAACACCCGGCCGGAGCTGGAGGAGTACTTCCGCGAGCTGTCCGGGCAGAGCAGCCCTTATCTGCGCCCCAACCTCTTCGTCAACACCCCGGACATCCTGCACGAATATTTACAACACGGCGGGCGCCCTGCTTTCCTCGTACGCGCCGTGCTCGCTTCGACGCTCAGCCCCACCTGGGGGGTATACGCAGGATATGAGCTCTGCGAGAACACCCCGGTACGGCCGGGCAGCGAGGAGTACCTCGACTCGGAGAAGTACCAGCTGCGCCCGCGCGACTGGGCCGCCGCCGAGCTCGAGGGCCGCTCGCTGGCGCCGTTCCTGGCCACGCTGAACGCGCTGCGGCGGCGGCACCCGGCGCTGCGCGGATTGCGTAATCTCCAATTTCACCACGCAGACCACGAGGCTGTGCTGTGCTACTCCAAGCGGACGGGGGACGACCTGGTCCTGGTGGTGGCGAACCTGGATCCGCACCACGCCGCCGAGACCACGGTGCACCTCGACCCGACCGCGCTCGGCCTCGGCTGGGACGACCGGTTCCTGCTGCGGGACGAGCTGACCGGCGCGGTGTACGAGTGGGGCCGGGACAACTACATCCGGCTCGACCCGCACGAGCAGCCCGCTCACCTGCTCGTCCTGCACCGGTGACGGCGGGTGTGGGGCGCGGTGCGGGGCCGGTGCGGACAAGGGTGCCGGAAACACCGCGGTAACCAGTACCATCTGCAACTCTGGCACCACCGAGAACCCGAGCACCGTCTCGAACGAGCACCGTCTCGAATGAGCACCGCCCCACAAGGGCACTGTCTCGAAGCAGTACCGGCACCGCGCACTTCTCCTGCTGCACCATCCCACCCTCGCCCCGCACCACCAGGTGCTCCCGGAGCACAGCTCCCCGTACACCAGGAGCAGATGTGATCATCAACGAGCCAGTATCGGACTCCCCGCTGGACATGCCCAAGAACGCGCGCGACCCCGAGTGGTATAAGCGCGCGTTGTTCTACGAAGTCCTCGTGCGCTCTTTCCACGACGCCAACAACGACGGCACCGGCGACCTCAGGGGTCTGACCGCGAAGCTGGACTACCTGCAGTGGCTCGGCATCGACTGCATCTGGCTGCCGCCGTTCTTCAAGTCCCCGCTGCGCGACGGCGGCTACGACGTGGCGGACTACACCGACGTGCTGCCGGAGTTCGGCGACCTCGGCGACTTCGTCGAGTTCGTCGAGCAGGCGCACGCCCGCGGCATCCGGGTGATCATCGACTTCGTGGTCAACCACACCAGCGACCAGCACCCCTGGTTCCAGGCCTCGCGCGCCGACCCGCACGGCCCCTACGGCGACTACTACACCTGGGCCGACGACGACAAGCAGTACTCGGACGCGCGGATCATCTTCGTCGACACCGAGACCTCGAACTGGACCTTCGACCCGGTGCGCAAGCAGTACTACTGGCACCGGTTCTTCTCGCACCAGCCGGACCTGAACTACGAGAACCCGCGGGTGCACGCCGAGGTGCTCGCCGCGCTGCGGTTCTGGCTGGACCTGGGCATCGACGGGTTCCGGCTGGACGCCGTGCCGTACCTGTACCAGCAGGAGGGCACGAACTGCGAGAACCTGCCGAACACGCACACGTTCCTGAAGAAGGTCCGCCGGATGGTGGACACCGAGTACCCGGACACGGTGCTGCTGGCCGAGGCCAACCAGTGGCCCGGCGACGTGGTGGAGTACTTCGGCGACGCGTCGATCGGGGGGGACGAGTGCCACATGGCGTTCCACTTCCCGGTCATGCCGCGCATCTTCATGGCGGTGCGGCGCGAGTCGCGCTACCCGATCTCGGAGATCATGGCGCAGACCCCGGTGATCCCAGCGAAGGCCCAGTGGGGCATCTTCCTGCGCAACCACGACGAGCTCACGCTCGAGATGGTCACGGACGAAGAGCGCGACTACATGTACAGCGAGTATGCCAAGGACCCGCGGATGAAGGCCAACGTCGGCATCCGCCGCCGGCTGGCCCCGCTACTGGAGAACGACCGGCGCCAGATCGAGCTGTTCACCGCGCTGCTGCTCTCCCTGCCCGGCTCGCCGGTGCTGTACTACGGCGACGAGATCGGGATGGGCGACAACATCTGGCTCGGCGACCGGGACGGGGTGCGCACCCCGATGCAGTGGACCCCGGACCGCAACGCCGGGTTCTCGGCCACCGACCCGGGCCGGCTCTACCTGCCGGTCATCATGGACCCGGTGTTCGGCTACCAGGCCACCAACGTCGAGGCGCAGATGACCAGCACCTCCTCGCTGCTGCACTGGACCAAGCGGATGATCGAGATCCGCAAGCAGAACCCGGCGTTCGGGATGGGCAGCTACCGCGAGCTCGGCTCGACCAACCCGAGCGTGCTGGCCTTCGTGCGGGAGCTGCCGGCCGACGGGGCCGGGCGGACCGAGGACGACGTGGTGCTGTGCGTGATGAACCTGTCCCGGTTCCCCCAGCCGACCGAGCTGGACCTGCGCGAGTTCGAGGCCTCCGAGCCGGTCGAGCTGATCGGCGGCGTGCACTTCCCGAAGATAGGCGAGCTTCCGTACCTGCTGACCATCGGCGGGCACGGGTTCTACTGGTTCAGGATTCAACGGGGCTAGCAGCGGTAACGGAACACGGGTTCGAACGGGCGCCGGGGTCGAACGGGCGCAGCGGTTGAACTAACACCGCGGTGGAAGAAGACAGGGGTTGCGGCATCCGGTCCGTTGGGCCGGGCGGGGAAATCCGGGCGGCGCGACGGCGGGCCGGTTCCGGCCCGGCGCCACGGGAAGGAGACTCGAGGAACGGTGGACCTGCAGGCCGCCGCACGCACGTTTCGCGGCGATCCGGGTACACAGTGCGGGACGGACGGGCGGCGCGTGCCGCGCGCGTCCGGATGCCCCATGGCGCGGCTGCGAACAGTCTTGCTAAGAAGTACACAGCGTGCCTGCGGGACAGGCCGCGCAGCTCCGTAACAGGCTGTGCGGCCCCGTGACAGCTTTTGGTAAACCGAGATGGTGAGAGGACCACCGGCGATGACGGCGGCGACCCAAGCAGCGTCCAGCCAACCCGGCCACACGGTCGGCGACGCCTCGTTCGGCGGCCGGCTCGCCGAGCTGCTGGCCGACTGGCTGCCCCGGCAGCGGTGGTTCGGCGGCAAGGGGCGGGCGGTCAAATCGGTCGCGGTGACCTCGTGCCTGCAGCTGGCCGGGTTCGGGCCCGGGGCCGACCCCGGCGGCCCCCGGCTGTGGCACGTGCTGGCCGAGGTGGTCATGGAGAGCCGGCACGACCGCGGACGGGACGACGAGGCGGGCGGGGACGTCGCCGGCAGCGCCGAGGGCGCCGGCCACGAGGTCGGCGGGCGGATCGACGACCATTCGGACGGGACGGACGACCAGCCGCAGACCTACCAGCTGTTCGTCGGCCTGCGCTCGCATCTGCCGGACCGGCTGCGGTACGCCGAGATCGGCGACCGGTGCTACGACGCGCTGCACGACCCGGACCTGACCGGCTGGCTGCTGGACCGGCTGGCCGGCGCCGGGAACGAGAACGAGGACCCGGCGCCGCCGCAGCTGCGGTTCAGCCGGCACGTGCCGCTGCCGACCCGGCCGGACGGCCGGGAGCTGCGCTCGCTGGTGCTGACCGGCGAGCAGTCGAACACCTCGCTGGTCTTCGGCGACCGGTACATCGCCAAGGTGTTCCGCCGCCCGGCGCCGGGGCTGAGCCCGGAGCTCGAGCTCGGCCTGGCGCTGACCGGCATGGGTCCGGGCGACGGCCCGGCCGGCTGGGGGACGCCGCACGTCGCGCCGCCGCTGGCCTGGGCCGAGTACCTGCCCGCGGACCAGGGCCAGGGCGCGGACCAGGAGCCGATCACGCTGCTGACGCTCCAGCCCTACCTGCGCAGCGCGACCGACGGCTGGGTGCTCGCGCTGACCAGCGTGCGCGACCTGTTCGCCGCGGAGCCCGAGATCTCCGCGTCCCGGGCCGGCGCCGACTTCGCCCCGGAGGCCCGCCGGCTCGGCCGGGCGACCGCGCGCGTGCACCGGGCCCTGGCGGCCGCGCTGCCTTCGGGCTGGCTGACGACGGATCAGACCGCCACCCTGGCCTCGGAGATGCGCACTCAGCTCACTGCGGCGGTCCGCCGGGTGCCCGAGCTGCGCCCGTACGCGCCGGGCCTGGCCACCGCGATAGACCGGCTGGCCGAGCTGCGCGGCCCGCTGCCGGTGCAGCGGGTGCACGGGGACTTCCACCTGGGCCAGGCGATGCGCACCACCGGCGGCTGGGTGCTGCTGGACTTCGAGGGCGAGCCGGCCCGCTCGCTGGAGCAGCGCCGGGCGCTGGCCAGCCCGCTCAAGGACATCGCCGGGATGCTGCGCTCGTTCGACTACGCGGCGCACCACCTGCTGGCCGACCTCACGCCGCTGGCCGAGACGGCCTCCGAGCGGGAGCTCGGCGAGCGCGAGCTGGCGACGGCGCGCGCGGCCGAGTGGGCGGCCCGCAACCGCGACGCCTTCTGCCGCGGCTACGCGGAGGTGACCGGCTACGACCCGCGGGCGGAGGGGGCCGCCCTGCGCGCGTTCGAGATCGACAAGGCCGTGTACGAGGTCGGCTACGAGGCGGCGAACCGGCCGAGCTGGCTGCAGATCCCGCTGGCTGCCTGCGCGCGGCTGGCCGGCGAATAGGCCGGCCCTACTGACCCAGGCGCCCGTCGATCCGCTCGCGCAGCAGGTCGGCGTGACCCATGTGCCGGGCGTACTCCTCGATCAACCCGACCATCGCCTCACGCAGCGACATCGACCCTCCGCCGCTGCCGTGGTGGTTCTGCGGGTCGTCGCCGGTGATCTCGAGGCTCGGCGCCTCGGCCACGAACCGCGTGGCGAAGTCGACCTCCGCGCGCCACGTCTCCCACGCCTGCGCAACCACCTGCGGATCGGCGACCGCGCCGTTGAAGTCGCCGTCGCGGTCGGCTTCGGAGGTGAAGAGCCTCGACGCGTCCTGACCCGCCATCAGCACCCGGAACGTCGAGCGCTCCGACTCGGCCAGGTGCCGCACCAGGCCCAGAAGCGACATCGTCGAGGGCTCCACGGAGCGCCGCGCCATCGCCTCCGCGTCGAGATCGGCGCACTTCATCTGCAGGGTGAGGCGCTGGCGGCGCAGTGAGTCGGCCAGCGCGGCGCGCTCGTCCCCCAGCCGCGGCCGGTCCTCCCGCGGGTCGTCGGCGGACGGATCGCCGTCCGCGGTGAACATGTCGGCTCGTCGCTGGTTGGCAGGCATGTCCGCAATCGTCTGCGATGTCCGGGCGGCGGGCAACAGGTTTAGAGCAGCCGGGGAACGGGCGGCGTGTTCCTTGATCGTCCGGGCGGCAGATCGGGACAATCGGCACCGGGCCGGACGTCCGGCCGGGTGAATTCACGGTGAACCCTTGACTTGGCCACGGCCGGACCCTACCTTCAACGGCAGCGAATCGTAAGGAAACTTTCCTTACGAACCTCGAATCAGACGGTGCCGAAGGGGAGATCGAGTGGATGCGGAGACGGTCGGCCGGCCCGGCACGCCGAGCCTGCTGCGGGCCATCAACGACCGCACCGCGCTGCGCCTGCTCGCCGAGCGCGGCCCGCTCTCGCGGACCCAGATCGGCGCGCTGGCCGGGCTGTCGAAACCGACCGCCTCGCAACTGATGGACCGGCTCGAGGCGGCGGGCCTGGTCGAGCCGGTGCCCGAGCCTGATCCGGCGGGCCGGCCACAGGATCCGGTCCAGACCGGTCGCGGTGCCTCCCACGGTACCCGCTCCGCGGACGGGACGCAGCCCCCTGCGGCCGGCGAGCCGGATCAGTCCGGCGGACCGGGCGCCGCCGCGGCGCCGGGCACCCCGGGCCGAGTGGCCAGGCTCTACCGGCTGCGCGGGGCCGCCGCGCACGTGGCCGGACTGGACGTGGCCAGCTCCCGGATCGAGGTGCGCGTCTGCGATCTGACCGGGCGCGAGGTCGGCGCGGCCACCCTGCCCACCCCGGGCCGGGCCGCGGCCAGCGCGATCGACCGGGTGCGCGACGCGCTGGCGCTGGGCGCCGACGCGGCCGGGATCCCCTTGTCCGCGCTGCACCACGTGGTGATCGGCATCGGCGGCGCGCTCGACCCGACCACCGGCCGACTCGGCTTCGCCCGGCACCTGCCCGGCTGGCACGAGCCCGACCTGCTGCGCCGGCTGCGCACCGAGCTGACCGGGCCCGGCCTGCCGAACCCGCGGGTGGACGTGGAGAACGACGTGAACCTGGCGGCCGTGGCCGAGCAGGCGGTCGGCGTCGCAGTGCCCGGAGAGACGGGCGGCGAGCCCGGCCCGGACGGCGCGCCGCTGCACGACCCGTTCGGCGGCGAGGCCGGCGTGCTCGAGGCGCGCGCCGCGGCCGCCGGGCAGAAGCGCAGGCGGCCGGTCCGGCTGGCCGCCGAGCCGGCACACGGGACGGCGCAGGCCGACGCCGCCGGGGCCGAGCACACCGACCCGCCGCAGAACGTGCGCGACTTCGTCGTGCTCTGGATCGCCGACGGCATCGGCGCCGCGGTGATCATCGACGGCAGGCTGCACCGCGGCGCCACCGGCGGCGCCGGCGAGGTCGGCTACATGCCGATGCCCGGCGCGCCGCTGGTGCGCACCATCGGCCGCGGCACGACCGGCGGGTTCCAGAGCCTCGCCGGCGCCCCGGCCGTGATCAAGCTCGGCCGGCAGCACGGCGTGCCCGGCTCGGAGGCGCACACCGTGGTGGCCCGGGCCGTGCGCTTCGCCGACGAGGAGCCCGGCCGGGGCGAGTCCGGCGCCGCCCGGCAGGAGGGGGCCCGGCGGATGCTGGCCGAACTGGCCGACCGGCTCGCCGCGGGGCTCGCCCCGATCGTCGCGGTGCTCGACCCGGAGATGATCGTGCTGACCGGGGCGGTGCTGCGGGCCGGCGGCGAGCCGCTGCGCCGCCGGATCGCCGAGGCGCTGCACGGCATGGCCATCCCCAGACCCCGCTTGGTCGTGTCCGCGGTCGCGGACAACCCGGTGCTCGCCGGGGCGATCCACGCGGCCCTCGCGGCCACCAGGGAGGCGGTCTTCTCCGGGACCGTCCCCCCGGCCGTGTGAGCAAGAACCAATATATCAGCAACCACATATTCAGAGCGCAGCTCCAGAACAGCGCACATCCGAGCACGGCGCCGCACACCGCGGACACCCGGTCCGCGCGAGGCGCTCCGTGCGCCGTCCGACCACACCGCCGCGGCGCCGGCGCACGCCGCTGCAGAGGCTCATCTCGACGATCCCGGCAGCACCCGAAGGAGCATCCCCGCATGATTCAGACCGCTGCGAGGCGAACCCGCCGCGCGCTCGGCATATCCGCGGCCCTCGCCGCCGCCCTGGCCGGCGCCGCCTGCGCGACCAGCACGTCGACCGACACCGGCCAGGTGACCTCGGCGAACCCATACCCGACGACGGCGCCCGCGGTCACCCTCCAGTTCTGGGAGGGCTTCTCCGGCACCCAGGAGACGCCGGTGCAGCAGATGGTGAACAACTTCGAGAAGCTGCACCCGAACATCCACATCAAGGTCGTCGACAACATCACCGACGCGCAGATCCAGCAGGGCATCAAGTCCGGCAAGAACGGGCCGGACGTGGCCCTGTCCTTCTCCACCAACGACGTCGGCTCGTACTGCTCCACCGGCGAGTGGGTGAACCTGAGCAACTACCTGAAGGTCTCCGGCGTGGACATGGCCAAGACCTTCCCCGGCCCGCTGATCAAGTACACCCAGTACAACGGCGACCAGTGCTCGCTGCCGATGGAGAACGACGCGTACGGGCTCTACTACAACAAGAACGAGTTCCAGGCGGCGAACCTCGACCCGAGCAGCCCGCCGACCACCCTGGCCCAGCTGCAGTCCGACGCGGTGGCGCTGACCAAGAAGAACCCGGACGGCTCGTTCGCCCAGCTCGGCTTCGTGCCGCTGATCGACTACTTCGAGCAGACCGGCGAGCACTTCACCCAGACCTTCGACCTGAAGTGGCAGAACGCGCAGCACCAGTCGGTGATCGCGGCCGACCCGGGATTCACCCAGATGCTGCAGTGGCAGCAGAGCATCGAGCAGGCGATCCTCGACAAGGCGCCGCAGTCCACGTTCGCGCAGCTGACCTCGTTCGTGAACAAGGCCGAGGCGCCGGGCGAGTTCGCCGCCGGGCAGAACCCGTTCGAGACCGGCGCGGTCGCCATGCAGATCGATGGCGAGTGGCGCAACGCGAACATCCAGCAGGAGACGCCGAGCCTGTCCTACGGCACCGTGCCGTTCCCGACCTCCGACGCCGGCCAGTACGGCGGCGGCTACCTGTCCGGCACCATCGTCGGCATCTCGGCCAAGAGCAAGAACCAGGCCGCGGACTGGGAGTTCCTCGAGTACATGACGATGAACACGCAGTCGCTGGTGACGCTGGCCAACGCGCTGTTCAACGTGCCGTCCACGTTCGCCGCGCTCGACTCGCCGCAGCTGACCCGGCTGCCGCAGTTCCAGACCTTCGTGAAGATCTCCGGCGACGCGAACTCGGCCTACTCGCCGAGCTCCACCAACGGCGACGAGTACCTGACCACCGCGGAGACCTGGATCCAGAACAACTGGCTGGTCGCCAGCCCGATGAGCACCGCCGGCCTGCCCTCGGCGCTGCAGAAGCTGGACTCGCAGATCGACTCCGACACGAAGATCGCCGGATCCTGACATGACCGCCCTGGACCACGCCGCCATACCCGCGCCGCGACCGGGTAAGGCGCGCCGGGGCGGGGCGAGCCTCCCGCCGGCGCTTCGCCGCAAGCGCCGGCGGGACGGGCTGACCGCCCTCGGCTTCCTGAGCCCGTGGCTGATCGGGTTCTGCGTCTTCTTCGGCTACCCGCTGATCGCCTCGGTCTACTTCTCCTTCTACGACTACAACGAGTTCAACCCGCCGACCTACACCGGCCTGGCCAACTGGGACTACGTGCTCTTCCACTTCCCGGACCTGGTGGCCGGCCTGGAGAACACGCTCTGGCTGGTCGTGGTCATGGTCGGCCTGCAGATCGTGTTCGGCGTCGGGGTAGCCCTGCTGATCACCAAGATCAAGCGCGGCGGCGGCTTCTTCCGCACCCTGTTCTACCTGCCGTACCTGGCCCCGCCGGTCATCTCGACCCTGGTGTTCGTGTACTTGTTCACCTCGGGCGGCACGGTGGACACGCTGCTGGCGGACATCGGCATCCACAACCCGCCCGGCTGGTTCAACTCCCCGGCCTGGTTCAAGCCCTCGCTCACCCTGCTGTCGATGTGGGGCATCGGCAACACCGTGATCATCTTCCTGGCCGCGCTGCTGGACGTGCCGCGCGAGCAGCTGGAGGCGGCCGCGATCGACGGGGCCGGGCCGATCAAGCGGTTCCGGTACGTCACGCTGCCCACGATCCAGCCGGTGGTGCTGTTCTGCGCGGTCACCGGGGTGATCTACACGATGCAGTACTACACCCAGGCGATCATCGCCCAGGAGGTCGCGCAGGGGCAGTCGGTGACCGCCGGGACGACCGCGACCATCGGCTACCCGGGCAACTCCAGCATCACCGTCCCGCAGCTGGTCTACCAGGAGGGGTTCATCCAGCAGAACGTCGGCCCGGCCTGCTGCCTGTCGATCATCCTGTTCGTGATGACCATGGCGTTCACCATGATCCTGCTGCGCCGCAAGAGCGGCCTGACCACAGAAGACTGATTCATTCAGGGGGTCCGAGACCCCCGAGCCCCCGCGATTCGTGGCCGAGTCCGAGGGTCGGCCAACTTTCATCTTCCTCCTGGGAGCATCGGAGTCGGGAGTCCACCGATATGACAGCTCTGACAACCGCCGCGACCGGACGCCCGGCGCCGGCGCCGAGCGGCGACTACCGGACCGCCAGGGCCGCGGCCAGGCGCCGCCGGCTGCTGGAGTGGATCGCGGTGCACGCGCTGGCGATCGTGGCCGCGATCTTCTTCGCCGGGCCGTTCTTCTTCCTGTTCATCACCTCGGTGATGCCGGCGAATCAGGCCTTCTCCGGGGCGCTGTGGCCCTCGCACTGGGTGTGGTCCAACTTCCGCACCACCTGGGACTACGGCGGCTTCCTGACCTGGTACCGCAATACTCTGGTCTATGCCGGCTGCGCGATGGTGCTGACCGTGTGCTCCTCGGTGCCGGTGGCCTACGCGCTGGCCAAGTTCAGGTTCCGGTTCCGCCGGCTGGCCATGGTGGTGCTGGTCTCCGCGATGATGATCCCGCCGCAGGTGACGGTGATGCCGCTGTACCTGCTGTGGAGCCAGCACACCTCGTTCAACGGCACCCTGGTGCCGCTGATCGTGCCGAGCGCGTTCGGCGACGCCTACTCGATCTTCCTGCTGCGCCAGTTCCTGCTGACCGTGCCGAAGGACTACCTCGACGCGGCCCGGATCGACGGCTGCGGAGAGCTGCGGACCCTGCTGCGGGTGGTGGTGCCGATGATCCGGCCGGCCATCGCCGCGGTGGCGCTGTTCCAGTTCTTCTACTCCTGGAACGACTACTTCGGCCCGCAGGTCTACACCGGCACGAATCCGGGCTCGTGGACGCTGGCGCTGGGCCTGGACACCTTCCACGGGGTGCACAGCGTGGACTGGAACATGATGATGGCGGCGAACCTGATGGCGATGGCGCCGATCGTGGTCGTCTTCTTCTTCGCCCAGCGGGCGTTCGTCGAGGGCGTGACCCTCACCGGAGTAAAGGGCTGACACGGAAATGAAACTCGCCATCATCGGGGGCGGGTCGACCTACACCCCCGAGCTGATCGACGGCTTCGCCCGGCTGCGCGCCGGGTTCCCGCTGACCGAGCTGGCCCTGGTCGACCCCTCGGCCGAGCGGCTGGCGGCGGTCGGCGCGGTCAGCCGGCGGATCTTCGCCAAGCAGGGGCACCCGGCCCGGCTGGTGACCACGAGCTCGGTCGTCGAGGGCGTGGACGGCGCCGACGCGGTGCTGTTCCAGCTGCGGGTCGGCGGGCAGGCACAGCGCAACGTGGACGAGACGCTGCCGCTGGACTTCTGCTGCGTCGGCCAGGAGACCACCGGCGCGGGCGGCCTGGCCAAGGCGCTGCGCACGGTGCCGGTGGTGCTCAACCTGGCCGAGACGGTGCGCCGGTACGCCCCGGAGGCGCGCATCGTCGACTTCACCAACCCGGTGGGCATCGTCACCCGGGCGCTGCTCGACGCCGGGCACGACGCGGTCGGGCTGTGCAACGTGGCGATCGGCTTCCAGCGCAGGTACGCGAAGCAGTACGGCGTCGGACCGGAGCGGGTCACGCTGGACCACGTCGGTCTCAACCATCTGACGTGGGAGCGGGCGGTCCGGGTGGACGGCAAGGACCGGCTGCCGGAACTGATCGAGCAGCAGGCCGCTGAGATCGCCGAACTCACCGAGGTGCCGGAGGCCGTCATCCGGCGGCTCGGCATGATCCCGTCCTACTACCTGCGCTACTACTACGAGCACGACGAGGTGGTGCGCGAGCAGAAGGGCGCGCCGTCGCGCGCCGAGCAGGTCGCGGAGATGGAGCGCAAACTCCTGGAGATGTACCGGGACCCGGCGGTGGACGAGAAGCCCGAGCTGCTCGCCCAGCGCGGCGGCGCATACTACTCGGAGGCGGCGGTGCAGCTGCTCGCCTCGCTGGGCTCAGGCCGCGGCGACGAGCAGGTGGTGAACGTCCGCAACAACAGCACCCTGCCGTTCCTGCCGGACGAGGCGGTGATCGAGGTCAACGCGCGGGTGAGCACGTCGGGCATCGACCCCCTGCCACAGGCCCCGGTGCCGCCGCATTTGCGTGGCCTGATAGCGCACGTGAGCGCGTACGAGGAGGTCGCGCTGGACGCCGCCCGCCGCGGCGGCCGTGACCGCGTCGCCGACGCGCTGCTGGCGCATCCGCTGATCGGCCAAGCGGATCTGGCCGAGCGGCTGGCCGACGCACTGGTCGCGGCGAACGCACCGTTCCTGCCCTGGGCGGCGGGCCGCGCGTGAGCCTCAGCACAGACCCGGGGCGCGCCGCCACGCCGGACCGGGAGGGCCGGCCGGCGCAACCGCACCCGCCGCGCCCCGGCACCGTCCTCGCGATCGACGGGGGCAACAGCAAGACCGACGCGATCCTGGTGGACGACCACGGCCGGGTGATCGCCGCGGGCCGGGCCGGCAGCTTCACCCCGCAGATCACCGGCGTCCCGGCCGCCCTCGAGGCGGCCGCCGAGGCGGTGGAGCAGATCAGGGCCCAGTTGGTGGCCAGCGGGATGGCGGCGGGGGCGGCGGGGGCGGCGGGGGCGGCGGGCGGTGCCGACGGAGACGGCGTGGGTTCGGGTGCGGGCGCCGGCGGTGCTGGTGCGGGCGGCGGTGCCAACGCTGGCGGCGGTGCTGGCGGAGGCGGAGGCACTGTGTTGGCGCGCCACCTGTCCGCCTACGTGGCCGGCGCGGATCTCGAGGTCGAGGAACGCATCCTGGCCGACGCGTTCCGCGCCCGCGGCTGGGCCGACACCCTCGAGGTCGGCAACGACACCTTCGCCCTACTGCGCGCCGGGGCCGGCGGCCCGGGAGCCGTAGCAGTGGTCTGCGGCGACGGGATCAACTGCGCGGGCATCGGCCCGGATGGCCGCCGGGCCCGCTTCCCCTCGCTCGGATCGGTCACCGGCGACTGGGGCGGCGGCAGCCACCTCGGCATGAAGACCCTGGGCAGCGCGGTGCGCGGCGAGGACGGCCGGGGACCGCGGACCGGCCTGTCCGCGGCAGTCGCAGCACACTTTGACCGCTCGACCGCGGAGCAGGTGGCGATCGCCATCCACCTCGGCGAGATCGATGCCGAGCGGATCCGCGAGCTCTCGCCGGTCCTGATGCAGACGGCCGAGCACGGCGACCAGGTCGCCGAGGGGCTGGTCTCCCGGATGGCCGAGGAGATCGTCACCATGGCCTGGATCGCCCTGAGCCGGCTCGGCCTGGAGCGCTCCGAGGCGGCGGTGATCCTCGGCGGCGGCGTCCTGCGCGCAGAGCCCCCGGCCCTGATGACCAGAATCAGGCTCCTGGCCGCGGAGCGCTTCCCCAGCGCCCGCCTGGTGATCGTGCGCGGAGCGCCGGTACACGGCGCGGCCCGCCTCGGCCTCGACACCCTGGGGCTGACGCCGCGGGAGTGAACGTGCGAGGGGGCAGGCGAGGTCCCTCGAACTCAAAGGCATGACATTGACTGGAAAGTCAACGGCGTGTCTCCGACGGGCCCTCCGCTGAGATGGGGGAGGCGGGTCGGGTGGGATGTGCTGGGGTTATTCTGTGTCTGATCAGGTCGGTTGGGGGCTCTCTGCATCGGTCACCTAACGGCGCCCGACGCAGAGATCCCCCGCCCTCGCCCGAGCGGTGGGCTGCGCCCGGCGAGGGGTGGTGAGCGGGTCGGGTCCGGCGGGTGCGGGTGCGCGGGCGGGTTGAGGCAGGATTTTGCTTCACTCGGTGGCGAGTTGATGGGTCAACACATGATGCTCTGAGCAATAAAGCTTCAGGTTCGTCAGGGTGGTCGGGCCGCCGTGAGAGTACTTGACGACGTGGTGAGCGTGGAGGGACCAAACAGCTGGCCTGCTGCAGCCTGGGTATGTGCATTGCCGGTGTAGGAAGTTCAGGGCGGTGCGTTGGGCCTGGCTGGCCAGGCGTGCGTCAGGGTCCTGGTCGATGGGTTGGCCGTCGAGGGTGATGGGTTCGCCGGTCGGGGTGAGGGTGAGGTGGAGTGCTGCGGTGGATTTCCGCATGATGGGGGTGGCGGGAACCAGTTGGTCGTAGCAGGTCTCCAGGCAGCCGTCCGGAATTGGGGGGAAGGCTGGGCTGGGGATTGGGGCAGGATCCGCGGGATCAGCGGTTTCTGAGGGCGCGGTAGATTC
>DASYAE010000231.1:0-3631 GCA_036501535.1 Actinocrinis sp. | reverse complement strand
GGTTGTGCCCGGCTGAGAAGATCTGGCCCACCGTGGTGAAGTCGCTGCCGTCGACCGCATGCGGGTAGCCCGACACGTCGCGGCCGGCCGGGTCGGCAGTGGGGGCCGGCCGCGGCCCGGGCTCACCCGGCACCACGTAGGTGTGCTCGTAGTGCGCCATCAGGATGTCGCGCGCCCCGGCCAGATTCGGCGCCCAGTACTGCGCCTGCCCGTTCGGCCCCATCACCCGGTCGTACCCGCCGATGCCGAAGTTGTCCTCGGCCGACACGCCGCCGGAGAAGTCCAGCGCCTGCTTGCCGGTGAGCACCATCGCCGAGTCCGGTGTCATCACCAGGATGCCCCTGGTGTGCATCAGCATGGTGGCCTCGGCGTTCCAGTACGGCTGGGCGCCCACGTTGATGCCGGCGACGACGATGTTGATCTCGCCGCCCGCCTGGGTGAACCCGACGATCCGCTTGAGCGCGGCCGCGACCCAGTCCATGTTCTCGGTGCCGGAGTCCATCGAGATCCGCGCGCCCGCCGAGAGCGCGAACCACTCCAGCGGGACGCCCTTCCGCTCGGCCAGGTCGAGCGCGGCGATCACCCGGGCGCACTCCGGCTCCGACAGCGCGCCCAGCGCCTTCGTCGGGTCGCCGAGCAGCAGCACGCGCTCGACGCCCTCGGGCACCAGCGGAGTGGGCGTGCTCACCACGCCGGCGACGATCGCGGCCGTGTTCCCGCCCCGCGGCCGGTCCACCGGCACCAGCGCGCCGGTGCCGTCCAGGTCGTGCTCGGCGAAGCTGCCCTCGCCGGCCAGCATCCCGGTGAGCTCGTACGGGTACACGGTGCCGCGCCGCGCCGCGCGGAGCACCTTCTGCCGGTAGTCGTCCAGCGGCTGCACCGGCCCGGCCGAGGGCTGGCCCACCAGGAGCCGGACGCCGGCGCCGACGTCGTCGCGGATCGTCACGGCCACATCCGACAGTTCGCCGGTCTCCGGGTTGCGCCACCGGGCCAGGAAAAGGACCTCCTCCAGGCCCGCGCCGGCCGTGGTCGGCAGCACGCGCTGGACGAGCAGGTTCACCTCATCCATGGACAGGTCGACCGGCGGCCAGACGTAGATGACGACCCGGTTGGTGTCGAAGCGCCGCTTCGCCGGGCGCTGCCCCTGGACGGTACGGATCGCGTGCAGGCACGCGGCGAGCGCGTCCTCGGCCGCGGGCAGCGCGACGAGCCGTCCGTCCGCCTCACGAAGCGGGGTGAGGTCGCGCACCTGGGCCATCGCGACCAGGCGCTCGTCGGCCGGGTTGGCCCGTGCGACGCACCTGAACAGGTACACCTCCTCATCCGAGGACGGCAGCCGGGTCAGGCTGAACTCCCGCAGCCGCTCCAGCTGCATGCGCTCGGCGACCCGCGGGTGCAGGCCGCGGATCAGCCGGTCCTCGCCGAACCCGGACGGCACAGCCCCGGCCCGCGCCCCCCCGGCCGCGCCGCGGCGGAAGGTGAAGTGGTGGTGCATCAGCGCGCCACCGCCCCCGGCCACGGTGGCGGTGATCCGGTCGACGCACTCCGGCAGCGGCTCCGCCGTGATCACCTCGCCGAGGCGCGCCGCCATCGCATCCACGTCGGGCTGGCCGGCCCACCGCACATAGAGGTCGGCGACCACGTGCGCGCCGGCCGGGACGTCCGCGGCCAGCTCGCCGACCGCGCGCACGGCGTCGGCCAGCTGCGGGAAGTCGACGGCGGTGGTGACCACCCGGGCCGGCTCCGCGTGCTCGGCGGTGACGAATGTGCAGCCCGCGACGTCGCGCGAGCGGACGTCCGACAGGCCCTTGTTGCCGTAGTAGCGGCGGGTCAGCACCTCCAGCAGCGGCGCCGGGTCGGCGCCCGGGCGGCCGATGCGCTGGCCGAGCAGCCGCACCAGCGGCTCGGAGACGGCGACCATCGCCGCGATCCGCCCGGCGCGGTCCGGCGAGTCAGGATTCTGGTCGAGATAACGCAGGTTCTGCCGCACCCCGGCGTAGGCCTCGGCGCGGGCCCGGCGCAGCAGCGGCTGCGCGAACCAGCGGAACACCACACCCCGGGCGAGGTCGCTCACCGACGGGTAACGCACCTGCGTGGCGGCCACCAGGTGCTCCAGCGCCAGGCCGGCCTCCTCGCGCAGTGACTCCTCAGGCGGCGCCTCGGTCAGCCACTGGCGCAGCAGCGCCGAGACGATCGCGACGTCGGCCGACGCCCGCTGCTGGGCCAGGAAGATGCGGAAGACCGCCTCCTCCAGCTCCGGCGTGCGTTCCAGGCCGGCGACACCGTAATGGCCCAGCACCCGCAGCAGCCGGCCCTGGAACACCTCCGGCAGCCCGGCGCGGTCCACGTCGAGGCTCTGCAGGTAGGCGTGGAAGTACTCCCGGGCGCTGTGCACCGGGTGCCCGGCGCTGACGTCCTCCCCGGCCGGCCGGTTGCGGGACAGCTCAGACAGGTCCGCGAACACCTGGAGCAGCCCGACCTCGGCGGTCAGCGGACGGCCGGGCTCGCCCAGTTCGGCCCGCGCGGCGAGGTAGCCGGCCAGCGTGCGGCCCTGGTCCTGCGGGTCGACGTCGAAGCCGAGCAGCAGGCTGCGCAGGTCCTGCAGGCCGCGCCCGGCGCGGCTGGCGGCCGACGCGGCGGCAGGCTGGGCCGGAAGGTCGATCTCGGCGGCCGCGGCCGGGCCGGCGGCCTCCGCCGCCGTGCCCGCGTCGGCCAGCGGCTCCAGGCGCAGCAGCGCCGCGCCCGTCTCCACCTGGCTGCCGACCGAGACCGGCAGCTCGCGCACCCGGGCGCGGAACGGCGAGCGCAGCACGGTCTCCATCTTCATGCTCTCCAGCACCAGGACCGGCGCGTTCGCCTCGACCTCGTCGCCCGCGGAGACCGGCGTCGCGACCACCAGCGCGGGCGCGGGGGAGCGGACGACACCTCCTTCGTCGAGGCTGACGCGGTGGGTCACGCCGTCCACCTCGACCAGGTGGATCGGACCGTAAGTGCTGGTGATCAGGCGGTAACGGTGCCCATTCACGGTGATCTGGCCGCTGTAGGAGTCGAAGCGCTCGATGTCGGCGTCAGCCGGGTGCACGCCGCCGCCGCCGCTGATGCCGAGCCGGAAGCGCTGGTGCCCGATGCGGGCCACGCTCACCCGGTAGGAGGCGCCGCGGAGCTTGAGATCCAGCGGGCGGCCGGTCTCGTGCTGCACCTGCGGGCGGCCGCCGTGGGCGGTGGCGAGCAGCCGCTGCCGGGCGACCTCCTCCTCGTCCTCGTAGGCCTCGATGGCCGCCGCGGCGAGCGCGATGCCGGAGTGCCTCCTGCTCACGAGCCTGCCCTCGGCGCGGACCCGGTCGATCCAGCCGGTGTCCGCGCTGGCGTCGATCACCTCCGGCTGGTCGAGCAGGTCGAGCACGAAGCTCTTGTTGGTGACGCCGCCCTCGATGATCACGGTGGTCTCGCCCATCGCGCGGCGCAGCCGGGCCAGCGCCTGGTCACGGTCGCTGCCGTAGGCGATGATCTTGGCGATCATCGAGTCGAAGTCGGCGGGGATGGTGTCGCCCTCGCTCACGCCGGTGTCGACGCGGATGCCCGGGCCCGCGGGCAGCTGCAGGCGCGCGATGCGGCCGGGGGAGGGGGCGAA
>DASYAE010000230.1:0-7065 GCA_036501535.1 Actinocrinis sp. | reverse complement strand
GTCGCGCACCGGGTCGCCGTCGACCCGGTGCGCGAGCGCGGACCCGCCGGACGTCACTCCTGCGCGATCGCCGTCAGAATGTTGATCTTCGCGGCGCGCCGGGCCGGCCGGGCCGCGGCCAGCACGCCCGCCGCCGCGCCGGTCACCGCGATCACGGCCAGCCGGGTGATCGGGGCGGAGAACACCACCGTCGAGCCGCTCGGCGAGCCGTGCACGAGCGCCCAGCCCAGCAGCAGCCCGAGCCCGAGGCCGCCGAGCGTCCCGAACAGCGCGACGATCACCGACTCCCACCGCACCATCCGCCGCGTCTGCGGGCGGGTGAGCCCGACCGCGCGAAGCATGCCCAGCTCCCGCGTGCGCTCGTGCACGCTCAATGACAGGCTGTTGGTGATACCCATCAGGGCAATGATGATGGCCAGGGCCAGCAGCGCGTAGATGACGTTGAGGAACGTACCCACGCCGGCCGACGCCTGCGCCGCGTACTGCGACCGGTCCTCCACGGACGGACTGCCGAACGGCACCACGGCCCGCTGGACCGCCGCGGCGCCCGCGGCGATCGACACTCCCGGCGCGAGCTTGACCGCGATCGTCTCGTCGACGGCCTGCGGATAGTGCGGCGCCCAGGCGGCCGATCCGACCAGGTAGTCGCCGAGCGTCTCGTCGTCCGTGTAGATCGCCCGCACGGTGAACGTGCTCTTACTCCCGTCGGTGAAGCCCATCGCCACCCTGCTGCCCAGGCCGAGATGATCGGTCGTGGCAGCGTTCTGGGACACGGCGAGGCCGTCCGCGCCGAGCGAGGCGAGCGAGCCGGTCACCGTGCCCGGCTGCAGGACCTGGCCGAGGCCGGCCGGATCGGCGTTGGCGACCTGCTCCCCGGCGCCGTTCACCGAGGCGAGTCCGGTGCCGATGCCGACCGCCGTGCGCACCTGCGGCAGGCCGGCCAGCGCCGGGACCATCTTCGGGCTCAGCGACCCGTCCCCGAACGACCCCGAGCTGACCACCAGGTCCCCGACGAAGGTCTGGTTGATCTCGGTGTCGATCCCGGCCTTGATGGACGCGGAGAACACGGTGAACAGCGCGACCACGGACATGCCGACCATCAGCGCGGTCGCGGTGGCCGCGGTACGCCGCGGGTCGCGCATCGCGTTGCGCCGCGCCAGCCGCCCGGTCGGGCCGTCCAGCCGCGGCAGAACCGTCCCGAGCACCGCGGCCGCCGGCCGCGCCGCCGCCGGGCCGAGCACGATCAGGCCGATCAGGGCGAGCAGGCTGCCGGTGCCGACCAGGTCCAGGCCGTGCCCGCCGATGGTCAGCGCCAGCCCGGCGCCGAGCGAGACCAAGCCGATCAGGGTACGGACACGCGCTGCGCCAGCGCGGTCGGCGGACACCTCGCGCAGGGCGGCCAGCGGCGCCACGCGGCAGGCGCGGATCGCGGGCATCAGCGCGGCCAGCACCGTGACCGTCAGACCCGTGACCATCGCGATCAGCACCGTGGACGCGGTCACGGCCAGGCCGCCCGCCGGCAGCCCGAACCCGACGGCGTCGAACACCGACTTCAGCAGCTGCGCGATGCCGAGCCCGGCGAGCACGCCGCCGGCCGAGCCGATCAGGGCCATGATCGCCGCCTCCGTCACCGCGGCCGTGAGCACCTGGCCGCGGCGCGCGCCGAGCGCCCGCAGCAGCGCAGACTCGCGGGTGCGCTGCGCGAGCAGGATCGCGAACGTGTTGTAGATCGAGAACGACGCGACGACCAGCGCGATCACCGCGAAGGCGGTCAGGAAGGTCTCGAAGAAGTTCAGGAACTCCGAGTCGATCGCGGAGACGTTGTCCTGGGTGTAGTCGGCGCCGGTGATCGCCTGCAGGCCGCCGGGCAGCTTCTTGTCGATGTTCTGGACCAGCTGGGTCTGTGAGATCCCTGAGTCGGCCTTGACCAGGATCTGCGAAACCTGACCCGGCTTCGCAACGTACTGCTGGGCCGCGTGCATCGTCATGGCGACGAAGGTCTCGCCGCCCAGGCCCGCGGTCGAGCCGAAGTCGGCCAAGCCCACGATCGTGAAGGTCACCGGCTGCGGGAGCTGGACCGTCACGTGGTCGCCGACCCCCAGGCCGCCGGATTTCGCCGCACCCTGATTCAGCACGACCTGGTCGTCGGCCTGCGGGGCGTGCCCGGCGATGATGTGGTACGGATTCAGCGCCGGATCGGCGATCCAGTTGCCGGCCGTACGCGGCGGCCCGCTCGAGCCGACCGCCTTGCCGTTCGCCCCGAGGATCTGCCCGTACCCGGTGATCTCCCCCACGGCGTCGGCCACGCCCGGCACCGAGCGCAGCTCGCCGGCCAGTGCGGCGGAGACCGGCGGACGGGTGCCCGTTGACGTGGCCGAGCCGGAGGCGGCGATCACCTGGGCGCTGCGCACCACCGCGTCAGTACCCGCATTGGCGGTTGTGAACAGGTTGTCGAAATTCGAGTTCAGCGTCTGGTTGAAGATGAGCGTGCCGGCCAGGAAGCCGATGCCCAGCAAGATCGCCAGCAGCGTTCCGAACAGCCGCCGGCGGTGCGTCAGAAGCCCGCGGATCGTAACCTTGAGCATCGTCGCTCAGCTCCCCAGTTCCTTCATCCGGTCCAGCACGGACTGCGCGGTCGGCGCGATGATCCGGTCCACGATCCGGCCGTCGGCCAGGAACAGCACCTGGTCCGCATAGGCGGCGGCCACCGGGTCGTGGGTGACCATCGCGACCGTGCGGCCCAGCTCGCGCACGGCGGTGCGCAGGAAGCCGAGTACCTCGGCGCCGGAGCGCGAGTCCAGGTTGCCGGTGGGCTCGTCGGCGAACACGATCCGCGGCCTGCCGGCCAGCGCCCGCGCGACGGCGACCCGCTGCTGCTGCCCGCCGGACAGCTCCGCCGGGCGGTGCCGCAGCCGGTCGGTCAGGCCGGTCGCCTCGACGACGGTCTGCAGCCAGTCCTGGTCGGCGCGCCGGCCGGCCAGGTCCAGCGGCAGCGTGATGTTCTCCGCCGCGGTGAGGGTGGGGAGCAGGTTGAAGGACTGGAAGACGAAGCCGATCCGGTCCCGTCGCAGGGTCGTGAGCTGCTTGTCGCCGAGCGGCCCGAGCTCCACGCCGTCCACCCAGACCCGCCCGGAGTCGAGCCGGTCGAGGCCGGCCAGGCAGTGCATGAGGGTCGACTTACCGGAGCCCGAGGGGCCCATGATCGCGGTGAAGCGCCCGGCCGGGATGCCCACCGTCACCTCGTCCAGCGCCCGCACCGCGGCCTCGCCGGAACCGAAGGTCTTGACCGCCGCCTCACACCACGCGGCGTCGGCCAGGGTGTCGGGGACGGTCGCGGCGGCGGCCGACGAATTGGTGGTCGCGCTGCCGGGGTCGTGGTCTGTCAGGCGGCTGCGTGTCGTCGCGTCGTTCACTGTTCTCCTCCAGGTTCGGTGTCCTGGAGTCAGCGTCCGGCCCGGACCGCTAGACGGGCGTCGTGCCGGCGGAGGCTTTGCGCGGTACTACCGGGGGAGTATGTCCGGCCGGTGCCGGTGCCGGTGCCGGTGCCGACGCGTCGGTGGCTTGGACTAGCCGGCCCAGCCGGGACGGGTCAGCCCGGACTCGTAGGCGAAGACGACAAGCTGGGCCCGGTCGCGGGCGCCGAGCTTGACCATGGCGCGGCTCACATGCGTCTTCGCCGTCAGCGGGCTGAGAAACAGGCGCGCGCCGATCTCCTCGTTGGACAGGCCCTCCGCGACCAGCGCCATCACCTCGCGCTCGCGCTCGGTGAGCTGCTCCAGCCGCTTGGCGCCGTACAGCGCTGCCGCACCCGAGGCCGCGCCGCCGCGCACGGCGAACGTGGCGATGACCCGGCGCGTGACGCTGGGCGAGAGCAGCGCGTCGCCGCCGACGACCGCACGCACGGCCTTGACCAGGTCCGCCGGCTCGGTGTCCTTCACCAGGAAGCCGCTGGCGCCGGCGCGCAGCGCCTCGAAGACGTAGTCGTCGAGCTCGAAGGTCGTCAGCATCACGATGCGGACATCGCTCAGCCGCTGATCGGCGATGATGCGGCGGGTCGCCTCCAGGCCGTCCACGTTCGGCATCCGGATGTCCATGAGGATCAGATCCGGCGTGTGCTGCGCGGCGAGTTGCACGGCCTCGTCGCCGTCCGCGGCCTCTGCGACCACCTCGATGTCGTCCTGCACGTCGAGCAGCGCGCGGAAGCCGGCCCGGACCAGCGCCTGGTCGTCGACGATGAGAACCCTGATCATCAGTGTCGCTCCGTCCGCGGGGATCGGTCCCTCGAATCAGTATTATGCGACGGTGGCGGCGCCCCCGTGCCGCGCGGCAGCCAGGCCTGCACCTCGAACCCGCCCTTCAGGCCGGGACCCGCGGTGAGCTCGCCGCCCAACGCCACAGCGCGCTCGTGCATGCCGGGCAGACCGTTGCCGCCGCCGCCCGAGCCGTTCACCGGCCACGCGGCATGGCCGCGCCCGTCGTCGGCCACAGTGATCCGCACCGCATCGGGCTCATACTCGATCTCCACGGTCGCCGTCGTCGCGTGCGCATGCCGGACGACATTCGTCAGCGCCTCCTGGATGATCCGATACGCCGCCAAGTCCACGCCCGCAGGCAGCCGTCGGTCCGCCGCGCCGACGATGTCCACGCGCACGTCGAGACCGGTTGCGCGGGCCCGGGAGACCAGCGCGTCCAACCGGTCGAGCCCGGCGGTCGGCCCGAGCGGCGCCGGAACCGGAGCGTCCGGGCCGCGCAGCGCATTGAGCACGGACCGGACCTCGTCGAGCGCCTGCTTGCTGGTCAGCTTGATCGCCTCCAGAGCGATACGGGCCTGCTCCGGCCGCTTGTCCATCACCTCGAGCGTCGTCCCCGCCTGCACATTGATCAGCGAGATCGAATGCGCGAGTACATCGTGCAGCTCACGGGCGATGGCAAGCCGCTCATCCGACGACCGCCGCCTGGCCTGCTCACGCCGCGCCCGCATCGTCGCCTGGGCCCGCTGCCTGCGGAAGTTGACGCCCTCGGCGAGCCCCAGGCAAGCCACCGCCCACGCCACGTCCGCGCCGAACGTGGACAGGCTGGGCCACCGAGCCCCGGCAACCAGCACGGGCACGAGGTATTGGCCGACGAACAGCACTGCAACCGAGCACCACGCGAAGACGTGGTAGCCGCGCATGATGGCCCATACGAGCGTAAAGACATAGGACAGGTAGACCGGCGCAGCTGCATACTCCCGGGCGAGATAAATCGCGGCACACGCGGTACACACCGCCAGCGCAGCCGCCGGAGCGCGACGGAAGACGGCGATCGACGCCGGCCCGATGATCGCAAGCACCCACGCCACCGCGTCGAGCGGCCGCCCGCCCGGATAGGCCGCCGCGCCGGGATGATGCGACGCACCGTACGTCCCGCCGACCTGCACAATCCCGATGACCAGCGGAAAAACGATCCACGGCAGGTTCCCAAGGAAGGACCACAGGCCCGCGCCGACCCGCCCGTCGAACCCGTCATCGCGAACGTCATCGGCACCAGAGAACAGGGCGGGACGTGCAGTCATACCGCAACGCTAGGACCTGCACGGCGGAATCGCATCGTCTGTCGGGCGACACGCGCAGTACTCCGTACGGAGTAGGAGCGCCAGCGGCCAAGCAACGCACCCACCGCCAGCCGCGTCCTCCCCTGCATGACGGGGAATGACATCGAGAAGAGCCGAACTCCACTAAACACAGTGCAGCGCGCCCGGGACATCCTGACAAAGGGCAGCCGCGGCCTGACCACATCCGGACGCGTCGGCGGCCAATGGATACGCGACTCCATCGCCGCGGCCCCCGCGCCGCCGCTGCCCTCGACCGGTCCATGGAAGTGCACCCTGGCCGGCATCCTGGCGCACCGGCCGAACTCCCCGCTGCTGAAGCTCAGGCCCCTGACCCTGCTGGACCGGTTCGGCGCAGTGCACCTCGACACCGTGCAGGTCGGCTTCGACGGCGAGCAGCACGACTGGACCCGCGTCACCGCCGTACGCATGCGCAACGCCTTCGAACTGCTCACGACCGACGCACTCGAGCAGGAGGTGGACCGAATTCGGTCCCTCTTCCCGCCGCTACCCGGCCGCAAGAAGACCCTGACTTTCGTCGCCGAGAACCTGGCCACCGTGCTGCTCGCGGCCTTGGACCAGGGCGACGACGCACTGGACCGCGCCATCGTCGGCGAAGTGCGCTACCGAGGCAGGCTGCCGGGCACACGAACAGTCCGCCCCGGCCTCTTCGCCTCCGCCCTGCTCTCACTACGCCCCGACATCGGCGAAGCCCTGCTGGCCGAGGCTGCTCAACGCGGAATCCCTATCACCGCTGCGGAGGACTCCACCCGCCGCCGGGCCGACGCCGCCGCGGAACGCGAGGAACGTATCAACGCACTTCGCCAGCGTACCGACGCAATCATCACCCGCCTGCACGCCGAGGAACCCGAACCCGAAGACGCCGTGCAGGATGAGTCTCCTGCTTAACGTTCCGGCCTCGCGATAGTGTTAAGAGCTGAAGATCAACTGCTGCCTCCGGCGGGCCCTCTGCAGAGAGTGGGGTCGCGATGGCGGCGGGGGTTGGGTGGGGGTGGGGTGTGGTGGTGGGGTTGGTCTGGGGGGTGCGGTGTGGTTCGGTCGTGCTCTCTCCGCGTCGGGCACCAAAGGCGTATCAGGAAGCTGTTCAGGGCGCAAACACGCCTCACCGTTTGCGCCCTGAACAGCTTCCTGATAAGGGCTTCGCCTGCCCGACGCGGAGAGAGCCCAACCGAACCTGGTGGGTGGTGTGGTTTCGCGCGGGGTCTGGGTGGGTGGGGGATTTCGGCTGGCGGGTGCGGTAAGTATTTGCCTCATCCGGCTTCGCGCTGGTGGGTCAGGACGTGGTGTTCGGAGCAGAATGACGTCATGTTGTGGATGGTGGTGGGTCCGCCTGCGGAGTACGGGATCTTATGGTGGGCGTGGAGTGACCATACGGCGGGTCTCGTGCAGCCCGGCTCGGTGCAGGTGCGGTGTAGGAAGTCCAGGGCGATGTGTTGGGTCCGGCTGGCCAGGCG
>DASYAE010000229.1:0-15661 GCA_036501535.1 Actinocrinis sp. | reverse complement strand
CCGTCTTCGGGGGCCGCAAGCTGCGGGAGCTGACCGCCGAAGACCTCGACCAGTGGCTTGAGGATAAGGCCGCGGACCTCAGCACGAACACGCTGCGCGACGTTCGCTCCATCCTCAAGCGCATCATCGCCCGCGCGCAGTCCCGTGACAAGGTCAAGCGCAACGTCGCGCTGCTGTGCGAGGTACCGACCGGACGCGAGGGCCGGCCGTCCAAGGCGCTCACGTTCGAGCAAGCCGAGGCGGTTCTCAACGCCGCGGAGGCCTCGCCGCTGCACGCCTACATCGTGCTCTCGCTGCTCATCGGCGCCCGGACCGAGGAGTTGCGCGCGCTGACCTGGTCGCACGTCGACTTGGTGGGCAAGCCGCGCGCCACGCCGCCGGTTCCGCCCTCCATCATGGTGTGGCGCTCGGTGCGTGTCGGCGGAGACACCAAGACGCGCAAGTCGCGCCGCACGCTCGCCATGCCGAAGCGCGCCGTCGATGCCCTGGCCGCGCACGGCGAGCGACAGAACCTCTGGCGCGCCAACACCGGCCGCACGTGGGCCGATGAGGACGTGGTGTTCGCCTCACACACCGGTGAGCCGCTGGACGCAGCCAACGTGCGCCGCGACTTCCGCACGGTGCTGTGCACAGCCGGCCTCAGGTCGAAGGAGTGGACGCCGCGCGAGCTGCGCCACAGCTTCGTCTCGCTGCTCTCCGCGGACGGAATGCCGCTGGAGCAGATCTCCCGCTTGGTCGGACACAGCAGCACAGCCGTGACCGAGACCGTCTACCGCAAGCAGATCCGGCCCGTCCTCTTGGAGGGCGCACAGGTCATGGACCGGCTGTTCCCGGAGTCACCCGAAGCGGCTTAGTCACCCAGCTAGTCACTCAACAAGTTCAGGGCCTGACTCCGGAGCGTCGGAGTCAGGCCCTGAATGGAACTGCTTACTATGACTGACCTGGTCATATCACTTGCTCAAGTGCTGGCCTTGTGGTCGGGCTGACAGGATTTGAACCTGCGACCCCTTGACCCCCAGTCAAGTGCGCTACCAAACTGCGCTACAGCCCGTCGGGCGGTGCACTCGAGCGGTGATGTGGCCGGATCAACCGGGTAGAACCTTACCGCATTTCGGAGGGGTGTTTCACCTGGGATGCCCGGGCGGCGCGGCGCGCCGGTAGATTGGCGGGCATGGCGATGAAGCCGCAGGTGCGGGAGTTGGGGGCCGAGGTCTTTCTGATCGATACGGCGATGTCGGGGTATGACGGGATCACCGCCGCGTATTTGATTCGGGGAGACCGGCCGTGCCTTGTGGAGACGGGGACGGCGACTTCTGCGCCTGTGGTGCGGGCGGCGCTTGGTGGGCTGGGGGTTGGGCCGGACGACTTGGCGACGATCGTGGTTACGCACGTTCATCTGGATCATGCTGGGGGCGTGGGGGATCTGGCGGCGGCGTATCCGCGGGCGCGGATTGTGGTGCAGGACTCTGGGGCGCGGCATTTGGCGGATCCGTCACGGCTGATGGCGAGTGCGCGGCGGGTTTTCGGCACCCAGATGGATGAGTTGTTCGGTGAGCTGCTGCCGACGGCGGCGGAGCGGATTGATGCGATCGGGGTGGTGGGGGCGGTCGACCTTGGCGGGGGGCGGCGGTTGGAGGCGCATCACACGCCGGGGCATGCGCGGCATCATCTGGGGCTGGTCGACTCGGTGACCGGGGACCTCTATGTGGGGGACGCTTCCGGGCTCTACATTCCGCCGGATGACGCTGATCTGATGACCGGGATCGGTGGCGATGGGCGGAGCGGGGCGATGGTGCCTGCTACTCCGCCGCCGGACTTCGATCTGGATCTGGCGGTCGCGTCGTTGCGGCGGATGGGTGATCTTGGCGGGACGAGGCTGCTCTTTTCGCATTATGGGCCGATCACTCGGGTGGGGGAGTCGTTGGAGCGCGCGGCGGAGGAGATGCGGGTTTGGGTCGACCTCGTGCGGAACTCGCGGCGGCAGGTTGATGGTGGGGAGGGCGGCGCGGGCGGTGCGCGTGGTGGCTCGGTTGGCGGCGCTGGCGAAGGCGGCGGCGAGGCAGGCGGCGGTGCTGGTGTTGGCGGCGCAGGTGCGGCTGTCGCGTTCGATGTCGACCATGCGGTCGCGATGGTGCGTGAGAAGACCCGTGAGCGTTACGCTGACCTGATTGCGCGCCCGGAGGTCGCCGCGAAGTTCGAGGCGCTGAGCTCGTCTTCAGCGAACGTGGTCGGCATCGCTCGCTGGCTGGACACCGTCGACGCCGCGCGCTGATCGCCGGCGGGGCCGAGGAGGACGAGTTTGGCGCGTGGCGTGGCGGCCGCGAACGCAGTGGGCATACAGGCGAAGCGCATATGTGCTGCTGTGCAGGCTCGACAGTGGCGTTCGAATCAGAGACGTGACATTTTCTGGGGGCACCCGGAGGGTCGGGACGGGGCTGAGGGGAAGGCCGGGGGCGTAGGCGAGGCCGAGGTCGAGAGCGAGGACCGTCGTACCGGCCTGCGTCGCGGCGTGCGTGGCAGGTTAAGTAGCGGCGTGCGCGTCGGCCTGCGTGGCGGCCCGAGTCTCCGCCCCCGCAACGGCCCGCGCGCCGGCCCCGCCGACGTGATCCGGGGGCTGACTCGTCGGGCTATCAGAGTGCTGCTGTGCCTTGGTGCCGTCGGTAGTCTGATCGTGGGCGGGCGGTGGGCCGCCTTCTCCGTGCAGGACATCGGCGGTTTGTCCGCTTCGGCGCGCTCGACCGGCCATGATGCGCTCTGGCTGGGGCATATGTGGGTCGACGGGCGGCAGGACGCGGCGGACGTGGCCGCGCTCGCGGCGCAGTTGAGCGTCACCGACGCCGGTGATATCAGTGATCTGTTCGTCCATGTGGGTCCGACGGACAGCGACGGGACGCTGGATCCCGCGCTGCGGCCGCGCGCGGCGTGGTTCGTCGCGACGTTGCGCGCCGATCTGCGAGCGCGCTGGTCTGCGGGCCGCCCGCAGCCGCGGATCGAGGCCTGGATCGGCGACACGGTGCTGCCGGAGGGCTCGCTCGATCTCGAGAGCGCCGCGACGCGGCAGCGGATCCTGGCCGGGGTCCGCTCGGTGCTGGCGGACGGGTTCCAGGGCGTGCACTACGACTTCGAGCCGATTGGTAGCGGCGACCCCGGCTACCTTGCGCTGCTCGACGCGACCCGGCCGATCGTGCGTGCGGCCGGCGGCCAGGTCTCCGTCTCCGCTGAGCAGGTCGAGCCGGCGCCGGGCACGCGGTTCGCCATGGAAGCGCTCGAACGGCACAGCAGTTGGTGGTCTGCCGGCTACCTGCACCAGGTCGCCGAGCGCGTCGACGAGGTCGCGATCATGTCGTACGACACCGCGTTGTGGTCGCCGAGTGCTTATTCCGGTTTCGTGCGCGATGAGACCGAGGTCGCCCTGTCCGTCGTACCGTCTTCAGTGACGCTCGTGATGGGTGTTCCCGCCTACCACACGTCCGATCTCGGCCATAGTTCGTCCGCTGAGACGGTGGCTGCGGCGATCCGGGGGGTCAGGCTCGGGCTGTCGTCCTCGCCGCGGCGGGCCGGGCCTTTCGGCGTCGCAGTCTACGTCGACTTCACGGCGACGCCTGCGGATTGGGCCGCCTACCTCGGCGACTGGGTCCATCCCTGAGCCGCCCGGACCTGCCCAGACTCGCCCTGACCCGGCCGGCCCGGATCAGGCCTATGCCGTGGCATCGCCGCGGGCCGGGCGCCGCCGAGCCGCGACCGCGTCCCAGGTCCAGACGAGCAGGCCGAGCACCAGGAACCCTGCGCCGACCGACGAGACCGCGGTCCAGCCGCCGAGCCGGTAGGCCTGCGTCCCGACGGCCGAGCCGAGCGCACCGCCCAAGAAGTACGAGGTCATATACACCGAGTTGATCCGGGCGCGGGCCGCGCCGGCCAGCTCGTAGATCACGCTCAGGTTCAGGATGTGCACGCTCTGGACCGCGGCGTCCATCACCAGGACGCCCACGATCAGCCACAGCAGCTGTGTGCGCCCGGCCGCTATCGCCGCGAACGAGAGCGCGCCGAGTACCAGGAAGGCGGCGCTCGCCGGGCGCTGACGGCCGCGGTCGCCGAGCCGGCCGGCCCGCGGCGCTGCGCTTGCCCCGGCCGCGCCGACCAGGGCGAACAGCCCGATCTCGGCCTGGTTCTGGTGGAACGGCGGGCCGGCCAGCAGGAATGCGATCGTCGCCCAGAACAGGCCGAACGCCCCGAAGACGCAGGCGCCGATGAGTGAGCGGCGGCGCAGTACCGGCACCGTCGCGATCAGCTCGAAGCTCGCCCGCAGCTGCCGCCCGTAGCTCAGCCGCATCTCGGGCTCAGCGTCCTGCATCGCGCGGAACAGCACTCCGGACAGGACGAGCACCAGGACCGCCGCGCCGCCGAACACCGCCCGCCGGCCGAACAGCTGCCCGGCCAGGCCCGCCACGGTGCGCGAGATGAGGATGCCGCCGAGCAGGCCGGTGAAGACCGTGCCGACCACATGGCCGCGTTCGTGGTCTGCTGCGATCGAGGCCGCGTAGGGCACCAGTATCTGCACCACGCATCCTGCGATGCCTACCAACGCTCCAGCCGCGATAAGCACGGCGAGGGTGGGCGCCGCCGCGCTGATCGCCATCGCTGCCGTCTCGATCAGCAGCAGGATGCAGACCAGGCGGCGCCGCCGGGTGATGTCGCCCAGCGGCACGAGCAGGAACAGGCCGGCCGCGTAGCCGAGCTGGATCGAGGTGACCAGCGCGCCGGTGGCCGACTGGGTGGCGTGGAAGGACTGCGCGATCCGCGGCAGCAGCGACTGGCAGTAGTAGAAGTTCGCAGCGGTGACGCCGCAGGCCACGGCCAGCAGCCAGACGATCTTGCGCGGGGCCCGCGGCTGCGCGGTCTTGCCGACGTCGGCGTTGGCGCCGGCCCGCGTGACCCCGTCGGCGTTCTGTGCGCTCGTGTCCGTCTCGGTAGTGCTCATTCCGGTCGGCCCCTTGTTGGTGGTCTGCGCGGTAGCGGTGCGTGTGTGCGTATCGCGCCCTCGTGCCCGGAAAATTCAAACCGGAAAGTTGGGATCAGTCTGTCGGCCCCGTCCGGGGCATGTCAACTGAAAAGTTGGAAATCTGCCGCCGGCGGCCGATACTCGGGTGAGCCGGCGCGAGCACCCGCTGGCGTCGGCACGAGCCAGGGAGGCCGAGCAGGGTGGGCTACGACCCGCAGGGCACCAGGACCCGGATCCTCGATGCCGCCGTCGAGGAGTTCGCCGAACACGGCAGCGCCGGGGCCCGGGTCGACCGGATCGCGGCCAAGGCCAGCGCGAACAAGGAGGCGATCTACCGCAACTACGGCTCGAAGCGCGAGCTGTTGCGGCGCGTGCTCGACGAGTACCTCAACGTGCGTGACCTGGCCTGTCCGGACCCCGAAGACCCGACCGCCTACCCCGCCGACCTCGTACGCGGGCACGCCGCGGACACGGCGCTGGTCCGCCTGCTCGCCTGGGAGGGGCTGGAGTCCGGCGACGCGGTCGACGAGCGGTCCGTCGCCGAGCGGCAGCGCCACTACGACCACAAGGTCGCAGTGCTCGAGGACGCACAGCGGGACGGCCGGCTCGACCCGGGGCTCGACCCGCGGCACCTGCTGCTGGCCTGCATCGGCATGGCGAACTGGATGTTCGTCAGCCCGCAGAGCGTGCGGGTCATCTTCGGCAGGCAGACCGACGACGAGCTGGTCGAGGCGCACGCCCGGTTCCTGGCCGAGTGCGCCCGGCGGATCATGCAACCCCCGACACCGACACCGCCGCCGCCGGACCAGGCGGTCACTGCTGCGGCCTCCCCGCCGCCCCCGGCCCCGCCTCCGCCCCCGTCCTCCCCGCCTGGCCGGGCCGCCGCGCCGGAGCCCGGCACCGCCGCGTAGATTTCCGCTGAGTGCGCCACCTGTTCCAAGCCGCGCACCAATCCCGGCCCCAGGAGGTCCGCCCCATGCTGGTCGCATTCTCGGTCACCCCGCTCGGCGTCGGCGAGGAGGTCGGCGCCTACGTCGCGGAGGCCGTCCGCGTCGTGCGGGCCTCCGGCCTGCCCAACCGCACCGACGCGATGTTCACCACCGTCGAAGGGGACTGGGATCAGGTGATGGCCGTGGTCAAGCAGGCCTGCGACGCGGTCGGGGCGGCCGGGGCGCCGCGCGTCGGCCTCACGCTGAAGGCCGACATCCGGCCCGGCGTTACCGGCGCGCTCGACGCGAAGGTCGCCACAGTCGAGCGGCTGCTTGCCGAGCCCGACGCCCAGGCGTAGCAGCCGCGCGCGACATGACACAGGACGTCACGTCGTTGCGCGTCGCGCCACCGCATGGCGTGACTACCCGCGAAGTCGCGATAGGCTGGTAGTTCGCGCCCTGTGCGCAAAAACCCGAATACGCGGTGTCCGAGGACTCTGCGGCGGTCGTGCTCCGGCCGAATTCGTGCCATCATCACAGTGCACGGATATACGCCGCGGGCCGGCGTCGGCCGGGGGACCCCCGGCGGGCGTGGCCGCGCGCGTCTCACGAGACCCGAGACGAGACACCGCACCGCCATCCCGAGACCACTGCTCGGCAGGTGAGGGCCTGTCGGACGGACGCCCGCGGCGCCCCGCGGGCGGGAGGAGCGCAGCCGAGCCGTGTATGTCCTGCACGCGCTGTTCAGCGAGGCCGGTTCCTGGGAGCTGTGGGCTGAGGACTCGGACCCCCGCCCGACCCGGCCGCGCGCCGCCCGCCGGGGGCCGACCCGCCACCCTTTCGTGCTCGAACCGGCCCGGCTGGTCGACGTGCTGTCCGCCGCCGGGGACGAGGTCGCCGCCGCGGTGCGCAAGGCCGACCCGCACGGCGGCGTTCCGCTCGCGCTGCCCACGACCGGGTCGATGCCGGCGCCGTCCGCGCTGCTCGCCAAGTTCGGGCCCCCGCCCGGCCGGCGCCCGAACGCGGTGCTGCGGCCGTGGTCCGTGCCGACCCTCGTGTTCGACCCCTCAGTCGCCACGGTGCTGCTCGACGCGCTGTCCGAGGCGCTCGGCGCGGCCCCGCTGCGCGGCGCGGCGACCGGGGCCGAGGTGCTGACCGTCTACGGCCCGGACGGCCGCGAGACCGGCGTGCCGCTGGCCGACAGCGTCCGCTACGGCCTGGCCCTGGCCCGCTTCGCCGACACGCTCGTGCGCACCGGCGACGTGCTGCCGTGTCTCAACGCCGACTACGACGTCGACGACGAGGAGGATCCCCCGGCCGACCCGGACTACCGCGCCAACTGGCAGGCCTCGTACACGCTGGACAGCGCGGTACGGCGCAGGGTCCTGATCGACGCGATGCCGCCGGTGTTCCGGGCCGAGCTGGTCGAGGGCCAGCCGCGGGAGCTGGTCCAGGGAAGGCCCGCCGCCGACGTGTTCGACGAGGCGGTCAACTCCCTGGTGGACGCCTACGTCATCGACGCGCTCACCGGCCCGCACGGGGTGGGCGGCTGCGACCCGGCCGCCGCCGACCCGGCTGCGGCGCCCTCCGAGCGGGCCGCCGCGCAGGCGTGGTTGCGCGCCCTGTCGTCCCCGTCTGGCAACCAGCTCGAGCCGGGCCTGGCCCTGCCCGAGCACGCCGAGCCGCTGGCGCAGCGCATCGAGCAGTGGCAGGCCGGCCCGCCGGCGCCGTCAGGATCCGTACGCACCTGCTTCCGGCTGGTGCCGCCCGCCGACGACGCCGAGACCGATGTCGGCGCCGACAAGAAACCGAGCGACGCGGCCGACGCCGACGGTCCCTGGAGCGTCGAGCTGCTGCTCCAGTCCGTGCAGGACCCCTCGCTGCTGGCCACGGCCCGCGAGGTATGGCGCCGCACCGGCGCGGCGCGGCTGCTGCGCGCGGCCGGATCCGAGCCGCGCCAGGACCTGCTGACCGGCCTCGGCCGCGCCGTGCGCGTCTTCCCGCTGCTGGCCGCCGCGCTCCGGCAACCGGAGCCGCTCGCGGTCGAGCTCGACACCGAGGCGGCCCACGAATTCCTCAGCCGCACCGCTCCGGCTCTCGTCGCGCACGGCTTCGGCGTGCTGCTGCCGGCCTGGTGGACCGGCGCGGGCGCCCGCCTCTCGCTCGGCCTGGCCGTCCCGGACGCGTCAGAGCACGACGATCAGAGCACGCCGAAGCCTGATCAGGACACGCATCCGGCCGGTTTCGGCCTCGACGCGCTGGTCGACTACGAATGGCGGCTCTCGCTCGGCGGTGACCAGCTCACCGAGGCCGAGTTCCTGGCCCTGGCCGAGGCGAAGGGCTCGCTGGTGCGGGTGCGCGGCCGCTGGGTCGAGATCGACCGCGACGGGCTAGCCGCCGTCATGCGGGCGCTGGGCTCGGCCGGCGCGGGCGCTGCCGAGGGCGGCCGCCGCGGGCGGATGCGCGCCGGCGACCTGCTGCACACCGCCGTGTTCGGCCTGCCCGGCCCGAACCGCGAGCAGGCCGTCGCGGTCGACCGGGTCGAGGCCGGCGGCTGGCTCGGCGACCTGCTCTCCGGTGTTGCCGAGCAGCGCTGCGAGCCGGTTCCAGCGCCGCCGGGCCTGCACGCCACGCTGCGCCCCTACCAGGAGCGCGGCCTGGGCTGGCTGGCGTTCATGCACCGGCTCGGCCTCGGCGCGGTGCTCGCCGACTCGATGGGCCTGGGCAAGACGATCCAGGTGCTGGCCCTGCTCGAAGCCGAGCGTGCCGCCGACGCCGCCGCGGCCGCCGCGCCGCCGACGCTGCTGGTGTGCCCTATGTCCCTGGTCGCCAACTGGCAGCGCGAGGCGGCCAGGTTCACCCCGGAGGTGACCGTCCACGTGCACCACGGGGCCGAACGGCTGACCGGCGAGGAGTTCCGCGCCGCGGTGCGCGGCGTCCACCTGGTCATCACCACCTACGGGCTCGCGCTGCGCGACCGGGACGAGCTCGGCGCGGTCGGCTGGCGCCGCGTCGTGATCGACGAGGCGCAGGCGATCAAGAACGCCGGCACGAAGCAGGCCCGCGCGGTCCGCTCGCTGCCCGCCGCGCACCGCATCGCGCTGACCGGCACGCCGGTCGAGAACCGGCTCTCCGACCTGTGGTCGATCATGGAGTTCGCCAACCCGGGCCTGCTGGGCAGCGCCGAGTCGTTCAAGACCCGGTTCGCCCGGCCGATCGAGCGCGACGGCGACGCATCGGCCGCCGCCCGGCTGCGCCGCGCCACCGGGGCGTTCGTGCTGCGCCGCGAGAAGAACGACCCGGCGATCATCAGTGACCTGCCGGACAAGCTCGAGATGACCGTGACCTGCAGCCTGACCAGCGAGCAGGCCTCGCTCTACCAGGCGGTGGTGGACGACTCGCTGGTCCGCATCGCCGCCGCCGAGGGGGTCGGGCGCCGCGGCCTCGTGCTCGCCCTGCTCACCCGGCTCAAGCAGATCTGCAACCACCCGGCGCACTACCTGCAGGACAATTCCGCGCTGCCCGGCCGCTCCGGCAAGCTGGCCCTGGTCGAGGAGATCTGCGAGGAGGTCCTGGACGCCGGCGAGAAGGCACTGCTGTTCACCCAGTACGCCGAGTTCGGCAGGCTGCTCCAGCAGCACCTCGCCGCCCGGTTCGGCCGCGAGGTCGGCTTCCTGCACGGCGGGGTGCCGAAGAAGGCGCGCGACGCGCTGGTCCAGCGGTTCGAGCAGCCGGACGGGCCGCCGCTGTTCGTGCTCTCCCTCAAGGCCGGCGGCGTCGGCCTGAACCTGACCGCGGCCAGCCACGTCCTGCACGTGGACCGCTGGTGGAACCCGGCGGTGGAGAACCAGGCCACCGACCGCGCCTACCGCATCGGGCAGAGCAAGAACGTCCAGGTGCGCAAGCTGGTGTGCGCCGGGACGCTGGAGGAGCGCATCGACCAGGTGATCGAGCGCAAGCGGGAGCTCGCCGAGCAGATCGTGGGCAGCGGCGAGAAGATCCTGACCGAGCTGTCGACCGCCGAGCTGCGCGAGGTGGTCCGCCTCGCGGCCGGCAGCGTTGTCGAGTAAGGCACCGAATGAAGTATCAGGCCCCGGACGGAAGGAGCGCGCGGTGAGCGAGCGGCCCGGCATCGTCGCGGCCTCGAAGCGCGGCGCGGTCGGTGCGACCTGGTGGTCGCAGCGGTTCATCGCGGTGCTCGAGGCGATGGGGCACGGCCCGCGGATGACCCGCGGGCGCTCCTACGCGCGCAGCGGCCAGGTCCTGGACGTCTCGATCCGGCCCGGCGAGGTCGCCGCCAGCGTCCAAGGCACCCGGCGCAAGCCCTACAGCGTGCTGCTGGAGATCGACGTCTACAACCCCGAGCAGTGGTCCCGGGTCGAGCGCGACCTGGCCGGCCGGGCCGAGTACGCCGCCGAGCTGCTCGCCGGCCGGGTGCCGGAGCGGATCGACGAGGTGTTCGCCCGCAACGGCCTGACGCTCTTCCCGGTGCGCCGCGAGTTCCACACCGACTGCACCTGCCCGGACTGGGAGAACCCCTGCAAGCACGTCGCAGCGGCCTGCTACATCCTGGCCGAGCGGCTCGACGCCGACCCGTTCGCGATGCTCCAGTGGCGCGGCCGCACCCGCACCGCGCTGCTGCGCAAGATCGAGGCGCTGCGCGACGACGAGGCGTGGGACGAGGCCGGGGACGAGCCGCAGGACACCCCGCTCGCCGAGCTGATCGACGAGTTCTGGCAGTGCGCCGCGCCGCTGCCGGCCGCCGACGCGCCCGGCGCGGGCAGCGGCTGCGGCCCCGGCTCCGCAACCGCTCCCGCGCCGGCCGGCGCGGTGCTCGACCGGCTCGGCCCGGTCGGCGTCGAGATCGACGGGACCGACCTGCGCGACCTGCTGCGCCCGGCCTACGAGGCGATCGCCCGCCGCGTCTGACGCCCCGTCACCGTCCATCAGTCGGCGTGTATCAGGCTTACTCGTCACGGGGGCTGCGGCACCGCGGTGAGCTTGTCCGGGTTGCGGACGACGTCGATCGCGGTGATCCGGCCGGCGTCCACGGTGAAGGCGATCACTGTGAGCACGCCCTGGTAGTCCCGCATGATCAGCCCGGGAGCGCCGTTCACCTCGGCCGTGCGCACGGCCTGCGGCGCCCGGCTGGCGGTCTGGTAGGTGAGTAGGGCCTGCGCGACCCGCGCGGCGCCCTGCAGGAACCGCGGCGCCGCGCTGACCTTCCCGCCGCCGTCGCCGCGCCAGACCACGTCCGGATCGAGCAGGGCCATCAGCCGCTCCAGGTCGCCGTCCCGGCACGCTGCGGCGAAGGCCCCGACCAGCTCGCCCTGCTCGGCCGGCGTCGGCGGGAACCGCGGCCGGCCCTGCTCGACGTCCCGGCGGGCCCGCGCGGCCAGCTGCCGCACCGCGGCGGTCGAGCGCCCGACCACCGAGGCGGTCTCGGCGAAGGAGAACCCGAACACGTCGTGCAGCAGGAACGCGGTGCGCTGCGCGGGGGAGAGCCGCTCCAGGACCACCAGCAGCGCCATGGCGACCGACTCGTCGAGCGTCACCCGATCGGCCGGATCGGCGGTAGCCTGCGCGGCGCCCGAACCGGTTACGCCGACGAGCGGTTCGGGCAGCCACACGCCGATGTACCGCTCGCGGCGCACCCGGGCGCTGCCGAGCGCGTCCAGCGCGAGGCGCGCCACCACCTTGGTCGTCCACGCGCTCAGGTCGCGCACCTCGGCCGGATCGTCGAGCGAGCGCAACCGCAGCCACGCCTCCTGTACGCAGTCCTCGGCCTCGGCCAGCGAACCGGTCGTCATGTACGCCACGCGCAGCAGTCGCGGCCGCAGCGCCTCGAACGCTCGGGCCAGCTCCTCCTCGCCGGTGGCGCTCACTGCTGCTGCGCGGCGAGCCAGGCTGCGAACGTCGTGGTGCCGCGCACGTCCGGCCGCTCGTCGGTCAGGGCCCCGGTCCGCAGCGCCCGGCCGAGCTTGCCGGGTAGCAGCAGCGGCACCATCAGCGCCCGCCGGCCGGTCGCCGCGCGCCAGGTGCGAGCCAGGTCCCGCAGCTCGCTGACCTCCGGGCCGGCCACGTTCACGCGACCCATCCGGGCGTCGTTCTCGGCCACATCAGCGACGGCCCGAGCCGCCTCGGCCGCGGCGATCGTCTGCAGCCGGCACTTGGGCAGCGGCAGCACGCGCCACCGGCCTGCGGCGCCGAGCATGGTCACGGCCAGTTCGTGGAACTGCGTCGCCCGCACGATGCTCCACGGCACGTCGCCCTGCTCAACCACGTGCTCCTGCTGCACCTTCACCGCGTAGTAGCCCATCGGCGCCTTGTCGCAGCCCACGATCGATACGCACACGTGGTGCCTGACACCCGCCTTCTGCTCGGCGGCGAGGAGCCGCCGCGAGCCGTCCACGAGCGTCGCCGTCGAGCGCTTGGCCGAGGAGGCGTTGGCCGCGTCCACCACGACCTCGCAGCCCTCGAGCGCCTCGGCCAGCCCGGCCCCGCTGGTCAGGTCCACCGGATAGTCCGGCGACTTGCGGCTGAGCACGCGGACCTCGTGGCCGCGCCCGCGCAGCTCCTCGACGATGTGCCGTCCCAGCGTTCCGGTTCCACCGGCAATAGCTATCCTCATGCTCCTAAGACGACATAGCCGCGTCCAACGTGACATCGGTGCTGCGCCATCGGCGGTAGGCACCGGTCGGCTGGTCGGACCAGCGCCTCACTCGTTCAGACCCGGCACACGATCTGCCCGTGCGGAATGGTCAGCCACCCGTCCGGCTCATCGGCCCACTGCAGCCATCCGGAGGCCAGCTGCTGCAGTTGCTCCTGCGTCGCGTACCCGCCGGAGACGGCGGACTGCGCGAAGTTCGACTTCACCGCCCGCTCCGACCACGAGCTGCCCCACCACCTGCGCTCCGCCGGCGTGGCGAAGCACCAGGTCGCCGAGCTGGTCTCGATGTTCTCGAAGCCGGCCGACCGGGCCCAGGCGTGCAGCTGCCGGCCCGCGTTCGGCTCGCCGCCGTTCGACCGCGCGACCTGGATGTAGTACCGCTGCCAGTCGCCGAGCGCCGGGATCTCCGGGTACCAGAAGATGGCGCCGTAGTCCCCGTCGCGCGCGGCCACGACGCCGCCGGGCTTGCAGACCCGCCGCATCTCGCGCAGCGCCTGCACCGGGTCGCCGACGTGCTGGAGCACTTGGTGCGCGTGGACGACGTCGAACGTGTCGTCCGGGAAGTCGAGGTCGTGCACGTCCCCGGTGCGGAATTCGATCCGGTCCGCGTAGCCGGCGTCCGCCGCGTGCGCCCTGGCCTGCTCGAGGACTCCCTCCGCGTAGTCCACGGCGACCACCCGGCCCGGTGCGACCAGGGCGGCCAGGTCGGTGGTGATGGTGCCCGGCCCGCAGCCGACGTCGAGCAGCGTCATGCCGTGCTTGAGCTGCGGTAGCAGGTAGGCCGCCGAGTTCTCCGCGGTGCGCCAGATGTGCGAGCGCAGCACGGATTCGTGGTGACCATGGGTATAAGTCGCCGACTCCCGGCTCATGAAGATCATGCCCCTTCGTGTCCGGCAACGCGCGGTGAGCGCGCAGCACCCCGACGATATCAACGAGTCTCACAACACGAGCAAGGTCGTTTTACAGAGCGAGACGGCCTCACTGTGTGTCAGCTCTTCTTATACATACGCGACGCCCCGCCCTCCGGCTAGGCGGGAGTCAGGGCAATGTCCTGAATGGTAGCTCGTTTTATCCTGATATAGATCTTATGCGGAGATATTGGTGGTCGCGTCCACGCCGAAGTGCCGACTGCCGCCGAACGGCTCCGGTGCCGCGGGCCGCGGCCGTTCGCCGCTGCGTACCGCGTGGGGCGCACATCTCAACCTTCATTCACGCAATGGCACAGTGCGCTGAGACGGCGCGATTCCCCCGGCACACAAGCGAAATCGAAGACAGGAAATCGCTCGGCGTGAGGCGAGGCCTTCACGGCGTCACCGAGAACAAAGATGTGTGATGCCGTGAGTGATGAAGTGTCAGCCGCCTCGCCCCGCGGAGAAGGTGGACCGCCAAGGCACCGACGTCTTCGAGGGCCGATTCAGGATCCGCCTTCGTCGATGCCTGTCGGGCATTCGGCGGTTCGCCGGGAAATACGCCCGGAACGATAATTCGCAGGGCCTCGCGGCCGGTTCACGCCGACCGTGTCTGCGCCCCTTACCTGGGGAGGCCGGTCTCCGGACACGAAGACGGGCCCCGACGGGGCCCGTACTTGTTCATGAAGCAGTGATTCAAAGAACACTGCTTCCGGGGAGGTGGCGGCGGGATTTGAACCCGCGTACACGGCTTTGCAGGCCGTTGCCTCGCCTCTCGGCCACGCCACCGGAACGTCAAGGGCGCCCCGAGGCGCCACTGCACGCGAGCGGACGACGGGATTCGAACCCGCGACCCTCACCTTGGCAAGGTGATGCTCTACCAACTGAGCCACGTCCGCAGATGCCTCGCCCGGAGTGTTGATCGGTCCGGCCCGGCAACGAGATGAACTGTATCGGATTACCGCGGCGGATCAAATTTCGTTTCCCGGCCGCGTGTCCGACACCTACTCAACGGCGTGCGCGGATGGCCGACGGCTGCCGACCCCAAGCCACCATGTGGGGATTACCACGTTGCGCCGTCTATAGGCCGATCCGCCGCCGTGCCGTCCCTCCTTGGAGTGAGCCCGGTGCCCAGTGCCGCGCGGGTGCGACCGCGCCGCACGAGGATGAACAGGACAGACGGACAGCGACCGGAGCCGGCCTCGATGTGGTCGGCCCGGCGCCGAGCCAGCAGGAGGGTGTCGCGATGCGCGCACGGACGACGCTATTTCGGCACGGACGGCGCGGTTCCGGCACGACCGGCCGGCGAGGACGCGCCGGCTCGACACGCGCCGCCGCAGCCGGCGCGTTCGTGGCCCTGCTTGCCGCGGCGCAGGCCGGACCGGCGGGAGCCGTCGTCGGCGGAACACCCGCCGCGCCCGGTGCCTACCCCTTCATGGTGTCGTTGCGCGAGAACGGCTTCCCGTACTGCGGCGGCACCCTGATGGCCCCGCAATGGGTCCTCACCGCCGCCCACTGCACCGTCGGCCGCAATCTGAGCGGGCTCCAAGCCGTGGCCGCACAGGTCCAGCGCGACGGGGGCGTACAGCAGTCCAGCGCCGTCGACCGGATCGTGGCCGAACCCCAGTACAACCAGACCACCGAGGACTACGACGCCGCGCTGCTGCACCTGGCCGCGCCGATCACCGGCATCGCCGCGCCGCGGCTGATCGCCGCCGGCGACGGGACCGGCCAGAAGCCCGGCGACCTCGCCACCGTGATCGGCTACGGCTCCACCCTCGCCGAACCGGCCAGCGGCGGCGGCCCGGTGGCCTACCCGGCCACGCTCCAACAAGCCCCGGTCGCCCTGGACAGCGACCAGCAATGCTCGAACGTGTTCAACGGCAAGTCCGAACCGGCGGTGAACACCGGCGTCATGCTGTGCGCCGGTGGCAACGGGGAGCAGGATGCCTGCGTCGGGGACAGCGGCGGCCCACTTCTGGTGCCCGCGTCAGGGCCCGGCGGGCTGCTTGACATCGGCATCACCAGTTGGGGCGCTGGCTGCGCGGTAGCGGGCATCCCGGGCGTGTACACCCGCCTGGCGAACAGCCAGATCGCGTCCTTCGTCAGATCCACGGTGGCAGGCGGCTGATCCGGCGTCCTGGGGCGGCCTAGG
>DASYAE010000228.1:0-81994 GCA_036501535.1 Actinocrinis sp. | reverse complement strand
CTTTGGCGGCTGCGGCGAGGCGGTCGGTGGCGAAGCGCACGGCCAGGACGGGCAGGTACCGGTGGATGCGCGCGTTCTAGGCCAGCAGTTGGTAGGACTCGTCGACCAGGGCGTGGACGGACTCGGTGGCGAAGATCCCGTGGTAGCGGGTGGCGAGGTCTTCGGCGGCGCGGTCCAGGACGTCGGCGACGGTCGGCTCGTCGGGGTCGGAGGGGTGCACGGTCACCAGCAGCACCGAGATGGTCGCCACAGCTCCCGTCTGGGCAATGAATCCGGCGCTCAGCAGCCAGAACACCCGATCGCGCAAGGCTTGGCGGGCGCTCTCGCGCCGGACACGGTCTGCGAGATCGCGAGGGCCATCACCAGCCGCCACCGGTACTGGCTGAGTCCAGCCCACGGCCGTGTGTCGCGGCCGGTGTCTTCGGCCGGGACACGGCGATTGGTCAGCAGCACTCTTTCTCGTCCTGGCCGAGCACCAGCAGCGGGGAAGCCAGCAGCCCGCCGCTGATCCCGGTGCCCAGGCCGCGCCCGATCGAGACCTCGACCGGCGCCGGGCCGCAGCAGGAGCCGCCGCCGGCCGACTCGTCCGGGTTGGCCGAGCACACCCCGGTCTCCGGCAGCTCCAGATGCATCTCGGCCGCGGCCTGAAGGTCTCCGTCGAGGTGTGCGGTGATCGAGCGGACCTGCTCGTAGCCGGTGGCCATCAGGAACGTCGGGGCGCGCCCGTAGCTCTTCATCCCCACCGCGTAGTAGCCCGGCTCCGGATGCGCCAGCTCCTGTTGCCCGTGCGGGGGTACGGTGCCGCAGGAGTGCTCGTTCGGGTCGATCAACGGTGCGAGCACCCGGGTGGAGCCGAGTACGGGATCCCAGTCCGCACGCAGTTCGGCGGTCACGGTGTGGTCCGGGCGGAATCCGGTGGCCGCAACGATCCGGTCTACCGCCACCTCCCGCCCGTCGATGCCGAGGACCCGTACCCCGTCGGGGCCTGTGTGCACGGCGTCGATGGAGAAACCGGTCAGCAGCTGCACCCGGCCGGAGTCGACCAGTTCCTTGAGCCGGGAGCCGAGCGCGCCGCGCGCCGGAAGCTCGTCGTCCTGCCCGCCGCCGAACACCCGCGCACCAAGACGGCCCCTGATCGCCCAGGTGACCGTGGTCCCGGGCTCCTGCTCGGCCAGCTGAGCGAGGGAGATGAGCGTGTTCGTGGCCGAATGCCCCGCACCGGCCACCAGCACCCGGCGCCCGGCAAATGCCTCGCGCTCGGCCCCGAGCACGTCCGGCAGCGCCGAAGCGATCACCCCGGCCGCGCGCGCCGCAGTCTCGCCCGACGCCGCGAGTCCGTCGCCGCCGAGCACGTTCGGGCTGCGCCAAGTGCCCGAGGCGTCGATCACCGCACGCGCCGTGATCCGCTCCTCGCGATCGCCAGTTTCCACGCGCAGCACGAACGGCGCGTCCTGGCGGCCTGTGCTGCGCACCCGGTCGAAACCCTGCCGCGTGATCGCGGTGACCCGCTGCCCGAAGCGCAGGTGCGGAGCGATCGCAGGGTGCTTCGCCAGCGGTGCGAGGTAAGCGTCGACCAATTCGTGCCCGGTCGGCAGCACCTCGGAGTCCGGCGTCGCCCAGCCCTCGGCCTCCAGCAACCGCCTGGCGGCGGAGTCGATGTTGTAGCGCCAGGGGCTGAACACCCGCACGTGCCCCCACTCGCGCACCGCCGCACCGGCCTCGGTTCCGGACTCCAGTACCGTGAAGTCCACATCGCGCTCGGCCAGGTGCGCCGCGGCGGCCAGACCCACCGGCCCCGCACCGATCACCACCACCGGCAAGCTCTCGCCCTGCTGTGTCCCGCTCATCAGCCTTCTCCCTCACTTTGGACCGACTCGTGCATCCACCACGCGCGCGGTCAGCCGCAGCAGCCCACCCCGGACGCGACCGGCTCAACCGCGGCAACCGCGGTCGGGGCGCCGCAACACCTGCCCGGCACCTCGGTCTCCTCGGCCGCGCTCCCCACGGAACCGCCCTCGACCTGCACCGACTCGCCCATGATTCCACTCCCTGTCTCATCAGCCCTTGACGCGACGGCACCTGTCTAGACGCTCGTCGAAACAAGGCACAGCTTGCCCTCTGTTTTGATATCTGTCAAGATAGAAGTATGTCGAAGCAGAAGGTGGCACCCACGCTGGAACTCACTCTGGCCGACGCGGCCTGCTGCACCCCGCTGACCGAGGTGGCCCTGGGCGCCGAGAAGGCCCGCGACCTCGCCCCCGCCTTCAAGGCCCTGGGCGACCCGGTGCGCCTGCAACTGCTCTCCCAGATCGCCACCGCCGAAAGCGGCGAGGCATGCGTATGCGACCTGACCGCCGGCTTCGAGCTGACCGGCCCCACCATCAGCCACCACCTCAAGGTGCTGCGCGAAGCAGGCCTGATCGACTGCGAACGCCGCGGAACCTGGGTCTACTACTGGATCGTGCCCGCCCGCATGAGCGCTCTCGCCCACGTGCTCGGCTCCGCACTCGCTGGAGCCCGCTGACGCTCGCCCGCCCGGTCACAGGGCCGTCATGTCGTCTACTGTCCGCTGATTCTTGGTGGCGTGTCGCGTTCCCGGGAACGCGCCCGGCGCAGCGACCGGAGGATCAACGGGATGCCAACGGCGCCGGGAATCAGCCAGAACGCCCAGGTGGGCAGGTGGTCCCAGAGGGGCAGATGGGGGCCGTTGTCCACGTAGAACGCGGTGAGCATGACCGTGTAGGAGGCGCCCATGCCCAGGATGTGCCCGGTGTCGCCGGGCCGGTGGCGTCGGCGGTGCAGGTAGCCGATGGTCGCGGCCGTATAGGCGAGGGCGCCGAGCAGGAGCAGGTCCCAGTCTTCGCGCCAACGCAGTGCGGCCAGGATGGCGGCGGTGGCGAACACGATGGTGATGGCGCTGTAGTACCAGCGGCCCAGCCGTATGTGCCGGGCGCTGCCTTTGCGGGTGAGCGCGGCGCCGGCGCCGGTGGCGACCGCGGCGATCCCGGCGGGGACGTGGATGGCGAGGACCGCGAGGAACCATGGCGCGGTGGAGCCGACCTCGGTGCCCAGTATCCGGCCGGCCTCGACCATGACCGTGCCTCCCGCCTCTGCTTCATGCGTAGTGGCACTACCTATAGCGACGCTACTCTGGTTGTTGCCGCGCGGCTAGCTCTGGCGTAGCGTTACTACCTATGAAGGCGGAGGCGCTCAAGGGCCATCTCGACGGGATGCTGCTGGCCGCGCTGGAGGACGGACCCCGGCACGGCTACGCGGTGATCGAGCACTTGCGTACCGCCAGCGGCGGGCAGTTGGACCTGCCCACCGGCACGATCTACCCGGCGCTGCACCGGTTGGAGCGGGCCGGGCTGGTCTCCGGTTCGTGGTCGGTCACCGGCGGCAGGCGCCGACGCAGCTACGTGCTCACCGATGCCGGGCGCGAGGCGCTGGGCGGGCGTCGCGCCGACTGGCGGGCGTTCGCCGCCGTGGTCTCGGCGGTGCTGGAGGCGGAGCCGTGGCCGAACCCCGCGTGATCCGCGACTACCTCGCCGCGCTCGATATACGACTTCCGGCCGACATCGTCGGGGAACTTGCCGACGGGCTCGATGAGACCTACCGGCACCACCTGGCAGCCGGGCTGGATCAGCCCTCTGCCGCACGCGCCGCGCTCGCCGAGTTCGGCGACGCCGATCAGATCGCTGCGGCATTCACCCGCACGGCGCCCGCGCGCCGCGCGGCCCGCGCCCTGCTGGGTGCGGGACCGGTGGTCGGCGGCTGCTGGGCCGCGGCGCTCATCGCCGCGCGGGCCTGGACCTGGCCGGTCCCGCCGCTGATCCCGCTGATGGTCGCCGCCTGCCTGACCATCGTGATCGTGCTGCTGGTCACCGCGGCGTTCTGCGACAGGTACCGTACTTCGCGGCGTGCGGCGGGCACCGCGTTGATCGGGGTGGTCCTGGTGGATGTGACGTTGCCCGGCACGCTGGTCGTGCCGGGTCTGCTGCGCGGGTGGCTGCTGTTGTTGGCCGCGGGCTTGAGCTTGGCCCGCGCCGTGTTCGCGGCCGGCGCGTGGCGGCGCATCCACGCCGCCTAACAATGGCAATGCTGGGTGAGCGTCTCCCGGCGCGGTCAGCAGCCGCAGTCCTCGCCGCGCCAGGACTCGATGCCCGCCCAGAGCGAGACGGCGGCGATGGCCAGGCCGACGGCGGGATCGAGCCACCAGCCGCCCGGCCAGATCGCGGTGGCGGCGAGGGTGACCAGCACGGCTGCGGCCTGTGCGGCGCACAGGTAGTTCTGCGTCCCCTCCCCGGCGGTCGCCTTGGAGTCGAGGGTGATCGCGAGCTTGTGCTTGGTGCGGCCGAGCAGCGGCATCTCCAGCAGTGCGATCGCGGTCAGCGCCATGCCGATCGCGCTGGTCTCCGGTCGGTGGGTGGCGAGCAGGTCGCGGACGGACTCGACTGCGATGTACGGGGCGAGCAGCCAGAAGGAGAGTGCGACCGCTTGTTGGGCGCGTCGTTCGGCGCCTTCGGACAGGGTGCGCGCGCCGGTGAACCGCCACACCACGATCACGCTGGCCAGCCCCTCCACCGCGCTGCCCAACGCCCAGCCGATCAGCGAAATCGACCCCGAGGAATAGCCCTGCCACAGCCCGACCGCGCCCTCGGTGCACATCCATGCCAGGCTTGCCCAGGCCAGCCATCGCGCGTGGCGGGCCGCGCGCAGCCACGCCGCATCGCGTGGGGCGGGTTCGGCGCTGGCCTGGCAGGTGCCGTGGCACCTGCAGTCCGCCTCCCGTTCGGCCGCCGGGCCGCCGACGAGCGGCAGCTGCATGCTCATGCGTTGCCTCCCGTCTCGGCCGTGCCGTACTCGGGGCACAGGGCGACGGCGTCGCCGGTTGAGTCGAGGACGGCTTCGGCTGCGCGAAGCAGCTCTACCAAGGCCGGCTGGGTGAGGGTAAACACCGAGGCACGCCCGACCGGGCGGGAGTCGACCAGGCCGCACTCGCGCAGGCAGGAAAGGTGTTTGGAGACGGTGGACTGGGCCAGGCCGAGCTCGCCGACCAGATCGGTCACGCGCGCCTCGTCTACGGCCAGGCGGCGCACGATCGCCAGGCGGGTCGGGTCGGCCAGGGAGCGAAAGAGCGCCGCGGCCGGGGCCAGGCGCTCGCGGTCGTTTGGCCGCACCATCGATAGCATCGCCACAGCGCGATGTTATCGGCAGTTCTCGGATCTGGGAATGGGCGCGCAGGCCGGGCACCGCGGGTCGCGGACGCCGGTTCAGTGCTCGCCCGAATAGATCTTCTTGATCTGGCGGGCAGCGTAATTGACGACGTATCCGGCGGCCGGATGGGCTTTTCTGGATTAGTACGTCGGGCGTGGGACGAGCAGCTGGCCACCGCTCTCCAGGGCCAGCAGTCGCCAGGGATCGACCGCAGGGATCTGCCAGCGGACCGCGACGGCTTGGGCCAGGGCACCGAGGGCTTCGAGCGCGTCGGCGCGCGGGTTGCGGTGCGCGAGCTGCGGCACGAACTCCTGGTCGACGGCGACGATCCGGCGCAGCAGGTGTGCGCGCAGCGGCTCGGCCGAGGCGGTGAAGCGGTGGGTCCAGCGCGCGACAGTGGAGGCCGGGACCGCCAACTGCGCGGCGATGGCGCGGCGGCCGTGGCCGTGGCTCGCGCGCAGCAGCGCGGCGTCGACCACCTGGACCCGGTACGCGCAGCCGACCAGCAGGTCCGCGGGCAAGCAGCACGTGCGTGGCCGCGCAGCCACGGCAACGGGCCCGGTCGGGACGCACGGTCAGCAGCTCGCCGGACAGCCCGGCCACGGTGCGCTCGCGCGCCCGGCCCCACGGCCCGAGCGCGTCGCCGCAGTCCGGGCAGGTCAGCTTGCCCGCCGTCAGCGCGGCGCGCGCGGACGTGGCGTCGATGACCTCGATCATGCACTCCACCAGACTCCGGTGCCGGGCCCGCGGGTGTCCACGGGCCACCTGGTGTTGCACCCTGCCAGTCAACCCCTTGTGTCCGCAACCGTGCTGGAACGCCAAGCCACAGAGGCGCTGCGGCGACAGCGTGCCGACCGCCTGGACGGCCCGCGAGCCCAGCACGCTGCGGAAGCGCTGTTCATCGGAGAGGCGCCGCCGACGAACACACCCACCCTCCGCGCTCGTCGGCGGCCACAGCGCCGGAACCTGTCGCAGACATCGGTTTCCTCAGTGCCGCCCAACATCGTGGGTCCCGGCGAGCGCTTCGTCGCGGCGGCGGTACTGCTGCATGTGTGTGATCAGCTCGTAGCGGATGCCGACGCGCACGGCCTGGGGTTCGTCATCGCACCCGCGCGGCCGGTTCGGATCGGCCGCCCACGCCACCAGGGTGTTCGCGTCGACGTCCTCGATGTGCACCTCGAATGGCGTCGCGCCCTCGGCGCGGCGTCGGCGGATGAGGGCGATTACCTGCTCGCGGCCGTGGCAGTCCCACGGCCCCTCGCGGTGCCAGAGCAGGTCCACCTCAGGGTCCAGGACGGCTTCAAGCGCGTCGAAGTCGCTGGTCATCCAGGCTTCGGGCGCGGCGGGTCAGGCCAGGATGCGACAGCTCTCGCCGGTGCAGGTGGCCGGGTCGGTGGCGGCGGCGGTGGCCAGCAGGCCGCGCAGCGCGGAGCGGGTGGATTTCAGCTCTGCCATGCGCCGTTCGACTTCGGCCAGGTGTGCTTCGAGCAGCGTGGTCACATGCGCGCACGGCGGCTCGCCATTGTCGCGGACGGCCAGGATGCCGCGGATCTCGGCGAGGGTGAGCCCGGCCTTCTGGGCGGCGCGGATGAACTCCAGCTGCGTCCTGGTCTCGGGCGGGTAGTCGCGGTATCCCGACGAGGTGCGCGGGGGCTCGGGCAGCAGCCCGGCCTGCTCGTAAAACCGGATGGTCTTGGTCGTGGCGCCGGACTCGTCGGCGAGTGCTCCGATGCGCATATCCCGACACTACCCCTTGACCTTCCAGTGCGCTGGAAGGTCTACCGTCGAGACGTGACGACGACGTGGAGGTGTGCGGGATGCGGATCGAACTGCTCACGGTGACCGGCTGCCCGAACAGCGCGGTGATCGAGCAACGCCTGAGCGAGGCTCTCGCCGGGCGCGGCGACGTGCAGGTGAAGCGCCGCGTGATCGACACTGTGGCCGAGGCCGAGCAGCATGGGATGCACGGATCGCCGACACTGCTGTTCGATGGGCGCGACCCGTTCGCCGGGCCGGGCACGGCGGCCAGTGTTTCGTGCCGGCTCTACCGCGGTGAGGACGGGCGGGCGACCGGCGCGCCGTCCGTCGCCGATCTGCGCCGGGTGCTGGCCGATCCGACGGAGGCGGAGTGGTGTCCGGCCCCGGCCGCCGTCTCGGTCGGGCGTGCCGGTCGCGGGCGCGTCGCCCCGGTCGAGGGCGGGATGCGGGCGGTGTACCAGGCGGTGCTGCGCTCCTTCGCTGCCACCGGCACGGCGCCGGATCTCGCGGCTTTGGAGCAAGCTGCGGCCCCGGATGGCGTGCCTGCCGTCCAGGTGCTGGCGCGACTCGCGGATGAGGATTTCCTCACGTTGGACGCGGACGGGCAGATCTCGGCCGCCTACCCGTTCTCCGCCACCCCCACCGGGGTGCAGGTCGAACTGCCCGGCGCGGTGATGGTGGCCTCGATGTGCGCGATCGACGCCCTGGGCATCCCGGCGATGCTCGGTGTCGACGCGCTCATCACCTCCACCGACCCGATCACCGGCCAGGCGATCCGGATCCAGCTCACCAGCGGGAGGGCTCATTGGGAGCCGGCGTCCGCGGTGGTGTTCTACGGCGCTCGGCCCGAGAAGGGCCCCTCCGCCTCAGTGTGCTGCGGATACCTGCGCTTCTTCGCCACTGCGGCGAGCGCGCAGGAGTTCGCTGAGGCTCACCCGGAAGCAACGGGGGAGATCATGGGCCCGGATGCCGCGCAGCGGCTCGGCGAAGAGATCTTCGGCATGCTGCTGGCCGAGCCCGCGGCGAGCGTCGCCGACGGGACCGGCCTTGTGTCTGTGGAGCCCTGAGCGAGCGTGCATGGGCCGACGCAAATGACCACCAGGACTCCTCGCCATTGCTCTGGCCAGATGAACCCACCCTTCGCCGCGGCGGTGGGTGCAGAAGCTGTTCCGGCTGCGTCGAGCAGGGCCGCGTGGTCTCTAGTTCCGCACAATCGGGGTGTCCGCCCAGGCGAGCGCGTCCTCGCGCTGTGCGTAGCCGCGGATGTCGATGCCCAAGCCGGCTTCCAGGTGGAAGACCTGGTGGACGAGGTCGGGCAGTCGGCCGCTCGGCCCGGCCTTCGACCCAGTAATCGCCATCGAGAGCACCACGGACCCATCGCGCACAACGACGCCCGTGACCTCGACGCGCACCCCGGAGTCATACAGCCTGCGATACCAGGTCAGCACGTCGCCTCGGCTGTGGCAGGTCTCCTCGGTCTCCTCTTCACCACCCCAGCGCACCGCGGGATCCGACAGTGGCTCCATCAGGTGCGCGTCGCCGGTTTCGAGCGCGGCGGTCAACTGGTCGGCGACGCCCTGGCTGCTGTGCGCCATGAGCTCCTGCCTTCTGCGGTGGAAGACGGCCTGTGGCCGATGGCCGGGTGCCGCCGCAGCCGTCCTCCAACCCCGACCCGACCACGGCAACACCCCGCTCGCGGCTGGCAAGGTGCCCGCTGACCCGAAAGGAGGCTGAACGCGATGAACACGCAAGACCTCGCCGAGAGCATCGCCTTCTTCCGCGCCCAGTCGGAGAGCTGGCCGCTGCCGGGCCTGGTCCCGGTGCTCGCCCGGCTCCTCGCCGAGGGCGAACCGGTCACCATCGAGGAGGTCTCCGCCGCCGGCGGCTGGACGCCGGACCAGGTCGCGCCGGCGCTCGACCGGCACCCCGGGGTAGACCGCGAGGCGGACGGCAGGATCGCGGGCTTCGGCCTGACCCTGCACCCCACGCCGCACACCTTCACCTTCGAGGACACGACCGTCTACGGGTTCTGCGCCAGCGACGCCCTGGAGTTCCCGGTGCTCCTCGGCCGACCCGGACACGTCGCCTCCCCCTGCCCGACCACCGGCCAGATCATCCACATCGACCTCACCCCGCACCGCGTCGTGCACATCGACCCGCCGGGCGCCATGGTCTCCAAACTGCGTCCCGCCGTAGCCGCCAACGACGTGCGCAGCGAACTGTGCGCGTTCGGGCACTTCTTCGCCGACGCGCAGGCCGCCGCCGACTGGCTCGCCCGCTACCCGCAGGGTCGCGTCGTGCCGGTCGCCGACGACTTCGAAGTCTCGCGCCGAACACTCATCGAGATCGGCTGGGCGAGCGCCCAAGATGGCCAACCGCGCGCCGTGCGGCCAAAGTGACGCGCTGCCAGGTATGAACCATTCTGCGCGTTCTGATACCGGAGGCTACCGGTCGGGCGGTGTCAGTGCCAGCCGGGTAGGACGGGAAGGTGTTCGGCGGGTTCGCCGCCGGCTTCGGTGAAGGCGGTGAGGGCGGCGACGAGCCGGGTGCGCTGTTCGGCGGGCATGGCGGCGACGATGCGGGCGAATTCGGTGCGCCGGTGCTCGTTGGCCTGGCGTACGGTCTGCCAGCCGGAGCCGGTCAGGCGGAGTCGGACTTCGCGGCGGCGGGCGGGGTTGGTGGCCTTCTCCACCATGCCGGCCGTGGTGAGTCGTTCGACCATGCGCAGTGCGGTCGAGGGGTTGACCTCCAGGGCCTCGGCCAACCCGGCGAGGCTGGAGGGGCCGCGTGAGTCGAGGACGACGAGCAGGCGGTATTGCGGGAGGGTGAGGGTGTCCTCGACCGCGGCCAGCGACTTCGCGGCGATCGCGACCAGCAGGCGCGATGCCGTGAGCAACGCCGCGACCACCTGTTCGGGGTCGTCGGCTTGCTGTGGGGCACGGTCGGAGGGGGTCCGCATCCGTCCTTTCTATCTGTTGTGAGCCCCGCATGCGCGGCGCCCGGCGCTCCACGGGGCGGAAGATCCGAGCGCGTTGCGGGCGCGGGGCCCTGCACCTATAGTCATTGCATAATGCAATCCTTAAAGCGCTGTTAGAGCGCTATGTTGTCGCTCTATCCGTGCGTAGTGCGGCGATTTTTGCTCGACACTCCGATCGAAACGGGTGAGATGGCACAGGCGATGACGTCGGCGCAGGCGGTGGGCCGGCCCCGTGGCGCGGCGGTGTTCGGGTACCTGCGTTCCTCGCAGGGCGGGTTGTTCCTGCTCGCAGTGCTCGTCGGGGTCGGCTCCGGCCTCGGTGCGGTGCTCTTCCGGTACCTGATCTCCACCTTCACCTGGCTGGCGACCGGCTATACGCAGTTTGGGCAGCAGGGGCGAACAGCCGGCGCGCACCTGCCGTGGCTCGGGGTCGGGTTCTTCGTGATGATCCCGGTGCTCGGCGGGTTGCTGTACGGGCCGTTGATCTACCGGTGGGCGCGTGAGGCGCGCGGGCACGGGGTGCCCGAGGTGATGATCGCGGTGGCGGAGAACGGCGGCCGCATCCGTCCGCAGGTCTCCGTGGTCAAGGCTCTGGCCTCCGCGCTGTGCATCGCGACCGGCGGGTCGGTGGGCCGGGAGGGCCCGATCGTGCAGATCGGCTCGGCCATGGCCTCCAGCCTCGGCCAGCGCATCAAGATGCCGGAGAACCGGCTGCGGATCCTGGTCGCCTGCGGCGCGGCGGGCGGGATCTCCGCGACCTTCAACGCCCCGATCACCGGGGTGTTCTTCGGCGTCGAGATCGTCCTGCGGGCCTTCAGCGTGGAGGCGATGTTCCCGGTGATGCTTTCGGCGATGCTCGCCGATGTCGTGGCCGAGCCGTTCCTCGGCTCCGGCCGGTTCCTGTCCGGTTTCCCCGCCGGGATCTCGCTGCACCATCCGGCGAACTACCTGCTGATCGCCGTCCTGGCGGTGATCGCCGCGTTCGTGGGGCTCGGGTTCAAGACCGTCCTGTACAAGATCGAGGACCTCGGCGACAGCCTGTGGGGCGACCGCCCGGAATGGGCCCGTCCGGCCGTCGGCGGAGTGCTGCTCGGGGCGATCCTGCTCGCAGTCCCGCAGCTCTACGGGGTCGGGTATCCGGTGATGTACAAGGCGATCGCGGGTGGGTACGCGCTGTGGTTCCTGGTTCTGATGGTGGTCGGGAAGATGCTCGCCACGAGTGTGAGCCTGGGGATCGGCGGCTCGGGCGGTGTGTTCGCCCCGTCCCTGTTCCTCGGGGTGATGGCGGGCACCGCCTACGGCGTGATCGTCGACCACCTGTTCGGCTCTGTGGCCGGTCCGCCCGCGCTGTACGCGGCGGTGGCGATGGGCGCGGTGTTCACCTCCGCCGCCCGCGCTCCGCTCACCTCGCTGGCAAGTGTGGTGGAGATGACCGGGGACTTCACCTTGACGCTCCCGGTGATGCTGGCGGTCGCGATCGCCACCACGATCTCGCGCGGCGTGTCCTACGGCACGATCTACACCACGAAGCTGCTGCGCCGCGGCACCGACCTGGACAAGTCCACCCCGTGGCGAGCCCTGGCGGATGTGAAGCTGGCCGACGCGATGCGCCCGCTGCCCAGCCCCTTGGCGGTCCCTGGCAACGGGCACCTGCCCGCGACCGCCGAGGACGTCGCCGCCGCGCTGCCCGGCCCGGTCACCCACGAGCGCACCCCGCAGGCCCTGTACGCGAGCGAGTCCCTGAGCCAGGCGCTGCGCCAACTCGTGCTCTACGGGCGCGACGGGCTGCCGGTGCTCTCGGCGGACGGGCGCGCCGTGCAGGGCTGGCTCACCAACACCAGCGCCATCCACGCGATCGCCCGCGACCTCGGGACCGCCACCGCGGACAGCACGCGCGCGGAACTGGAGGCGGATCTGGCCGCGGCCCACCAGCCCACCGACGAGGACGCCTCGCCCAACCCGCTCAGCGGGTACCGGGTGATCGAGGTGCTGCTCGGGGAGCACTCCACAGCAGTCGGCAAGACGCTCGGATCGGTGCGGTGGCCACCCGGGCACACCCCGGTCTCAGTCCTGCACCACCGTGAGCTGCGCGAGGCCGACCCGGCTCTGCGGCTGACCGCCGGCGACCGGGTCAACCTGCTGGTGCGCCACGCCGACGGCGAGGCGGCCCGGGTGGCGATCGGCGCCGTGGACAAGACCACCGGGGCCTGAGAGATCACCGGCATGTTCCAACTCCTGCGCCGGCGCCGCGACCGGGTCGCGGTCACCGCCTCCCTCGCCGGCGAGCGCTCTCATGCCCGCGAGGCGTGAGGCGCCGCCCGGGAGTTGCGGGAGATCTCGTCAGCCCGCCGGCTGGCGCCGCTGGATCACAGCGGCGCAGCCGGTGGCCACGCAGGCCACGACCGCGATCGCGGCGAGGAACATGTACTGGACGAAGGTGGCGAACACCTGGTCGGGAAAGCCCAGCAGCACACCGAGCCCGAGCGCGAGCGCCCCGGTCGCGGCGGTACGCCGCCAGCGCCCGGCGGGCACCGCGCAGCACGGGGCGAGGGCGAGCAGGCCGATCAGGATCAGCCGGTGGCCGGTGGCCGCGTCGACCACCGCGATCGCCGCGCATACCACCAGGCTCGCCCGCCACGCACGCACCGACACGCCCCCGGGAACCGGCACGTCGTCGTCGCCGTGCACGGCGCGAATACGGGCGACTGCGGGGTCCAGGGCGCGCCGCGGCCGGGCGAGCAGCAGCATGCTGACCCCGCCGACCGCGACCGCCGGCAGCAGCGCCGCGGCCGGGCTGACCCGGCCCGCCAGGGTGGAGGCGATCAGCGCGGCGACGAACACCAGGTACCCGCCGATGATCACCGCGCCGGGTAGGCGGCTCAGGCCCTTGTCGCGGTAGGCGAAGGTGAGCGCAAGCACGGTCAGGCCCGCGTACCAGGCCGCGACCAAGGTCCCCTGGTCGGTGCGCGGCCCGAGCCCGGTGATCGCGGCGGGCAGCAGCAGTCCGACGGCGATGTTGAGCGCGTTGCTGTTCAGGGCGGTCGAGAGCACCGCCGCGCCGCGCCCGCGCGAAGCGAGGTAGACCGCGGCGACCGCGTTGGGCAGGCTGGTGACCACGGCCAGCACCAGACCGCCGGTGATGATGTCGGCGAGCCCGAACCGGGTGCCCAACGTGGTGCCCGCGCTCTCCATCAGCGTGCTGGCCCCGACCACGACCAGCAGCATCAGCCCGGCCACCACGCCGTCGCGCCACGTGCCGCGCCGCGGCGCGACCGCCTCGTCGATCTCGAGCTCCTCCTCGTGCACCGCGGCACCGAGCCACCGCGTCCACGCCGCGGGCAGCGGCAGCCCGGCCAGACGCCGCGGGCTGAGCCCGAGCACGACCAGGTACGGCACCAGGACGACGGCGACCAGGAGCAACCCGGCGATCGCCGAGCAGAGTCCGAGCACCGCGAGCATGCACACCAGCGCGACCCAGACCGCGACGGTGCCCGAGAGCCAGATCACCTTGCGGTGCAGTCCGATCCGCCCGGCTACCACCGCGCCCAGACCGAGCAGCGCGGCGAGGTTGAACACATTCGAGCCGACCACCACTCCCGCACCGACCGCCGCCTGCCCGTGGGCGAGCGCGGTGACCGCGGCGGTGATCTCCGGGGCGTCGGCGGCGAGCGCCGCGACCATCCCGAGCAGCGCCTCGGACATCCCCGCGCGCTCCCCGAGCCGTTCGAGCCGGGAGACCAGAATCCAGCTGCTGCCCAAGCTCACGGCCGTGCCCACCAAGAACAGCACGATCCACACGCCGCTGGGCACCAGAAGCCCGCCTCTCAACTCGAAGACCACCGGGAATGCCGCGGGCCGAAACGGGCGGCGGTTGTTCTATGCAATTCTAGCGGTCCATATACGCCCGCCATTCCGGACAGGAGGTCCTGGCCTGCGGATTCACGCCGATTCGCGCACGACCGCGTAGACGCGGGCGAGTGTTGGGGATATGTGGCAGACCCCGGGGAGCGGGTACCCGTGAAGCCTGTTGCCGTAGCCGTTACGGACGGGGCCCGAGAGTCAGCCGATCGCCGACCTTGACGCCCTCGTCCCGGACGGCGAGCGCGGTCCCGGCAAGCGCGCGACCGCCGGCCGTGATCAGAGCGAACTCGCCGCGCCGCTCCTTGGACAGGCCGTGCGCGGCCGTCGCCACGTCGAGCATCACGTGCACCTTCGAGCCCTCCGAGACCAGATCATCGGTCCCATCTTGGCCGGCGTGCGCAGCCCGCGACTCGGGCGCAAACCCGCCGTCTGGACCCAGATCGACCGCGACTACGAGACCCTACGCATCGGCATGCAGACCCTCTTCCACCACCTCGGCCTGACACCAGCAGCGGCATAGACACAAAATTGTCGATCCGGCAGCGCAAGTTCCTAGCGACGTGGCCATGATCATCGCCTGGGACTTCGACCGTGCCTGGAAGGTGCTGAAGGCTCTGGTCGGGCCGGGAAACCTCTGGGACTTTTCTGGGACCTTCCGATCTGTCAGAGGGACTTTCCAGGGACTTTCTGCATGGCAGGATGGAAAGGCATTGAAAGATCAGAAAGGAAGAAACTCGCAGGTCAAAGCCATCGAACTAGCACTCGATGACGTTGACCGCGAGTCCCCCGCGGGCGGTTTCTTTATACTTGATCTTCATGTCGGCGCCGGTCTCCTTCATGGTCTTGATGACCCGGTCGAGCGAGACGTGGTGGCGGCCGTCGCCGCGCAGCGCCATGCGGGCCGCGGTGATCGCCTTCACCGCGGCCATGCCGTTGCGCTCGATGCACGGGATCTGCACCAGGCCGCCGACCGGGTCGCAGGTCAGGCCGAGGTTGTGCTCCATGCCGATCTCGGCGGCGTTCTCCACCTGCTCCGGGCTCGCGCCGAGCACCTCGGCCAGGCCCGCCGCCGCCATCGAGCAGGCCGCGCCGACCTCGCCCTGGCAGCCCACCTCGGCGCCGGAGATGGAGGCGTTCTCCTTGTAGAGCGTGCCGATCGCCCCGGCCGCCAGCAGGAAGCGGGCCACGCCGTCGTCGTCCGCGCCCGGGACGAAGGCGCTGTAGTAGTGCAGCACCGCCGGGATGATGCCCGCCGCGCCGTTGGTGGGGGCGGTCACCACCCGGCCGCCGGACGCGTTCTCCTCGTTCACCGCCATGGCGTAGAGCGTCACCCATTCCATCGCCCGGGTGGCCGGCTCGCCCTCGGCCCGCAGCGCCCGCGCCGCGACGGCAGCGCGCCGGCGCACCTTCAGGCCGCCGGGCAGCAGCCCCTCGCGGGACATGCCCGCCGCGACGCACTCCTGCATGACCTGCCAGATCTCCAGCAGCCCGGCCCGGACCTGCGGCTCGGTGCGCCAGGCCAGCTCGTTCTCCAGCATCAGCGCCGAGATCGACAGGCCGGTCTCCCGGGTCAGGGCCAGCAGCTGCTCCCCGGTGCGGAACGGGTGCCGCAGCACGGTGTGGTCCGGCACGATGCGGTCGGCCGCCCCGGTCCCGTTCCGATCCAGCGCGTCCTCGTCGACCACGAAGCCGCCGCCGACCGAGTAGTAGGTCTTCTCCAGCAGCGGTCGTGACTCGGCGTCATAGGCGCACAGCGTCATACCGTTGGCGTGATAAGGCAGCGCCCGACGCCTATGCATGATCAGCTGGTTCGCCTCGTCGAAAGCGATCTCGTGCGCCGTGCCGAGCTCGGCCCCGAGCAGCCGCAGCCGCCCCGTCTCCCGGATCCTGGCCGCCTCCCCGTCGGCCTGCTGGATATCGACGGTGCGCGGCGAGTAGCCCTCCAGGCCGAGCATGACCGCCTTCGGCGTGCCGTGCCCGTGCCCCGTCGCCCCGAGCGAGCCGAACAGCTCCGCCCGCACCGAGTCCGTCTGCGCCAGCAGCCCCTGCGACTTCAGCCGCCGCACGAACAGCCCGGCCGCCCGCATCGGCCCCACGGTGTGCGAGCTCGACGGCCCGATCCCGATCGAGAACAGGTCGAACACACTGATCGCCATCGATCAATCACTCCGCGGAAGAAGACCGGCGTACGGTGCCGGCTGGATGGGGCCCAACCCCACGACGATATCCGCTGCGCCGAGCTGCCTCGAACCCCTGCCGGTGGGCGCGGCTCTGGCAGGGGTGCGGCGCGGGTGGTCGTGGCTGCTTCAAATGCTCGATGAGCTGCCAGACAGCCGTCGAGGGGTTGGCCTCCGGGGCGTCTCCGGCACCGACCCGGACGGATCCGCCGCGGCCCTGATCACTCCGTCTCGGCGCCACGGAACTATCCCCGCGCGGTGAGTGCCTGCTCGAATAGGTCCTTCGACAGGTCGGGCACCGCGCCATAGCTCCCGTTCAGGTAGCGACGCTGTCTGTTCTCGCCCTGCTTGCGCGGCTTGAACTCGGAGAACGGGAACAGCGTAGACGCGCCGTGATGGTCCTTCTCGGTGAACCAAACCTGGTCGCGGTGCAGCACCTCGTCCGCATCGAACGTGCCGAGAAGCGTCGCATCGTGGCTGGTGAAGAGAAGCTGGCTGCGCCGCGGATTGGTGCGCTCCGACTGGAATAGCCCGATCATCTTCGCCGTGAGCATGGGGTGGAGACTTGCGTCGATCTCGTCGACGGACATGAGGGCGCCGATCGAGAGCGTATCGACGCATCGTGCGGCCAGCGCCAGAATCCGGCGTGTTCCAGCCGACTCGTCGGCGAGGTCGAGGGCCGTGTCTCCATCGGCTCCGCAGTGGATGAACTGTAGGCGAGAACGAAGAATCTCGGCCCGTTCCGCCTGGACGGTGCTCAGTTGCGCCAGGACGGTCGGATCAGCTCTCGGTGCCACGACCACCACATCGGAGATTCCCACATCAGCCGCTCGCAGCAGGCTGATGACAAGATCGCGTTGTGGAGCGTCCTGAACCCAACAGATCGGACGGTGCGCCGTTTTGGTGCCGTCGTCCAGACCGGCGTCGACCTGCCGGAACCACCGATAGATCGCATGCGTGGGTTTGCTGTGCGGCCCGGACTTGCGCAGGTCGAATCGCGCGATGGTCGACACGAAGAGCGCTGTCGAAGCGGTGATCTCGGCGATCCGGGGCAGTTCCTTTTCCTTGCCCGACTCTTCTCCCCACGCGAAGTCCGATCCTTCGCGTTCGAAGATCTTGCGCTGCCGGTTGTGCGGATAAGTGTAGAGCCACTCCTCGAGGACCCGGCGGTCGTCGATGCTGAACCCATACGTGTGACGCACCCCCTCGAGCAGAAGGTCGACGACGTAGCGCGATGGCTCATCGGCGATCTCGGGCACGAGTCGGAACGGTGAGCGTCTGATGCCCTCGCCGGGCTCGACCTCCCGGTCCGAGCGCAGCGTGAGCCTACGCATATAGGTCAGCGCGTCGAGCGTGTTCGACTTGCCCGAGGCGTTTGCGCCGAAGATCCCGGCGACGGTCACTGCCTCGGGAGCGTGCTCATCCGGCAGACCGTCCGCGTAGACCGGGGTGAGGTTCAACTGCTGCTCGTCGCGGAAGGAGCGATGGTTGGCGAAGCGAAAACTCAGCAGCATTCGCCATTCGCCTCCCTTGTTGTGAGGGCTTCACGATCCTCTGCGCCAGTAAACCACGCATATCGCTCTCAAGCACTGCCGGGTCCGAGGAGTTCACGAGAACGGCGCATTCGCTCGGCCTTCCGCACGCCGAAGATCACCAACGGCCCCCGCGTGGCCGGGTAGCGTCGGTGGCACGGGATGATGTTCGGCGGGGGAGTAGTTGCAGCCGACAGGGCGTCATAGGGCGCGCCGGCGGATGGATGGGCGGAGGCACGTGTGGACCAGTACCCGTTGACCGACCGGGGTACCGGCGGAGCGCAGTCCGGTGGGACGGCGCCGACGGCTAACGCGATGCGACGTGCGTTGAAGCGGGCGGAGAACGGTGTCGCGCTCGACGTGGCTGAGGCTGAGGTGTTGCTTCAGGCACGCGGTGCTGAGTTGGCGGCTTTGACGGCCGTTGCGGCTCGGGTGCGTGATGCCGGGCTTGAACTCGCCGGGCGGCCGGGGGTGATCACTTATTCGCGGAAGGTTTTCATCCCGCTCACCCGGCTGTGCCGCGACCGGTGTGGTTACTGCACCTTCGTCACTGTGCCCGGGAAGCTGCGGCGCGAGGGGCACGGGATGTTCCTTTCGCCGGACGAGGTGCTTGCGATCGCCCGCGACGGCGCTGCGCTCGGCTGCAAGGAGGCTCTTTTCACGCTGGGGGACCGGCCTGAGGCGCGGTGGCCTGAGGCGCGCGAGTGGCTTGATGCGCACGGGTATGACGACACGTTGGCTTACGTGCGCGCGATGGCTATTCGGGTGCTGGAGGAGACCGGCCTGCTGCCGCACCTCAACCCGGGCGTGCTGACGTGGAGTGACTTCCAGCGGCTCAAGCCGGTCGCGCCGTCGATGGGCATGATGCTGGAGACGACGGCGACCCGGCTGTGGTCGGAGCCGGGGGGCCCGCACTACGGCTCGCAGGACAAGGAGCCTGCGGTGCGCCTGCGCGTCCTGGAGGACGCCGGACGGTCCAACGTCCCGTTCACCACCGGCGTGCTGCTCGGGATCGGTGAGGACTACGCCGAACGGGCGGACGCGATCTTCGCGATCCGCCGCGCCGCGCGCCGGTATCACGGCATCCAGGAAGTCATCGTGCAGAACTTCCGGGCCAAGCCGCACACCGCGATGGGTTCCGCTGCCGACGCCGACCTCGGCGAGCTGGCCGCCGCCATCGCGGTCACCCGGATCATCCTCGGGCCGGCCGCGCGCATCCAAGCGCCGCCCAACCTGGTCGGCGGGCAGTACGCGCAGATGATCGCCGCCGGGATCGACGACTGGGGCGGGGTGTCCCCGCTGACCCCGGACCACGTCAACCCCGAGCGGCCGTGGCCGCAGATCGACCTTCTGGCCGACCACACCGCGTCGGCCGGCTTCACGCTGCGTGAACGGCTGACCGTCTATCCCGAGTACATCCAGCGCGGCGAGCCCTGGCTCGATCCGCGCCTGTTGCCGCACGTCCGCGCGCTGGCCGACCCGGAGACCGGCCTGGCGGCCGAGGACGCGATGCCGGCCGGGCGGCCCTGGCAGGAGTCGGACGCGGTGCTCACCGCGAGCGGCCGTACGGACCTGCACACCGTGGTCGACACCGTCGGCCGGTCGGAGGACCGCCGCGGTGACTTCGATGCCGTCTACGGCGACTGGGACGAGCTGCGCGAGCAGGCCCGCGGTCGCGGTCCGCGCCGGTCTGACGGCGCCTCGGCTCCGGCCCGGCTCGACGCCGAGCTGCGCTCCGCGCTCGACACTGGCGCCTCCGACCCGACCCGGCTGACGGACGATCAGGCCCTCGCGCTGTTCGACGCGGACGGACGCGCCCTCGACGAGCTGTGCTCCATCGCCGACGCACTGCGCCACGACATGGTCGGCGACGAGGTCACTTATCTGATCACCCGCAATATCAACTTCACCAACGTGTGTTACACCGGCTGCCGCTTCTGCGCTTTCGCCCAGCGCCGCACCGATGCCGACGCATACACCCTCTCGTTAGACCAAATCAGTGAACGAGCAGAGCAGGCCTGGGACGTCGGTGCGACCGAGGTGTGTATGCAAGGCGGCATCCACCCCGACCTGCCCGGTACGGCCTACTTCGACATCGCCCGCGCGGTTAAGGCCCGCACGCCCGATATGCACGTTCATGCGTTCTCGCCGATGGAAGTGATGAACGGCTCGGCTCGGACCGGCCTATCGGTGCGCGACTGGCTTATCGCGGCCCGCGAGGCGGGACTGGACACGATCCCCGGGACCGCGGCCGAGATCCTCGACGACGAGGTCCGCTGGGTGCTGACCAAGGGAAAGCTGCCCGCGGCAGACTGGATCGAAGTGGTGAGCACCGCGCACAGCCTCGGTGTCCGCTCCTCCTCGACCATGATGTACGGACACGTCGACGAACCCCGGCACTGGCTCGGCCACCTGCGGCTGCTCGCGTCGATGCAGCGTAAGAATCTCGAGCACGGCCACGCGGGCTTCACCGAGTTCGTCACCCTGCCGTTCATCCACACCAACGCGCCGGTCTACCTCGCCGGCATCGCCCGGCCGGGCCCGACGATGCGGGAGAACCGGGCGGTGACCGCGATGGCCCGGCTGCTGCTGCACCCGGTGATCCCGAACATCCAGACCAGCTGGGTCAAGCTCGGCCCGGAGGCCTCGGCGCAGATGCTGCGCAGCGGCGCCAACGACCTCGGCGGCACGCTGATGGAGGAGACCATCTCCCGGATGGCCGGCTCGTCCTACGGCAGCTACAAGTCCGTGCGGGAGCTGCGCGCCATCGCCGAGGCTGCCGGGCGACCCACTCGCCAACGCACGACGGTCTACGGCGAGGTGGCCGCAGAGCGGGTAGCTGTTGGCGAGGAGCACGACGGTCGTCTGCCTGACCTGCTGCCGGTGCTTTAGGCACAGCCGCGCATAACGCATGTGACAGGATGTCATCGACTGGCGACTCAAGGTGGCCAGCGTGGACGTCCTGGAGGTAGCGGCAGTGGTGGCGGTGCATGATGCGGCGGTCTACGGCGGCTACGCGGTCGATCTTGACGTACTCGACTCCGCTGCGCGTGCATTCCAGCAGACCTCAGACAGCCTGGGCGCATTAAGCCTGCCGCTGATCGGGAGCGCTGGCGCGGACGTCCACAGCGCGCTCGCATCAGTCGTCACCGACGCACTAAGCACCGCAGCGGTGTCGCTGGCTGATGTCGGTGGTCGCCTGCGTGCGATGGCGCACAACTATCGGCAGGTCGAGGCGTTACTCACGCAGACGATCGAGTCGGTCGGCACGTCGAGGGCGGACGGCTCTGGCCTGGCCGCGCTGATCTCGCCCGGACGGATCCCGGGCGCCCGGCCGAGCACCGGGATCGGCGACGCACCCCGTGCCCGTGCCGCGAGCCTCGCGCATGGCTGGGAGGCGGCGGGCGTCGCCATGATGCTCGGCGCGAGCGCGGCGTACGACACACCAGCCGCTCACCTGATGCCGATCGCGGCAGACGCCGATCATCTGCGGACGGCCGCGTCCGACTGGTTCGCTGCGGCCGCGACCATCGACGGCCACCAGCACGCCGCCACAGCGGCCGCCGACTCCGTCTGCGAGCACTGCGCAGGGCCGGCGGTCGAGGCGTTTCGGGAGACGGCCGCGGGATTGTTCGCCCGCCGTCCGAGCGGCAGCGAGACCGCCACGGCCGACGCGCCGCTGATGGACCGGGCGGCGGCGTGCTGCCGCCTGCTCGGCCGCGTGCACGACGACGCCGCTGCCGCTGCCGCCCTGTACTGAATCGACCGATGCTGACACCAATCGATGCTGAATCGATCGACGCTCAACCAACCGATGCCGCGCTGATCGATGACCGGCGCGGCCCGGCGGCCCGTCAGCTCGCCTTCGGCGGGTTCTGCTCGCGACGCTCCTTCTCCTCCTGCTCCCGGGCCAGCGCCGCGTCGATCTCGTCGACGTCTGCCGCGCCGCCGCCTGACACCGGCGCGGTCTCGACCGGCGGGGCGGCGTCGCCCGCGGTCAGCGCCGGCGCAGCGTCCGCGGCCGTGTCGATCTCGATGGACTCGCCCCGGTTCAGCCGCTCGCGGTTGGCCGCCCGCGCCTCCCTGGCCTTGTCGGCGTGCGGCAGCGAGGAGTGCTCGAGGAAGCGCAGCAGCTCCACCGGGAACGGCAGGATCACCGTGGAGGACTTCTCCGAGGCGACCTCGACCATGGTCTGCAGCAGCCGCAGCTGGAGCGCGGCCGGGCTGTCCGACATCACGTCCGCGGCCTGCGCCAGCTTCTTCGAGGCCTGCAGCTCGCCGTCCGCGGTGATGATGCGGGCCCGGCGCTCCCGGTCCGCCTCGGCCTGGCGGGCCATGGTGCGCTTCATCGACTCCGGCAGCGCGACGTCCTTGATCTCCACCCGGTCGATGTGTATTCCCCAGCCGATCGCCGGCGAGTCCAGCATCAGAGCCAGGCCGCGGTTCAGCGGCTCCCGGTTGGTCAGCAGCTCGTCCAGCTCGGACTTGCCGATGATCGAGCGCAGCGACGTCTGCGCCACCTGGCCGATCGCGAACAGGTAGTCCTGCACCTCGATCAGCGCCTTGACCGGCTCGACCACCCGGAAGTAGACCACCGCGTCGACCCGCACGGTCACGTTGTCCCGGGTGATGCCCTCCTGCGCCGGCACCGGCATCGTCACGATCTGGGTGTTGACCCGCACCATCCGGTCGGAGAACGGCCGCAGCATGTTGATCCCGGCCTCGCGCGGCGTGCCGAGCACCTTGCCCCAGCGGAACACCACGCCGCGCTCGAACTGTCGTACGACGCGGAATCTCGGCCGGCCGATCAAACCGCCCAGCACGACGATCGCGATCGCGATGTCCAACCCGATCATGCAGCCACCTCGTATCGGCAATCCACACGTAGAGTCGGCGTAGCCCGGATTGTCCGGTCTGACCTCTACGAATTCATCGTAGTCCCGGGTATCCGCCCGCGTACACAACCGCGAGCCATACGCCGCACACAGTGCTACGTATCAGCGGCGCGATCGGCTCGATCGCTCGACGACGCGGTGTCCATCGGTGCTCGGCTTATCGATACTCGGCGAACCGCGACCGCACGCCCAGGCCCAGCGCCACGAGGGAGGCCACCGCGAACGCCCACGGCAGCCAGGACCAGCCGGCCAGCGCCGAGCCGTTCGCCGCGGACGCCGCCTGGAACGAGGCGAGCCGCTGGCCGGCCAGCGTGCTCAGGGCCAGGTCGTAGTAGGAGAAGTCGAACGCCTCGTCGCCCCGGCCGATGCCGGTGTCGCGGGCGAGCGCCGCGGCGGTGTCGCCGCTCTTCGCGTCCCCGACGATCCCGGGACGGTCGTTCGTCCCGAGGATGTCGTCGGTCCCGGCCGCCTGCCAGCGGGTGGCCGCCTCCTGCGCCAGCGGGTCCGGACCGAGCTGCTGCAGTTCGCCGGAGACGGTGGTGACCGCCGTATGCGTGGTCGTGCTGCCGACGCCGGCCAGCACCAGGAGCCGTACCGCGTCGCCGTCCGCGGTATAGCTATCGGTCTGCGTGTACGTAACCGTGAGGTAAGACGCGAAGCGGCTGCCAGCATCCGAGCTGTCGGAGGCCGACAAGGCCAGCGACGCCGCGGCCGAGATGCCGAGCGCGGCGCTCACCAGTGCGGCGAGTACCAGGAACGGGTTGATCCGGCGGCGGAACCAGCGGGCCATCCGCCGGTGCATGGCGAGCGCGGCGATGACCGCGACGGCGCCCACCACCCCGGCGCCGATCGCGCCGAGCGTGCCGGCCAGGTTCGCGCTGTGCGCGGCGTCCGCGAGCTGCGCCGCCTTCTGCGTGTTCAGCGCGCGGGCCTCGGGCAGGATCTGGCCCTGCATGATCGAGGTCGCCCGGGAGTAGTAGCCGGTGGCGTCCCGCAACGGCGCGCCCGCCGCCGCGCCCACGTGCTCGTTCGCCGAGTCGTCCATCGCGACCGCCCCGGCGGCGATGCCGCGGTATGTGCTGATGTCCTGGGCCAGCGCGGTGACTGCGGCCGCGTCGCCCGGCTGCTCGCTGGCGGCGAGCGCGGCCAGGTCGCCGTCGATCTGCGCGTTGCGCTGGTTGTAGGCGATCAGCGCGGTCAGCTGGTTGCCGCCGTAGGTGGCCGTGGTGCCGCCGGGCGGGATGCCGTTGCCGAGCAGCACCAGCCGGGCCGCCTCCGTGTCGAGGTCGGCGAGGGCGAAGTAGAGGTCGGAGGCCTCGCTGGCCGAAGCGGCGCGCGAGGCCACGGTCGCGGCCCCGTCGCGGGCCGCCGTCATCGCGGCGACCGTCACGCCGAGCAGCAGCGCGATGCAGACGCCGACCGCCGCGCTCCACGCGCCGAGCCTGAACGGAGTGCTGCGCCGCGGGACTCGTTCGGGTGCTGACGCACCTGATGCGGATCCGCTTGTTCCGGCTGGTCTGCCGCCGGCCGGATCTGCCGCCGAAGGCGGATCTCCCGGCTGGACCACGGTCGCCACTGCAACTGCTTGTGTCTCCCCCATGGATGGAGGCTAGCCCTGCCGGATGAACGAAAGGCGACGCAACGGTAACAGGGCGGAGCGGGCGACACGGCGGCCCGGTCCGCGGCTGTTTCGGGCCGCCGGTCCGCGGTCGGTACCATCGTGGTCGGCGATTCCCGCCGCAACGGCGTTAGCTTCACCAGCCTCACCAACGCGACGAAACAGGAGCATCACGGTGTCCGACATCCGGGTGACCATCGACCGCAGGCCCGAACGGGACGAGCGGACGGTCGCCACGGGCACGACCGTGGGCGAGCTGTTCGCCGAGGCCTTCGGGGGCGACCGCTCGAACATCGCCGGCCGGCTGCACCGCGCCGGCCCCGCGTACGGCGCTGGGGTGCTGGTCGACCTGGCCCGGGAGCTCGCCGACGGCGACGTGGTCGAGCCGGTCGCGATCGGCTCCGACGACGGCCGCGCCATCCTGCGCCACTCCACCGCGCACGTGATGGCCCAGGCGGTGCAGGAGATCTTCCCCGAGGCCAGGCTCGGCATCGGCCCGCCGATCAAGGACGGGTTCTACTACGACTTCCAGGTCGCGCGGCCGTTCACCCCGGAGGACCTGCACGCGGTCGAGCAGCGCATGCAGGCCATCGTCAAGCAGGGCCAGCGGTTCTCCCGACGCGCCGTGTCCGACGACGCGGCCCGCGGGGAGCTGGCGGCCGAGCCGTTCAAACTGGAGCTGATCGGCCTGAAGGGCTCCGCGGCGACCGCGGCCGAGGGCGCGTCCAGCGAGGTCGGCGCGGGCGAGCTGACCATCTACGACAACCTCGACCCGAAGAGCGGCGAGCTGTGCTGGAAGGACCTGTGCCGCGGCCCGCACCTGCCGACCACCCGGAACATCCCGGCGTTCAAGCTGATGCGCTCGGCCGCGGCCTACTGGCGCGGCAGCGAGAAGAACCCGCAGCTGCAGCGGATCTACGGCACCGCCTGGGAGACCCGCGACGCGCTCAAGGCGCACCTGGAGTTCCTGGCCGAGGCGGAGAAGCGGGACCACCGCCGGCTCGGCACCGAGCTCGACCTGTTCTCCTTCCCCACCGAGATCGGCTCGGGCCTCGCGGTCTTCCACCCCAAGGGCGCCGTCGTGCGCAACGAGATGGAGGAGTACTCGCGGCGGCGGCACATCGAGGCGGGATACGACTTCGCATATACGCCGCATGCGACTAAGGGCACGCTGTTCGAACTCTCCGGGCACCTGGACTGGTACCGGGAGGGCATGTACCCGCCCATGCAGCTCGACGACGGCGTGGACTACTACCTCAAGCCGATGAACTGCCCCATGCACAACCTGATCTACCGGTCCCGCGGGCGCTCCTACCGCGAGCTGCCGCTGCGGCTGTTCGAGTTCGGCACCGTGTACCGGTACGAGAAGTCGGGCGTGGTGCACGGCCTGACCCGGGCCCGCGGCTTCACCCAGGACGACGCGCACATCTACTGCACCAAGGAGCAGCTGCCCGGCGAGCTCGACAGCCTGCTGACGTTCGTGCTCGACCTGCTGCGCGACTACGGGCTGACCGACTTCTACCTGGAGCTGTCCACCCGCGACCCGCAGAAGTCCATCGGCACCGACGAGACCTGGGCCGAGGCCACCGAGACGCTGCGCCAGGTCGCGCTCAAGCAGAACCTGGAGCTGGTGGACGACCCGGGCGGCGCGGCGTTCTACGGCCCGAAGATCTCGGTGCAGGCCAAGGACGCGATCGGCCGCACCTGGCAGATGTCGACGATCCAGGTCGACTTCAACCAGCCGGACCGGTTCGAGCTGGAGTACAAGGGCGCGGACGGGGCGAACCACCGGCCGGTCATGGTCCACCGGGCGCTGTTCGGCTCGATCGAGCGGTTCTTCGCGGTGCTGCTGGAGCACTACGCCGGCGCCTTCCCGGCCTGGCTGGCGCCCGTTCAGGTGACGGGGATTCCGATCACCGACGGGCACGTGGGCTATCTGGCGGACGTCGCGGCCAAGCTGCGGGCGCAGGGCGTCCGGGTCGAGGTCGACTCCTCGGACGACCGGATGCAGAAGAAGATCCGCAACGCGCAGAAGGCCAAAGTCCCGTTCATGCTCATCGCGGGCGACGACGACGTGGCCGGCGGCGCCGTCTCGTTCCGCTACCGGGACGGCTCGCAGAAGAACGGCGTCCCCGTTGACGAGGCGGTCGCCGAGATCGTCGATATCGTGCGCCGGCGCGTCTGACACCCTGTTGCCTGACATAGTCGCCTGACACAGCATCCGTTTGCTTAACCGGCGCCGCGCGGGATTACCCGCCGCGCGGCGTCGGTTGCAGCGGGCATGACGGGATTCGAGAACTGGACCGCCTGGCGGGCCCGGCGCGAGGAGCGGCTGCGGGCGCCGCACGGCATCCTGGCGCTGACCGGTACGCACTGGCTGGAAGACGAGCCGGCCCCCATCGTTCCGGGTGAACCGGTGCTGTGGGCCGGTTCACCCGATGGGATGACGGTCACGGTCACTGCAAAGGCGGAACACGGACTGGTCTTCGCCGGGGAGCCGATCGACGGGACGGTCACGCTGTTCACCGACAGCGCGCCGAATCCCTCCACTGTGGAGGCGCCTGCGTACGGCATCCGGCTGGTCCCGATCGCGCGCGACGGCCACGCCGCGCTGCGCGTCTACGACCAGGACGCCGAGGCGCGCGCGAACTTCGCGGGCATCGACGTGTTCGACTACGACCCGGACGCGGCCGTCGAGGCCGTCTACACGCCCTATGCGGCCGAGCGCACCGAGCAGGTCATGAACGCGGACGGGCGCCGGCGCGGCCTCGACCTGGCCGGCACGGTGGCCTTCACCTGGTCGGGGGAGCGGCGCGAACTGGCCGTCGGCCGGAACCCGGGCGGCTCGCTGCAGGCGGTGTTCGGCGACGCGGCCGGCGGCGCCACGGGCCACGGTTTCAGGTTCCTGACCCTGCCCGCTCCGGACGCCGATGGCCGGACGACGGCCGACTTCAACCGCGCCTACCTGCCGCCCTGCGCGTTCGTCGAGCATTTCGTCTGCCCGTACCCGCCGGCCGGCAACAGGCTCGCGGTGGCGATCGAGGCAGGTGAGAAGGCGGTCCGCTGGCGTGATGCGGCTTGAGGGAGCCTGGCGCGGCCTAGGTGTACTGGCGGATCCAGGTCTCGCCACGCCGTGACGCATCGGCAAGCCGGAGTGCGCCGCGGGCGACGACGAGCTCGGGATCCTTGATCAGGTCCACCGCGCAGGCGTCCCAGAAGTCGGGGATCGAGTGGGTCCGCGCGGCGGTCAGGGCCGCGTCCCAGTAGCCGGGGTAGTTCACGGTGCCGCCCGCGATGCGGACGACGTCGGGGTTGTAAAGGTTCACCACGGTGGCGAGCCCCAGTCCGAACGCCTCGCCGGCGGCGGTCACGGCGCCCACCACCGCGGCGTCGCCCTCGCCGTGTGCGGCATGGATCTGAGCAGGACGCAGTCCCGTCGCCTGTACGAGGGATGCACCGCCGGCCAGGTCATCGAGCCGGCGGATGCCCGAGGGCGTCGGTATCGGCAGGTAGCCCAACTCACCGGCCCATCCGCGAGCACCGCGCAGCACCGTTCCCCGATGGAGACAGGCCGATCCGACCGCCGTCCCGCACAACACCGTCACCATGGTCGCGGCTTCCGGCAGACCTGCCGCCTCCTGCGCCAGCGCGCTTCGGATGTCGTGGACCAAGACGAGCGGGGCGCCCAGGTCGGCGGGCCCGGACCAGCCGGTCAGGCCGGGGACGACGTCGCAGTCGGAGACGAATCCGCCGGCGACGAAACCGGGGACGGCGATGCCCACCGACGTCGGGGTCAGCCGCTGGTCGGTGATGAATCCCCTGATCGCGGCCTCGATGTCGGCCGCAGTGGCATCGAATCCCGTGGTGCTGCGGGCCGTCAGCAGGTCTTCGCGGTCCTCCGTCTGGGCGATCATGAGGAGTTTGGTGCCGCCAACGTCAATGCCTACCGCCGCGCGAGCCATACCTCGCCTCTCTGTTCTCAGGGCCGACGCGCGACTTTACCCCGAGCGATGCCGGCGGCTCTTGGCTAACCCATACGATCTCTGCCCCGCCTGCCGTCTGCCGCGCCCTTGGCATCCCCTCTATGCTTGGCCGACGTGGTGGATTCGCAAGAAGCCGATGGTGCGGGAGGCGGCGACCTCGTCGGCGTGCAGGAGGAGCCGGGCCTGCGGGATGGCGCGGCCGACCTGCGCGACCGGCCCGGCGTGCCGGACGGCGTCGAGCGGCTCTGGATGCCGCACCGGCTGCAATACATCAGGGCCGAGAAGCCGAGCAGCGCCGAGGCGGGCGATCACTGCCCGTTCTGCAGGGTGCCGGCGCTGCCCGACGACGAGGCGCTGATCGTCCGGCGCGGCAAGCTGGTCTACGCCGTGCTCAACCTCTATCCGTACAGCTCCGGCCATCTGCTCATCTGCCCCTACCGGCACGTGGCGGACTACCCGGAGCTGACCGACGAGGAGACCTTCGAGCTCGCCGCGCTCACCCAGCAGGGCATGCACGCGCTGCGCGCCGCCTTCGCCCCGCACGGCTTCAACCTCGGCATGAACCAGGGCGCGATCGCCGGCGCGGGCATCGTCTCGCACCTGCACCAGCACATCGTGCCGCGCTGGGGCGGCGACTCGAACTTCATGCCGATCATCGGCAACGCCCGGGTCGTGCCGCAGCTGCTGCCGGACACCCGGGCCGAGGTCGCCGAGAACTGGCCCGGATAGGAGCCCCGGCCCGGGCGGCCCGCGCGGCTACGCCCCGGCCTGTTCTTATCCCTGCGCCTATCCTTGGGCCGACCCCGACCGCAGGTCCTGCTCGATCAGCCCGGCCGTGGCCAGCAGCGGCGGGACGATTTCCCGCTCCACCTCCTCGCGCCGGTGCCGCGCGGCGATGGTCGCCACGTTCACCGCCGCGACCACCTGCCCGGCCGGGTCCCGGATCGGCACGGCCACCGAGCGCAGGCCCTCCTCCAGCTCCTGGTCCACCAGCGCCCAGCCGCGCTCGCGCACCGCGGCCAGCTGGGCCCGCAGCGCGGCCGCGTCGGTGATCGTGTACGACGTCAGGGGGCGAAGACCGGTCGCGGCCAGGTAGCCGTCCAGCCAGTCGTCCGGCCGCCAGGCCAGCAGCACCCGGCCCATCGAGGTCGCGTACGCCGGGAACCGGGTGCCGACGCTGATCGCCACCGCCATGATGCGCTTGGTCGGCACCCGCGCCACGTAGACCACCTCGTCGCCGTCGAGCACCGACATCGAGGAGGACTCGTGCACCTGCTCGACCAGCCGCTCCATGTACGGCAGCGCGATCTCGGGCAGGCTCAGGCCGGACAGGTACGCGTATCCGAGCTCGAGGATCTTCGGCCGCAGCGCGAACAGCCGGCCGTCCGAGCGCACGTAGCCGAGCTCGACCAGGGTGTGCAGGAAGCGGCGCGCGGCCGCCCGGGTCATCCCGGTCTCCTGCGCCACCTGGGAGAGCGTCAGCTGCGGCCGCTCGGCGGTGAACGCCCGGATGACCGCGAGACCCCGGTCGAGGGACTGGACGAACTCGCCGTCCTGCGTCCGCGTCGGCACCGGCTCCTCCTGTCCACGCCCCCGGGAATTGTTCGCGATCCGAACAGCCACGGTAGGACCGACGGCCGGTCCGGTCAACCGCGCCGCGCCAGGTCCGGGCCCGCGCCGTGCGCCAGGTCAACGCCGCCGAGCCGATCAGGTCAAGATTGGGCCTCAGTTCATTGACTGCTCCGCGCCCGGGTTCTATGTTCGCGCAAAGCACGAGAGTTCGGGATGCGCACAGAGCTCACTAAAGCCGCGTGCCGAGCCCTGCCGCACCCGACGCACCCTATCCGTGCATTCCGCGTCACCGGAGGCCAGCCGTGACAGCCGTCGATTCGCCCGACACCCCGCAGCCCGCAGTGCCGCCCGACCTGCTGGATCCGTCCCGCTGGCAGGGCCGCTTCTTCACCGGCCGATGGTCCGACGCGCCGGCTGGCACCAGCGCCGTCGTCGAGCCGGCGACCGGCGCGGAGCTCGCCCGGGTCGGCGCGGCCTCGGCCGCGGACGTGGCCCGCAGCGCCGAGACCGCCGCCACCGCGCAGCCGGCCTGGGCCGCCGTCCCGCACGTCGAGCGGGCCGCCGTGCTGCGCCGGGCCGCCGCCGTGCTCGAAGCGCACAGCGCCGACATCGAGCACTGGCTCATCCGCGAGGGCGGCGCCGTCCCGGCCAAGGCGGCCTTCGAGATCGGCTTGGTGCTGCAGGAGTTCCACGAGGCCGCCGCGCTGCCCTCGCAGCCGCTCGGCGAGCTGCTGCCCTCGACCGAGCCCCGGATGAGCTGGGTCCAGCGCGTCCCGGCCGGCGTGGTCGGGGTCATCAGCCCGTTCAACTTCCCGCTGATCCTGGCCGCCCGCTCGGTCGCCCCGGCCCTCGCGCTCGGCAACGCGGTCGTGCTCAAGCCCGACCCGCGCACGGCCGTGTCCGGCGGCGTCGCGCTCGCCCGGATCTTCGAGGAGGCCGGCCTTCCGGAGGGCGTGCTGCACGTGCTGCCCGGCGGCGTCGAGGCCGGCGAGGCGGTGATCACCGACCCCCGTGTACGGGTTGTCTCGTTCACCGGGTCCACCGCGGCCGGCCGGCGGGTCGGCGCGCTCGGCGCGGAGCACCTCAAGCGCGTGCACCTCGAGCTCGGCGGCAACAGCGCCCTGATCGTGCTCGACGACGCCGACCTCGGCGCCGCGGTCTCGGCCGGCGCCTGGGGCTCCTTCCTGCACCAGGGCCAGATCTGCATGACCACCGGCCGGCACCTGGTGCACGAATCCATATACGAGGACTACGCCGCGGCGCTGGCCGAGAAGGCGAACGGGCTGCCGGTCGGCGACCCGAAGACCGGCCAGGTCGCGCTCGGCCCGCTGATCGACGCGCGGCAGCGCGACCGGGTGCACGGCCTGGTCACCAGCAGCGTGGACGCCGGCGCGAGGCTGGCCGCCGGCGGCAGCTACGAAGAGCTCTTCTACCGCCCGACGGTGCTGGCCGGCGCGGCGCCCGGGATCCCGGCCTTCGACCAGGAGGTGTTCGGCCCGGTCGCCCCGGTGGCCCGGTTCGGCAGCTTCGAGGAGGCGGCGCGGCTGGCCGGCGGCGAGTACGGGCTCTCCCTCGGCATCCTGACCTCGGACCCGATGCGCGGGCTCGAACTCGCCGCGCGCATTCCGACAGGCCTCGTACACATCAATGACCAAACCGTCAACGACGAGGCGAATGTCCCGTTCGGCGGGGTGGGGGCCTCCGGCACCGGCTCACGGTTCGGCGGCGCGCGGGCTAACATCGAGGCTTTCACCGAGACCCGCTGGACCACGGTCCGGCCGCGTATCGCCCCGTATCCGTTCTGATGCCCGGACCGGCAGCGTCCGGGCGATCCCGGGAACGAGCCCGGGAAGGGAGCCATTCGATGACTGACAGCTCCACCCAGCGCGACGCCCGGCCCGGCGCCGTGCCGACCGGCCCGGCGCCGGGCCGCGGACCCGCGCCGACCCGGCGCGACGTGCTGCGCGCCGCCGGCGCCGGGGCCGCCCTGCTCGGCGCCGCGCCGCTGCTGACGGCCTGCTCCTCGGGTCTGAAGGGCTCCGGCGGGTCGAGCTCGTCCGGCGTCCTGAAGATCGGCTATGTCAGCCCCCAGACCGGCTCGCTGGCCTCGTTCGCGACCGGCGACTCGTTCATCATCAAGCGGCTGCAGCCGCTGCTGAGCAAGGGCTTCACCAAGAACGGCACCACCCGCTCGATCGAGATCGTGGTCAAGGACAGCCAGTCCACCACCACCCGGGCCACCGCGGTCACCCAGGAGCTGATCAACCAGGACCAGGTGGACATCGTGGTCGCCTCGGCCACCCCGGACACCGCCAACCCGGTCTCCGAGGCCTGCGAGGCCAACGGCATACCCAACTGCACCACCATCGTGCCGTGGGAGGCGTGGTTCTTCGGCCGTGGAATGAAGGCCGGCCAGTCGTATAAGTACTCGACCATGTTCTTCTTCGGCATGGCGGAGTTCACCCAGCTGTTCATCCACCTCTGGCAGCGCATCGGCCTCGACTCCGGCCCGGTCGCCTGCCTCTGGCCGAACGACACCGACGCGGCCGCGTTCCGGGCCGGCTTCCCGCCGGCCATGCAGCCCGCCGGCTACAGCGTGGTCGCGCCGGCCGCCTACCCCGACGGCACCACCGACTACAGCTCCCAGATCGCCACCTTCAAGCAGTCCGGCGCCGAGCTGTTCACCTGCTGCCCGATCCCGCCGGACTTCCAGACCTTCTGGAAGCAGGCCGCCCAGCAGGGCTTCAAGCCCAAGCTGGCCACCGTCGCCAAGGTCATGCTGTTCCCCAGCGAAGCGGTCTCGCTCGGCCTGCTGAGCAACAACATCTCCACCGACGTGTGGTGGAGCCCGTACAACCCGTACAAGTCCTCGCTCGACGGCACCACCGCCAAGCAGCTCTCCGACGCCTTCAGCGTGGCCACCGGGCAGGAGTGGACGCAGTCGATCGGCTCGGTCTACTCGCTGTTCGAGATCGCCTTCCAGGCGCTGAAGACCGCCTCCGACCCGACCGACCACGAGGACGTCGCGCACCAGCTCAAGACCATGAAGATCGACGGGATCAGCGGCCCGCTCGACTTCACCGCCGGCCCCCAGCCGGGCATCGCGCTGCAGAAGATCTGCGGCGGGCAGTGGCGGCCGGGCACCACCGTGCCCTGGGAGATGTACATCGTCGACAACACCTACAACCCGGACGTGCCGGTCAACGGCGACCTTCTGGCCACGAATTCCTAGCCGGAGCCATGGACGAAGCGGCGAACGCAGCGCCCGACGAAGCGCCGAACGACGCGCCCCCCGGTCCACGGCCGGCGCCGCTGCTCGTCCTCGACCGGGTGGACAAGCGGTTCGGCCGGGTCGTGGTGGCCGAGGAGCTGAGCCTCGAGGTCGCCGAGGGGGAGGCGGTCGGCATCGTCGGGCCCAACGGCGCCGGCAAGACCAGCCTGTTCGCGCTGCTGTCCGGCGAGCTGGCCCCGGACGCCGGGACGGTCGCGTTCGCCGGCCGGCCGCTGGCCGGGGTCGGGCCGGCGGACCGGGCCCGGCTCGGCATCGGCCGCACCTACCAGGTGCCCCGGCCGTTCGGCCACATGACCGTGTTCGAGAACGTGCTGACCGCCGCGGTGCACGGCGCCCGGCCCGGCGGCCGGCGCGCGGACGACGGCGCGGCCCGCGACGCCGCCCTCGGCGCGCTCTCGCTGACCGGCCTGCTGCAGCAGGCGAACGTGCCCGCGGGCCGGCTGACCCTGCTGCCGCGCAAGCGCCTGGAGCTGGCCCGCGCGCTGGCCACCGGCCCCCGGCTGCTGCTGCTCGACGAGGTGGCCGGCGGGCTGACCGACCCGGAGGTCGACGAGCTGCTCGGCATCGTCTCCGTGCTGCGGGACAGGGGCCTGACGGTGTTGTGGATCGAGCACGTCGTGCACGCGCTGACCCGCAGCGTCAGCCGCCTGCTGTGCCTGGCGGCCGGCCGGATCCTGGCCGACGGCCCGCCGCACGAGGTGCTGGCCGACCCCGCGGTCCGCGAGGCGTATCTGGGCATTGACCCGGAGAGGGCGGACGCGTGACCGGCGAGCCCCTGCTCAGCATCAGCGGCCTGACGGTCTACCACGGCCAGCTGTGCGCGCTGCGCGAGATCGAGCTCGATGTCGCCGAGGGCGAGACCGTCGCCGTCATCGGCGCGAACGGCGCCGGCAAGAGCACCCTGATGGGCGCCATCGCCGGCACGCTGCGCCCGGCCGAGGGCTGGATCTACTTCGCCGGCCGGGACATCACGCGCCTGCCCGCGCACCAGCGGGTCGCCGCGGGCGTCTGCCTCGTCCCCGAGGGCCGCCGGCTCTTCCCCTCGCTCACCGTCCGGGAGAACCTGCTGACCGGCGCGTACCGGCGCCGGCCCGGCCCGTGGGACGAGAACCGCGTGCTCGGCCTGTTCCCGTGGATGCGCGAGCGCGCCGGACAGCCCGCGGCGCGGCTGTCCGGCGGCGAGCAGCAGGCCGTTGCGATCGGCCGCGCGCTGATGGGCAATCCGCGCCTGCTGCTGCTCGACGAGCTCTCCCTCGGCCTGGCCCCGGCGGTGCGCGACCGCATCTACGCCCAGCTGCCCGCGATCCTGGCCGAGGGCACCAGCATCCTGCTGGTCGAGCAGGACGTCGGCCAGGCGATGCGGGCCGCCGACCAGGTGCACTGTCTGCTCGCCGGCCGGGTCGCGCTGGCCGGGCCGCCCGCGGAGCTGACCGCGCAGCAGGTCGAGCAGGCCTACTTCGGACTGTCCGCCGCACCGGGAGGCGCCTCGTGATCTGGGTCGACGCCGTCGTGCAGGGGCTGCTGCTGGGCGGGCTCTACGCCCTGTTCGCGTGCGGCCTCTCGCTGATGTTCGGCGTGATGCGCATCGTCAACCTGGCCCACGGCGACTTCGCCGTGCTGGCCGCGTACCTCGCCTACTCGGCGGCGACCGCGACCGCGCTCGGCACGCTCGGCGCCACCCTGCTGGTGGTCCCGCTCTTCGCAGTGTTCGGATACTTCGTGCAGCGCGGGCTCATCCAGCGCGCCCTGGCCACCGGGCCGCTGGCCACCCTGCTGGCCACCTTCGGCCTGTCGGTCATCATCGAGAACGCGCTGCAGCAGGGCTACTCGGCCGACACCAAGGCGCTGAACCCCGGCTCGCTGGTCTCCGCCTCGCTGCGGGTCGGCAGCGACATCAGCGTCTCCTGGCTCGCGCTGATCACCTTCGCCCTGGCCGTCGTCGTCCTCAGTGCCCTGCAGCTGTTCCTCAGACGCACCCGCACCGGCCGGATGCTGCGCGCCGCCGCGGACGACCCGGGCGCCGCCGCGCTGGCCGGGGCGGACACCCGCCACATCTACGGCATCGCCGCCGGGCTCGCCTTCGGCACCGTCGCGCTGGCCGGCCTGATGTTCGCCATGCGCTCCTCGTTCGACCCCACCATCGGGCCGACCCAGCTGCTGTTCGCCTTCGAGGCCGTGGTGATCGGCGGCCTCGGCTCGCTGTGGGGCACCCTGGCCGGCGGCATGGTGCTCGGCCTGGCCCAGGACCTCGGCGGGCAGTGGAACCCGGCGTACGCGCTGCTGGCCGGGCACGTCGTGTTCCTGGCCGTGCTCGCCTTCCGGCCGCAGGGGCTCTTTCCCGCCAGGAGGATCGCATGACCGCCGACGAGGCCGTGACCGCCGCCCCGGCCGCCCCGGCCGCGCCCCCGCCCACCGTCTCGCGCGGCGGGCGCGCGGCGCTGTGGTCCGGCGTCGGCTCCGCGGCCGCGATCGCCGTGTTCGCCTATCTGCCGTTCATGCTCTACACCGGCACGACGCAGACGCTGGTCACATTCTTCACGCTGGTTGCCATGGCCTCGATGTGGAACCTGCTGGCCGGATACGCCGGCCTGGTCTCGGTCGGCCAGCAGGCCTATGTCGGGCTCGGCGCCTACGCGGTGCTCCAGTTCTCCGACTGGGGCGTGCAGCCCTTCGTCGGCGTCGCGCTCGCCGCCGTGGCCTGCGCCGTGATCGCGGTGCCCACCTCGCTGCTGGCGTTCCGGCTGCGCGGCGACTACTTCGCCGTGGGCACCTGGGTCATCGCAGAGGTCTACCATCTGGCGATCGCGCAGGACAACTCGCTCGGCGCGGGCTCCGGCGAGGCGCTGACCACGCTGTCCGGCTTCAGTCCGGTGATGCGCGAGGCGATCACCTACTGGGTCGGGCTCGCCGTCGCCGCCGCCTCGATCGCGGCCTGCTACCTGCTGCTGCGCGGCCGCCTCGGCCTCGCGCTGACCGCGGTCCGGGACGACGAGACCGCCGCGCACGCCGCCGGGGTCGCGGTGACCCGGGCCAAGCGCGCCGCCTACCTCGTCGCCGCCGCCGGCTGCGGCGCGGCCGGGGGAATGCTGCTGGTCAGCCAGCTGAACGTGGCCCCGGACTCGATCTTCAGTGTGCAGTGGACCGCGTACATGATCTTCATCACGGTCATCGGCGGCATCGGCACGATCGAGGGCCCGGTCCTCGGCGCGGCCGTCTTCACGGTCATCCAGCAGCTGTTCTCCAGCAGCGGCGTCTGGTACCTGATCCTCCTCGGCGCGATGGCCGTGGCCGCCGCGGTCTGGCTGCCGCGCGGCCTGTGGGGGCTGGTGCGCAGTAGGACGTCACTGAGCCTGTTCCCGGTCGGCTACACCGTGCGCGGCCTGACGAATGGACGCGGCAGCTGACAGGGCAGTTGACGGGGCAGTTGACGGAGCCGGGTCACGCCTCGGGCGGCTCGCGCAGCGCGATCGCGGCGCTGGCCGCGTTCGCCGCGTGCTCCGCGTCGCCGACCGCCGCGTAAGCGTTCGCCAGGTCCTGATACAGCTGGACGACCAGAGCCGGTTCGAGGCCCCCGCGCGCGTCGTCCGCGAGCACGTATTCGAACCGGTCGATCGCCAGCGGGAAACGCCGCTTCAGCATCGCGATCCGGCCTTTCATCAGCTCGGCCCGCAGCGAGGCGGTGACATCCCCGGCGATGCGCGCGACCATCGCGGCGGTGTCCCAGCGCTGCTCGGCCCGGTCGAGGTCGCCGACGTCGAAGTAGCGCCGGGCGCTGCGGTCCAGCAGCGTGTATTCGTCTTCGCCGGTGGCTGCGTCGGCGGTCGTGGCGGTCGCCGGACGCGGCTTCGGCACGGGAGCCCCGACCGGGACAGAGGCCTGCGATGCGGGCCGCACTTTCGATCGCAGCCCTCTGAGCCATCCGGCGAGCTCTGCCGGGTCGGCCGTGATCCAGGCCTGGAGCGCCTCAGCCCGCTCGCGCCGCGCCGGGGTCACATAACCGGTGTCGAAGATCACAGGGCCCTCATACCCGGCGGCCCGGATCGCGGCGACGTCGTCGAACCCGCCCTCTTTGCGGTTCTCGCGGGACAGGTTCGAGACGACCACGTCGGGCCGATCCGCGGCCAGCCGCTCCAGAGCCTCCCCCAGCGTCGAGACCACTGTCATCCGCGCACCGAGCCAGTCCAGGGACTCCGTCGGCCGCGGGCTCAGGCGCAGCACCTTCATGCCCGCGGGCCCGGTCGGCACGGTGACCGGCTCGCTCTCGGCGTCCGTCGCGGGCAACGCAGAGAGCGCTGTCGCCGCGCGCGGGCTGTGCTGGAGCTTGAATCTCAGCTTCCCGAAGGTCGGCAATCGGATCAGATCGGTCAGCAGCGCGACGAAGGTCCGGTCCCGGGCCAGCGCCGGGAACTCCTCCGGCAGCTCCCGCTCCAGCTGCCCCACCGCCTCGGCCGAGACCGCGTCCTGCACCGGCAGGTGGTGATCTTGCAGCGCCTGCCTGGCCCGCTCCGGCAGCGGTCCGGCGCCGACGTCGCTCCGGTCGGCCGCCTCGACGACGGCCGCGTAGCCGTCGAACTCCTCGATCGGGTCGAAGCCCGCGGCCTGCGCCAGCAGCCGGTTGAAACCGGGGTAGAAGTCCTGCAGCAGCACCACCCGGATCAGCGCGTCCGCGCCGAGATCGGCCCATTCCGGGTCGAGCTGGTACGCGATCACGAACCGGTTGATCAGCTGCTTGATCCGGCGCGGGTTGCGCCCCGCGTGCTCGGACAACGCCTGCGCGACCGCGCCGTCGAACAACGAGCCTGCGCCGGCCGCCGTCGCGTATCCCTCGATCAGCGAGGCGACCTGGTCGTCTGTCGGAGCCGGGACCTCGTACGCCGCCTGGATGATCTTCTCCAGGAACCTGCGTCCCCCGACCGCCCCGGAACCCGTCACCGCGGCCTCGACCACCGCTCGGTCGCAGCCGAGCACGAAGACCAGGCCGGCGATGTTCAAGTACTGCTTCATCGCCGAGCTCACCGCCCGGATCGTCTCCGGAGGGCAGCGGTCCAGGTCGTCCACGATCACCACGATCGTGCGCCGCGGCCGACTCGCGGCATCCGATCCGGTCCAGTCCTCCAGCGCCTTGCGCAGCAGCGCGTGCGCGTTGTTGCGCGTGCGCGCGTCGATCGCCAGCCGGTCCCAGATCCCGTCCACGAGATGGTGCAGCCGCAGCGTGCCGGCCAGCCCGCGGGCCAGCACCCGGCTCCACGAGGCGGCCGCCGAGTCGCCGGACACGGCCCGCGCAAGCCGGCGCAGCGAACGCGCGTCCAGGCGATCGAGCACTGACTTGACCAGTACCTCGAGGCTGCCCTCCGCGTCCGCCGTCCAGGCGTTGAACCACACCACCTCGATGTCCGGCTGGGCGGCGAGCCGCTCGGCCATCTGGAGCAGCAGGCTGCTTTTCCCCATTCCCCAGTCGGCGTAGACGGCGAGGGTGAACGGCGCGGACGAGCGCGACGCGCCCACCAGGTCGGCCAGCTTCTGCGCCTCCGCGGCCCGGTCCAGCAGGTCCGTCTGGCCGTCCGCCGCCACCGGCCGGTCGCTCAGCAGCTTCAGGCGCATGTCCGGACCCACGAACGGATTCCCTCTCCACCGGCTCCTCGCGACGCGGGGCACTGGTCGGCGCAAACCCTACACCGGCCGGCCATCTATCGCAGATCCCTCATAAATCCCGCAGATCGTTTATACCCAGCCGTGGGCCGCCTATAGCCGGGCGGCCGCGGACCGGCCGGCCGGTCCGCCCGCGGCCTGCCTAGACTTGACCGGGTGAAAGCGATGCTCAAGCTGCCGACCGGACGCCTGATCGCCGCGGACCCCTCGGTGCTCTACGGCGACGCACGTCCGCTCGTCGGCGGCCTGCCTCCCGGCGAGTTCGTCGTCACCAGCGGCCCCGAGACGGTGGAGATCCGCGCCCAGGCAGGGTCCGAGCCCGGTTCCGCGCGCTGGGAGCACCGGCCCGGCTTCCCCACGCCGTCCGGCCGGCTCGCCCTGCTCGATGCCGACGCGCTCGAGGAGTTCACCGATCTGGGCGACGAGCCGGTCGACGAGTACGAACTGCTGGCCGAGCGACTCGCAGACGGCCCAGACGGCGCGGACGGCCTGATCGAGTTCGGCGCACTGGTGGTCGTCCCCTGCCCGGCCGGGGTCGGCGCGGTGCGGCTCGGGTACGCCGTGTCCGGGCGGCTGGACCATGTCGTTATTGAGCACTGTGTGATCGAGCACCGGAGCGGCCCTGAGGTTGCGATCGGGTAACAGATCCTGGACGAATGCTGTAAGCCGGCAACCCCCGCAGCCATCGTTCCCCTCAATCACGCTAAAGGCGCCGACTCGGGGATAGAGGTCTCGTGGCCCACGGAGACGGACGGAACGGCTCCGCCGCGCCGGCGGGCCCGGGTCCGACCTGGAACGGCAGTATACGGATATTCTTGTCCGCGCTGCGGGACGGCGAGCTCGGCGGGGCGAGCGACCCGCTGCGCCGCGGCGCCTGGCACTGGCCGGCGCTTATCGTCTGGGCCGGCGTCTGGTACGCCTCCAAGATCACCCCCGGCGGGCTGTCCTGGCACTTCGCGGTCCAGGGCGCCCGCCTCCTGCTGCACGGCGCGGCCCCCGGCCAGGCCGCCGGCGGCCTCGCCCTGTTCGGGGACTACCCCGAGCTGCAGAGCGGCCCGCTGACCTTCCTGCTGGCCGACCCGGTCACCTGGCTGACCGGCGGCGAGAGCGGCGCGAACGGCTCCGGCGGGACCAGCGCCGGGCTGGGCGCCGCGCAGATCCTGATGACCCTGCTCGGGATCGTCGCCCTGTTCGCGATGGAGCGGGCCGCCTTCGCGCTGCGTCCTGACGTCGCGCCCTCCCGGATCCGCTGGACCGTGCTCGGCGGCGGCGCCGCGCTGCTGCCGGTCTGGGCGCTGACCGGGGTCTACTGGGCGCACTTCGACGACGTGCTGGCGCTGACCTTCGCCGCGCTGGCGGTCTGGGCCGCGGCCCGGCGTCGGCCGGTGCTGCTCGGGCTCTGCCTGGCCTGCTCGGTCGACTCGAAGCCGTGGGCGGCCGGCTTCCTGGCCCTGCTGTTCGCGCTGCACGGCAGGCAGCGCCGGATCGCGGTGGCCGTCGGCGCCGCGCTGATCGCCGCGGCCTGGCTGCCGTTCGTGATCGCCGACCCGCACACGGTCCACGCGGCCGCCTTCACGATCCCGAACTCGCCCGACTCGGCCCTGCGCGCGCTCGGCGTGCTCGACCCGACGACGCCCGCATGGGACCGGCCCGCGCAGATCGGGCTCGGCTGCCTGCTCGGCGCGATCGGCGTCTGGCGCGGGCGCTGGCCGGCCGTGCTGCTGCTCGGCGCCTGCGCCCGGCTGGCGATCGAGCCCAACGACTACCCGTACTACTTCGCCGGGGCGGTCGTCGGCGCGCTGGTCTGGGACCTGCTCTCGGCCCGCCGCCCGGCCCCGCTGGCCACCCTGGGCGTCACGGCGATGATCTTCGCCGCGCGCAACGTCGGCGCCTCGCCCGCGTTCTACGGCCGTCTCAAACTCCTGACCATGGTGGCGGCCGCCGTGGCGGCTCTGGCCGCCCCCGCGGTCCGGGTCGCGAAGCCGCCCCGGCCAGCCGCGCGAGCCGAGCCCGCCTCAGCTGACGCGGCGTCGGACGATGCCGTCTCCAAAACGGCCGGCGGGGCCGGGAAGGTGTACATCCCGGCCCCTACCGGCGCGGCGGACCGTCATGACGAGCCCGCCGAGCCCGCGGCCCAGTTACTCAGCTGACGCGGTCACTCAGGTGACGCGGTCACGCGGCTGATGTGGTCACTCGGCTGACGCGGCGACGATCTTGGCGGCCAGCTGCGCAGGCATCGCGTCGTGCCTGATGTACTCCCGGGTGAAAATGCCCGTGCCGTGTGATAGCGAGCGCAGCTCCACGGGATAGCGGGACAGCTCGGTCTGCGGCACCTCGGCCCGCACCAGCGTGCGCCCCTCGCTGTCCGGCTCCGAGCCCAGCACCCGGCCGCGCCGCCCGGACAGGTCGCTCATCACCGAGCCCAGGAACTCGTCCGACACGACCACCTCGACCGTGTCCACCGGTTCGAGCAGCGCGCCCTGGATCTTCGCCGCCGCGTCCTTGAGCGCCAGCGCGCCCGCGGTCTGGAAGGCCATGTCGGAGGAGTCCACCGAGTGCGCCTTGCCGTCCACCAGCGTCACCCGCAGGTCCACCACCGGGTATCCGGCGAACACGCCGCGCTCCAGCTGCGCCCGCACGCCCTTCTCCACCGAGGGGATGAACTGCCGCGGCACCGCGCCGCCGACCACCTTGTCCACGAACTCGAAGCCCTCGCCGTTCCCCAGCGGCTCGACCTCGATGTCGCAGACCGCGAACTGGCCGTGCCCGCCGGACTGCTTCACGTGCCGGCCGTGCCCCTTGGCCTGTCCGGTGAACGACTCGCGCAGCGAGATCCGGTGCGCGATCGTCTCCACCGCCACGCCGTACCTGCTGGCGAGCCGGTCGAGCACCACGTCGCGGTGCGCCTCGCCCATGCACCACAGCACCAGCTGGTGCGTCTCCGGGTTGATCTCCAAGCGCAGCGTGGGATCCTCGGCCACCACCCGGCCGAGCGCCTGGGCGAGCTTGTCCTCGTCCGACTTCGCCTTCGCCGCGATCGCGACCGGCAGCAGCGGGTTCGGCATGACCCACGGCTCCATCAGCGCCGGGTCGTCCTTCGCGGAGAGCGTGTCGCCGGTCTCCGCGTGGCTGAGCTTCGCGACCGCGACCACGTCCCCGGCCACCGCGTGCTGCACCGGCCGCTGCACCTTGCCCAGCGGGCAGGAGAGGGCGCCGACCCGCTCGTCCACGTCGTGGTCCGGGTGCCCGCGCTCGGCCCGGCCGTGGCCGGAGACGTGCACCGGCTGGTCCGGCCGCAGCGTGCCGCTGAAGACCCGCACCAGCGAGATCCGGCCGACGTACGGGTCCGAGACCGTCTTGACCACCTCGGCCACCAGCGGCCCCTCCGGGTCGCAGGCCAGCGGCGCCTTCGGGTCGCCGTCGGGCGAGGTCACCGCCGGGATGGAGTGCTCCCCGGGGGCCGGGAACGCCTTGGTCATCAGCTCCAGCAGCTCGATCGCGCCGACCCGGGCCGCGCCGTCCGCCGCCCCCTCGTGCCCGGCCCCGCCGAGCGGCAGCACCGGGTAGAAGTGCCCGCGGGCCACCGCCGTCTCCAGGTCGTCGATCAGGACCTTGACGTCGATCTGCTCGCCCTCGAGGTAGCGGTCCATCAGGGTCTCGTCCTCGCTCTCGGCGATGATCCCCTCGATCAGCTCGGACCGCGGCCCCTCGATCAGCTCCACGTGCTCCGCGTCCGGCTCGCTCTCTGCGCGGGCGCCGCCGGTGTAGTCGTAGACCCGCTGGCTCAGCAGGCCGACCACCCCGCCGACCCGCTCCCCGTCGTCCAGCAGCGGCAGGTACAGCGGCTGCACCCCGTCCCCGAAGACCCGCCGGCAGATCGCCACCATCTCGTCGAAGTCGGCCCGCGGGCTGTCCAGCTTGGTGACCACCACCGCGCGCGGCATGCCGACCGCCGCGCACTCCTCCCACAGCAGCTGGGTCGCGCCGTCCACGCCGTCCGCGGCCGAGACGACGAACAGCGCCGCGTCCGCCGCGCGCAGGCCGGCCCGCAGGTCGCCGACGAAGTCCGCGTATCCGGGCGCGTCCATCAGGTTGACCTTCACCCCGCCGAACTCGATCGGAGCAACACCGAGGCTCACCGTCCGGCCGAGCCGGTGCTCGATGTCGTCCGAATCGGTGACCGCGGTGCCGTCCTCGACCCGGCCGACCCGCTGGATCGCCCCGGTCGCCGCGAGCAGCGACTCGGCAAGGGTGGTCTTTCCGGCGCCGGTGTGCCCGACCAGGACCACGTTGCGGATGGCCTCCGGCCGGTCCGCCACCGGCGCCTGAGCATCCCTGCCGCCGCGGCCCGCTCCACTCTTCTCGGACATCGTCGTTCCTCCCGGTGTGATCGCCACGTAACCTGCAGTTTCCGGTCTGCTAGCAGACAACTCCTGTTCGCCGCGGCCCACAAGCCCCCGGGCCGGCGCTCGACCCCGCCGGGAGCCCGAGATCGTCCGGCGGGCGCCCGCGGCGCCGGGGCCCGGCACGGGAGCGGCCCGGCACCCAATACCATGGGCGCCGCGGGCCGGCCGAACGGATCGCACAGCCCGCCGCACCGGGCTGCACCTCGAGATCACCTTTGGCGCCACCGCCAAGCCGGGACCGTTGGGACACGGATGCTTAACCGATACGCGCGGGCCTTCTTCACCCGCGTGATGACACCGATCGCCCGGATGCTGCTGCGCCTGGGGGTGGGGCCCGACACGGTCACCATGGTCGGCACGCTCGGCGTGGTCGTCTCGGCGCTGGTGCTGTTCCCGCGGGGCGACTTCTTCTGGGGGACCGTGGCGGTCACCGCGTTCATCTTCTCCGACATGCTGGACGGGACGATGGCGCGGCTGGCGGACCGGGTCTCGAAGTGGGGCGGCTTCCTGGACTCGACCCTCGACCGGTTCGGCGACGCGGCGATCTTCGGCGGCCTGGCCTACTACTTCGGGCTGGCGCACAACCGCCCGATGTTCATCCTCTCCCTGGTCTGCCTGGTCTCCGGCGCGGTCACCTCGTACGCGCGGGCGAAGGCGGAGTCGCTCGGCTTCGAGTGCGCGGTCGGCGTCGTGGAGCGCAGCGAGCGGCTGGTCGGCTCGCTGGTGGCCACCGGGCTGGCCGGGCTCGGCGTGCCGTTCGTGCAGGCGATCGCGTTGTGGGCACTGGCGATCGGCTCCACGGCCACGGTCGTGCAGCGCATCGTGCACGTGCGCAAGCAGGCGTTGTCAGTACCCTCGGTACCGAACCTGTCCGCGCGGGAGGCGGCCGAATGAGTTCCCCCGTCAGTTCCGCCGGGAAGCGGCCGCCGCTCAAGCAGCGCGTGGCGGACGAGGTCGTCTACCGCGCCTACGCGACCGGATGGGCGATCGTCAAACGCATGCCGGAGCGCGCGGCCTATCGGCTGTTCGAGGTGGCCGCGGACCGGGTCTGGGCCCGGCGCGGCAAGGGCGTCACGCGGCTGGAGTCCAATCTGGCCCGGGTGCTCGGCCCGGACGCGGACCCGGCCCGCGTGCGCGAGGTCTCGAAGCAGGGCATGCGCAACTACCTGCGCTACTGGTGCGACGTGTTCCGGCTGGAGACGTGGTCGCGGCGGAGGGTCGACGAGACGTTCCTGATCGAGGGCAAGGAGCTCATCGACGCGGCGATGGAGTCGGGCACCGGTGTGATCATCGCGCTGCCGCACATGGGCAACTGGGACCACGCCGGCGTCTGGGGGACCGGGCAGTACTCGGGTCTTGCGACCGTCAACGAGCGGCTCAAGCCCGAGCGGCTGTTCGAGCGCTTCATCGGCTACCGCGAGTCGCTGGGCATGACGGTCCTGCCGCTGACCGGCGGTCAGGACACGTTCATGGGCCTGGTGCGCCAGATCAAGGCGGGCGGCATGGTCTGCCTGGTGACCGAGCGCGACCTGACCGACCGGGGCGTCCCGGTGGAGTTCTTCGGCGCGACCACGAAGATCCCGGCCGGCGCGGCTGCCCTGGCCCTGGTGACCAAGGCGCCGATCCTGCCGACGATCCTCTGGTACGACGAGGGCTGCCAGCGCGCCCTCATCATGCCCGCGCTCCAGGTGCCGGAAGGCGGCAGCCGCGCCGAGAAGATCAACGCCCTGTGCCAGCAGTTGGCGGACGCGTTCGCGCAGGGCATCCGGGCCCACCCGGCGGACTGGCACATGCTGCAGCGGCTGTGGCTGGAAGACCTGGACCCGGCCAGGGCGCCGCGCGCCGCGGCGTCCCCGAAGGCTGACGACACTGCCGCCGACGACAGTTCTCTCTCCGCCGCCCTGCCCGGGGCGGCGAGCGCGGGGGAATGACCAGGATGGGGATCGCGAGGGGGTCGCATTGAAGATCGGGATCGCCTGCCCGTACTCGTGGGACACGCCCGGCGGGGTGCAGTTCCACGTACGGGACCTCGCCGAGCACTTGATCGGGCTCGGCCACGACGTGTCGGTGCTCGCGCCGGCCGACGACGACACGCCGCTGCCGCCGTACGTCGTCTCCGCCGGCCGCGCCGTGTCGGTGCCCTACAACGGCTCGGTCGCCCGGCTGAACTTCGGCTTCCTGTCCGCCGCGCGGGTGCGCCGCTGGCTGCAGGACGGCGCCTTCGACGTCCTGCACGCCCACGAGCCGGGAACGCCGTCGCTCTCGCTGCTGGCCTGCTGGAACGCCAGCGGGCCGATTGTGGCCACCTTCCACACGGCCAACCAGCGCTCGCGCGCGATGACCGCCGCGTACCCGTTCCTGCAGCCCGCCTTCGAGAAGATCAACGCGCGCATCGCAGTGAGCGAATATGCGCGGCGCACGCTCGTCGAGCACCTCGGCGGCGATGCCGTCGTCATCCCCAACGGCGTCGACGTCGCACGCTTCGCCGGGGCCGAGCCCAGGGCGCAGTGGGCCGGCGGCACCATCGGCTTCCTGGGCCGGTTCGAGGAGCCGCGCAAGGGGCTGCCGGTCCTGCTCGAGGCCTTCCCGGCCATCGTCGGGCGGCTGCCCGAGACCCGCCTGCTGGTCGCCGGGCCCGGCGATCCCGCCGAGGTGGCCCGGTCGCTGCCGGCCTCCGTGCGCGGCAACGTGACCTTCCTCGGCATGCTCTCCGACCCGGACCGGGCCTCGTTCCTGCGCTCGGTCGACCTCTACTGCGCGCCGAACACCGGCGGCGAGTCCTTCGGCATCATCCTGGTCGAGGCGATGAGCGCGGCCGCCCCGGTGCTGGCCAGCAACATCGACGCGTTCTCGCTGGTGCTGAACGGCGGGTCGGCCGGGCGGATGTTCCCCAACGGCGACGCGGCCGCGCTCGCCGACGCCGCGGTGACCCTGCTCACCGCGCCGGAGCAGCGCGCCCGCCTCAGCGCCGCCGGGTCGGCCGCGGTGCGCCGGTACGACTGGTCCGTCGTCGCGGCTGACATCCTGTCGATCTACGAGATGGTCACCGAGTCCACGGCCCAGGTCACCACCGACTCCTGGACCGAGTCGTCGGCCAGAGCCCGCGGAAGGCGTTAAGTAAGGTGCGGCGATGAGAGTGGTCCTGACCCAGGACACCGGCGCGGTCGTCCTGGTCCTCGTCGTGATCGTGCTGTTCGGCCTCTTCCTGAGCTGGACCGCGACCCGGCTGGACCGCCTTCACGTGCGCCTCGACGCGGCCAGGATCGCGCTCGACGCGCAGCTGGTGCGCCGCTCGGCCGCCACCTCCGAGCTGGCCCGCTCCGGCCTGCTCGACGTGGCGACCGCGCTGATCCTGGCCACTGCCGCGCGCGAGGCGCAGGTAGCCGACGAGGCGGACGAGGAGGACGGCCGGGAGAGCGCCGAGTCCGCGCTGACCCGGGACCTGCGCGCCGCGTTCGACGACCCGGCCCAGGTCGAGCAGCTGCGCGAGTCGCCGCAGGGGGCCGAGCTGGTCGGCGAGCTCGGCGCGGCGATGCGCCGGGTCCAGCTGGCCCGGCGGTTCCACAACGAGTCGGTGCGCGCGGTGCGGCAGCTGCGCGGGCAGTGGCTGGTGCGCTACTTCCGGCTGGCCGGCCGCGCCCCGGACAAGCCGACCTTCGAGATCGACGACGAGCCGCCGGCCGCGCTGGCCCGCTGAGGCTGAGCGCGCCCGTTTGCAGCCCGTAAGGCATCCCGCAGTGACGGGTGACATGCAGCGGGCCGGAGGGTGATTCGCCGGGTAATAGAATGGGCTTGTAAGACCCGCGCCCCGGAGCCGCCGATGTCGCCGACCGCGCAAAACCGCCCGTCGAGAAGTTGAGTGAGGTAGACGTGTCCATCACCCCCGCCGCCGAGCCGGCCAGCGCTCCGCAGATCGGCACCGCCCGGGTCAAGCGAGGCATGGCCGAGATGCTCAAGGGCGGGGTGATCATGGACGTGGTCACCCCGGAGCAGGCGAAGATCGCCGAGGACGCCGGCGCGGTCGCGGTGATGGCCCTGGAACGGGTGCCCGCCGACATCCGCAAGGACGGCGGGGTGGCCCGGATGTCCGACCCGGACATGATCGACGGGATCATCGCCGCGGTCTCCATCCCGGTCATGGCCAAGGCCCGGATCGGGCACTTCGTCGAGGCGCAGGTGCTCCAGTCGCTCGGGGTCGACTACATCGACGAGTCCGAGGTGCTCACCCCGGCCGACGAGACCCACCACGTCGACAAGTGGGCGTTCACCGTCCCGTTCGTCTGCGGCGCGACCAACCTGGGCGAGGCGCTGCGCCGGATCGCCGAGGGCGCGGCGATGATCCGGTCCAAGGGCGAGGCCGGCACCGGCAACGTGGTCGAAGCCACTCGGCACATGCGCCAGATCCGGGCGGAGATCCGCCGGCTCGGCACGCTCGACGAGTCCGAGCTGTTCCTGGCCGCCAAGAACCTCCAGGCGCCATTCGAGATCGTCCGGGAGGTCGCGGCCACCGGCAAGCTGCCGGTCGTGCTGTTCACCGCGGGCGGCCTGGCCACCCCGGCGGACGCGGCGATGATGATGCAGCTCGGCGCGGAGGGCGTGTTCGTCGGCTCCGGCATCTTCAAGTCCGGCGACCCGGCCAAGCGCGCCGCCGCGATCGTGAAGGCCACCACCTTCCACGACGACCCGGACGTGATCGCCAAGGTCTCCCGGGGCCTGGGCGAGGCGATGGTCGGCATCAACATCGACACCCTCCCCGAGTCCGAGCGCTACGCGGACCGCGGCTGGTGACGGGGCCGCTGACCGGGCCGGCCGCCGGCCGGCGCCCCGGCCATGACATCTGACTTGGAAAGCAGCATCCTGTGATGACGCGCGAGGTGACCGTCGGGGTGCTCGCGCTCCAGGGCGACGTGCGCGAGCACGTCGCCGCGCTGGAGACCGCGGGCGCCCGCGGCGTGCCGGTGCGCCGGCCGGCCGAGCTGGACGCGGTCGACGCGCTGGTGATCCCGGGCGGCGAGTCGACCACCATGTGGCGGCTGGCCCGGGCGTTCGAGCTGTTCGAGCCGGTGCGCAAGCGGCTGGAAGGCGGCATGCCGGCCTACGGCTCCTGCGCCGGGATGATCATGCTGGCCGACCGTGTGCTCGGCGCGGCCGAGGGCCAGGAGACCTTCGGCGGCATCGCGGTGACGGTGCGCCGCAACGCCTTCGGCCGCCAGGTCGACTCGTTCGAGGGCGACATCGACTTCGACGGCCTCGACGGGAGGCTGCACGGCGTCTTCATCCGCGCGCCCTGGGTCGAGAGCGCCGACGACGCCTCGGTGCGCGTCCTCGCGCGGGTCGCGACGGGCCCGGCCACCGGTAGGATCGTCGCTGTCCGTCAGGGCGCGCTGATGGCGACGTCGTTCCATCCGGAGCTGACCGGCGACCACCGGGTGCACGGGTACTTCGCGGACCTGGTCCGGGCCGCCGTGCGCTGAGCCGGCCGGGCGCCCCGCGGCACACGGCAGAAATCACAGGTGACCTGACCGCACGGGCCGAGCCGGCCGGTGCGCGAAGAGCGAGAGGGTAAGGAGCCAGGCGATGTCCGGCCACTCCAAGTGGGCGACCACCAAGCACAAGAAGGCCGTGATCGACGCCAAGCGCGGCAAGCTCTTCGCGAAGATGATCAAGAACATCGAGGTGGCCGCCCGCACCGGCGGCGGCGACCCGGGCGGCAACCCGACCCTCTACGACGCCATCCAGAAGGCCAAGAAGAGCTCGGTGCCGAACGAGAACATCGACCGGGCCATCAAGCGCGGCTCCGGCGCGGAGGCCGGCGGCGCCGAGTACCAGACCATCATGTACGAGGGCTACGGCCCGAACGGCGTGGCGGTGCTGATCGAGTGCCTGACCGACAACCGCAACCGGGCCGCCTCCGAGGTGCGCATCGCGATGACCCGCAACGGCGGCTCGATGGCCGACCCCGGCTCGGTCTCCTACCTGTTCGGGCGCAAGGGCCAGGTGCTGGTGCCGAAGACCGACGCGATGAGCGAGGACACGGTGCTCGAGGCGGTGCTCGAGGCGGGTGCCGAGGAGGTCAACGACCTCGGTGACACCTTCGAGGTGATCAGCGAGACGAGCGACCTGGTCCCGGTGCGCGAGGCGTTGCAGGAGGCCAAGATCGAGTACGACTCGGCCGAGTCCCCGTTCATGCCGACCATGCAGGTGCAGCTGGACGAGGAGGGCGCGCGCAAGATCTTCAAGCTCATCGACGCCCTCGAGGACAGCGACGACGTGCAGAACGTCTACGCCAACTTCGACGTCTCCGACGAGATCATGGCGGCCCTGGACGCCTGAGGGCTGATCGCGGGCGGATAGACTCGGGGGGAGTCTTCTGCCGCGGAGGTGGTGGCCATGACAGACCGCAAGCCGGCCGGCATGTCCTTCGAGTCGTGGATAGACCGGCAGATCCGCGACGCGGACTCGCGCGGCGAGTTCGACGATCTGCCCGGCAAGGGCAAGCCGCTGGCTGGCCACGCCGACGTCTACGACGAGCTGTGGTGGGTCAACCAGAAGCTGAAGCGCGAGGGCGTGGCCGCGTTGCCGCTCTCCCTGCGGCTCAGGCGCGAGGCGCAGGACGACCTCGCCGCCGCGGCCAGGGCCAGGACCGAGGCGGACGTGCGCCGCATCGTCGAGGCGCTCAACGAGAAGATCCTGGCCGCGATCCGCCGGCCCTCCGAAGGTCCGCCGGTCGACCTCGTGCCCTACGACGTCGACGCGGTCGTGCAGAAGTGGCGCCTCGACCGCGCCGAGGCGGCCGCCGCCAAGGCGGCTGACACCAAGGCAACTGACGCCGGATCAGGCGCGGCGCCCGAGCCGGCGCGCCGCCGCTCCGGCCTCGTGGCCCGGTTCGGCCGCGGCCGCCGGTAGTGTCGCCCGGGTGAGAGTCCTCGGCATCGACCCCGGCCTGACCCGTATGGGCGTCGGCGTGGTGGAAGGGCGCATCGGCTCGCCGCTGCGCATCGTGGGCGCCGGCGTGCTGCGCAGCGCGGCGGCCGAGCCGATCCACCGCCGGCTCCTGGCGATCGACGAGCAGGTCGAGCAGTGGCTCGAGGAATACACGCCCGACTCGGTCGCCGTGGAGCGGATGTTCGCCCAGGAGGGCGTGCGCACGATCATGGGCACCGCGCAGGCGGCCGGGGTCGCGATGGTCGCCGCCGCGCGCCGGGGCCTGCCGGTCGCGATGCACACGCCGAGCGAGGTGAAGGCCGCCATCACCGGCGACGGCCGCGCGCAGAAGGAGCAGGTCGCGGCCATGGTCGTGCGGGTGCTCAAACTCGCCGAGGCGCCCAAGCCGGTCGACGCGACCGACGCGCTGGCGCTGGCGATCTGCCACATCTGGCGCGGCGGCGCGGCGGACCGCATCGCCGAGGCTATGCAACGCCAGGGTGTGTCCCCTTCCGGTAGCGTGCCCATGCACAGGGAACGCGGCAGACGTAAGGGCGGCTTCAGATGACCAAGCGCACATGATGCAGACACGGCGGGGAGCGGCTGCCCGGTGATCGCGTTCGTCGAGGGCGAGGTGGACGCGCTGACCCAGGACGCCGCCGTGGTGAAGGTCGGCGGCGTCGGCCTGCTGGTGCACTGCGCGCCGGAGATCGTCAAGGGGCTGACGGTCGGCGAGCGGGCCCGGCTGGCGACCAGCCTCGTCGTGCGCGAGGACTCGCTGACCCTCTACGGCTTCTCGGACGACGACGAGCGCACCGTCTTCGAGCTGCTGCAGACCGCCGGCGGGGTCGGCCCGCGGCTGGCGCAGGCGATGCTCGCCACGCACCGGCCGGACACCCTGCGCACCGTCCTCGCCACCCAGGACGTCAAAGCCCTGACCATGGTGCCGGGCATCGGGCCGAAGAGCGCGCAGAAGCTGCTGATCGAGCTCAAGGGCAAGCTCGGCGCGCCCACCGGCGCGGTGCCGGCCCAGGCCTCCGCCGCGGCATCGGGCGCCACCGCCGGCATGACACCGTGGCGCGGCCAGCTGCTCGAAGCGCTCACCGGCCTCGGCTGGACGGCCCGCGACGCCGAGGCCGCGCTGGCCGGCGTCGAGCCGATCGCCGCCGAGGCGGAGGCGGAGGGCCGGGCGCCCCAGCTGCCGGTGCTGCTGCGCGCCGCGCTGCGCAGCCTGAACCGGTGAGCCCCGGTCGGCAGGCACTGGACCGACAGGCAGCTGGGAGAGGATCGAGACGATGAGCCCGACGGACGGCGCGGCCGGCGCGGCACCGGACCCCGGTGCCGGCAGCCCCAGGCTGGTCGACGCCGGCGCGGCGGACAAGGAGGAGCGGGCCGAGGAGGCGGCACTGCGCCCGAGGGCGCTGCGCGACTTCGTCGGCCAGCACAAGGTCCGCGAGCAGCTCGAACTGGTGCTGCACGCGGCCAAGGGCCGCGGCACCAGCCCCGACCACATCCTGCTGGCCGGCCCGCCGGGCCTCGGCAAGACCACCCTGTCCATGATCATCGCGGCCGAGCTCGGGATGCCGCTGCGGATCACCTCGGGCCCGGCCATCCAGCACGCCGGCGACCTGGCCGCGATCCTCTCCTCGCTCGGCGAGGGCGAGGTGCTGTTCCTCGACGAGATCCACCGCATGTCCCGGCCGGCCGAGGAGATGCTGTACATGGCGATGGAGGACTTCCGGGTCGACGTGATCGTCGGCAAGGGCCCCGGCGCCACCGCGATCCCGCTCGAGCTGCCCCCGTTCACCCTGGTCGGCGCGACCACCCGGGCCGGGCTGCTGCCAGCCCCGCTGCGCGACCGCTTCGGCTTCACCGGCCACATGGAGTTCTACGAGCCGCGCGACCTGGAGCGGGTGGCGCACCGCTCGGCCCGGCTGCTCGGGGTCGAGATCGAGGACGAGGGCGCGGCCGAGATCGCCTCCCGCTCCCGCGGCACGCCCCGCATCGTCAACCGGCTGCTGCGCCGGGTCCGCGACTTCGCGCAGGTGCGCGGCGACGGCCGGATCACCCTCGACGCGGCCCGCGCCGCGCTGAAGGTCTACGAGGTGGACGAGCGCGGCCTCGACCGGCTCGACCGGGCGGTCCTCGGCGCGCTGCTGCGCCTCTTCAACGGCGGCCCGGTGGGCCTGTCCACCCTCGCCGTGGCGATCGGCGAGGAGACCGACACAGTCGAAGAAGTTGCTGAACCTTTTCTGGTCCGCCAGGGCCTGCTGGCGCGCACCCCGCGCGGCCGGATCGCCACCGCCGCGGCCTGGACGCACCTCGGCCTGCCGCCGCCGCGCGCGGCCGGACCAGGAAATTCGGGCCAGTCCGGCATCCCGGGCGGCGGGCCGGCGGCCGGGCAGGAGGCGCTGTTCGGCGAGTCGTGAAAGCGGCAAATCACCCGACATTCCCGCGCGCTGGGGACGCCGCCTCATTGTTTCGTTCGGGTGCGAGCGCATAGACTCCGCGTGACCTGGAGTGCACCGCGCTCCGAAACTCAGACCTGCCCGGCGGCCCCCACGCGCGCCGGCGGTCCCGGAAGAACAGCCGGCTACCGTGAACCTTCTGCTCGTCTACGTCGTCGTCATCGGCGGCTTGTTGATCTTCATGATGACCCGGGGTAACAAGCGCCGCCAGGCCCAGGCCCAGCAGCTCCAGTCGGCCCTGAGCGTCGGCGCGGAGGTGCGGACCATCGGTGGGCTGCTCGGGGAGGTGGTCGAGGTGACCGACGAGCACGTCGTCGTCGAGACCACGCCGGGGGTCAAGCTCAGGTTCGCCAAGAACGCGATCGCCGGGGTCACCCAGCCGCCCGAGCCGGAGTCCGAGGCCGAGCCGTTCGGCGGCGAGCCGGAGGCCGAGCAGGACGAGAGCGGGTCCGAGACCGAGCCGCAGGACGCCGTGCAGGCGCGGGTGGCCGAGGGCTCCGAGCCGGCCGCGGACCCGGACCGGGAGATCGACGCGGTGCTGGACTCCGAGCCCGAGTCGGCCAACCGCTAGAGCCCGGCCGGGGAGGGAAACCCCACCGGACGGGAACCGCCGGACGGAGCGCATCCGTCCAAACACGGATCTGGCCGGGGTGCCGGGCCGGCCGCCGGCCGGCCCCCCTCGGCGCGTGGCGCGGCGCCGGGCACCGGCGGTCCGTGCCGAGACCATGGATGACATCAGGAGACGTGGAACGTGGCTGCGAGGAAGGTCCGGAGCGCCAACAGGCGCTTCCGGGCGCGTGGGTGGGACGGGGGCCAGGGCCGCGTTCCGCGGCAACTGTTGGCGGTGCTGGCGGTCGCCATCGCCGCGCTGTACGCCACCATGTTCGCGACCGGGCATCTGAAGCCCACGCTGGCGATCGACCTCGCCGGCGGCACCAGCGTCGTCTACCAGGCGACGCCGGAGAAGGGCGGCACGATCACCTCGGGCGCGATGAGCACCGCTGTGACCATCATGCAGCAGCGCGCCAACGGCTACGGCGTGACCGACGCCTCGGTGACCCAGGAGGGCTCGAACACCATCCAGGCCGAGCTGCCCGGCGAGAACTCGCAGCAGGTGGTCGCGGAACTCGGTAAGACCGCGCTGCTGTACTTCCGGCCGGTGCTCAACGAGGCCCAGGGGACCGCCGCCTCGCCGTCGCCGTCGCCGTCCGCCTCGGGCTCGCCGTCGGCGTCCGCGTCGGCCTCCGCCTCGGCGAGCGCGTCCGCCGCCGCCGCGTCCACGTCGGCCTCGTCGACCGCATCGGCCGCCGCCGAGTCGATGAGCCTGCACCAGGACGCCAGCACCTCGGCGAGCGCCAGCCCGGCCGCCTCGACCAGCGCGTCGGCCTCTTCGTCAGCCTCCGCCTCGGCCAGCCCGTCCGCGTCGGCCACCTCGTCCGCTTCCACCTCGCAGACGCAGGCTGACAGCGCCTTCAGCTCGCTGGTCTGCACGACCGCGGCGAAGCAGAACTCGGCCGCCAAGGTCGCGGCCGCGGCCAGCCCGAAGGACTACGTCGTCAGCTGCGACTCGAGCGGCATCAAGTACGAGCTCGGCCCGTCGCTGGTCTCCGGCACCGACGTCACCAGCGCCGAGGCCACGCCGGTCCAGGCGCAGGGCACCGCGACCGGGTCCTGGCAGGTCGTGCTCAACTTCGACAAGACCGGCGCCAGCGCGTTCTCCAGCGCCACCCAGCAGCTCTACAGCGAGTACTCGAGCCAGTCCGGCAGCGGCCAGTTCGCCATCGTGCTCGACGGCTCGGTGATCTCCGCCCCGGTGGTCAACCAGGGCGCCATCACCGGCGGCACCGCGCAGATCACCGGCTCCACCATCACCGAGAGCTACGCGCAGCAGCTGGCGACCGAGCTCAACTACGGCCACCTCCCGCTGACCTTCACCACGTCCGACATCGCCATCGTCTCCCCGACGCTGGGCGGCAGCGAGCTGCAGGGCGGCCTGATCGCCGGCGCGATCGGCCTGATCCTGGTGTTCGGCTACGTCTTCCTGTACTACCGGGGCCTGGCCGCGGTCGCCATCTCCAGCCTCTTCATCGCCGGCGCGCTCACGTACTCGCTGGCGGTGCTGCTCGGCCCGCTGATGGGCTTCACCCTCTCGCTGGAGGGCATCGCGGGCCTGATCGTGGCGATCGGCATCACCGCCGACTCCTTCGTCGTGTTCTTCGAACGATTGCGGGACGAGGTGCGCGAGGGCAGAACCCTGCGCACGGCGGTGGAACACGGGTGGAGGCGGGCCCGGCGCACCATCGTCGCCTCGGACCTGGTCTCCATCCTCGCGGCCGTGGTGCTGTACGTGATGTCGATCGGCACGGTGAAGGGTTTCGCCTTCACCCTGGGCCTGAGCACGATCATCGACCTCGTCGTGGTCTTCATGTTCACCAAGCCGATGGTCACGCTGCTGGCGCAGACCGAGTTCTACGGCGGCGGGCACAAGTGGTCCGGCCTGGACCCGGAGCGGCTCGGCGGCAAGCGGATCGCCTGGAACGCCGCACCGGCCGCAGCCGCGGCCGCCGCCGGAGCGGGCGGGCGCCGCATGACCATCGCCGAGCGCCGGCGGGCCGCCGAGGAGGCCGCAGCCGGGCCCTCCGACGCGCCGCCGTCCGGGACGGGGCGCGGCGAGACCGTGAGCGACGACACGAAGCGGGTGGACGCCTGATGGCCGGCCTGGGTTCACTGAGCGGGTTCGGCAACCGCCTCTACAAGGGCGAGGTCGCCTACGAGATCGTCGGCCGGCGCAAGCGCTGGCTGGTCCTCTTCGGCGTGATCGCCCTGCTGGCGCTGGCCGGCCTGCTGGTGCGGGGCCTGTCGTTCAGCGTGGACTTCAAGGGCGGCTCGGTGTTCACCGTGCCCAGCCAGACGCTCAGCTCGTCCCAGGTCACCTCGATCGCCCTGAGCGACGGCGTGCCGGCGCCGACGGTCCAGGTCCAGCAGGTGGTCAACGGCGGGCGGCAGCTGACCATCACCACCACGACCATCAACGAGCAGACCACCGAGACGCTGACCAACAGCCTGGCCAAGGCGGCCGACGTCCCCGCCTCGAAGATCACGGTGGAGTCGATCGGCGCGAGCTGGGGCCACGACGTGACCGTCGACGCGGTCGAGGCGCTGATCATCTTCCTGGTCCTGCTGGCCGTCGGCCTGACCGTGTTCTACGGCTGGCAGATGGCGGTCGCCGCGCTGGTCTCCCTGATCAACGTCATCATCATCACGGTCGGCGTCTACGCCTGGTCCGGCCTGGAGGTCTCGCCGTCCTCGATGGTCGGCTTCCTGACCATCCTCGGCTACGCGATGTACGACGCGGTGGTGGTGTTCGACAAGATCCGGGAGAACAAGAAGGTCCTGGTCGACTCGAACCGGATGGGCTACGGCCGGGCCACCAACCTGGCCGTCAACCAGACCCTGGTGCGGTCCATGAACACCTCGATCATCGCCCTGATCCCGGTCGCCTCGCTGCTGCTGGGCGGCACCATCTCGCAGGCCGCGGTGCTGCAGGACCTGGCTCTGGCGATGCTGGTCGGCATCGGGTCCGGCACCGTCTCCTCGATCCTGGTCGCCGCACCCACGCTGGTGTGGATCAAGGAGCTCGACCCGAAGGTGCGCGCGCACGCCGAGCGGCTCGAGGCCAAGGCCGCGCAGCAGGCCCGCCGCGCCGCGCAGGACCAGGCGAAGAAGGACGAGGTGCCGCAGCCGTCGGTCGAGACCGTGCCGGTCGAGATGGCCGCCTCGGTGTCCGCGCCGCCCGCCGCCCGCCCGGCCGCGCAGCGCAAGCCGGGCCCCGGCGAGCGGGTCCAGCCGCGCACCCAGTCGCGGGCCAAGCGGAAGTGAGTGCGGCGGCGTAGCCGACGACGACGGCCGTCCGGCCCCCCCGCAACCGCGGGGGGCCGGACGGCCGTCGTCTGTCGGCCGATGCCGTGGAGGCGATCCGGGCGTGGGGCGCGCGCCCGGTGGGACTGGCGGTGCTGCTGGAGTTGACGTTTCTTGCACAGCGGGCCCATCTCGCTGAGGAGGCCCCGGACCTGCCCGTACACGCACTGCCGACCGCCTGGCGCGAGCAGTGCGTCGCCCTTCCGCGCCGCGACGGGAAGGCCCTGTTCCCCGCGCCGGTATCATGGTCGAAAGGGGAAGGTAGGGAGGTCGCCGCTTGACCACGACGCCTGACACCGTCGCGCGCGCCGCGTCCGAGGACGCGACCGGCCCGAACGCGGACGGGTCCGCGCGTCAGCCGGCCCCGAAGACCCAGGTACAGCCGCAGCCGGAGGCCGCGCAGGCGCCGCCGGATCCGGCGGCGCGGCCGGAGACGGCCGAAGGCCGCACACGGCAGGTGGGCGCCCAGTCCCGCGCGGGCGGTGCCGCCGAGCCCGGCCCCCCGGTTCAGGCGGCCACGGAGGCTCCAGGCGCCGCGCAGGAGCCGTCCGGCGCCCCGGCGCCCGCAGTCACGCGTACTCCCTCGGCGCCCGCGGCCTCGAGCCGTGTGCGCGCCCGGCTCGCCCGGCTCGGCGGCCCGCGCTCCGGCGGCCCGAGCCCGGTGCTCGAACCGCTGTTCCGGATCGTGCGCGCGAGCGACCCCAAGGCCGACCTGCGCACCCTCGAGCGCGCCTACCAGACCGCCGAGAAGTACCACCGCGGCCAGCGGCGCAAGAGCGGCGACCCGTACATCACCCACCCGGTGGCGGTGACCACGATCCTGGCCGAGCTCGGCATGGACGTGCCGACACTGTGCGCCGGCCTGCTGCACGACACCGTCGAGGACACCGACTACACCCTCGACACGCTGCGCGGCGACTTCGGCGAGACCGTCGCCCTGCTGGTCGACGGCGTCACCAAGCTGGACAAGGTCAAGCTGGGCGAGGCGGCGCAGGCCGAGACCGTGCGCAAGATGGTCGTGGCCATGTCCCGCGACATCCGGGTGCTGGTCATCAAGCTGGCCGACCGGCTGCACAACATGCGCACCATGCGCTTCATGAAACGGGAGAAGCAGGAGCAGAAGTCCCGCGAGACCCTGGAGATCTACGCCCCGCTGGCGCACCGCCTGGGCATGAACACGGTCAAGTGGGAGCTGGAGGACCTGGCCTTCGCCATCCTCTACCCGAAGATGTACGACGAGATCGTGCACCTGGTCGCCGAGCGCGCGCCCAAGCGCGAGGAGTTCCTGGCCCAGGTCACCGACATGGTCCAGGCCGACCTGCACGGCGCCCGGATCAAGGCCACGGTCACCGGCCGGCCGAAGCACTACTACTCGGTCTACCAGAAGATGATCGTGCGCGGCCGGGACTTCGCCGAGATCTACGACCTGGTCGGCATCCGGGTCCTGGTCGAGTCGGTGCGCGACTGCTACGCCGCCCTCGGCACGATCCACGCGAGATGGAACCCGGTGCCCGGCCGGTTCAAGGACTACATCGCGATGCCGAAGTTCAACCTGTACCAGTCGCTGCACACCACGGTGATCGGCCCGCAGGGCAAGCCGGTCGAGCTGCAGATCCGCACCCACTCCATGCACCGGCGGGCCGAGTACGGCGTGGCGGCGCACTGGAAGTACAAGGAGGACGCGGTCGGCGGCGGCCCGGCGGGCGCGCCCGGCGCCCCGCCCGGCGGGGTCGGCGACATGGCCTGGCTGCGCCAGCTGCTGGACTGGCAGCGGGAGACCGCCGACCCGGGCGAGTTCCTCGACTCGCTGCGCTTCGACCTGTCCGCGGCCGAGGTCTACGTCTTCACCCCCAAGGGCGACGTGATCCCGCTGCCCTCCGGCTCCACCCCGGTGGACTTCGCCTACGCGGTGCACACCGAGGTCGGGCACCGCTGCATCGGCGCCCGGGTCAACGGCCGGCTGGTGCCGCTGGAGTCCAAGCTGGACAACGGCGACGTGGTGGAGATCTTCACCTCGAAGTCGCCGACCGCCGGGCCGAGCCGGGACTGGCTCGTCTTCGTCGCCTCGCCCCGGGCCCGCAACAAGATCCGCGCGCACTTCACCAAGGAGCGCCGCGAGGAGGCCATCGAGCAGGGCCGCGAGCAGCTGGCCAAGACGATGCGCAAGCATGGCCTGCCGCTGCAGCGGCTGCTGTCCGCGGAGTCGCTCGGCACGATCGCGATGGACCTGCACTACGCCGACATCACCGCGCTGTACGCCGCGATCGGCGAGAACCACGTCTCGGCGCACTCGGTCGTGCAGCGGCTCATGCAGTCGCTCGGCGGCGAGGAGGGCGCGACCGAGGACCTGGCCGAGTCGACCATGCCGGCGCTGCCGGGGGAGAAGAGCGAGCGGCGCCGCGGCGGCCGCTCGCGGCCCGGCGGCGACCCCGGCGTGCTGGTCAAGGGCGCCGAGGACATCTGGGTCAAGCTGGCCCGCTGCTGCACCCCGGTGCCCGGCGACGAGATCGTCGGCTTCATCACCCGCGGCAGCGGCGTCTCGGTGCACCGGCGCGACTGCGGCAACGTCGACTCGCTCTCCGAGCAGCCGGAGCGGATGGTCGAGGTCTCCTGGGCGCCGACCGCCAGCTCCGTGTTCCTGGTCTCCATCCAGGTCGAGGCGCTGGACCGGTCCCGGCTGCTGTCCGACGTCACCCGGGTGCTGTCCGACCAGCATGTCAACATCCTGTCGGCAACGGTCAACACGTCCCGGGACCGGGTCGCCATGTCCCGGTTCACCTTCGAGATGGGCGACCCGAAGCACCTCGGCCACGTGCTGCGCGCGGTGCGCGGCATCGAGGGCGTCTACGACGTCTACCGGATCTGAGCCTCCGTCTCCTGAGCCAACTCGGCGGCCACGGCGTCCGCGCCCAGGCCGATCATCCAGGTCAGCGGCAGGTCCGGGGCGAAGTCCGTCATCACGTGCTCGAGTTCTTCCTTCGCGGCGTCGGTCAGCTTCGGCCGGCCGTCGGCCAGGCGGCGCACGGCCTCGCGGTAGTGGACCAGGTAGCGGCGCTGGGCTGTCAGCAGGCTTGGACCGGCCGGCGCGCCGTGGCCGGGCAGCAGCCGCTCGGCGCCGGCCAGCGCGGCCGGGAGGGCGTCGAGCGCGGCGAGCCAGGCGGCGCTGTGCCCGTCGGCGGTGTAGGGATGGGTGCCGTGGAAGGCCAGGTCGCCGATGAACGCGCTCGATCGGCCGCCGCTGGCCGGACCGGCGAGGATGTAGCTGTCGGCGTGGCTCTCGGCGGCGCCCATGTCGTGCACGCTGAACCGCACTCCGCCGAGATCCACCGCTTCGCCGTCGGCCAGCCGCATCGTCGGATAGGCGGTGACGTCCGGCCACTCGTCGCCGTAGACGGGCTTCCACTGGGTGCGCTTGGCGTCCGCGACAGCCTCGATCGCCTCGGCCACGGCCGCAGTCGCGTAGACCGGTATGTCGCGTTCGGCGACGAGCGCGTGGACGCCGTTGAAGTGGTCCGGGTGGGCGTGCGTGACGAAGACGCCGAGCAGCGGCCGGCCGAGCGCCTCGACGCGCGCGCACAGCCCCGCGATGTCGGAGTTGAGCAGGTTGGCGTCGACCACGACGACGCCCTCGTCGGTCTGCACGAGGAACGAGTTGACGAGCAGTCCCGCCTCGGCGGCGGTGTACGTGTGGATCTTCAGGTCGGACAACGGATCTCCCGTTTCGCGGGTGCCCGGCGGGCGCCGGGTCGTGACACCGGCACCGTATGAGCCATAGGATCCAGGCGACTAGTACGCACTTTGAAGTGCCTATCGAAGGTGCAGGTCACGCGGATGTCGACAGAGTCTGATGCGTTAAACCCCGACGTGTTCAACCCACAGTGCGGCTCGCGTGAAGTCCTCGACCTGATCGCGGACAAATGGAGTGCCCTGATCCTCTATGCGCTGCTGCACCGCACCTACCGGCATGCCGAGCTGATGCGCGCGGTCGGCGGGATCAGCCAGAAGATGCTGACCCAGACGCTGCGTGCGCTGGAGGCCGAGGGACTGGTCGCCCGCGAGGTCTTCCCGGTCGTCCCGCCGCACGTCGAGTACTCGCTCACCGGGCTCGGCCGCTCGCTCTCGCCGCTGCTGGCCGAGCTGTGCCGCTGGGCCGAGCAGCACGTGGCCGAGATCCAGGCGCTGCGCGCCGGCGCGGCGTGAACCGCCCGAACCGCCCGCGCACGCGAAACGGCCGGCGGCGCCCTGACGGGCACTCACCGGCCGCTCGGAAGTGGCTTCCGACGCGTCGTCAGCGGGTGAACTCCTCCAGCGCCGCCTGGGCCTGGGCGAGCCACTCGCGCCGCGCGGTCAGCGCGGCCTCGGCCTCGTCGGCCTTGCGCTGCTGGCCGTTGGCCCGGGCCTTCTCCAGCTCCTTCTCGAACTTGCCGATCGAGGTCTCCAGCTGGCGCACGGTCGCCTCGGCGCGGGCCCGCGCCTCCGGGTTGGTGCGCTTCCACTCGGCCTGCTCGCTGTCCGCCACGGCCCGCTCGACGTCCCGCAGCGCGCCCTCGACCCGCGGCTTGGCGTCCCGCGGGACCGGGCCGACATCCTCCCAGCGCTGCTGGATCGAGCGCAGCGCGGTGCGCGCCGCCTTGTAGTCCCGCACGGTGCCGCCGGCCACCAGCTTCTGCGCCTCGACCAGCAGCTCCTCCTTGCGGGCCAGGTTCTCCCGGAAGCCCGCGTCGCGCTGGTCCAGGTCGGCGTTGCGGGCGGTGAAGAAGGTGTCCTGGGCCGACTTGAACCGCTCCCAGAGCTTGTCCTCGACCTCCCGCTGGGCCCGGCCGGCCGCCTTCCACTGCCGCATCAGGTCCCGGAACCGCTGCGCGGTGTTCGCCCAGTCGGTCGAGTCCGACAGCTCCTCGGCCTGCTCGACCAGCGCCTCCTTGCGCTGGCGCACCTCCTCGCGCTCGGCGTCGAGGTGCGCGAAGTGGGCCTTGCGCCGCTTGGCGAAGGCGGAGCGGGCCGAGCTGAACCGGGACCACAGCTCGTCGTCCGCGCGCCGGTCCAGGCGCGGCACGCCCTTCCACTCGTCCACCAGCGCGCGCAGCCGCTCCCCGGTGGCCTTCCACTCGGTCGACTCGACCAGCGACTCGGCCTCCGAGACGATCCGATCCTTGTGCCCGGCCGCCTCGGCCAGCTGCCGGGCCCGGGCCTCGCGCCGCGCGGCGCGGCGCTTCTCGGCCACCTCGCCCAGCTTGTCCAGCCGGACGCGCAGCGCGGCCAGGTCGCCGATCGCGTGCGGCTCGACCAGCGCCTCGCGCAGCTTGGCGATGGCCGAGTCGGCGTCCTTGACGTCCAGGTTCGAGCCGTTGAGCCGCTTCTCCAGCAGCTCCACCTCGGCCTTGAGGCCGTCGAACTTGCGCTCGAAGAAGGCCAGCCCGTCGGCCGGGGTGCCGGCCGCCCAGGAGCCGATCTGCCGCTCGCCCTCCGCGGTGCGCACGAACACCGAGCCGTCCACCGCGACCCGGCCCCACTCGCAGCTCGCCTCCACCACCACGGCCTCGGCCACGACCTCGCCGCCCACCGCGACGGAGACCGCGGCGACCGAGACCTCGGTGACGGCCGCGACTTCGGTGACAGCCGGGACCTCGGCGGTCTCGGCCGCGACTTCGGCGACCGGCTCGGGAGCGGGGACCGCAGCAGGAGCAGGAGCAGGCACAGGCCCGGGGACCGGAGCAGGAACGGGCGCCGGGACCGGAGCAGGAGCATGGACCGGAGCCGTGGACTCGTGCGCCGCGGCCGCGGTCTCGTCGGCTTCGGTCTGCGGCGCGACCTGCGCGGGTTCCGCCGGCGCCGCCTCGGCGTGCGCCGCCTCGGCCTGCGCCGCGTGGGACTCGGTGCCGTTCTCGGCCGCGGCCACCTGCTCGGCCTGCGCCTGGTCCTGGTTCCGGTGCTCCTGCACGGTGTCGGCCGCGGCCGCGACGGCCTGTCCCGCGTCGGACTCTGCATGTGCCGCGCCGGGCAGTCTCTGCTCCGCATCGTCGGACACGGTGGCCTCCTACGTTCGAGACGGGCGGACTTCCACCCGTACGGGGAACTCTACAAGCTCAGCGCGTACGGATGGGAGGCCGAATGCTCTTCGCGGCGATTGCGCGGACCCTGGTCAGTCCTTGGTCACCGTCACCGACTGGATCTGGACCTTCTGCATCGGGTTGCCGTCGCCGGAGCCGTTCGCGTTGTTGCTGCCCGCCTTGGCGATGGCCTGCAGGATGTCGAGGCCCGAGGTGACCGTGCCGAACGGGGTGTAGGACGGGCCCAGCGGCGAGTCCTGGTAGACCAGGAAGAACTGGCTGCCGCCGCTGTTGGCCTGGCCGGTGTTGGCCATCGCCACCTCGCCCGCCGGGTAGGTGACCGTGCCGCCGGAGGCCGCGGTGCCCAGCGCGGTCAGGTTCTCGTCCGGGATGGTGTAGCCGGGGCCGCCCGAGCCGCCGGTGGTCGCCGTGGCGGTCGGGTCGCCGCACTGCAGCACGTAGATGCCCGAGGTGGTCAGCCGGTGGCAGTAGGTGTCGTTGAAGTAGCCCTGCCCGGCCAGGAAGTTGAAGCTGTTCACCGTGTGCGGGGTCTTCGACGCGTCCATCGAGATCACGATGTTGCCGCAGTTGGTCTTGATCGTCATCGTGTACTTGGCCGTCTGGTCGATCGCCATCGCCGGCTCGGTCTTCCAGGTGAGCTTCTTCGGCGCGGTGGAGACCGGCGTGGTGCACCCGGCGACGTGCGCGGTCGGCTGCGCCGCGGCGCTGGCCGTGGCCGACGCGGAGGCCGTGGCCGAGGCGTTGGTCGATTTCGACGGCGACTTGGACGTGACGACGAAGATCGACGCCACGGCGATGCCCGCCACCGCCACCGCGGCGATCGCGGAGACTACGCCGATACGCCTGCGCCGCTGATGCTCCCGCCGCTTTCTGACGATCTTCGCCTGAACCCGCTCGAAGCGAGCGCGCTCCACGGCTCGCTGGCGGTCCTTGGTGCTCGCCACGGTCTCCCAATCTCCTTCTGCTCACTGCCCGCGCTATACCTGAGCCCGATCCACTACCGCGTGCAGTGTACGGGCAGGTAGGCGGAATGCAACGGTCGGTGGTATCGGCGGCGGTATCGGTTAGCGGTGCAGCGCACGCCGCCGGTAGGCTTTGGCGCACGTCTTACTCGTACGGCGTTGAAATCCGAAAGCTGCCCCCGCACCTCCCCGATCACCGCCCCGACCACCGCAGGAACAGGACGCACGTGCTTATCGCCGGGTTCCCAGCAGGCGTGTTCGCCGCGAATTGCTTCGTCGTCGCGGCCGGACCCGGTGAGCGCTGCGTCGTGATCGACCCCGGTCAGGACGCCGAGCCGAATTTGGCCGAGCTGTTGCGCACGCACCGGCTCCAGCCCGCCGCGGTGATACTTACACACGGGCACCTGGACCACGTGTGGTCGGTGACCCCGGTCTGCGGCGCCCACGACATCCCGGCCTACATCCACCCGGAGGACCGCGACATGCTCGCGGACCCGATGCGCGGCGTCGGCCCGCAGATGGCTGCGATGATCGGGGCGCTCTCGTTCGCGGAGCCGTCCGAGGTGCGCGAGCTGGCCGACGGGGCCGGGCTCGGCCTGACCGAAGCGCTCGGCTTCGACCTGACGGTCACTCACACCCCCGGCCATACCAGGGGGTCGGTGACCTTCGGGCTGCCGCGTGAAGCGGACCGGGACGAGCCGGTCCTGTTCACCGGGGACCTGCTGTTCGCCGGCTCCATCGGACGCACCGACCTGCCGGGCGGGGACCCGCGGGCGATCATGGACTCGCTCGCGCGGACCGTGCTCGCGCTGCCGGACGAGACGGTCGTGCTGCCCGGCCACGGGCCGCAGACCACCGTGGGCCGCGAGCGTGCCTCGAACCCGTTCCTGACCGGCCTGAAGGCCGTGGACACCGCACGGCCGGGCCTGTGACCGCGACGCGCGGCCACGGCGGACCGACGCAGACTTCCTGACGGATGAGAAGACGAGACGAACCGTGAGCACTTTCCAGTCCCCCAAGGGGACCTTCGACCTGATCCCGCCGCAGTCGGCGGTGTTCCTCGCCGTGCGCGAGACGATGAGCGAGACCGTGCGCCGCGCCGGATACGGGTACGTGGAGACCCCGGCGTTCGAGGACACCGCGCTGTTCAAGCGGGGCGTCGGCGAGTCGACCGACATCGTGAACAAGGAGATGTACACCTTCACGACGCGCGGCGGGGACTCCCTGACGCTGCGCCCGGAGGGCACCGCACCGGTCGTGCGCGCCGCGCTCCAGCACAACATGGACAAGGGCGCGCTGCCGGTCAAGCTCTACTACTCAGGCTCCTACTATCGGTACGAGCGGCCGCAGAAGGGCCGCTACCGGCACTTCTCCCAGGTCGGCGCCGAGGCGCTGGGCGTGGTCGACCCGGCCGTGGACGCCGAGCTGATCATCCTGGCCGCGGACGCGTACCGGACGCTCGGCCTCACGCAGACCCGGCTGCTGCTCAACAGCCTCGGCGACGCGCAGTGCCGGCCGGTCTACCGCGCCGCGCTGCAGGAGTTCCTGCGCGGCCTCGACCTCGACGAGGAGACCCGGAACCGGATCGAGATCAACCCGCTGCGGGTGCTCGACGACAAGCGGCCCGCGGTGCGCGCGCAGCTCGATAAGGCGCCGCTGCTCGCCGACTATCTCTGCGATGCGTGTAAGGCGTACCACGAGGAAGTCCGCAACCTGCTGACGCTGGAAGGCGTCGCCTTCGAGGACGACCCGCGGCTGGTGCGCGGCCTGGACTACTACACGCGCACCACGTTCGAGTTCGTACACGACGCGCTCGGCTCGCAGTCCGCGATCGGAGGCGGCGGCCGCTACGACGGCCTGGCGCAGGACCTCGGCGGCGACGCGCTGCCTTCGGTCGGATGGGCACTAGGGGTCGACCGCACGGTGCTGGCGTTGGAAGCTGAAGGCGTGTCGGCCTCTGCCACACACAGCGTCAAGGTGTACGCGGTGCCTATCGGCGAGGCCGGGAAGCAGATCCTGTTCAGCGCGATCATTGATCTGCGCCGCACGGGTATCGCCGCCGACATGGCTTTCGGCGGCGCCGGTCTCAAGGCCGCGATGCGCGGAGCCGACCGCTCGGGCGCCGAATACGCGCTCATCCTCGGCGAGCGTGACCTCGCCGCCGGGGTCGCGCAGCTGAAGAACCTGGCCACCGGCGACCAGGAACCGGTGGCGATCGGCCAGATCGTCGAAACGCTGAAGGAGAGATTCCAGTGATCCGCACCCGAGAGGCCGGAAGCCTGCGCGCTTCCGACGCCGGCAGCACCGTCACCCTGGCCGGGTGGGTGGCCCGGCGGCGCGATCACGGCGGCGTGACGTTCCTGGACCTGCGCGACGGCTCGGGCGTCGCGCAGGTCGTCGTCCGGGACTCGGAGGCGGTTCACGACCTGCGCAGCGAGTACTGCGTCGCGGCCACCGGCGACGTGCGGCTGCGCCCCGAGGGCAACGCCAACCCGGAGCTGGCCACCGGCGAGATCGAGGTCGTGGTCGACGCGGTCGAGGTGCTCTCCGAGGCCGCGCCGCTGCCCTTCCCGATCGACGAGCACAAGAGCTCGAACATCAACGAGGAGGTGCGGCTCAAGTACCGCTACCTCGACCTGCGCCGCGACGACATGGCGCACAACATCCGCACCCGCGCCCGCGTCACGAAGGTGATCCGGGACGCCATGGACGAGCTCGGCTTCCTGGACATCGAGACCCCGTACCTGACCCGCTCGACGCCGGAGGGCGCCCGCGACTTCCTGGTGCCGGTGCGGCTGCAGCCCGGCTCGTGGTACGCGCTGCCGCAGTCCCCGCAGCTGTTCAAGCAGCTGCTCATGGTCGCCGGGATGGAGCGCTACTACCAGATCGCGCGCTGCTTCCGGGACGAGGACTTCCGGGCCGACCGGCAGCCGGAGTTCACCCAGCTGGACATCGAGATGTCGTTCGCCGGCCAGGAGGACGTGATCGCGGTCGGCGAGGCGGTGGTGGCCCGGGTGTGGCGCGAGGTGCTCGGCGCCGAGGTCCCGACCCCGCTGCCCCGGCTCACCTACGCCGAGGCGATGGCCCGCTTCGGCTCGGACAAGCCGGACCTGCGCTTCGGACAGGAGCTCACCGAGCTGACGCAGTATTTCGCCGGCACCGAGTTCCGGGTGTTCCAGGCCCCTTACGTCGGAGCCGTGGTCATGCCCGGCGGCGCGTCCCAGACCCGCAAGGAGCTCGACGGCTGGCAGGACTGGGCCAAGGCGCGCGGCGCGCGGGGCCTGGCGTACGTGGTCTTCGACGCGGAGAGCGGCGAGGCGCGCGGACCGGTCGCCAAGAACCTCTCCGAGGCGCACCTGGCGGGTCTGAAGGACGCGGTGGGCGCTTCGGACGGGGACGTGGTGTTCTTCGCCGCGGGCAAGCGCACCGCGTCGCTGGAGCTGCTCGGCGCGGCCCGGCTGGAGATCGCGCGGCGCTGCGGCCTGATCGACGAGGCGGTGTGGAAGTTCCTCTGGGTGGTCGACTTCCCGATGTTCGAGCCGGTCGAGGACGACAAGGGCGAGCAGGTCGGCTGGACCGCGGTGCACCACCCCTTCACCGCGCCGACCCCGGACAGCCTCGACAGCTTCGACAAGGACCCGGCCACGGCCCTGTCGAACGCCTACGACCTCGTCCTCAACGGCACCGAGCTGGGCGGCGGCTCGATCCGTATCCATCGCCAGGACGTGCAGGAGCGCGCCTTCAGCGCGATCGGCCTGTCGCCGGAGGAGGCGCGCAGCAAGTTCGGCTTCCTGCTCGACGCTTTCGCCTACGGCCCGCCGCCGCACGGCGGCGTCGCGCTGGGCCTGGACCGCATGGTCGCGCTGGTCACCGGCGCGGACACGATCCGGGACGTGATCGCCTTCCCGAAGACGGCGTCCGGCGGCGACCCGCTGACCGGCGCGCCCACGCCGATCACCCCTCAGCAGCGCAAGGAGGCGGGCATCGACGGCGCCCCGGCCAAGGCCGGGGCCGGGAAGCCGGCGGCCGGCCCGGCCGGCGCGCCGACGGCGGCAGAGTCCTGACGGCGGGCCGGGCGAGGCGGAGGGGGCGGCGGGCGTGGGCGCCGACCGGAACAGGAACGTGATCGGCGGACTCGCCGACTGGCTGGTCGGCACCGTGCGCCGGCTCTGGCGCGAGATGGTCGGCTTCAGCGCGGTCGGCATCGTCGGCGTGATCTGCGACATCACCACGTTCAACGTGGTGATCGGCATCCTGCACGCGCCGAAGGTCGACGGCTCGGTCGCCGGCACCAGCCTCGGCACGCTCACCGCCTATCTCGGCAACCGGTTCTGGGTCTTCCGCAAGCGAGGCCGGCGCCAGTCGGCCGCGGAGATCGCGCTGTTCCTGGCGGTCTCCGCGGTCGGCCTGCTGTTCACCGCCGGCTGCGTGGCCTTCAACGAGTACGTGTTGGGTTACAAGAGCCTGATCGCCGCCAACATCGCCCAGTTCATCTTCGGGCAGGGCATCGGCTCGGTGCTGCGCTTCGTCGGCATGCACCTTTTCGTGTTCCCCGAACACCGAGAGGAACCCGCGCCGGCCGCGTCGTCAGAGCAGATTCCCGGTCTGGACAGTCCGCGTGCCGCACCGGACGACGACGCGGCCATGGCCGCACGGGACGTCTGACACCGGGTGACCTGAGGGCGGCTCAGAAACTGTCCGGCATTCGTTTATGTGCCGCGGGGCCGGACCGATCGACCCGGTCCGGCCCCGCGGCTTGGGGCATGATGCCCGCTCGCTCTCAGGCCCGGGACAGCCCGCGCTCCAGCTCCCAGTCGCTCACCGCGCGCTGGAACGTCTCGAGCTCCAGCCGCCCGGCGTGGGCGTAGTGCTCGACGACCTCCTTGCCGAGGGCGTCGGGCAGCACCGGATCCTGTTCGAAGACGGCGATCGCCTCGTGCAGGGCCCTGGGGATCTCGGCGCCGGCGTAGCCGGTGTCCGGCAACGGGACCTGCTCCCGGATGCCGTGCACGAGGCCGGCGACGAGAGCGGCGGCCGCGAGGTGCGGCTGGCAGTCCGCGCCGGGCAGGCGGAACTCGATCCGGCGGTTGTCCCCGCGGCCGACCAGGCGCAGCGCCTTGGTGCGGTCGTCGTGGCCCCAGCCCATCCGGGTCGGGGTGAACACGGTGCGGCCCAGCCGCTTGTACGAGTTCACCGTCGGCATGTAGAGCAGCGAGGCCTGCGCGAGCAATTCGAGGGCGCCGCCGAGCGCGTGCTGGATGCGCGGGCTCATCTCGGTCCTCGTGCCGCCGCCGCCCGCCTCGCCGTCTGCGCCGTCCGCGGCGGCGAAGACGTTGCGTCCGTCCTCGTCCCAGAGCGACAGGTGCAGATGACAGCCCGAGCCGCTCAGCTGCGCGTGCGGCTGGGCCATGAAAGACAGCGCCATGCCCTCGGCCTCGGCCGACTGCCGGGCCGCGGTCTTGAACACCGCGTGCCGGTCGCAGGCGACCATCGGCTCGGCCGGCTCGAAGGTGATCTCCACCTGGCCCGGCGACGCCTCGGTCTTGACCGCCTCGACCGGCAGCCCACAGGCCGTCAGATCGCCGTATAGGCGGTGCAGGAGCGTCGTCAGGCCCGACGGGTACTCGAGGACGTAGTCGGTGTTGAAGTCGGCGGCGAGATAGCGATCCAGGTCGCGATAGCCGTCCGCGTGCAGCCTCCGGTGGCCGGCGGTGTAGGCATGCGCCTCTGATTCAACACCCAGGACCGCTGTCAGGCCGGCCTCGGCCAGCCGCGCGAGCTGCGTCCGCAGTACCTGGCGCGGGGCGTGCGGCACAGGGCTGCCGTCCGTGTTGCAGGCGTCCGCGAGCACCAGCGCCGCGCCCGGATGCCACACCGCGGTGAACGCCGCGCTCTGGTCCGGCTTGGCGACCAGGTCGCCGGTGCCCGAGCCGAGCCAGGGGAAGCCCTCGTCGGGCTGCATGTCCGCGTCGGTGGCCACGTTGTAGGCCGACATCTCGCATCCATCAGCCAGGGCCCGCCGATAGGCGTTCGGCGAGAGTAGCTTGCCGCGCAGTCCAACCGGGGTCGGCAGCGCCAGGATCACCGCGTCGAAGCTGCCGGTGCCGTCGGCCCGGCCTTCCGGCAGGGGTGTGGCCTGCGCCATCTCAGATCACCTCCGAGTGGAGGGCTGCCGCCTCCTCTTCGCTGATCGTGCGCACCGGGCCGCTGTAGGAGGAGCGGCCGGAGGCCATCCACCACACTGCCGAGATGATCAGCACCGCGACGAACACGACCGGAGCGAAGTTGAACGTGGACGCCTTCCACACCGGGCTGCTCTCCGGCAGCACCAGCAGCACGTCCATCAGGACCACCCAGATCACCGCGGTCAGGGCGACCGGACGGCCGAAGCGGCCGAGCGAGCCGGGCGCGAAGGACGAGCCTGCGCGGTAGCGGTACCAGATCGGGATCGCGTAGGCGGTGAAGATGCCGATGACGTTGATCGAGGCGACCGCGTTGAACACCACGGTGGAGAAGAGCGCCGGGATGCCCAGCGCGAAGGACAGGGCCGAGGTGAACCACACCGCCTTGATCGGGGTGCTGGTGCGCGGGCTGACCTGCGACCACTGCCGCCAGCCGGGCAGGATCCGGTCCCGGGAGACCGAGTAGGACATCCGCGAGTTGGCCTGCGAGCCGGCCGCGCCGCACATCAGCATCGCGCCGATCGCCACCACCAGCAGCAGGATCTCGCCCCAGCGGCCCACGCTGTCCAGGAAGATCTGCGCCGTCGGCACGCTGGCCGACGCCTCGCCGGCGTAGTCCCGGATGTGCGAGACCAGGGCGATGATCAGCACCAGCCCGGCCGGGCCGGACCACCAGATCGAGCGGATGATGCCGCGCGGGGCCGAGCGTGCGGCGTCGCGCGTGTCCTCCGACAGGTGCGCGGCGGCGTCGAAGCCGCAGTAGGTGTAGCCGGCGACCAGGAGGCCGACCAGGCTGCCGTACCAGGCCATCGAGAAGCCGGTGTTGTTCACCGCGTGGGTGAAGATGAACGAGGGCGGCTGGGTGCTGCCGCCGGCCGCGTAGAGCACGGTCACCAGCAGGACGACGCCGCCGATGAGCCAGATCACGGCGACCCGGTTCATGATCGTGACCACCGAGACCGACATGCTGTTGAGCACCGCGAACAGCAGCTGCACCAGCACGAAGATCCCGAAGGTCTCGCGCTGGGTCGGAGCGAAGTTCCACAGCACGTTCGTCAGCCCGCCGATGAAGATCGCGGCGCCGTAGCCGACCGCCGAGGTGCCGGCGACCAGGCCGAGCAGGTTCAGGTGCGCGGTGGTCCACGACCGCTTGACCGCGATGTTCTGCGGGGCGAGCCGCGAGGTCCAGTAGTAGAGCGCGCCGGAGGTCGGCATCGTGGCGCAGATCTCCATCATGGCCAGGCCGACGACCAGCGTCATGATGCTGACCACGATCCAGCCCCACACCAGCGTGCGCGGGCCGCCGGCGTTCATGCCGAGCGCGAAGGTGGAGCAGATGCCGGTGATGATGCTGATCACCACGAACGGGGACGCGGCCGAGTCGAAGGCGGTCAGCTTGCGGTGGAACCGGCGCTTGTAGCCGAGGTCGGCCAGCACGCGGTCGTCGAGCAGGTCCTGTCGGTTCAGGGGGGCCAGCAGGTCCGCCGGCTCGCCTGTCGCGGGTGTCGCAGACATGGGGTGCTGTGTCCTTCAGATGTGGGGGGTGGGGCGCAGGTCCGTGCGAGGGTGGGAGGGGGCCTGACGCGGTGAGCGGATTACGGGGGTTGGACACCGACCCGGCGGCACGCGTTGTCCAGCTGGGTGGCCGGGTCGCCGAGCAGTTCCCACGGGTAGCGGTGGGCATAAGGCAGCACGGTGCGCAGGACGCGGCCGGCCTCGAGCTCGAGCTTGGGGCCGGCCATGATGAGGGCGTGCGCGACGAGCATGAAGTCGGCCACCGGGAGGCGCGGCGCGGTGAGCGCGCCGGCCCTGCGGAACCAGGTGTCGAAGAGGCCGGCGCAGTGGATCAGGACGCCGGGCTGGCTCCACAGGTCGGGATCGCGCTGCCGCCGGTACTGCTCGGCGAGCGCGACGAGGTAGAGCAGCTGCGGGTCGGCGTCGGGGGAGACGGTGGCGGCGGCCCAGTTGGCCACCCGCCACATCGCCTCGACGCCGTCCGACCCGTCCCGCTCGGCCAGTGAGAGCACCGCGTCGAGCAGCCGCCGGTGCCCTTCCCGGTGGTTGGGGTCGAGCGCTGCGATCCGCACCCACAGGTCCCACGGGCCGGGGACGCCGAGCCCGTACGGGTCGAGCGACTGGCGGTATCCGAGCGGCGCGAGGGTGAGCAGCACGACCAGCGGGGTCGGGTCCTGCGTCGCGGCGCGGGCTGCGGTCAGGCAGGCCTGCGCGGCCATGCGGCCCAGCGGCTGCGTGCCGGCCGAGCCGATCGCGTCCGCCCGCAGGGCCCTGATGGCGGCCACGCGGGCGGCCAGCAGCAGCAGGTCCGGGTCGCCGGGCAGCTCCTGCAGGGCCTGCTCGACGGCGTTGCCGTCGGCGGCGGCGGAGCCGAGCACGAGCGAGCGGTGCGCCCGCAGCCGGTTGTCGCCGCGGGACTCGGCCAGCACGGCCAGCGAGGAGTTCCACCGGCCCAGGCGCAGGTCGGTGCGGGCTGCGGCGAGCGGCGTGTCGGACCCGGCCGGGTCCCAGAGGTAGCCGGTCACTCGGTGCCCCCGGATGCGACCGCGCGGGACGTGCTCGCGGCGGGGGCGGCGGCTGCCGCCACAGCCCCTCCCATCCTGATTCGTGTTGTATCCGTGTGCCATGCACGGTCAGTGACGGCGGGGTTTCCCGCCGCGTATAGCTTTCCGGTCCGCGCGATCGGTGCGCAATGACGGACTGCCGACGTTGCGCCGTATCAGGACTGACGTTCCGACGTCCGTCCGACGCCGCGCGGCGCCCGTTACGGGCGTCGACCCTTGGGGTTGGACGGTGCTATCGGGACGAATGGTCCAGACCGCTCGGCCGCGTGCGGCATCTGCCGATCCGTCAGGTTTGTACAGGAGAGTCCCGACCGGCCGACCGACGACCCGTCAGCGGGCCGGGCCCTCACGCCGCCGGGAGGTCGAACTGCTCGGCGAGGTCCGCCAGCTCCGACATCTGCCGCCGGCCGGCCCGCGCTGCGCGCCGCGCCTCGGCCTTGATCCGGGCCACCGCGGTGCCGATCTGCCGGATCCGCAGCGGCGCGGGCAGCTGGACCAGGCCCTCCATCAGCGCGTGCGCGCCGGGCAGGTCGCCGAGCGCGATGCTCGAGGCGACCAGGTCGATCCGGGCCAGCGCCTCGTCGCCGTAAGAGCGCTGCGACACCGGGCCGTCCTGGTACGCGGCGATGGCCGCGCGGCAGTGCTCCGCGGCCCTCTCGTGGTCGCCGAGCAGCGCGTGCGTCGCGCCGAGGTAGCAGTCGAGCTTGGCCTCGGGGAAGGTCAGCACGCCGCCGAACCGGTTGACCGGCCCGTCGCCGGGCAGCTCGGACCGGGCCTGCTCCAGCCGGCGCAGCGCCCGCGCGGCGCGGGCCCGGTCGCCGATCCGCGCCGCGGCCCTGCCCTCGATCGCGGCGATCCGGATCCGGGACTGCCCGGGCGGGGCGAGCAGCGCGGCCTGGTCGGCGAAGCCGAGCGACATCCCGGCCCACGGCGACCACTCGGCGATCAGCGCCATGCTGCCGGTCACCCAGGCCAGCAGGGTCGGGTCGCCGGTCTGCTGGGCCAGCGTGCGCGAGGCCTCGGCGTGCGCCGCCGCGCCCGCGTGGTCGCCGAGGTTCTGCGCCGCGTGCGCCAGCAGCAGGCAGGAGCAGGAGGCCAGCAGCAGCAGGTCGGCGGTGCGGCGCGGGGGCTGGCGCCCGCGCAGCAGCCCGAAGACGTCGTCGCGCACTGCGATGATGTCCCGCACCAGCGGGATCAGCGGGGCGTGCACGTAGGCGGTGGCCAGGTCGCACAGCCGGTAGGTCAGGCTCTCCAGGGTCGCGTCGTCGGTGTTGTTCCGGGCGAACATCCCGGCGAACTCGGCCGAGGCGGCGGCCGCCGCGGCGAGCAGCGGGAGCGGGCCGTCGGCCGCCGGGTCGGCGGCGGGGACCGGGCGCGGCGGCTGCGCGCGGTCGGCCGGCAGGCCGCCGGGGGTGGCGCCGTCGGCGAGCGCTGCGAAGGGGGAGGCGAGGGTGAGCGCGAACCGGTCCCGGGCGTCCGCGGACGCCTGCGCCAGCACCGTGTCGAGCGCCTCCTGCAGGTAATTGCGTAGCCTGATACCCGTGCCCTCGGCGTCCCAGCGGGCCACCGTGCGCGGTGAGACGCCCAGCCGTTCGGCGAACTCGCGTTGGCTGGATCGCAGTGCCTCGCGCAGTAATCGGGCCTCCCGGCCGGTCCAGACGGTTGTCGTTATCCGCATCCGTCCCTCCAGCCCAGTTTGAAGAGGCATGATAGCAGCGGCATCGGCGCAGATCGACGGCTTCGATCACATCGGCGGCGGCGCGGGACCGTCCCGCACCGCCGCCGGCGTGCCGCGCCCGGCCGGTCCGACGAGCCGTCAGCCGGTGTAAGAGGCCGAATAGCTGTTGACCGTGTAGTCCAGCTGGACCCCGCCGGTGCCGCTGATCTCGAACCCGTACTGGACCGTGGAGAGGGTCGGGTTCGAGACGAAGTGCTTCGTGTTCTGCATCCAGTCCAGCAGGCCGAGGATGTTCACCGAGCCCGAGGTCTCGTTGCTCGTGCGCACGAAGGAGTAGACCGGGTTCGAGCCGTTGCTGCCGGTGTAGACGTCCCAGGTGTTCCCGTTCAGCGTCACGTCGCCGATCGAGGAGCCGATCGGGCCGACGTTCCCCTTCACGTCGGTCCACGCCATCACCTCGACGGAGCTGCCGTTGAGCCAGATGTCGTAGGCCGACTCCCAGTTGCCGGAGGACGGCACCGACTCGTTGAAGGAGCTGCTGACCGCGGTGAGCGAGTCGAGCGAGACGCCGATCGAGCGCGAGACGTTGCCGTAGGACTTCACGCCCGAGGTGCTCGGCTGGGTCGAGTACAGGCCCCAGTTGCTCGCCGAGTTCACCCACAGCGTCTGGGTGTCGTGGCCGCTGCCCCACTCGTCGTTGTAGATCGTGTAGCCGCCGGTCGAGTACGAGGCGTACTGGGCGGAGGACTCGTAGACCGCCGCCTGGGCCGCGCCGGTGGACACGAGCGCCGTCGCGCCCGCGGCGAGCAGGACGCCCGCCGCCTTGATCAGGGTGCTGCGCTTCATTGCGCTGCCTTTCGTCCGCTGGGGGAGAGGAGGTGAAGCGCTTCGAAGGATCGGACTGGCCGATTTACATGTCAAGATGAGCGAACCGAAACCGACGGTCAACGAATGGCAATTGAATTCGTCGAAGCGCTTCGATAGTCGTCTGAGCTATTCTTAGGCATCCTTAGCATTGGTGGGGCCGGTCTCCTGCGGCCGAAGGGGGAGTGCCATGAGCGGCGGGACGGTGCCGGTCGGCGATCCGGCCGAGATCCCGCTCGCGGTGCGGCCGGCCGCTGTCGGCGCGGCGGCGCCGGGCCGCGGCTCGGTGCGCCGCGCCCGGCTCGCGGTCGGCGCGATCTTCGTCCTGCACGGCGCGACGACCGGCAGCTACGCCAGCCGGCTGCCCTGGCTGGAGAACCACCTGCACGCCACGCCGGGCGTGCTCGGCGCGGTGATGATCGCCCAGGGCGCCGGCGCGCTGCTCGCCTCGCCGGCCACCGGCGCGATCGGCCGCCGGCTGAGCCCGCAGGCGCGGATGCGGATGCTGGCCCTGGCCTGGACCGGGTCGCTCGCGCTGCCGGCGCTGATGCCCGACGTCTGGGCGCTGGCCGCGGTGCTCTTCGGCTTCGGCGCGGCGGCCGGCTGCCTGGACGTAGCGATGAACTCGCTGGCCGTGCAGGTCGAGCGGCGCGCGGGCAGATCGATCATGTCCGGGCTGCACGGGCTCTGGTCGGTCGGCGTGATCGTCGGCTCCGTGGCCGGCGGCGTGAGCGCCGACGTGGGCATCGGCGCGCCGGTCCAGTTCCTCGTCACGGCCGCCGTGCTGTCCGCGCTCGCGATCCCGGTCTGCGGCATGGTGCCCGTCGACGGGCCCGAAGACGCTGCGGCCGGCCCGCCGCGCTATGCGCTGCCCACCAGGCCGCTGCTGGTGATCGGCGTCGTCGCGTTCTGCGCCGTTTTCGCCGAGGGCGCGTCGGACAACTGGTGCGCGGTATACCTGACCCGCGTTGAACATACGACTGCTGCAACAGGTGCCTACTGTCTGACGGCGTTCTCCATCGCCATGGCCGCGGGCCGGCTGAGCGGCGACGCGGCCGTGCGGCGGTTCGGCGCCGCGGCCACGGTCCGCGCCGGGGGAGTGCTGACCCTCCTCGGCGCGGTGCTGGTCGTGGCGGCGCACGGCCCCGGGCCGGCCTTCGCCGGGTTCGCCGCGGTCGGCCTGGGGATCGCGACGGTCGTGCCGCTCGCCATCGCCGCGTCGGGCCGCACCGGGACCGACCCGGCGGCCTCGGTCGCCGGGATGACCACCATCGTCTACGGCGACAGCCTCATGGCCGGGCCGGTGGCCGGCGGGCTCGGATCAGCGGTCTCGCTGCCCTTCGGCTTCTCCACGCTGGTGCTCGGGGCCGCCGGCATCGTGCTCGGCTCCCGCGCCGTGGGCGCCCGGTAGCCGCGCTGGCGGCCGTGCTGGCAGCCATACAGCGTCCTGCCACGGGAACGGCGCGAGGTCCGGCTCGACCCAGCCGGTCCTCGCCTCGGCCGAGGCCAGCGTGGCCGAGCGGTAATGGCGGGCCAGCAATCGCTTGTCCAGCAACGCCGGATGCCTGTCGGCGAACGCTGCGAAACCGTCGTCTGCTCCATGAGAACCGGCGGCGGCGTCATCATCGGCGATGTGATGGCCGATTGCTTCGACCCATGCGCGGCTGACTGTCTCGTGGTACTTCTGCGGCGCCCCGGCATAGCGCGCCGTGAGCCGGATGCCTTCCCTGACAAGGCTGTGAGCCGCGGTGACGCCGTGCCGGCGCACGGCCAGCCAGGTCAGTTTCACGTGCTCGCGGTGGCCGAAGCGGTCGGCGCCGGCCGTCGCCTCGGCCATCAGCGCGGCGAACTGCGGGTCCTGCGACAATCCGGACGGGCCGCCGTGGGCCGGGTGCGCGCTCACGACGAGACCTCCGCGAGAGCTTCCAAGCCCTTCCGCAGCCCGGCCGCCGCCTGCGCGCTCAGGCCGCCGAGCGCGCGCGCCTCCAGTTCGCCGATCGCCGCGCGGATCGTCGCGGCGGTCTCCTCGCCCGCCGGCGTCAGCGTGATCACCACGACCCGGCGGTCGCCCGGCCGCGGGCCGCGCTCGATGTGGCCGCGCCGCTCGAGCCGGTCCAGCACGCTGGTCAGCGTCGTCGGCCGGGCGCCGACGGCGGCGCCGAGCTCCGAGACGGTCCGGCCGCGCCCGTCGGCGAGGTTGGCCAGGGCGTTGATCTCGGAGGCGGTCAGGTCGAGGTCGACCAGTTCGGATGCGAGCACGTGTAGCGTCGCGTGCGTGGCGCGCTGCAGGGCCAGCAGCGCGGACCACGGCGCCGACGATCGGGACGGCGGATCGGCCGGGTGCGGCCGGCCGGATCCTGCGTTCTCGGTCTTTCCGTTTTCGGTCTTCACGAAATCGGATTATACGATTTCGTAGCTCTTCCGCGCAACGGCGCCGCCGGAATCCTCCCGTGACCGAAATCTGCTCGCGGCGCTGTCGGTCGCCGGGTTAGTTTTCGGTCATGACGATCAACGTCCGCAAGGTCGCGGAAGACGAGTTCAACGACTGGTGCGACGCCACCGACGTGGGCTTCATGTCGCCGGAGCGGCGCGGCGAGGGCCCCCGCCGGCGCGCCCGGTACGACATCGACCGCTGCTGGGGCGGCTTCGACGGCGACCTGGTGGTCGGCGGCCTGCGCGGCCTCGACCTGTGGATGACCGTGCCTGGCGGCACAGCGGTGCGGACGGACGGGATCACCTCGGTCACCGTCGCGACCACCCACCGCCGCCGCGGCCTGCTCTCCCGGATGATGGCCGCCGAGCTGGCCGCCGCGGTCGAGCGCGGCGAGGCGCTCTCCGCGCTGGTCGCCGCCGAGTGGCCGATCTACGGGCGGTTCGGCTTCGGCGCGGCCGCCGAGGGATGCGGCTGGCACTTCGACGCGCGCGGCGCCGCCTTCGTCCGCGACCTGCCCGGCCGCGTCGAGACCGTCGACCTGGCCACCGCCCGGGCCGAGGCGCCGCTGCTCTACGACAGGGTGATGGCCCGGACCCCCGGCGCGGTCAGCCGGGGGTCCTGGTACTGGGACCGCGACCTGAACACCGTGCCGGCCGAGGGCGAGCGGGTGCCCAGAGACCAGATGTTCGCGTTCTGCCGCGACGAGCGCGGCGAGACGGTCGGCTACGCGCACTACAAGTTCGCCGACAAGTGGACGCAGGCGCGGCCGGACGGCGCGGTCGAGATCCTCGACCTGTTCGCGGTCGACGTCGAGTACGAGGCGCGGATGTGGAAGTTCCTGGCCGACCACGACTGGGTCTCCACCGTGTACGTGCGCGAGCACCGGCGGATCGACGAGCTGTGGCGCGACCTGCTGGTGGACCGCCGCGCGGTCTGGTCCGTGGACCGGTGGGACAGCATCTGGATCCGGGTGCTCGACCCGGTGGCCGCGCTCGGCGCGCGCCGGTACGAGGTCGCCGGCCGGATCGTGATGCGCATCACGGACAAGGACGGCTATGCCGACGGCACCTTCGTGCTCGAGGGCGGTCCCGACGGCGCCGCCTGCGCGCCGACCGCCGAGCCGCCGGAGGTGACCCTCTCCGCGTCGGTGCTCGGCTCGATCTATCTCGGCGGCTTCTCCGCGGCCCGGTTCGGCCGGCTCGGCCTGATCGAGGAGCACGCCCCCGGCGCGGTCGGCCGGCTCGCAGCGCTCTTCCACACCGCCGTCGCGCCCTGGGCGGCGACCTCGTTCTAGCCCTCCCCTGCGACCACGACGTGGAAGAGCACTGCGAGACGTGTGCGCCGGATCCGGGAATTCGCGGGCCGGCTTGATCGTTGGGGAGTGTGTGGACAGCGGCATCTTGCCCACCCCCGAGCGCTGGGCCGAACCCGAGCTGCGCCGGCAGTTCCCGGAACTGGGCGCGCGCGAGATCCATCGCCGCCGCAGAAACGCCTTCCAGCTGATCGTCGTCTGCGTCATCGGCCTGATCCCGTGGACCGTCTATCTCGCGGTGACGCTGCCGAACCGGTACCCGACGCAGCACTGGAACGCCACCTGGACCGGCTTCGACGTCCTGCTGCTGGTGTGCATGGCGACCACCGGGATACTCGGCTGGCGGCGCAAGCCCGGGGTGCTGCTGGCCGCCATGGCCACGGCGACCATGCTGGTCTGCGACGCCTGGTTCGACATATCGCTCGACGTGGGCACCCGCGCGATCTGGGGGTCCATCGCCTCGGCGGTGTTCATCGAGCTGCCGCTGGCCGCCTTCTTCCTGCGCCGCGCGTATCTCATCGCCCAGCTGACCCGGGCCGGCGTGTTCTTCCCGCCGCCGCGCAATCCTGACGCCCCGTGAGATTCGCTCGTCCGGCGCGGCCTGCGCACGGCGCCTGTCCCGCCGCCCTGGCGGCGCCCCGGCCGGTTGGGCATCGTTGAGGCCTCAATCATCAGTTGCCGATACGGTGGCACCATGCGTCTCCTGCCGAACCTGACCGGACCGGGCGCCGACGAGCCGGGCACGGTCCGGATCGACGGGCGCTCGCTCTCGCGCGGCGAGCTGTTCGAGGCGGCGGCGGCCGTCGCGGCGCGCGTCGCCGGGGCCAGGGCCGCCGCGGTCCGGGCCGACTCGAGCCCCGAGTGCGTGGCCGCGGTGATCGGCGGCCTGCTCGCCGGCGTGCCGGTGGTGCCGATCCCGCCCGACTCCGGCTCGGCCGAGCGCGGCTACATGCTGCGCGACAGCGGCGCGGCGCTGCTGCTGTCCGGCGATCCGCTGGTCTGGCCGGACTGCCCGATCCCGGTCGCCCCGGTCAGCCTCGCCGCGCGGGCCGGCGGGTCGCTGGTCGAGCCGCCGCCGGACGCCACCGCACTGATCCTCTACACCTCCGGCACCACCGGCGCGCCCAAGGGGGTCCCGGTCACCAACCGCGCTATCGCCGAGGACATCGACGCACTCGCCCGCGCCTGGGACTGGACGCCGGACGACACCCTGGTCCACGGCCTGCCGCTGTTCCACGTGCACGGGCTCGTGCTCGGCGTGCTCGGCGCGCTGCGGGTCGGCTCCGGGCTCGTGCACACCGGCAAGCCCACCCCCGCGGCCTACGCCGAGGCCGCCGGCAGCCTCTACTTCGGCGTGCCGACGGTCTGGTCCCGGATCGGCGCCGACCCGGCCGCGGCCAAGCGGCTGGCCGACGCCCGGCTGCTGGTCTCCGGCTCCGCCGCGCTGCCCGCCCCCGTCTTCAGCCGGCTCGAGGGCCTGACCGGGCACCGGCCGGTCGAGCGCTACGGCATGACCGAGACGCTGATCACGGTCTCCGCCCGGGCCGCCGACCCGGACCGGCGCCCCGGCGTGGTCGGCCTGCCGCTCGACGGCGTGGCCACCAGGCTGGTCGGCGAGGACGGCGCCGCGGTCCCGGCCGACGGGTCGTCGATCGGCGAGCTCCAGGTGCGCGCCGCCACCGTCTTCTCCGGCTACGTCGGCCGGCCGGAGGCCAATGCGGCCTGCTTCACCGAGGACGGCTGGTTCCGCACCGGCGACCTGGCCGTGATCGAGCCGGACGGCACCCACCGCATCGTCGGCCGCGCCTCCACCGAGCTGATCAAGTCCGGCGGCTACCGCATCGGCGCCGGCGAGGTGGAGAACGCGCTGCTCTCGCACCCGGCCGTGCGCGAGGCCGCGGTCATCGGCGTGCCCGACGACGACCTCGGCCAGCGGATCGCCGCGTTCGTGGTGGCCGACGGCGTCGGCGAGATCGAGCTGTGCGACTTCGTCGCCGCGACCCTGTCGGTGCACAAGCGCCCGCGCAGCGTCTCGTTCGTCGACGCGCTGCCGCGCAACGCGATGGGCAAGGTGCGCAAGGACCGGCTGCTCTGAGAAGCCGCGCGCCGCGCCGGCCGGGCCCATCAGGCCCGGGAAAGTCAAGGCTCGGTTAATGTGGTTGCACGCCGTGCGCGCCGCCGATTCAATGGCCGGGATGAGCGAAATAGTGACGGAGCGCCTGATCCTCCATCTGTTGACGGTGGAGGAGGCGGTGCGGATCCTCGGCGACGCGCCGGGCCCGGCCGACCGCTGGGCCGACGGCTTCCCGACCGAGGACGACCAGGACGGCGTGCGCGGGTTCGTGAAGAACGCGGAGGACGGCGGGCCGGCCACGGCCCCGTTCGGCTCCTACCGGATCGACGTGGCCTGCGACGGGACGGCGATCGGCTCGATCGGCTTCTACGGCCCCCCGGACGGCGGCGGGCGGGTGACCATCGGCTACGGCCTTGTGCCGCACAGCTGGGGCAACGGCTACGGCTCCGAGGCGCTCGGCGGCCTGGTCCGGTTCTGCCGCGCCCATCCGGCGGTGCGCACGATGCTGGCCGACACGCACCACGACAACCGCGCCTCACAGCGGGTCCTGGCCAAGAACGGCTTCGTGCTGACCCGGCAGGACCCCGATCTGCTCTACTACGTGCTCGAGCTCTGAGGCGACCGGCGGCCCCGCCGCGGGCTGGGCCGCCGTCAGCGCGGCTGACACGCTGTCAGCGCGGCGGCCGGGCCAGCCGTTCCGCGGCCCGCACCACGCTGGCGCGGCGCCGCGCGTGCTCCTCGCGGTCGCCCTCGTGCGCGCCGGTGAGCATGTGCGCGAGCTGCGGCACGGAGAACCACCACGCGGCCAGCGCGATGATGATGAGCACCAGGTGGTCCGGGTCGATGTCGTCGTCCAGGACGCCCTCGCGCTGCGCGGCCGCGTACGCCGCGGCCTTGTGCCGGTAGTGGGCCGTGCGGTTCTTCTCGTCCGCCGGCGGGCCGCCGGCCAGCCCCTCCCAGAGCAGCAGCCGGGCCAGGTGCGGGTGCTCCGCGTAGTAGTCGAAGGTGCGCCCGGCGAACTCGCCGATGTCCTCCAGCCCGCCGGCGGGGTACTCCACCGAGGCGGCGAGCCTCGCCAGCTCGTCCGTGAGCACGGTCTCGAACAGGGCCCGCTTGTCGCCGAAGTACTTGTACAGGCGCTCCTTGTTGATCCCGGCCCGGTCGGCGATCCGGGCCATGGTGGTGCCGTCCGGGCCGCGCTCGGCGAACTCCTCGGTGGCCGCCTCCTTCAGGCGCCGCCGCGTCCCCTCCGTGTCCCAGGCCATGGGCCCACTCTACGCCATCCCAACTGCAACGTTGCAGTTTGCAGTTGTTGGCAGGGGTCGGTAGCCTGGAAACTGCAACCAGAACGTTGGAGATGTGTGCCGGCGCGCCGCGCGCAGCGGACGCCCACCCCGAAAGGCGCGAACATGACTGGTCACACGCCCGGCGGATCCCTCACCCTCGGGGACGGCCTCACCATCAGCCGGATGGGTTTCGGCGCCATGCAGCTGGCCGGACCCAACGTGTTCGGGCCGCCCAAGGACCGCGGCCAGGCCGTCGCAGTGCTGCGCGAAGCCGTCGCGCTCGGCGTCACCCACATCGACACCAG
>DASYAE010000227.1:0-56070 GCA_036501535.1 Actinocrinis sp. | reverse complement strand
CTTGCGCTGCCTGAGCGTCTCAGCAGTGATGCTCGGCACCCAGTCGGCCACCTCGATCGGCTCGCCGCTGTCGCGCGGTGGCTTGATGTGGCGTGCTGCGGACGGTTCTCCGTAGTGGTACAGGGGATCGATCGGGCGCGGGTTCTGAGGTCCGGACTCGTCGCTTGGCAGCGCGGGCCCGGTCGGCGACCCGGTCGGCGTCGGCTCCGGGCGGCCCTGCGGGAAGCGTGTCGTCCGTTGCACCACCCGGACGCCTTGAACGGACACCGCTCGAAGTAGGCGCCATGACACTCGCGCATCCTCAGCCGGCTGACCCCGCCGCGCACGGCCAGCAGGGAACTGCGCAGGACCTTCCAGTCGGCCACCTCGTCCAGTCGCGCCCAGGGCGCCCGGTTGATCGGGCCTGCCTTGGGGCTGTCGACGGCCCAGACGGGCGTGATGCCCTCGGCGAAGGCCGTGTTGCTGCGTTGGAGCACGGCGGACGGCGAGATCCCCGACAGCTGCACCTCCCACCCGATCCGCGTGCCGTGCTCACCGGTGACCAGGACATCGGTCGTCGGCGCGCGCCCCGACTCCGAACTGCTGTAGGCGGCGTCGAAGCCGGCTCGCTGCGCGACCGAGGCGATGCGTTCCTTGAGCGCTTCGCGCGCGCCCTTCCTGCCGGTCTGTGAGTGTGCCTTGGCATTGGGATTGTGGTGTACGGCGATGCGCTTGCCATCCGTCACCCGTACGTACATTGTCTCCGGGCACAGGACGCCGTTCTCGGCCTGCGCGCACAGCAGCAGGCCGGGCCGGAAGTTCCGGTATATCTCCTCCCACAGGCCCGGCCGATCAGGGTGTCCGAGATCGCCCAGCGAGAGGTTCAAGACAATGCCGTACCCGGTGTGCCGGACAGTCTGCGTCATACGAATAAGCTTACGAGCCGGCTCCGACACGCGACCGGGACGAGTTCTCTCCAGATGAGGGGAGGGCGGCCAAGCGATCAGCCCCGATACGGATGGTGAACGGTGTCCGCCGCATCAGGAGACCTCAACCGTCATCCCTGGTTTCACTTCGTCGACCATGCACGTCCAGGGCTTCCTTCTGGCGCGTCCTCGGAACTGTGGTCGCGTCTCATCATGACGACGGTCGGATTCCACCCCGCTCTGCCTGCGTGCAAAGACCAGTGCTCCGGCAGCTATCAGCGTGGCGATCACGGAAACGCATAATGCGGCGAAGGCCATGGTTGCGAGTGTCCTACGACGCGCACCAATGCGTTCTGGCTTTGGCAACATCGGCTTCACCGAGTTCGTGCTGCCGCATAGGGGCCGATCAGGCGTTGATGGTGAGCGACACGAGGGTTGCGCCGGCGCTGGACCAGCGCGGGACGGTCAGAGCGACATAGCGGCCGGTCGTGCCGAGGGTCAGAGTGTTGCCGCGGTGGGAGCTGGTGCCGCTCGCGGTCTGGGTGTAGGTCAGGCCGTCCGTGGAGACGGCGACGGTGAAGGCCACCGGGGCGCCGGGCGTCCAGGTCGCGGACAGCGTGCCGAGCGCGGCCGCCGCGCCGAGGTCGACGACCATGCGGCCGCCGTTCGCTCCGGGCCGCCAGGACGTGCGCGGATCCCCGTCGACGGCATATGCGGGGTCGGACATGCCTTCGGGCAGCGGCGCGGTCGGATAGGTGGTGCGGCCGAGCGCCAGATCGGCGGTGGGCGTCGCGGTACCCGGGAAGGCCACGCTCTTCGTCTGGCCGGCCTTGAGCTCGACGATGCGCGAGGTGTCCCCACTCCCGCTGGCGCGTGACACGACCGTGAGTCGGCACCCGGCCGTTGCCGGTGCCGTCAGGGTGAGCTGCAGCGAGTCCGTCACCTCTGCCACGACGCCCGCGGGCACCGATCCCCTCAGCTCGAACCGCGGGCCCTCCACGCGCGCCGACATCGCAGGAAGTACGACGTCGTAGACACTTCCGGAGTCGGTCGTCGTCTGCCGGCCGCGGTAGAGCTGGACCGCCTGTGCCTGCGCCTGTGCTTGCCCTTGGCCCTGTGCCGGGATCGGGAGCTCGACCGGCGCCGCCTGCGTGCCGAGGTCCTGGCCGCCGAGGTTGAACAGGCTGAGGTAGTCCTCTGCCGTGCTCGCGGCGAGCGGGCTCAAGCCGGCCGCCTCCGGCGCCTTGCGCGCCGCGAGCACGGCGGTCTGATCCGGCGTCTGCGCCGGGTAGCCTTCCACCACCATGCCCGCGGCGCCCGCCGCCGGACCGTCGGACAGGGTCAGGATGTCCGCGGTCACGGTCAGCGGGTTGCTGCTGCCGCGCACGACGAATCCGGCGCGTCCGTCGACGTTGATCCAGCCGCCGTCCACCTGGTGCGTGGCCGGGACGGTGATGGCGTCGGTCCACGTGCTGCCGTCGAGCGAAGTCTGCACGGCGTACGCGGCGCCGTAGGCGACCTCCCAGCTGATGGTGACGTGGTCGATCTCGGTGGCCGCGCCCAGGTCCACCTGCAGCCAGCTGCCGCCCACCGAGCGGTCGGCGACCGCGACGGCCCAGCGGGTGGTCGCGTTGCCGTCGGTCGCGTCCGCCGGCGGATAGGTCGGGGCGGTGTAGGAGGAGGCGGTGGTCGGCATGCCCTGGGCGAGGTCGGTGGTGCCGCCGGGCGCGAAGACCTGGAACTCGTAGATCGAGTAGCCGTACTGAGTCGCAGGTTTGATACCCAGCATCCGCACATAGCGCGCGGAGGCCGCAGGGAAGGTCAGATCATTGACACCGCCGGTGCCCCCCTCTCCGGCCGCGACGGTGAACGCGCCCTGCGTGCCTGTGTAGGCGCGGTCCCCATCGAGGCCGGATATGCCGGGCATGTTCAGGTTGAAGACGTTCAGCACGCCCTCTCCCGCGCCATTGCCGCTCGTCGCGTACACCACGGCCCCGCTCGGGAGCGTCGCGTATCCGGCGTATCCGGTGGAGAGGGCCAGCAGCGCGGCGGTGGCGTCGAAGCCGTCGCGCAGGACGCTGTACGCGGCGGCGAAGCGGTTCTTCACCGTCACCGACGTGGAGGGCAGCAGCGACGCCGAGGCACCGGCGATGTCGAACAGCCAGTCGTCGTGGTTCGGCGCGTAGACGAACTTCACGTAGGTGGGCTTGGAGACGGCGGCGGCGAAGGCGTTCGGCGAGTTCTGGGCGAGCGTTCCCGGCACGTCGCCGTAGTCCGTGGCGGCCGTGGCCGCAGCGACGAACGCCGCCTGGCTCACCGGCTTGACCGGGCCGCCGTGGTGCGCGCGCCAGACGTGGAACAGGTAGCTGATGGCCAGCTCGGCGCGGGCCTCGGGCTCGTACTTGGCCTCGCCGCTGAACTTCGTGAGCTGATACTCCGGCGGGTAGAGCTGGTAGGGGCCGAGCTGCGCGGCCATGTTCGCCTCGGCGCGGGCGGCCTGCGGGTCGCCCATGATCTGGGCCAGGAACGCCAGCGGCACCACGTCCCGGCCGAACAGGTGGTACCGGTCGTCGTCCATCGGCATGAACGGCTCGCCGCTGTCGCTCTGCACCCGCCGGATCGTGCGCCACAGCTGCGCGGCGCTCGGCTTGGCGGTGGTCGCCGCCTGCGGCACCTCCCGGCCGGCGGCGAGGAAGTGCGCGGTCACGCGCGCGGACATGCGCCAGGTCTCGAGCTGGTAGTGCGGCTCGAACGATCCGTGGTTCTCGACGAAGAAGGTGTCGAAGATGTTGTGCGCGGTGTTCCAGGCGGAGATCGGCTTGCCGTCGACGACCGTCGGGTTGGCCTGGTCGGCCGGCGGCAGCCCGGTGTCGTTGAGCAGCCACGTGGTCAGCCAGGTGCTCCACGTCGCAGCGTCGGCGTGATCCGGCAGCCAGGCCACGGCCGGGCCGAGGCACTGCGCGTAGACCGCCATCTCGTCGACCTTGGTGTCGCCGATCCAGTTCCCCGCGAGCCCGTCGGGCGACCAGCCGGGGCTGCGCGGGTCGTCCGCCGTGCCGAGGGCCACGGTGTAGGCGGCCTGGCCCGCGGCGATCTGGTCGACCGCGGCCTGCGTCGCCGCGTCGAGCTCGTCCCACAGCAGTTTCGCCGCGAGGATGAAGTAGAGCTCGAAGGTGCTGTCGAAGAACATCGTCTCGCCCCACTCGGTTCCGCCGTTGAGCACGTTGCTGGTGGCGAAGTGGGCGATGGTGGCGAGGGTCTGGGCCTTGAGCGTGTCGGCGTCCACGCCGGCGACGGACGCGTCATAGGTGCCGTGCGTCAGCAGCACCGCGTTGCCCAGGACGACCGCGAAGTTGTAGTTGGCCGCCGAGTAGTAGCCCAGGTCGGCGTCCCACTGCTGCTGCGCCCAGTTGGTGTGTCGCAGCAGGTACTGGTAGTACGAGGCGGCGACCGCGTCGTCGGCAGCGGGTTCGGCTCCGGCCGGGAACCCGGTCGCGGCGGCGCCCGGGCCGCTCGCGGCGGTTCCCGCGAAAGCCGGGCGGGAGGAGAACGCGGTGGCGGCCAGCGTCACGCCGCCGGCTGCGCGCATGAACTGACGTCGGGTCAACCTGCCGGGCACCCTTGCCTCGCTTCCGGTCTCGCCTTGGTGCTGCGGCCGGTGCGGGACGGGACTGAGGCCGTGCAGCCGAGGCGGTATGACAACGTTGTCATGAGAAGCTAGCGGTGCCGCAGCGCGGACGTCAATATTCGATATCTGATGCTTCGGGGGAGCCGCAGCCGTCTTGACGATCGCCGCCCCCGGTGCAAGCATCAGCATCCGCTCCCTATGACAACGTTGTCATAGCTCGGGGCCGGGCCGTGGTGCAGTTTCGAGCTGGGAGGTTGGGGCATGACCGGCTTCCGCCGAGTCGTCGCGAGCACGTGGAAGAACCCTGACCCGGCCCGCCCGCGGCGGGTCCGGCCCGGGCGCACGGCGCAGCGGCTGCTTGCGGCGGGCGCGATCGCCGTCGCGGTCGGCATGACGCCGCCCCTCGCGGCTACGGCGGCCGGCGTCGCCAGCCCGACAGGATCAGTCGGTGCCGCGGCCCCGTCGTCGCCGCAGACCAGCGCAGCGGCGGACGCCAGCTATACCGCCGCGAACATCCCCGGCTGGGCGATCGGTCCGTTCACCCCGAGCGCCGCCAACCCCCTGCTGACGCCGAGCGGCAGCGGCTATCAGGCCGCCGCTCTCTACAACCCCGGCGTGCTCTACCGCGACGGCCAGTACAAGATGCTCTACCGCGGGCAGGGTACCTATGGCGGCCCGTCGCAGATCGGGTACGCGTCCAGCACCGACGGCGTGCACTTCACCGAGGACACCGCGGCCAACCCGGTGATCAACTTCGGCACGACGGGCGAACAGGACAAGTGCGGGCTCGAGGACCCGCGCCTGCTCGAGCTGCAGGGCACGTACTACACGTTCTTCACCTCCGTACACCCGAAGGCGGACGGCACCTGCTACGGCTCATACGACATCTCCGAGTCCACCTCGACCGACGGAATCCACTGGAGCACGCCGTGGATCGTGGAGCCGAACGCCGGGAGCAACAAGGACGCCGCAGTGGTCACCGACGCCAACGGCACGCCGACGAAGGTCAACGGCGAGTACGTCATGTACTTCGGCCAGGGTGACACCGGTACCGACATCGCCTATTCGACGGACATGCGCACGTGGCACGCGAAGGACAGCACCACAGCGCAGACGGCCGACCCCCTGAACGTGCACTACCCGAAGGGCTGGCAGCCGTACGAGGTATCCGTGGCGGTCACCGACTACCAGACCGTGGCCGGCAGGCCCGCCAACCACGACATCGTGGTGTTCACCGCCGGCACGCTGATGGCGAACAGCCGCTGGTTCTACGCGATCAGCGAGGAGGAGTTCTCCAGCCAGGATCCGACCCAGGTGCTGCACCAACTCAGTGACGCGGTGCTCACTCCGACGCCGGACGTGTCGTACGAGTGGAACGGCCAGACGCCGAAGACCGTATGGATGAACAGCATCTTCTTCCACAACGGCACCTGGATGATGTACTACGGCGCCGGCGACACGGTCACCGCGCTCGCCACCGCAGGGCTGCGTCAGCCGTCCGCGACCCATTCGGCCCAGTCGCCCCAGACGCCGTTCCAGACCGGCTTCGAGCACGGCCAGCCCATGCCGGACTGGATCGACAGCGTCGACGCCGCTCCCGGCGGCGGCGGGAGCGCGAACGTCATCGCGTACAGCGGTGCCAGCAGCCCGGAATCCAGCGTGCGTCAGGAGAACAACCACGATGGCACCAATGCGCTCATGTACTCCGGCCAAGCCACGGGCGCGCCGGACGACCACGCGTACATGAAGCTCTTCGACCTGTCGGACCAGCCAGTGAGCGTCGGCAGAGACACCACCCTCTCCTACTGGATCTATCCACAGGCCAACGGCAGCGCCGCCCCAGGCGTCAGCGGTGACAACAGCAGTTGTGTAGCGCTGGATCTGGTCTTCGCCGACGGCAGCGCGCTGCACGAACTCGGCGCCTCAACGCTCACGCCCGCGTCGCAGTGCGGCAAGCTCCAGCTCAACCAGTGGAACAAGGTCAGCGTGGACATCGGCAAGGCGTCCGCGGGCAAGAAGATAGTCCGGATCGACCTCGGCTACGACCAGCCCGGGAGCAGCGGAGGCTACCGCGGGTACGTCGACGACATCGCGCTCACGAACACTGCGTCCCGCCCCGCGACGATCAGCGGGATCACCCCGGCAGACGCCGCGCCGGGCCAGCGGGTCACCATCACCGGGACCGGATTCGGCGCCACGTCGCACGGCCGGAGCCTGCTGCTGTCCGACGCCGGCGTCGACTGGGGCGGCGCGGGCGACCTGGGCAGGCTGACGATCGACCACTGGTCGGACACGTCCGTCACCTTCACGGTGCCGGAGCCGAGCGGCCCGGCCATATCGACGGCGTCGGGACCGCAGAACATCTGGCGCGTCGAACCCGGCAGCACCGCGAGCGTCGAGGTGATCACCGGGCCCGCCTCAAGCTCCAACGCCGGGCAGTTCGACGTCGCGGACACCGACGTGCTGTCAGACTACTTCAACGACGTGGGCATCTCGCCGGACACGAACCGCGGCTGCGGCGCACTCGACGACGGCACCGACGCCTACTCCGCGGACGCGCTCGCCGCGGCCTCGCCGAACCCACTCGTCCCCGGTGCGAGCCTGACCGTCAACGGGCTCGGCTTCACCTGGCCGGACGCAAAGTCCTGCGACAACGACAACGTGCGCGCGCTCGGCCAGACCATCCTGCTGCCGCCGGAGGCCGGCGCGAGCGAGATCGGCTTCCTCGGCGCGGGGACGAACGGCAACCAGTCAGGCGTCGCGACGATCCACTACACCGACGGCAGCACCGGCACGGTGACGCTGAAGCAGTCGGACTGGGGCGGAGCGCCGGGAGCCGGGAACACCGAGGTCGCTGAGATGGCCTACCGCAACCAGGCGCTCGGCCAGCAGGTCCACGCCTTCTACGTCGACGAACAGGTCGTCAGCGTCGACGCGACCAGGACTGTCGCATCGATCACTCTGCCGAACGACAAGAACATCCACATCTTCGCGATGGCGCAGAACGGCACGCCGATCACCGGATCGTAGCTCGAGTGCCTATCACCAATATTCACCAATATTCCGTACCAACGAGTTCGTCCCCCCGGTAGTAGTAGGCGATGGCTGCTCCCATGTAGGTCTGATCCGGTATCTCGTTACCGCTGCCGATCACGATCCGCGATGTCACGGTGCCCCCCGAGACCACGAGCCTGGAAGATTCGTCCAGCAACGCCTCGAGCCCGACCAGGCGCAGCTTCGTTCTGACGACGCCTCCTCCGCTCACCCGGCCGAGCTCAAGGCCCACCTTGAGCTCTCCCGGATCGAAGATGAAGAGCAGGTTCTTCTCGTTTCTCATGTCGAAACGCAGCAGTCCCCGCTCAATGTTCAGCGTCACCCCGGCGGCCGGATCGACGGTGATGTCGCCGGTCAGATGGGCGTCCAGGATCGGCAGCTTCTCAAGGCCCGGAAAATACTTCGGTATCGAGATCGGGAGAACCTTGTCGAAGTTCCCCAGTTTCGCTATGTCCGCCTCGGAGAGCGTAGGGAAGTGCCGAATCTCGAGCCGGTTGACGGTCTCCCATGCCGCCACCGGCTCCAGGATGCCGCGATTCGACCTCTCCGGGGCGACCTCGGCCCCCTCACCTCTTGAGCCCTCGTCCTCCCGCCGCCCGAATCGCCCGGCGTTGGTCGGCGGCGTTTCAGCTTCTCCGGTGATTTCCGTCTTCTTCGCACGGAGCTCGTGAATCGAGATGCGCTCGGACTGTATGCGCGCAAGGTGCCGGTCCTGGACCTCGCGTGCGATGGACCGGATGCGCTGTGGACTCCATTCGCCTACGTCGTCCTGGTGGACCGTCGTCCAGACGTCGTTCCAGATCTGCCGCTGTTCGTCCTCGCTGCGACCCGGGAACTGTTCCAGGACGACCGCGTACACCGATTCGGCACGCTGCTGCTGGTCAGCGACGGATTCTGGCTGGGGTTCCGCGCTGAGCTGGCCCGTTTGCGTCTCCCACATGGCCAGCACGCGCTCCAGGAACGCCTTGAGTGATTCGAAGCCGAGAGTTTGCGCGTCAGGGTCGTACTCGTCGACGAGGCCCCAAAACTCCGCGTGGTCAGCCGCGGTGAACCACCCGCCCTGGCTCGTCTCCTGACAGAACGCGTCCCTGAACGCGACATCACCCGGTGTGGTGAGCCATGCGGCGTCTGTTTCGTTCGGAAAGTACTCGCCGAGGCGCTGCACCAGGGGCAGCCCGTCATCGGTGGCATTCAGCGCGAGCAGCATCGCCTGTGCCTTCGGCAACAACTCCAATGCGGTGGGCATCGGCCTCGGCCGGCTGCCTGTCAGAGCTTCTTGAGAACGAACTCGCGCCAGGCGTCGTAGGCCTTTGCCGGGTTCGAGCCGTTTATGTAGATCCACCGCCCGGTCACGACGCCGTCCGTGGCCTTGAACGCCTTGACGGCTTCGGGCCACAACCCGGCCAGGCCGAAAGCCATCGCGAACATGTTGGCCGTGAAGTAGGGGTTGCGCGGGAACGCATAGTCGGGCCGGAAGACGCTGAGCTCGGCGGCGGCGCGCAGCTCGGCGCCGACCTCCGCCTGGTGCATGTAGGCGGTCCGCTCGTCCTTGTCCGAAAGGTCGAGCCGGCGCTCGATGTGGGCGTGCGCGGTCAACTCGCCGAGGAGCGTGGCGTGCGGACCGTTCAGCGCCGCACGGGCGAATTCGTGCATCTGCTCGTGCGAGCCGTACCACTTGCGGCACAGGATGTTGAGCATGGTCCGGTGCGAGTAGAGGTTGGCCGGGCACCGGGCGTCGACGGCCTCGAAGCGCCGCCTGCTCACGTCCACGCCGGGATTCAGGCCGTTGCTGAGCTCCAGCAGGAAGTACCAGCCGAGCACCGAGTCGCGATCGATCTCCGTGGCCCGGTAGAGCAGGTCCTGGGGCCTCGCCCAGCAGGGAGTGGAAGGTCTCGAACTGGGAGCGCGACACATTGCGGGCCCTGGCGCCGGTCCGCGCCGCCCAGCCGCGGTTGATCTTCAGGCTGGCCAGCATGGCGAGGGCGAGACCATCGTCCGTCTCGGACTCGAGCGCCGCGGGCAGCCACCCGGCCAGCGCGTCGGTCGCCTGCTTGCACACGTTCCAGATCAGGCAGGTGATGTCCTGGCTGCGCGGGTCGTGCTTGGCGAGCAGCGCACGCAGCGCCGGCCAGTCCTCCCGCGGCGCCGCCGCCATGAGCTCGGCGAGCAGCGGGTCACCGAAGTCGTCCAGTATCCGCGCCGCGGGCAGCCCTTGCCGTTGCGCCAGGCTGGGCGGCGGCGGAGCCGGGGCGGCGGACGGTTGAGCAACAGGCTGCTGCGGTACCTGCTGAGGTGCCTGGCCCGCGCTGCCCTTGGCAGTTTTCTCCGTGCGTCGAAACAGCGCCATCGGATCCCCCTTTGTCATGCTGCTGAAGGTGATAGGCCGGTGACTCCCCAGCGGCTGGGCGAGCCTAGTCGACCCCGAACGCGTGGGCAACGCTGCCTGCGGTCCTCAGCAGGTGCGGGTTTCCCGCGCCTGACCGGCCGGACCGAGAGGGACTAAAGTCTCGGCTGCGATCGTCCGTCGGCCAGCGGGCCCCGCGCGTCACCATGATCAGTTTGGGGGAGATCCGAGAGAATGTCCGAGACAGCCGCTTTTCCGCTGCCTTTCCTCGTCGGGCACAAGGTGTCGGTCACGCCGATCCGGACGCTGCGGGAACTGGCGATGATGCAGCTCAGCGCCCTCATTCGGGCGAAGCCGCAGTGGCACGTCAAGATGAACGACGCGGACATCGTCGCCACGTGGACGCGGGAAGCCGTCGAGCAGGGCATGACAAAGGCTCAGATCCGCTACGTGCTGGCGGAACTGGCGTACTACGCCGAGCGCCGGGACGAGCGGACCGGCATCGAGGTGTCCGGCGTCGACGGGGTGTGGCAGTCGGACGTGTTGATCGACGAGGAGCTGAGATCCCGGCTGCGCGAGGCGGTGCGGGTGTTGGAGGACGTCCCCGAAGCGGAGCGGGATTGGCATCCGGGGTCGGATGATCAGGTCCTGGACCTGGTCCACCCCTCGCTGTTCTGCCTGGTGCGCGGCGTGAGCCGCCCTGACGACTCCACGTGGCCGAGCCTGGGCAAGGACGAGGCGCGGTATGCGTTGTCGGACAAGTTCCAGTGGCTGCCCACGGACGTCGAGGTCGGCGAGAACGGCGATGCCGCGTTCCTCTCGTACGTCAACAACGTCCACCCTGTGGCCCATCGCGAACTCGCGTCCGTCCTGCCGGTCCTGTTCGGCCGGATGCGCCCGCTGTTCGAGAACGTACTCACCGATCTGCGCCATTCGCGCCCGGCGCGGATCGTGGCCGATCCCTTTTCCTGGTACGACGAACCTGCCCGGCCGTCCGAGGACGAAGACGCCGACGGCGCTGACGCCGACGCCGAATGGGCCTGGGAAAAGGAGATGTACGGCTGGGACGTGAACCGCAGCCGCAGCCCGGTCCCGATACCGCCGGACGCTCCGGCCTTCACCCCGCCGGCACTGCCCGGTGACGGTGCTCGGGTGAACCTGCGCGGGCGCCGTGTGCAGGTCATCGTCAAGCTCGCCGCCATCCATCTCACTCCCGGAAAACCCGAGTACCCCGGCGGCAGCTGGCATGTCGAAGGGATGATGAACGAGCGCATCGTCTCGACCGGTATCTACTACTGGGACAGCGAGAACATCACCGACAGCCGGCTGGGCTTCCGCGCGGCGGTCGGCGATCCTAGCTACGAACAGAGCGACTACGAGGGCGTGCGCGAGGTCTACGGCCTCAACGACCGAGAGGCCCTGAACCAGGTGCTCGGCTCGGCCGAGACCCGCGCCGGTCGCGCCCTGGCGTTCCCGAACATCCTGCAGCACCGGGTCGGCCCGTTCCGCCTCGCGGACCCCAGCCGGCCCGGGCATCGCAAGATCCTGGCGTTCTTCCTGGTCGATCCCTCGGCGAGGATCGTCTCGACATCCGACGTGCCGCCGCAGCAGCCCTGGTCCGCGACCTCGACCATGACGCTCGAGCAGGCCGAGACATTTCGCAGTGAACTGATGAATGAGCGGAAGTTCTTCGTCGACGAGCACAACGAGAACGTCTACGAGCGCGAATTCTCGCTCTGCGAGCACTGATCCCGGCGGTCCGTGCGCCCGGCCACCGCCCCCGATCCGATCTCCGAGTACTGCATCACGCCTTTTTTTAAGCCTCGACGGAACTTCCGGCCGCCACTACCGTGCGTCGCGGCCGCCGGTCGGCCGGGGCATCGAAGACTGCTGAAGAAAACTGTGGAGCCTCCAATGATCAGACGCTTCCACGCAAAACCCACACCACTCATCCGCCTGCTGATCCTGGTCTCGATCAGCGCCCTGTGCGCTGCGGGCCTGATGCAGGCGCCCGCCGCCGCGGCCGGATCGCCGCCGCCCGCGCCGCTCAACCTGGGTGTCGACGCCAATCCCGACGGCACGCTCACGCTGAGCTGGGACCAGACCCCGAGCGCGACGTCATACAACATCTACCGGGGCACGGCGGCCGGAGGCGAGGCGGCCACGCCGATCGCCTCGACGACGACCGCCGGCTACACCGACACCCACCTGAGCAACACCGTCGACTACTTCTACGAGATCACCGCGGTCAACGCGAGCGGCGAGTCGCCCAGGTCGGCGGAGGACTCCTCCCGGACAGACCTGCCGGTCGGCACCGGCGGGAGCACCCCGGGCGTCGCCAGCGGCAGCTCCCTGGTCTTCTACGGCAAGGACTCGCTGCTCGGCGGCTTCGACTGGTTCCCGACGCTGAGCGGCTGGTTCCCGCAGCTGCTGGGCTCCTCGGGCGCGCTCTCGCCGGGCGGGCAGGTCGTGGACATGGCCTACGCGGCGCAGGGCACCATGACGTTCAACGACGTGGTCGTGCCGACCGCCGGCCTGTACACCGTCGACTGGCGTTACGCGTTCGCGCAGGGGCTCTTCCCGGGCGTGAACTTCCGGGACATGCAGGTCATCGTGAACGGCACCGTGATCACGATGAACGAGCAGTTCCCGGTGACCGGCAGCTTCGACGTGTATCAGAACTCGGCGCTGCAGGTGCACCTGAACGCGGGTAAGAACTCGATCACCCTGGGCGCCAAGGACGGCCACGGCGTCTCCCGCGTCGACGAGTTGATCGTCACCCCGGCGACGGCTTCCTCGCCGAGCGGCCCGACCAATCTCACCGCGACCCCCGGCAGCGGGAGCGTCACGCTGAACTGGACCGCCGGCAGCGGCGCGACGTCGTACGGCATCTACCGGGGCTCCACGATGTCCGACGGCGAGGCCACCACGCCGGTCGGCACGGTCAGCGGGACCACGACAACCTTCACCGACACCGGCCTGAAGAACGGCACGACGTACTTCTACTTCGTCGCCGCGACCAACGCCACCGGCGTCTCCCCGGACTCGAACGAGGTCTACACGACTCCGGGCGAGACCTTCGCCAGCGGCCCGAACCTCGCCCTCGACATGGACGCCTACGCCTCGTCGATCCAGGGCAGCGGCCCCCCGGCCTCGGCCGCCGCGGACGGCTCGTTCAACAGCCGGTGGTCGAGCGCGTACTCCGACCCGCAGTGGCTGTTGATCGACCTCGGGGCCACGCGCACGATCAAGCAGGTCGTCATCTACTGGGAGAACGCGTACGCCAAGACCTTCCAGCTGCAGACCTCGTCTGACGGAACCAACTGGACGACGATCTACTCGACCACGACCGGGACAGGGGGCACGCAGAGCATCTCCGTCACCGGTACGGGGCGATACATCCGGATGTACGGCACGCAGCGCGCGACCGGATACGGCTACTCGATCTGGGAGTTCCAGGTATTCGGCTCCTGATCCACGTGCAGGGGCCTGAGGTGCGGGCGGGCTCCTGCACGCCCCGCACCGGCGGCCGGCTTCCTCCCCGGCCGCCGGTTGCGCCTGCGCGTGTCAGGCGTCTGGCGTGAGGTGTGAGGCGTCACACCGAAGCGCGGTACGCGGGGGAGTGGCGGGACCGGCGGCGTGCGCCGTTGAGGAAGAGCTCCAGCGGGAGTGTCGCGGCGCCGAGCACCGCCTCGTCCGGGCCGAGCACGCCGAGCTCGATCGACGTCGCCGCGAACGGATGCCGCAGCGAGTGGCGTCCGGCGGACTCCCGGATCGCCGGCAGCAGCCGGCCGCCGAGCAGCAGCCCGGCCCAGCCGCACACGATGACCCGCTCCGGGTTGAACAGGTTGATCAGGTTGGCGATCCCGAGGCCCAGGTACTCCGCGGTCTGGGCCAGCAGGGCGGCGGCCGTCGGCGACGATTCGGCCGCGGCGACCAGGGCCGCGAGTGCGGACTCTTCGTCGTCGGGGGCGTTGCCGGGGGCGGCGTTCGGCGGTGGCGCACCGCCGAAGCGGTCCAGGATCGCCTCGGCGCCGACATAGGCCTCCAAGCAGCCGGACGACCCGCACCGGCACCGCCTGCCGTCCGCCACGATCGTGGTGTGCCCCCACTCGCCCGCGCTCGACGTGGCACCCCGGTAGATGCTCCCGCCGGAGATCAGCGACGCGCCGACGCCGGACCCGATCAGGGCCACGACCGCGCTGCGCACCCCGCGCCCGGCGCCGAACCACAGCTCGGCCTGCCCGGTCGTCTTGGCGCAGTTCTCGAAGTGCAGCGGCAGGTCGGTATAGGCGCGCAGCAGCCGCTCCAGCGGCACCGCGTCCCATTGGAAGGTCTGGCCGTGCACCACCGCCTCGCTGCCCTGCTCGACGATGCCCGGCACTCCGATCCCGACGCCGAGGACCGCCTCGGGGTCGATCCCAGCGTCCGCGAGGACCGCGCGCAGCCCGTCTGCGATGGCCCGCGCCACCACGTCCGCCCCGTGCTCGGCGGGATCGAGCGGATACTCGGCCTTCGCGCGCTCGGCCAGGGTGAGGTCGAACAGCCCGACCCGCACCCGCGTCTCGCCGACGTCGACGCCGGCCACGAAGCCGTAGCCCGGGTCGACGTCCAGGAGCACGCGTGGGCGGCCACCGTCAGAGTCCTGTGAGCCAGCCTCGGTCACGATGCCCTCGTCGAGCAGGTCGCGCACCACGTTGGTCACCGACGCGGGGCTCAGCCCTGTCGCGGCGCTGAGATCCTGGCGGCTGCGCGGCCGGGAGAAGTACAGCGACCACAGGACGGAAGAGGTGTTCTCGCGTCGAAGGTCCCTGACCGTCCCGCGCCTTCGGTCCCGCATCGGCTCCCCATTGGTTCAAGGCTTAAAACAACTCTACTCGACGCCGCGTCCCGGTTGCGCGCGGCCCGGCGTGTCGGCACGGAACCCGGCGATGGCAGTGCTCGATGAGCTCTTGACAGCCTATGCGTGTTTGGACAAACTCCCCACTGTGTGCTGTCAAGGCACGCATTCACGGGGAGAGACAGATGCGAATCCGGGGCTGGTTCAGGCTGCTCACCTGCGCACTTTCCGGCGTTCTGCTGGTGACGTGCGCACCTCTGGTACCGGCGGCGCGGGCGGCGGTCGTCGCCCCCGCAACGCATACGGCGACGGCCGCGTCGGCGTCGTCGGCCGGGAAGTCCGCGGCGGGCGGCAGTTCGGCCGGCTCCGGCACCTCGGCCCTAGTGGCGAAGGCGGAGGCGTCCAACCCCGCCGTGGTCTCGGCGGTCACCGCCGCCGAGCACTCGTCCCAGACGGACCCCACGGCGGCCGGCACGGCCGCGGCGAAGAACCTGTTGAAGTCGATGGCGGCAAGCGCCGGCACGGGGACCGCCACCACGCACTCCAGCCCGTCAACGGCGACCGAGACGCCCCAGGCGGTCGAGAAGCCCCAAGCGGTGACCGCGTGCACCACGAACAGCACTGACGCCACGGTCCCGGCGAGCGCGACGACCCAGTGCATCGCAGGCTTCGACACGAGCACCCGCCGCTCGCTCGGCAACCGCGCCGGCACGGCCACCTCGTGCATCCTCGACCCGCAGGCCCTGGTCCCCGGCGCCGTCTACCAGACGGACGACTGCCTGCCCGGGGCGCTGAACGCCGAGCCGCTGGCCGAGGCGCGCGTGATCGCGCAGCTGAACCAGGCCGGGGTGTACGGCGACACCTCCGCGACGGGCATCACGCCGAACGTGCAGTGGGAGACCGTGGTGCCGGGCACGGCCAGCCGGCCGGACCTGCTGCTGTACAACCGGAACGACCCCACCCAGAAGGTCGGGCTGGTGGAGATGAAGGGCACCTGGAGCAGCGACGACCCGGTGCAGGAGGTGAGCGACTACGTCAGCCAGTGGAACGCGGCCGGCGGCCAGCAGGCCGAGCCCTACCACTTCGCCACCCCGGTCGACGACAACTTCGAGATCCAGCTCGGCGGCCCGTGCAAGTACGACCCCTCAGTCACCGCGGCGTACCTCTACCACACCTACAGCGACCCGGCGAACGACGGGGTGATCTGGGTCGACCGGACCAAGCGCGAGTGCCCGAAGGCGCCGGACCCGGTCAGCCCGCCGGTCGTGGTGATCCCGTATCAGGGCACGATCGGCCAGGACGCGAACGGCAACGGCCAGGACGACTTCTGGGACTACATCGACGAGCACCCCGAGTTGTGGGACCTGGACAGCCCGATCCCGGACGTGCCCTTCGTCCCGCTGAGCACGCCGGTGTACGTCGAGATGGACCAGAGCACGCTGCTCGAGGTCGAAGAGGCCATGGCCGACGCGGGGCCGGACGGCATCGACGCCGCGTGGGCGTCCCTGGTCGACAGCATGCCGGAACTCGTGGCGGACTGCGCGAGCTACATTGCCGCGGGTGACGCGGCCGCGCTCGGCTTAGACAGCGCAGAGATGGCCGTGGCCGTCACCGCGGCGGAAGCAGGGTTCATCACCGTCGGCGCGGCCCTGATCATCCCGGTCATCGCCGTCGTCCTCGTGGCGATCATCTGGGCCATCATGCACTGGCACCTGTTCGGCGATCCGCACTTCTCGACCATCGACGGGCTGGCCTACACCATGCAGGCCGAGGGCGAGTTCCACGCCGTCGAAGTACCGAGTCTAGGCCTGGACGTACAAGCCAGACTGATGCCAAGTCAGGGCGACACCACGATATCGTACGTATCAGCGCTCTCGGTCGACGTGAACAACAACCTGGTCGAGCTCGATCCGGACGGCACCGACCTGGTCAACGGCGTCGCCATCCCGTCCACCCAGACGCTGACCGAGTTCGGCGACGGCATGGCGCTGGCCCGAAACGACGGCGACTCGGTGATCACCTTCGGCGAGGACGACGCGGCGCTGGCCTTCGGCGGCGACAGCATCGGCTTCGACATCGACCCGGGCATCCCGACCAAGGGCCTGCTCGGCAACAACGACGGCGTCCCGGACAACGACCTGACGTACGCCGACGGCACGCCGCTGGCCTCGTCCGACGCGGCCACCCTCGACGGGCCGTTCGCCGACTCGTGGCGGATCGGCGACGACGAGTCCTTCTTCACCTACCCGGACGGCGCCGACACCTCGACCTACACCGACGAGTCCTTCCCGTCGAACGTGGTCAGCCTCTCCGACTTCGCGCAGAGCGACCTCGACATCGCCCGGCAGGACTGCGTGAGCAACGGGGTGACCTCCGGCCCGGCGCTCGACGGCTGCATGCTCGACGTCGCCGAGACCGGGGACGCCGACTACGCCACCGCCGCCGCGGCGCAGAACTACTACACCATCGACCCGTCCGACGCGACCGTCGACTCCGCCGGCGTGGTCAGCCAGGACTTCGCCGACCCGGTCGCGACCAACTTCATGCCGGACAGCGTGGAGACCCTGGGCGCCTCGACGGCCGCAGGGCCCATATTCGACGGCAGCGGGTACAGCTTCACCGTGCCCGACATCCCAGGGCACGACTCGGCCACCGTCTCGCTCGACCTGTACGCGATCGGCATCACCGCCGCCAACGAGCAGAGCCAGTCGGTCACCGTCGACTTCGGCGATCCGGACACCACGTCGGTCATCGCCTTCACCCCGACCAGCGCGAGCGTGAGCTCCGGCCCGGCGACGGTCACCGCCGTCGCCCAGGGCACCACCGCCGGGGGCGCGGCCTACCAGGAGTACCTGGTCACCATGACCACGCCGCAGTACGACCCGGAGCTCAAGGTCGGCTTCAGCCCGTCCGGGTTCCGCGGCATCATCGGCACCAGCGTGGCGGTCGACGACATCACCGCCAGCGTCCACCTCGTCCCGGCGCAGACGTTCACCGCGTCCCTGCCGCTGAGCGCCTCCTCCGGCACGCTCGACGGCGCCGCGGCCACCGGGGCGGGGGACCTGGAGGACATCGGCTCCGCCGACGTCTACTCCTTCACCGTCCCGGCCGGCGGCACCCACCTCGGCGTCAACCTGGCCTCGTGCCCCGCCGACGTCGGCTCCGACTCCCTCGGCTGGACCCTCGCCTCCTCGACCGGCGCGACCGTCTCCTCCGGCGGCTGCGGCGGGAAGAACACGAACCTGGTCCCGGCCGGGACCTACACGCTCACCGTCGCCGGGGGCGGCGTCACCGGCGCCTACCAGCTCAGCGTCGAATCCCCGCAGGTCTTCGCCGCCACCCTGCCCCTCGCGGTGACCGCGAACACGGTCGACGGCGCGACGGCGAGCGGCGCCGGCGACTTCGAGGACAGCGCCGCCCAGGACGCCTACACCTTCACCGTCCCGGCCGGCGGCGAGGACCTCGCGCTGAGCCTGGGCTCCTGCCCGGCCCAGGGGTACTACTTCTCCTCGGCGACCTGGGAGCTGATCGACGCCGCCGACCAGAGCGTCGTCGACAGCGGCGGCTGCGACTACACCGACCTCGGCACCGTGTCCGCCGGCAGCTACGAGCTGCTCACCTCGGCCGCCGGCGTATCAGGGACCTACACGCTGAACGTCGAGTCGCCGCACACCTTCGCGGTCACGACCCCGCTGGCGATCACCGCGAACACGGTCAACGGCGCCTCGACCCCCGGCGCCGGCGACTTCGCGACCGGCGCGTCCCGCGACATCTACACCTTCACCGTCCCGGCCGGCGGCGAGACGCTCGACGTCGACTTCAGCGGCTGCCCGACGCAGAACTACTCGATGCCGCTGCAGTGGCAGCTGACCACCGCCGGCGGTATCCCGGAGGGCAACGGCTACTGCGGCTACTCCGAGCTCGACAACCTCCCCGCGGGCAGCTATCAGATGGCTGTCGCGGCCGGCGGCGTGCCCGGCACGTACGCGCTCAACCTGGAGGAGCCGCAGACCTTCGCGGTCACCGTCCCGCTGACGGTCACCGCGGACACTGCCAACGGCACCGCGACCCCCGGCGCCGGCCGGTTCGAGACCACCGCGTCGCAGGACGTTTACGACTTCACCGTCCCGGCCGGCGGCCAGTCGCTCGTGCTGAACGTCGCCTCCTGCCCGACGCAGGACTACTCCACCCCGCTGTCCTGGACGCTCTACGACAGTGCCGGGACCGAGGTCGACTACGGGTACTGCGGCTACGTCTCGCTCGGCGACCTGCCGGCGGACAGCTACCACCTCGACGTCGACGCCAAGGGCATGGCGGGCACCTACGCGATGAACCTCGACGTGTCGCAGACCTTTGCGGTCACGACCCCGCTGGTGGTCACGGCCAACACCGTCAACGGCGCGGCGGCGACCGGAGCGGGTGACTTCGAGGACGTGGCCTCGCAGGACATCTACGCCTTCACCGTCCCGTCCGGCGGGCAGACGATGAGCGTGAACGTCGCCAGCTGCCCGAAGGAGTCCGACGGCATCACCGACCTCGAATGGCGGCTCTACGACAGCGCCGGGACCGAGGTCGACAACGGGTACTGCGGCTTCACCGCCCTCGGCAGTCTGGTGGGCGGCAACTACCAGCTCGAGCTCGACGCGGGCGGCCTCGCGGGCACGTACGCGCTGAACCTCGACACGGCGCAGACGTTCAGCGTCACCACGCCATTGGCGGTAACCGCCAACACTGTCAACGGCACAACAACGACCGGCGCGGGCGACTTCGAGGACGTGGCGTCGGAGGACATCTACAGCTTCACCGTCCCGTCCGGGGGCCAGGCGCTCAGCATCAACGTCTCCAGCTGCCCGAAGGACTCGACCGGCTTCTCCGACCTCGAATGGCGGCTCTACAACGGCACCGGGACCGAGGTCGACAGCGGGTACTGCGGCTTTACCGCCCTCGGCACCCTGGCGGCGGACACCTACCAGCTGAGGTTCTACGCGTACGGCGACGCCGGCACGTACGCGTTCAACCTGGAGGGCCCGCAGACCTTCGCGGTCACCATCCCGCTGACGGTCACCGCCAACACCGTCAACGGCGCGGCGGCGACCGGCGCGGGCGACTTCGAGACCGGGGCGTCACAGGACATTTACACCTTCACCGTCCCGTCCGGCGGCCAGCAGCTGAGCCTGAACCTCTCCGGCTGCCCGACGCAGAGCGGCATCACCGAGGCGAGCTGGGGGCTGCTCAACGGGTCCGGAGGCAGCGTCGACTCCGGGTACTGCGGCTACCACAGCCTCGGCACCCTGCCGGCCGGCACCTACTCGCTCGTCGTCGACTCCGGCGGCGTGGCCGGCACATACACGCTGAACGTCGCGCTCGCCCAGACCTACAGCGTCACGCTGCCGCTCGCGGTGACCGCCAACACGATCAACGGGACCTCGACCCCCGGCGCGGGCGACTTCTCGACCACCGCCTCGCAGCAGAGCTACACCTTCACAGTGCCGACCGGCGGCCAGGAGGTCGACCTGAACCTCGCCGCGTGCCCGACGCAGAGCGGCATCACCGACGCGACCTGGACGCTGTTCGACGGATCCGGGAACCGCATCGACTCCGGATACTGCGAATACTCCCCGCTGGGCACCCTGGCGGCCGGCGGCTACGCCCTCGTCGTCAGCGCCGGAGGCGTGGCCGGCACCTACGCGCTCAACATGGAGGCCGCCCAGACCTTCCCGGTCACCGTCCCGCTCAAGGTCACCAGCGGCTCGATCAACGGGACCGCGACCGCCGGCGCCGGCGACTTCGAGACGACCGCCTCCAAGGACGACTACACCCTCACCGTCCCGACCGGCGGACAGGCGCTCGGCATCGATGTGTCCACCTGCCCCAAGGCGTCCAACGGCCTGACCGACCTGGAATGGTTCCTCGACAACAGCTCCGGCAGCGAGGTCGACTCCGGGTACTGCGGCTACTCCAGCCTCGGCACCGTCGCGGCGGGCAGCTACGTCCTGAAGTTCGAGGCCGAGGGCGTGGCCGGGACGTACGCGTTCAACCTGGATGTGGCGCAGTCGTTCGCGGTCACCGTTCCGCTGAAGGTCACCGGCAACAGTGTCAACGGCACGACGACCACCGGCGCAGGCGACTTCGAGGACGGCGCCTCGCAGGACATTTACACCTTCACCGTCCCGAGCGGCGGGCAGACGCTCAGCGTGGACGTCTCCAGCTGCCCGAAGGACTCCAACGGCCTGACCGATCTGAACTGGTACCTGGACACCGGCTCCGGCAGCGAGGTCGACTCCGGGTACTGCGGCTACTCCAGCCTCGGCACCGTCGCGGCGGGCAGCTATGTGCTGAAGTTCGAGGCCGAGGGCGTGGCCGGGACGTACGCGTTCAACCTGGATGTGGCGCAGTCGTTCGCGGTCACCGTTCCGCTGAAGGTCACCGGCAATACCGTCAACGGCACTGCGACGACCGGCGCGGGCGATTTCGAGGACACGGCGTCAGAGGACATCTACACCTTCACCGTCCCATCCGGCGGACAGACGCTCAACATCGACGTGGGCAGCTGCCCGACCTCCGGCGGGATCGACGACCTGGAATGGCGCCTCTACAACAGCTCCAACAGCGAGGTCGACTCCGGGTACTGCGGCTACTTCGGCCTCGGCGCGCTCGCAGCCGGCAGCTACGCGCTGCGCTTCTACGCCTATGGCCTGGCCGGCACCTACACGATCAACCTCGAAGCGCCGCAGACCTTCACCGTCACGACCCCGCTGACCGTGTCCGCCAACACCGTCAACGGCACCGCGACGACCGGTGCCGGCGACTTCGAGGACGCCGCCTCGCAGGACATTTACACCTTCACCGTCCCGAGCGGCGGCAAGAGCTTCACGGTCACCCTCGGCTCCTGCCCGGCCTCCGGCAGCGTCACCGACGCCGAATGGAAGATCGTCAACAGCTCCGGCAGCACCGTCACGAACGGCTACTGCGGTAGTGGCACCAGCACCGGCACCCTCGCCGCCGGCACTTACCAGCTCGTCGTCATCTCCGAAGGATTGCCCGGCACCTACGCGCTCACCATGAAGTGATGCCACAGGCCGCATAGATTAGGCCCCATGGACAACGGCGGGGACCTCCGGATCGACGGCGACGGCATCGCGGCGGCCTGGCAGGACGGCGACGGCGAGGTCTGGGTCGAGTTCGCCCCCGGCCGCCGCGCCGAGCCGGAGCTGTTCGGCGCAATGGACCGCGCGCTGGCCGCCGCCAACGCGGCGCTGAGCCCGGAGGACTTCGGCACCGCCCTGGTCGCGACCGTCGCGGGCGGCGCGGTCAAACTGAAGTGGCCGTCCGGCGCGCAGGCGCTGCGCCGCTGGCTCGACGTCTTCGCCGAGCAGCTGCGTGCCGCGGGCTGGGGCGGATCGCTGCACGCCGCGCCCGCCGTCCGTCCGGCCGACTGGCTGCGCCGGCTGTCCGAACCCCGGCTCACCGTGTTCGCGTCCTACGATGTGGCGGCGCCCGGAATCCCCGGCCCGGAGCTGTGCGAGACGGCGGCGCAGTGGACGCAGCGCAACGGCGGCCCCGACGCGTATCTCCTCAGTTCCGCCCTCACCCTGCCGGACCGCACCGGCGAGCTCGGGCGACACCTGCACCTCGCCCTGTCCCATCAGCCCTCGATCGCCGCGAGATGCACAAGCGCTGAGCCGGGCCCGCTGAGCCGGGTGAGCCTCGGCGCCGATGGACGCGCGTCCTACCAGGTCTACGACCCGCAGTGCGCGCCCCTCGACCTGGCGGGCCAGGCCCGCGAAGCGTTGCTCGCCGCCGCGGAGCACACCCGGTTCGCGGCGGTGACGCTCACCAAGGGGGACTCGAACACGTGGTCCACGCTGGGCAGAACACCCGGCCAGACCCCGCCGGCGCCAGCGTGGGCGACCGCTCGCAACAGCCCTCTGTGGAGCCGCTACCTCCCCGACGCGTTCGGCATCCTGCTGCTCACCCGGGAGCACCTGAGCCGGACCGCCGATCTGTCCGGCTGGACCGTCGTCGAGGCGGCCCCGGACCGCTACCTGGTCGAGGCGCCGGACCTGTCCGGCTGGCTCACGCCGGACGGGCCGTCGGCGCAGGTGCTCGCCGAAGCCCGCGCCGCCTTCGGCGAGGCGATCATTCCCACCGACCTGCCGCAGCAGTAGGCGAATCGCGGCTCCGTCACTCTCCGGTCGATGATGCGGCGGGAGCGCCCGTTCCAAGGCGGCCCGGCCGGTAGGGCCGGATCAAGGGACTGATTTCGCCGTCGACGATCTCGCAGGCGAGGACGTCGCCGATGACGGCCGCGAGCGTGATGCCGCTGTGCGCGATGGCCTCGTAGTAGCCGGGCACGTCGTCGAACGCGCCGACAGAGGGGAACCCGTCGGCCGGTATCGGCCGCGACACGGCTCTCGCGCCGAGGACGGGCGACCCGGCCAAAACCGGCAGAGCGTCGACTGCGCGAGCGTGAAGCTCCTCAAGCAGTTCCGGCGGGAACCGGTCGTGCGAGACGAGTCCGTCGTCCAGTTCCCGGCTGTGCGCCAGCAGCTGTCCGTGGCCGGCTGGCCGCAGCTCGACATGCGGGGCGTGCATCGTGCGCTGAATGGGAACGTGACCGCAGCTCAGCTTGGCGATCAGCCCGGGCTGGTAGCGCATCGGCAGGGTCCGGCCTACCAGCTCCGCGATCTTGTCGCCGTCCGGGCCCGCCGCGTTGACGACGGCGTCCACGCGATGGTGTTCCGCGTCGCTGGTCACGACGGCCGTGACGCGTCCTTCCGCGGTCACGATCTCGCGCGCAGCGCCTCCGAACACGGCGCGCGCGCCGTGCCGCAGCGCGTCGCCGACGAGCTTCGTCGCCAGCGCGCGGCCGTCGATCCAGCCCTCCCGGAGGTAGACGGCCACCGGCGTGTCGTCGGTGGGAAATCGGACGCAGGGCTCGAGCAGCCGGCGGACCTGCTCGGCCTCCCACAGCACCACGTCATATCCCCAGGACGTCAGCAGGCTGATCCTCGCCCGCAGCGCCTCAGTGGTCTCACCGGGATCCGCCCACCGGACATGCCCGGTGGGGTGCCACCAGCCGTCGGCACCGACCTGCGCCGCCAGCCGGTAGTGAGCGGACATCCCGGCGACGGAGAGGTCGAAGTAGTCACGTGTCTGCGTCTTGTTGCTCGCGTTCACCCACGAGAACGTCCAGTCCGACACGCCCGCTCCAGGCTCGCCCCGATCCAGGAAGAGCACGTCGACGCCGCGGCGGGACAAATGCCAGCCGACGGAAGCGCCGATGACGCCGGCACCGATCACTGCCACCCTCATGCGTCTGCCCCTCAGCCGTGTGCGCCGTCGGCCGCCTGGGCCGGTCGCCGCTCGGATGTGAGCTCTCTAAGTTTCGCGCCGACCTGCTCGGCGTCGGGGTGTTCGAGGTCCCGCAGGATGGTCAGCGCTTCCTGCCAGGCGTCGCGTGCCGCTTCGCGATCCCCGGCGGCACGGTGCGTCTCGCCGAGGCGTGTAAGGGTATTTGCCTGTTCGTAGCGCTCGCCGGTCTTGCGGAACAGCCCGAGGGCGCTATGGAAGCAGGAGACGGCCTTGCGGTGGTCACCGAGATGGTGGTGGGCGTGGCCCAGGCTGTCCCACACGCCGGCTTCGTCGATCTCGTCGCCCCGCTTGTGGTGCAGCTCGAGGGCCTCCTGGCAGGGGGCGAGGGCGGATTCGTGCTCGCCGAGCAGGGAGTGGTACCAGCCGACCGCGTTGAGCGTCTGGGCCTGTCCGACCTCGTGACCGGTCGCCCGGAACAGCTCCAGTGCCCGCTGGACGTGGCCGAGTGCTTCCCGATAGCGGCCCTGCTGGTCATGTGCCCAGGCGATGATCCGGTGGTTGTACGCTTCGCCGACCTGATCGCCGAGCTGCCGGGAAAGGCGCAGCGCATGGCGCAGATGGACGTGGACGTCAGGGTAGGAACCCAGCCGCATGTAGGCGCGGCCGAGCGTGCGGTGAACACGGGCCTGTCCGGGCTCGTCGCCAAGGCGCTGGACGGCGCCCAGCGCGATGTTCTGCGTGGCGACGTAGTCGTGCCAGTGACCCCGCCGGTCGAGGAAGGTCACCAGGGTCCAGGGCAGCAGGTGTGCATGGGTGTCGAAACCGCGCAGCGCGGCGAGTTCGATCGCCGCCAGCAGGGCCGGGCGTTCGGCGTCCAGCCAGTTCCAGGCCTGCTGGTCGTCGGTGAGCTCTTCGGGGGTCGTGCCCGGCCGGGCCGGGGGAGGGTCGATGCGATCCCGGGCCGGGTACAGGAGCACGGCGGCCGTGTTGGCGGTGTGCAGGTAGTGGTCCAGGAGCCGGTGCGTGGCGGCGTGTCGCTCGTCGTCGTTGTCGGTCGCATCGGTCAGCTCGGCGGCATAAGCGCGCAGTAGGTCGTGGAAGGCGTACCGGCCGGGGGCGGGTTCGGCCAGCAGGTGCGCGGCGGCCAGTTCGTCGAGCGCTGCGAGGGCGTGCTCGCTGTCGGTGGCGGTGAGGCTGGCTGCTGTTCCGGCACTGATGTCAGGGCCGGGATTGAGGCTCAGCAGCCGGAACATCCGTGCCGCGGATCCTCCCAAAGCGCGATAGGACCAGGAGAACACCGCGCGGACGTTCGCCGCGGCGTCGCCGGTGTCCAGGGCGGCCAGCGGGCTGGGCGTCTCGCGCAGGTGGCCGGTCAGGGCGGTCAGAGGCAGGGCCGGGTGCACGGCGGCGTGGGCGGCGGCGATGTTCAACGCCAGCGGGAGCCGTGCGCACAGGCCGGCCAGTTCTTCGACCGCGTCGGGTTCCGCGGCGGCGCGCCCTGCGCCCAGGCGGCGGTCGAGCAGGCCGCGGGCCTCGGCCGGGCTCAACGGGTCCAGCGTGACCAGCCGTGCGCCCTCCAGCGCGACCAGGCCGTCCAGCCGGTTGCGGCTGGTGACCAGCACCACGCAGCCGGCCGCGCCGGGCAGCAGGATCCTGACCTGGCCGGCGTCGCGGGCGTTGTCCAGCACGATGAGCATGCGCCGGCCGGCCAGCAGGCTGCGGTACAGCGCGAACTGCGCGTCCGGCTCGGCCGGGACCCGCGCGCCCGGCACCCCGAGCGCGTCGAGGAATCCGCGCACGACAACATCGGGCCGTGCCGGGGCTCCCGAGGGGTCGAAACCGCGCAGGTTCGCATAGAGCTGTCCTTGCGGGAACGACGCGGCCGCCCGCCGGCCCCAGTGCACGGCCAGAGCGGTCTTGCCGACCCCGGCGGTCCCGCCGATCACCACCACGGTGCTCGCGGCTTCGCCGGCCCGCTCGGTCAGCACGGTCAGCGCGTCGAGTTCGCCGGCGCGTCCGGTGAAATGGGTGATTCCGGCCGGCAGCTGCTGCGGCGGCGGCACGGCGTCGTCGGCCGCCGGCTCGGTGCCGTCCGTGCGGCTCGTGCTGACAATGCGCTGCGGCTCGGGGGGAGCGGCGAGGGCGGGATCGTCGGTCAGGATGCGCTGGTGCAGCTCTTGCAGGGCGTGGCCGGGATCGGTGCCGAGATCCTGGGCAAGCCGCTCCCGCAGACACCGGTAGTGCAGCAGGGCTTCGGCCTGGCGGCCGCTGCGGAACAGCGCGAGCATCAGCTGGGCGGCGATGTGCTCGTCGAGGGGATTCTGCTCGGCCCTGGCCGACAGCGTGGGGATCAGCGCACTGTGCTGGCCGTTGCGCAGCAGGATGTCGGTCAGCTCGCGCTCGGCCGCCTGCCGCTCCATGGCGAGTGTGGCGCGGACGCTGTTGAGCCACGGCGTGTCCAGCTGGCCGAACGCCTCACCGTGCCAGAGGTCCAGTGCCTGCTCGAACAATGCTCTGGCATGCGTGTCCTGAGTGGCGGCGCGCGCCCGATCGACCAGTTCGCGGAAGGAGAAGACATCCACGAGCCGATCGTCGACATCGATCAGGTAGCCGTCCGATCGCCGTGTGATCGTTGCGTCCGCAGTGACGGCCAGCGCCCCCCGCAGCAGCGAGACATAGGTGCGCACCGCGCTGGAGGGACGCGCCGGAAGCCGGCGTTCGCCCCACACCCGTTCCACAAGCTGGTCGACCGACACACTGTGGTTGGCATGGACCAGCAGCACCGTCAGGACACAGCGCTGACGTGCGGGACCGATGTCCAAGGCCCGATCGCCGACCCGCGCCCCGACCGGTCCGAGCAGCCGGAAAGCCAGCCTCGCCTCCGCCATACCGCTCTCTCCTCACCCGGCTGACCAGCGCATATGCGAACGCTAAACGATCTCTAAACAAGGTTCTGTCAGTCTATGTCGCGTACTCCTCGATCATCCAGTCACCGGTCGGGCGGCGCACACCAGGAGTGGCCGGGGTAGCGGTCAAAGGGAAGGTGTGGCGGCTGCCGGGCCGTGTTCGAGAAGGGCTGCGCGGCCCCAACGGTTCTTCTCGGACACGGCCCAAGGGGCGTCGACGGCAGAGACATCGCAGGGCATCACCAAGCGGCAGCGCGAGGGAGTCGGGTGAGCCTCTTGGTCTGTCCACCGTCGGCGCCCCTGTCGTCTTGAAGCGCCGAGGCCGTGGCGCCGGACATCAGCCCCAGCGTCGGCGACCCGGTAACCCCGGCCTCGTAGTGACCCCCTGATATCGGACCGGCCGGCGCCGACCGCGTCGACGTACTGCCGCTGAGTCTCGGCAACGGCCGCTGAATGAGAAGCGCCGGAATTTTCCCTTGACAGGTCCAGCCGTTTGGACCAGCTTTGCCCGTGACTTCATTGATGACAACGTTGTCATCCGCCTTCGAGCGGCGCCTCACCATGATGAAAGCGACGGTTCATGACAAAGGGGAACGGCGGTATCTCGCGGCGGGGGTTCGTCTCCGCCGGCGGCACGTTGCTGGCCGGATTCGGGTTGAACACGGCGGTCTCGGCGTCGAGCGCGGCTGCGGCCGCTGCCGCGGGGACTTCGACTTCTGATTCGGCTGCGGCTACCGGGGCGGCGGGCGGCGGGACCGCTTCGGCCGAGCTTGCGCAGTATCGGCCGGTCACCGTCTCGTCCACGGACTACGCGCCGACCCCCGCCTGGTTCGCGGTGGACCGGCTCAGCGAGGTCGGGGCCAAGGGCAGCGGTTGGCGGGCGGCGCAGGGGGATCCGCAGTGGATCGCCGTGGACCTGCAGGCGCCCTGCCTCGTCTCGTCGGTGGTGCTCACGTTCGAGGCGACGCTGAGCGATCCGACCTTCGTCGGTTCCGGCGGCTCGGATCCGCGCGACAACACCACCGGCTTCGAGGTGCTCTCCGCCGCAGCGGTGGCCTTCACCATCGACGTCTCCTCCGACGACAAGCAGTGGACGACGGTCTACAGCACCACCGCGGGCACCGGCGGGGTCATGACGATCACGCTGCCCTCACCGGTCACCGCGCGCTACGTGCGGATGAGCGCGAGCAAGCGCTCCAACGGCAATCCGCTGGGCCTCAACGGCTTCGAGGTCTACGGCACGGCCACGGCGCACCGGCCCGCCGCCACCGGCTGGACGCTGTGGCCGGTGCAGCACGGCTCGCTGCCAGCCCTCGAACTCGGCGCGGACGGAACGGTCCCGCTCGAATCCGGCTGGCGGCTGACGCTCGACGACTGGGCCGGCAGCACCGACGGGGCCGTGCTCTCCGGGCCCGAGGTCGACACCAGCGGCTGGGTGCCGGCGACCGTGCCGGGCACCGTGCTGGCCTCGCTCGTCGAGCAGGGCCACCTGCCGGATCCGGTGTTCGGCTGGAACAATTTGCAGGTTCCGGAAGCACTGTCCCGCCACGCGTGGTGGTATCTGCGACCATTCAGCCTCCCCGAGGGCTTCGACGCCTCGCCCGGCCGGCACATCTGGCTCGAGTTCGACGGCGTCAACCACCAGGGCGACATCTGGCTGAACGGGACGCACGTCGGCCAGGTGGTCCACCCCTTCGCCCGCGCCTCGATCGACGTCACCGCGAACCTCGCGGCGCACGGACCGCAGAATCTCGCGGTACTGATCACACCGATGCCCTACCCCGGCAGCCCGGGCGACAAGGGACCGTCCGGAGTCTCCTACACGGACGCGGGCACCGACGAGATGAACCTCTCCTCGCCGACCTACCTCGCGGTCTCCGGCTGGGACTGGATGCCGGCGGTCCGCGACCGCGTATCAGGGATCTGGAACCATGTGCGGCTGCGCTCGACCGGGGCCGCGGTCATCGGCGATCCGCGCTTCGACACCGCGCTGCCCTCACTGCCGGACACCTCGGTCGCCGAGGTGACGATCACCGTGCCGGTCAGCAACGTCGAGTCGTCCAGCCAGAGCGTGACCGTCACGGCGAGCGTCGCCGGCGTCACGGTGAAGCAGACGGTGACGATCGCGGGCGGCCAGAGCACCGACGTCGTGTTCAGCCCGACGTCGTTCTCGAAGTTGCGCGTACGGAATCCGGCGCTATGGTGGCCGAACGGCTACGGCGAGCCGAATCTGCACGACCTCGAGCTGACCGCGGCGGTCGGCGGCGCGCAGAGCGACCAGCGGACCGTGCGCGTCGGCATGCGGCAGATCGACTACGAGTACAAGATCCCGATCACCGTCGACCTGACCACCGACTCCGCGCCGCAGACCGTCGACTTCGCCGCGCAGCAGGCGCGGTACCTCCGGATCCAGGGCGGCACGCGGGCCACCGGCTGGGGCATCTCGATGTGGACGCTCTCGGCGTTCGACACCTCCGCGCCCGACACCGACCTCGCGCTGGACAAGACCGTCACCGCCTCGTCGATCGACAACACCAACGACGAGCCGCAGTACGCGGTCGACGGCAATCCGGCCACCCGCTGGTCCTCGAACTACACCGACGACCAGTGGATCACCGTCGACCTCGGCTCGGCGGTCTCCTTCAACCAGGTCTACATCCTGTGGGAGCAGGCGTATGCGCTGACGTTCACGGTCCAGGTCTCGAACGACAACGCCACGTGGACCGACGTGATCGCCGTCGACAACAGCCCGACGCCGCTGAAGTTCGTCGTCAACGGCGTGCCGGTGTTCTGCCGCGGCGGCAGCTGGGGCTGGGACGAGCTGCTGCGCCGCATGCTGCCGGACCGGATGGACGCGGTGATGGCCATGCACCGCGACATGAACTTCACCATGGTGCGCAACTGGATCGGCTCCAGCGACCGGGAGGAGTTCTTCGCCGCCGCGGACGCGAACGGCCTGCTGGTGTGGAACGAGTTCTGGGACGCCTTCTCGATCGACCCGGTCGACCACCCCGTCTACCTCGCCATCGCCCAGGACACGCTGCTGCGCTACCGCGCGCACCCGAGCCTCGCGGTCTGGTTCGGCTGCAACGAGGGCAACCCGCCGGCGGCGATCGACTCGGCCCTGCGCGCCGCGGTCTCCTCCACCACCGGCCTGCTCTACGGCAGCGACTCGAACGCCGGCTTCATCACCGGCGACGGCCCGTACTACTGGCTCGACCCGACCGGCTACTTCACCGGCGACGCGACCGGCGGCAACGTCGGTTTCCACAGCGAGATCGGCATCCCGACCGTCTCCGTCGCGGAGAGCATGCGCAACCTCGTCGGACCGGACGACGACGGCTGGCCGATCGAAGGGCCCTGGTTCCTGCACGACTGGTGCACCCAGGGCAACCAGGCCCCGCAGACCTACCAGGGCGCGATCGACAACCGGCTGGGCGCGTCGAGCAGCCTCGAGGAGTTCTCCCGCAAGGCCCAGTTCGTCAACTACGAGAGCATGCGCGCCATCTTCGAGGCCTGGAACTCCCGGCTGTGGAACAACGCGACCGGCGTGCTGCTGTGGATGTCGAACCCGGCCTGGCACAGCACGGTGTGGCAGACCTATGACTACGACCTCGACGTCAACGGCAGCTACTTCGGCTCGCGCAAGGGCTGCGAGCCGCAGCACATCCAGGCCAACCTGCACGACTGGTCGATCGCCGTGGTCAACCACACCAGCGCCGCGCTGTCCGGCGCGACAGCCGTGGCCAGGCTCTACGACCTGAACGGCAACCAGCTCGCCTCCGCGCTGCAGAGCACCGTCAACGTGGCCGCCTCGGCCATGACCTCCCCGATGACCGTCCCCTTCGGCAGCAACCTGCCCTCGCTGCACCTTCTGCGCCTCGAGCTGAAGGACGCGCACGGCACGCTGCTGTCGCAGAACACGTACTGGCGCTACAACCAGGACACCGACATGCAGGCGCTCAACTCGCTCGCCCCGACGCGGATCGCGGCCTCGTACGACCATGCGCCGAAGGGGAACGGCGGCGGCGAGATGAGCGTGACGCTGCGCAACACGGGCTCGACGGTCGCCGCGATGCTCCGTCTGTCGCTGCGTGACGAACGCACCGGCGACCGCGTGCTTCCGACGCGCTACAGCGACAACTTCCTCTGGCTGCTGCCGGGTGAAAGCCGTGATCTCAGCCTCAGCTGGTCGGGCGGCCTGCCGTCCGGGCACGCGCCGGCGCTGTGGATCGAGGGCTACAACGTTCCCGCAGGCACCGTATAGACGACACAGACAACGAGAGATGAGCATGAGCACAACGGGGAAGTTCAGAATCAGTGCACTGCTGACCGCGGCCGCCACAGTGTTCGCACTCGGCTCGGCGCCGGCGCCGGTTTACGCGAGCGGGGGCGTGGCCGCGTCGAACTCGTTCAGCACTTCGTTCGAGACCGGGCAGCCGCAGCCGACCTGGACCAGCACCGTGGACAGCGGCGCGCCGAAGTGTTCCGGCGTGGTCCAGTCCGATGCGTCCGGCGCTGCGGCGGGCCTGGCCACCACGGTCGGATCCGGACCGAGCACGGCCTACACGGCTAAGCCGGATGTGGGATTCACCGGCGTCAAGGCATTCGGCTACGCGGGTTACCAGACCGGCTCCGGCGGCGCGTCGTGCAAGGACAAGGTCTTCAGCGCCGACATCCACGTCACCGCGCAGACGCAGTTGTCGTACGAGATCTTCCCGCAGCTGATGAACCAGGATCTCGGCGCCGGCATCCCCGACCCGAGCACGTACGTCGCGATCGACCTGGCCTTCAGCGACGGCACGTACCTGAACGAGCTCGGCGCCGTCGACCAGAACGGATTCGGCCTCACGGCGCAGGCGCAGGGCGCGGCCGGCGACCTGTACCCGGACCAGTGGAACCGGGTCAGCGCCGATCTCGGCTCGGTCGCCGCGGGCAAGACCGTCACGCGCATCCTGGTCGACTACGCACACGACGGCACATCAGGACCCTTCCAGGGATGGATCGACGACCTGAGCCTCGCCCCCGCTCCGCCCTCGAACTACGCGCACCTCGCCGACTACGTCTCGACGACCCGGGGCACCCAGTCGAACGGCTCGTACTCGCGCGGCAGCGACGTCCCGGCCACCGCCGTGCCGCACGGCTTCAACTTCCTGACCCCGGAGACCGACGCCGGATCCACCAGCTGGGTCTACAACTACTCCACCGACAACACCGCGCAGAACCTCTCCGAGCTCCAGGCCCTGGCCATCGACCACGAACCGAGCACCTGGATCAACGACCGCGACGTCTTCCAGGTCATGCCGGGAGCCGGAACGAGCGGCGCCGCACCGGACATGTCGCGCACCGGCCGCGAGCTGACGTTCTCGCACGACCAGGAGACCGCGAAGCCGTACTACTACGGCGTCACCTTCACCGACGGCATCCGCGCCGAGATGACCCCGACCGACCACGCGGCGGTCATGCGCTTCACCTTCACCGGCGACACCTCCAACCTCGTCTTCGACAACATGACCGACAGCGGGTCAGTCGTGCTCGACCCCTCCGGCGACTCCATCTCCGGGTACTCCGACTCCGCCGGGTTCTTCGGCGCCCCGGGCGACGGCCCGATGTACTTCTACGCGACCTTCAGCCAGCCGGTCACCGGCAGCGGCATGGTCGCCTCCGGCGGCTGCGCGAACAGCGCCTGTGGCGGGAACGACGTCACGGGCTACTACCAGTTCGACACGAGCGGCTCCAAGGTCGTCACCATGCAGATCGCGACCTCGTACATCAGCCTCGCGCAGGCGCAGAAGAACCTCGCGCTGGAGATCGGCAGCCGCGGCACATTCGGCTCGGTGGAGGCGAACGCACTCGCTACCTGGGACAAGACGCTCGGTGTGATCACCGTCAAGGGCGCGACCCTCGACCAGAAGATCTCGCTCTACTCGAGCCTCTACCGGCTGAACATGTATCCCGACGAGGCGTACGAGAACACCGGCACGGCCGCCGATCCGGTCTACCAGTACGCGAGCCCGACGGCGCCCGCCACAGGGCCGAGCACGGCCACGCAGACCGGGCTCGCGATCGAACCGGGATACATGTACGTCAACGTAGGGTTCTGGGACACCTATCGGACCGAGTGGCCGCTCGACGCGCTGCTCTATCCAACGCTGACCGGCCACATGATCCAGGGCTTCGTCAACCAGTACCGGGACGGGGGCTGGCTCAACCGCTGGTCCGCACCCGGTTACGCGGGTTCGACCCCTGGCACCGACGCGGATGTAGCCATCGCCGACGCGTACCTGGACGGCGTGCGGGACTTCGACGTCGGCGAGGCATATCAGGCGATGAAGAAGGACGCGATGGTGGTCTCGCCCTCCGGCGCGGTCGGCCAGCAGGGTTTGGCCCAAGCACAGTTCCTCGGCTACTCGCCGACCGACGCGGGCACGTCGAGCGTGGACTGGTCGCTGGACGCCGGCGTCGACGACTCCGGCATCTCCGCGCTGGCCGGCGCCCTCGCGAACAGCTCCGGCACGAGCGCCGCCGCCCGCGCGCAGTATCAGGCCGACGCGACGTTCTTCGGCGACGAGGCGCAGAACTTCCTGCAGACCTACAACCCGGTCGTCGGGTTCTTCGAGGGACGCGACGCGGCCGGAGCCTGGGCGCAGTCCGCGTCCCAGTACGACCCGCGCGTGTGGGGCAACGAGTACATGGAGGGCGACGGCTGGACCTACTCGCTCTACGCGCCGCAGAACATCGCAGGGCTCGCCGATGTCTACGGCGGCCAGGCCGGCCTGGCCGACAAGCTCGACCAGTTCTTCGGCACGCACGAGACCGCGCAGTACGGCGGCTCGTACGGCGGCGCGAACGCCATCCACGAGATGGTCGAGGCCGCCACGAACGACGAGGGGGAGTGGGACCTGAGCGACGAGCCGGGATTCGGCATCCCGTTCCTGTACGACTACACCTCGGAGCCGTACAAGGCCCAGAGCATCGTGCGCGAGGCTCTGGCCCGCGACTTCACCGGCAGCGAGATCGGCCAGGGCTATCCCGGCGACGAGGACAACGGCGCCCTGTCGTCCTGGTACGTCTTCAGCGCACTCGGCCTCTACCCGGCTGCCGTCGGGACCGGCGCGACGCAATACGCGGTGTCCTCGCCGCTGTACCAGAGCGCGACGATCCACTTGGAGAACGGCCGTTCCATCCAGATCGATGCTCGGAACAACAGCACGAGCAACGTCTACGTCCAGTCGCTCGATCTCGACGGCCACCCGACGCAGAGCACGACCATCCCCATCGCCGAGCTCGAGCAGGGCGCGAACCTCCAGTTCGCCATGGGCCCCAAGCCCTCGAACTGGGGTAGCGCGGCCGGGGCCGCCGCAGGCTCCGCCGCGTCGAACGGCGTAACTCAGCTGCAGGACGTCACCGGACCGGGCATCGGGACGGCCACCGGCAGCGGCGGCACAGACGTCTCAGCCCTCTTCGACAACACGTCGTCGACCCAGGTGACGTTCGGCTCCACCACGCCGACGATCTCGTATCGGTTCGCAGCGCCGGAGAAGATCTCCGCCTACACGCTGACCTCGGGCAGCGTCGCCGGCGACCCCGCGGCCTGGCAGTTGCAGGGCTCGAACGACGGCGCCAAGTGGACGACGCTCGACATGCGCACCGGCCAGTCGTTCGCCAGCCGGCAGCAGACCGACGACTACACGGTCGCGCATCCGCAGGCGTTCCAGGACTACCGGATCGTGGTCACCGGCAACAGCGGCGCGGCCACGACGACGCTCTCCGAGGTCCAGCTGATGGTGCAGCAGACGACACCGGCGGTCTCGTTCGTGGAGCCGGAGAACGCCGCCACCTCGGCCGGACTGACCGTCGACCCGGGCGCACCCACCACCGTCACCCTCGGCGCGCAGTCCCTGACCGGCAAGGCCGCGCAGGTGAAGTGGACGGCGCAGGTGCCCGGCGGCGTCGGGATCTCGGCGACGTCAGGCTCATTCACGCTGCCCGCCGACGGCACGGGCAAGGCCTCCGTCACACTCACCGCCCCGCAGTCCGACGGCGGATACCCGATGACCTTCCAGCTCACCGAGAACGGCGTCACGCTCTCCCCGGTGACCGTCGATCTGACCGTCATCACGCCCGGCGACATCACTCCCTACTTCAACAACGCCGGGATCTCCGACGACTCCGACCAGGGCGCGGCGAACCTCGACGGCATCGGCAACAGCCTGTCCGCCGAGGCACTCGTGAAGGCCGGGATCACCCCCGGCTCGGCGGTGACCGCGAACGGCCTCGGCTACACCTGGCCGAGCGCCGCGAGCGGCCAGCCGGACAACGTGGTCGCCTCCGGCCAGACCATCGCGCTGGCCGGCCAAGCCGGGGACACCTCGCTCGGTCTGCTCGGCACCGCCACCTACGGACCGTCCCAGGGCACTGCGACGATCACCTACACCGACGGCACCACCCAACAGGCCACCGTCGGTTTCGGCGACTGGACCTCGGCGAACAACTTGCCGGCCGGTGCGTCCGTCGCCGCGACCCTCGGCTACCGCAACACGTCCGGCGGCAGTTCGCAGATCAACCCGACCTATCTGTTCACCTCGACCGTCGCCCTGCAGTCCGGCAAGACGGTGGCGAGCATCACCCTGCCCAGCCAGGTCAGCTCGGGCGAACTGCACGTGTTCGCCATCTCGGTCGGCTGACACCAATCCGATCGGGGCCCGTCCGCAGGTTCGGACGGGCCCCGATTCACGTCAGCTCGCGGTGGCTTGGCTGAAGGTGAGTGTCTGGTCGGGCACGGCGGGGTCGACCGCGGTGCCCCAGGCGCTGAAGGCGACCGTCTGCGTGGCGCCGGTCGATGTCGAGGTCTCGCTGACGGGCAGGTGCTGGCCGGAGGCGTCCAGGTCGAGCGTGCGTTTGATGACGGCGCTCGCGTCGGAGCCGAAGGACGTCCAGGCCAGGCGGTAGACCGGGCGGCCGCTGTCGGTGGCGTCGGTGAGTGTGACGGCGTCGGTGGACGGCATCAGGGTCGAGGGGATCGAGGCGATCAGGCTGCCGGCGGAGAAGTTCGTGTACTGGCTGGTGCCGGAAGCCATGGACACCCAGGCGGTCCCGATACGGGCGACATCCTGGGCCGACATGCCGAAGAACTCGCCGAGGCCCGCGGAGTCCCCCGAGAAATACGCATCGGCGGAGGTGACCACGGGGTGGCCGGTGGCCGTGCCGTCGGTCAGCGTCTCCACGGCGCTGGTCGCGCCGCTGTCCATGACGGCGGTGCGCGTGCTCGTCGTCGTTCCGGATGTCGTTGCCGAGGTGATCACCATGTGCACGCCGGCGCTGTCGTTCATCGCCGTGCGCGCGTCGGCGAGCAGCCCGGATTCGATGCCTTCGGTGCCCAGGGGCGAGGGGGTCGCACTGGCGCCGGAGGCGACCGGGACGCCCCAGCTGCGCAGGAGCTGGTCGATGGTCTGTTGGGCGTTGAACGGGCCGGTGATCTGGGTGACGGCGTAGTCGTAGAGATCGTCGGCGACGGTCAGCGAGTCGTCGGCCGAGTGCTCGGTCCCGAAGCTGTAGTAGTAATAGATCAGCGGCGCGCAGGCCATCACCTTCGCCGACTCGAGCGCGTCCTCGTCCGAGGCGGCGGCGCCGTTGCGGCACACCCCGAGCACCTTGTCGCGCGAGGAGGTGCTGTATTGCACGTCGTCGACCTTGAACGCGGTGATGGACGCGTCGGCGCGGTACAGCGCGCCGATCTCGTTCTGCACCTGTTGGAACGAGACGGTCTTGACATTCGCGCCGGGCCCGGCCGGCGTCGCGGCGGCGCCCGAGCTGCACGCGGACACCAGCGTGGCCGCGCCTGCGCAGGCCAGCGCGACCGCCGCGGCCCGAGTGCGGATGCGGTGGTGCATGGTCATGGATCCCTTCGGCTCTGGCGGGACGGCTGGTCGACCGGGTCAGCGGCCTATGCGGTGCACTGGCCCTTGGCGCTCTTCGCCGTGTCGTCGGTGGCGGCGATCCCGCCGTTTCCGGTGCAGGACAGGACGCCGTGGATCGTCGTGTCCGTGATCACGTTGGCGGTGGAGGCGTTGTCGGTGAACGTCGCCTTTCCGCCGACGGTGACCGCGCCGCAGGTGCCGATCGAGACCGGCGCCGCCTTGGCGTCGTCGTGCACGTCGAGGTGATCGGCAGGGTACTGTCGCTGTTCTTGAGCAGGACGGCGCCCTCCTCGGCCTCCTTCTCCACCACCGCGGCGTCGCCGTCCTTGGTGCCCAGCGCCACCGGGCCGCTGCTCGAGCCGGTCGGCAGGGCGGCGGTGCCGGTGCGATCGCCGTCCACGCCGCCGGTGTTGCTGCAGTCGACGGTGTTGGCGTCGCAGCCCAGCAGGTCGAAGCGCTCCTCCTGGTAGAGGATCTGAGCCAGGGACTGGTTGAAGACCGAGACCGGCAGCGAGCCGCTGAGCACCGCCTCGGCCACCGAGCATCCGTCGGTGCCGCAGTCGGTGCCGGGGATCCCGGCCACGTGCACGGCGTCGGCCGTGGTGCAGGACTCTGCGTTGCCCGAGGCGTCGGCGCACGTGTCGCCGGTCGGGTCGGTCGTGGTCAGGTCGGTGGTGCCGAAGAAGCTCGACCCCGGCTCCATGTCAAGGCCCTGCAGGATGGAGCCGGCGCTGTGCACGGCGCCGTAGTCCGGGCCGATCAGGGCCTTGCTGCCCCACATGTCGCGCAGCACGTAGGTCATCGTCAGCGGCTGCTCGCAGGCGTCGTGCATCTCGTCGAGCGGCCAGGTCGTCGGCGAGGAGGCTCCCTCGGCGTAGGGGCTGGTCTCGTAGAGGGTGGGCACGCCGCTGGAGGGCACGCCGGTGCCGGTGTCCTGGTAGATCTGGTAGGAGCACATGACGGCCGACGCGCCGCCCTGCACGAGGCTGGTCTCGTAGTCGGGCAGCAGCATCTGGTGCAGCGCCTGGTCCTGGACCGTGGTCGGGATCTGGTCGCCCTGGCCGTTGTTCGCGGTGAAGTGCTTGACCTGGGACATCAGGCCCTGGCCCTGGATACCGTTGATCTGCGCGGCGCTGATCTCGCTGTTGACCAGCGGGTCCTCGCCGGGCGTGTCGAGGCCGCGGCCCCAGTTGAGGTAGATGTCGGTGTCGGCCTGGGGACCGAGCAGGCCGGTGGCCATCAGCGCGCGGCCCTCGGCGCCCTCGACCTGGCCCCAGTCGTTGGCCAGTTGCAGGTCAAAGGATGAGCCGAGCGCGATCATCGTGGTGGAAGCCGTGGAGTCGCCCACGTTCGGCCCAGAGGTCACGTTCACCCCGAGGCCGTCGCTCCAGCACGGCGGGCGGGGCGGGCGGTACCCCGTCCAGCGGCAACGCCCCGGCCCCGCAGCAGGCCCGCAGCCTCGCCACGCTGCAGCGCATCCTCGAGGCCGCCCGCGATCTGCTCGAACACGAGGGCTGGGACGGGTTCACCACCGAGGCGATCGTCCAGCGCGCCGGAGTGTCGGTGGGTTCGATCTACCGGCGCTTCGGCGACAAGGACGGGGTCTTCATCGCCGTTCACGAGGCGCACATCGCCGAACTCGCCGCACATGCCAAGGCCCTGTTCCCGCTGCCCGACAACGGCCCGCCGGAGACGGATGACGCAGACAATCCCGCCGCAACCGCCATCGAGCTTCCGTCTGACCCGCGCAGCGCCGTTCGCCAAGCCGTCACCGACCTCGGCGAGCTGTTCGCCGTGCGCGGTGCCCTCAACGGCGCGATGATCTTGAACTCCAGCAAGATCAAAGGCCTCGGTGAGCACGGCGCACTCGTCATGGCGGACGTGCGACGGCGCTTCATCGAGACCATCGCTGCCCACGCCCCGGCCGGAGAGGGCCGTGACGTGTCCCTGGCCATCTGCTATCGTCTCGCATTCTCGACATTCATGGATTTCGCCACGTTCAATCGATTCCCCGTGCAGGCGCACGAGATGTCCTGGTCAACGTTGATCAACGAGGTGGCTCACGCATGCACCAGCTACCTGTTCGACCCGTCGGCCCACGTTCCGCAGTGAGGGCGACCGGGCAGGCCCGCAGCCGGTTCTTCTGGGCCTGCCTGTCCGTCGCGACCGCAGGCGACGGCGCGGCCACCGTCGCGCTGATGGTCCGGATCCGCCCGGCCGGACCGATCTGGCTCGCCGCGCTGATCGCCGCCGCACTCGTGCCCCCCGTTCCTCCTCGCACCCGTGGCCGGAACGCTCATCGACCGCTATGGCGCCCGGATCGTCCTGGTCCTGGCTCTGTGCGGGCAGAGCGCTGTCGCGCTCGGCATGATCGCGGCGACCAGCACGGCCGACACCGCCATGCTGGCCGCCGCGCACGGGACTCTCACCGCCTTCGTCGCCACCGGCCTGCTCACCTTCGCCCCCTCACAAGCGCGAGCCGGCACCGCACGCAGCGCCTACATTCGCTACGGCACCGCGGTGTCCCTCGGCCAGATCGTCGGCCCGCTCTCGGCCTCGGTACTCGGCGCGACCGGCGCGTTCCTCGCCGAATCGGCCACCTCGCTCGCCCTCGCGCTCGCCTGCGCCGCGACGCGGCAATCGACCGCCACTCACATCGCCGCAGGGCCGAGCGTTCGGCGGCGCAGGCGCCCTCGTCGCACTGTTCTCCGGGGTCGCGACAGCGTTCGCCGTACCGGCGATCCACGCCCTTACCGGAACAGGCAGCGTTCTCGTCGTCGCAACCCTCTGCGCACCACTGGCCCTCACGGCACTCTTGCGGCGCGACTCGCACAGCACTGAACAGCTGCCTCGTTCTCGCGATGGCGGATCGAGCGAGGTCATCGCAGTGCTCCGTTGACGTTGATGCCGCCGTCGACGTCGAGGACGACACCGGTGATATACCCGGCGGACTCGGAGCAGAGGAACGCGGCGGCCTCGGCGATGTCGTCGGGCCGGCCGGTGTGCCCGACGGGGATGCGTGCCGTCAGTCTGTCGCGGCCGCGGCTGTCCATGGACCGGAGCATGGGAGTCTCGATCAGGCCGGGCGCTATGACGTTCGACGTGATGCCGAGCGGCGCGCCCTCGATGGCGATCGTCCGCGCGAGCCCGATGACGCCGGCCTTGGCGGCCGCGTAGTTGGCCTGTCCGAAGTTGCCGCGCCACGACATGGACGAGAGCGACAGGATTCGACCGTAACGGTGCTGCTTCATGTGCCGGAAGGCGGCTCTGGAGCACACGAACGCGCCGCGCAGGCTGACCTCGACGACGGCGGACCAGTCCTGGTCGGATTGGCGTTCGAGACGGTTGTCGCGGATGATGCCGGCATTGTTGATGAGGACATCGACCCGCGCGTGCTCTGATACGACCTGATCGATCCACGCGTCGACCTGCGTGGTCGACGTCACGTCGACCACGGCGGTGGTGATGGGCTCCGACTCGTCGTCGGCGCCGCCCTTTGCCAGCTCACTCAGTGGTCCGGGATTGATGTCGCATGCGGCCACGACGGCGCCCTCGGCGGCGAACCGGCGCGCCATGGCGTAGCCGAGCCCTTGGCCGGCGCCGGTGACCGCTACGACGCGGCCGGCGTATCGGGCTGCGCCCATGGGCTCCTCCCATCTCGTGAGCAGGATCGGTCGGCGGCGAAGCCCGCCAGGTGGGCGCCGAGGTCGTTCTGGTGCCAGTGGTGGGCGAAGTGCGCGCGCTCGAGGTCGAGCTTCGCCGCGTCGTCTAGGCGGGCTTGTTGGCTCAGGAGCACTTTGGAGTTGCGCTGCGCCGTGACGTCGGCGCCGCGCAGATTCGGCAGCACGGCACTGACGACGCCGTCCAACTCGCCCGATCTCGCGATGGCGTGGATGAGGCCGGCTTGGTGGAGCGTCTCGGCGGTGAGCAGCTCGCCGGTGAGGATCATCCACCGGGCGAGGGCCGCGCCCACCTTTCGCGGGAGCCGGACGCTGCTGCCGCCGGCCGGCAGCAGCCCGCGGCGCACGTGCCCGTCGCCGACCAGGGTTCCGGCCTCGGCGACGATCACGTCGCACGCCAGGGCGAGCTCGAGACCGCCGGCGACCGCGTGTCCGTGGATGGCCGCCACGACAGGCTTCGGAGACTGCTCGATGTGGTCGAAGCACTGGCCGATCGCGGTCAGGTAGGGCATCGGGTCCTTTCCGTGGACGGCCAGGGCATGGAGGTGGCCCAGGTCGGCGCCGGAGCAGAAGGTCGGGCCGGCGCCCCGGATGACCACGATCGACGTCGCCGGGTCCGCCATGGCGTCGGCCATCGCGGCCTCCAGCGCATGGACCAGGTCGGCCGAGAGCGCGTTGCGGCGTTCGACCCGGTTGAGGCAGAGGTAGCGGATGTCGTCGCGCTGGCGTTCGAGCAGGGGTGCGGTCACGGGTTGCTCGCTTCCAGCTCTGCTCGACGCCGGTCGCGCAGCAGGTAGCGCTGGGTCTTTCCGCTCGGTGTCTTCGGTAAGGCGTCGACGAAGTGGACGCGGCGCGGGTAGGCGTGCGCGGCGAGCTTGGTCTTGACCAGTTGCTTCAGGCCTTCGGCGAGTTCGGCCAGTTCGGCCGCCGGTGTCGTGACCGCGGGGCGGGTCACGATGTAGGCCTCGATCACCTCGCCCCGGATCGCGTCGGGCACCGCGATGACGGCGGCGTCGACGACGTCGGGGTGGGTCAAAAGTACGGACTCGACGTCGAACGGCCCGATCCGGTAGCCGGCCATGATGATCACGTCGTCGTCGCGGGCGGAGAAGAAGAAGTTGCCCTCGGCGTCCATGCGCCCGGCGTCGCCGGTCAGATACCACTCGCCGTCGGCGGTGAACTTGTCGGCCGTCTTCGCGGGGTCGCCGTCATAGCCGGCGAACCATGCCAGAGGGCTGTCGCTCACCTTGGCGGCGATCCTGCCGACGGTGTCGACGGGAGCTTCGACGTCGCCGGCATTGTCGAGGACGCGCAGGTCCCAGCCGGGCATGGACCTTCCCATACAGCCGTTGCGGACGGGCCGGCGCAGATCTGGGTGCTGGTGGTTGTTGATGAGCATGCCGGCCTCGGTCTGGCCGTAGTGGTCGAAGACCGGCACGCCGAGCGCCTCGACGGCCCAGCCGTTGACTTCGGGTGTCAGCGGCTCGCCGGCACTGGATGCGCACCGCAGCCGTAAGGGGCCTGGTGCGGTCGTGTTCGACGCGCGCAGGGAGCGGTAGACCGTGGGGGCTGCGGTGAAGTTGGTGACGCCCAAGTCGCTCAGTACGGACCAGGTGAGCTCGGCGGAGAAGCCGGCGTCGAGCAGGACGCTTGGTACGCCGGTGGAGAGCGATCCGAGGATGCCGAAGTACAGTCCGTAGGCCCAGCCGGGATCCGCCGCACACCAGTACAGGTCCTGCGGAACCAGTCCGAGCGCGTACTCGGCGTAGATGCGGAAGCCGGCCACGGCTTTGACGGGCACGATGACGCCCTTGGGCCGGCCGGTCGTGCCGGACGTGAAGATGTGGATGAGCGGCGCGTCGCCGCCAAGGGCCGCCGGCGTGAACTCGTCGGCGGCTGCCAGCAGATCGGCGAAGTGGAGGTCTCGCTCGTCCGAGCCGCTTGAGCCGGTCGGGTCGCCCGGCTCATCGGTGACGATCACCCGCCACGGCGCGTCGACCGGGATGTCGTCGCCGGGGTCGAGCTTGCGGCGCTGGCTCCGGTCGCAGACGACGAATCCGGCGCCGCTGCGCTCGAGCCGGAACGCGATCGCCGGCGGGGCGAACGCCGTGAACAGCGGGACGTGGACGGCACCGACCCGCCAGATGCCGAGCAGCGCGGTGAGGTAGTCGGCGCTCTTGCCCATCAGGGTCGCGACGCGGTCGCCCGGCCGGACGCCGAGTTCGGCCAGGGCCGCGGCGAATCGGGTCGACCGGTCGCGCAGGTCGCCGTAGGTGAGGCGGATCTGCCGGAGGTGCCTGTCGACGATGGTGTAAGCCGACTGATCGGCCGGGTAGCGGTCGCAGAACAGCGTGGCCGCGCAGGCGGCGGGATCGCTGTACAGCGAAATCAGCTCATTGACTCGCGTCGTCGGGTGCGGGTGCCGGTGCGGCGGGAGATCGTTCATCAGGCGGGCGTGCTCTCTTCGTTCGTCCGGTTGTCCGTGGTGTCCAGCCGGAGGTGCCACGTGCGGTCGGCCCAGTGGATGCCGTTGACCGTGATGTCGGCTCTGACTTTCGCTTCGACGTCTGTGATGCGGAGCACGGCATGGACATCAATGGTCTCGCCGATCGGCAGTGTCACGGTCCCTCGGGCGTACCCGTGAATCGCGGCAGGCGTGCGCGCGCCCACTCGGGCGGTCATGTCCCGCTCGGCGTGGTACTCGGCACCGCTGTCCGTGACGGCTCGCAGCGATGCGCCGAACCTGACGGCAACCGCGTCGTTGAGGGGGTCCCGCGTGATCGACCATTGCGGAAGGGCGTAGGCACCGCTGGGTGCCGGAGCGTCGTCCACGCTCGGTACCGCTGCATGCCTGCCCGAGTCGGCGACTATCGGCAGGCTCAGATCCAGGCTGCGCAAGGCGGCTCCGAGCCGGTCGTCCGCGACGGCGGGCCAGAGACGCGGGAAGTCCGCCGCAGACAGAGCGATGCGCAGTCGATGGCCGGCGGCCAGAAGGTAGGCCGTCGGGTCGAGCGTCACTGAGATGGTTCCGGAGTCGGCCGGATCGGGGCCGACCGGCAGTGTGCCCGTGCAGATCAGGGTCGATCGGCCGGCCGGGTCGACGTCGGTCAGTCGCACGGTGAGCCGGTCCGGCCTTCCGTCGAAGGCTGCGACGATGCCGGGCCGACCGACGAGCGGGACTTCCTCGGCCACGGGCTGTGAGGTGCAGCACCAGCCGCGAAGATCGTCGTCGTGCTGGTCGAGCGGCAGCCCGGATGCCGCCGCGGGCAGGTTCCACAGGCCGCCCAGGCTCCCGACCGTGGGGTCGCCGCCGACCGCGGCGATCGGCTGCGCCGGACTACCGGCCAGGCCGGACGAACCGCCGGCAGCCGAGAACACGAGGGTGTCGCCGGGTGCTGCTGTCGCCGTCACGGTGTCGGCTTTCGGTGGCCAGGCGTCATAGCGTCGCCAGGGTTGGGCCGACTGCTGCAGGTAACACGTGACGTCGAGTTCCTCGTCGGCGTCGTCCGGGGGAGCGGTTTGCTCGCCCCTGCGCAGCCAGCGGTCCCACCACGCAACGGAGAGGGCGTGGAAGTCGACGCGATCGTTCGGCGCGGTGTCGGGCATCGCGTGCATCCACGGCCCCACGAGGAGCTTTTTCGGTGCCGCGATCTGGTCGTAGGCGCGCATCGTGCCATCGCAGAACAGGTCGCGCCAGCCGGCGATGAGGAAGGTCGGTACGGCGATCTGCGCGACGTCGATGCTGCGGTCGCGCCAGGTTTCCGCGCCGGCCCGCTCGCGCAGCAGCTCGATCAGCCACGGCTCGGTCTCGTGCACGCGCCGCGCCCAGCGCTTCTGCTCGTCGAACGACCCGTAGTCCTCGAGCGACGGCATGAGCTGATTGACCAGGGTTTCGATCCCCCACGTGGCGACCGAGCCGAGCGCGCCGCGGTGTCCGTAGGGGTGCACGAAGTCCCGCTCGGGATCGATCATCCCCATGACCGGCAGGATCGCCTTGAGCGCCGGCGGGCGGCGTGAGGCGACCCGCAGGGATGTGATGGCGCCGTATGAGTGTCCCCACATGCCGATCGACCCGTTGCACCATGGTTGCGCCGCGGCCCACTTGATCGCGGCGAGCCCGTCGTCGGCTTCCGCCGGGTCGAAGGCATGGCGTTGAGTCCCGTCGGACGCCCCGGTGCCGCGGAAGTCCACCATGAAGCTGGCGAACCCGGCTTCGGCGAAGCGACGCAGATACGACCCGTACATGACGCCGGCGGTCGCGTCGCGGCGGTAGGGCACGAGATTCAGCAGAGCGGGCACCGGTTCGTCGGTGACGGGCCGGTAGAGCGTTGCGGCGAGGGTTGTCGTGCCATCGAGGGGTATTCGCACGATCCGCTGGATCTGCACGTCGTACCGGGCCGTGGTCTGGCCGGTTTCAGCTCGGATCATGCCCGGCCTCCTGTGGGATGGATCGCCGGCTCCGGTCGATCCGCGTCGTCGTGCATCTCTTCCAGGGCCGCCTGCAGCGACTCCAGTTCGCGACCGCCGGCCATCAGGTTGAGCAGTTCCTCCCTGGTGCGCTCGCCGCGGCGGAACTGTTCGGCGACCTCGCCGTGGATCAGCACGGTGAAGCGGTCGCCCACGCTCATCGCGTGGTGCGCGTTGTGCGTGATGAACACGACGGCCACGCCCCGGGTCCTGGCCTGTCCGATGAGCCGCAGCACCACGCCGGCCTCTCGGACGCCGAGCGCCGAGGTCGGCTCGTCGAGGATGAGGATCCGGGCCCCGAAGTACAGCGCCCGGCTGATCGCAAGGGCCTGTCGTTCGCCGCCGGACAGGGAGCCGACCGGTTGGTCGGCGTTGGTCACGCGGGTCACGCCGAGCGCGGCGACCTCGCGCATCGTGATCTCGCCGGCGATCCGCCGGTCGATGCGCCGCAGCGGGCCTCTGCCCTTGACCGGTTCGCGGCCGAGGAAGAAGTTCCGCGACACGGACATCAGCGGCAGGTTGCCGTCGTCCTGGTGGACGGTGCCGATGCCGAGGGCCTGGGCCGCACGGGGCGAGCCGATCTCGATCGCTCGTCCGTCGACCCGGACCTCGCCCGAGGACGGCTGGTGGACGCCGGACATGATCTTGATCAGGGTCGACTTGCCCGCTCCGTTGTCGCCGAGCAGGCAGGCGACCTCGCCCGGGTACACGGTGAGGCTGACATCGTGCACTGCCATGATCCCGCTGAACTGCCTCGAGACGCCGATCAGCTCGAGGATCGGAGTCGGGCTCGGAGCCGGGCTCGCGGCGCGGTCGCTCTGGCCGGTCATCGCGTCACGCCCTTCTTGGTGGCGGTCAGCGCCAGGCGGCGCAGGAAGCTGTTCGTCAGGACGGCGACGATCATCAGCACGCCGATAAGCACCTCGGTGTAGTTGGTGTTCCAGCCGGTGTAGAACAAGCCGCCGTTGACGATGCCGTAGACGAGCGTGCCGAGCACGACCCCGAGGATCGTTCCGTAGCCGCCCGAGATGAGCACGCCGCCGATGACCACGACGATGGCGGCCTGGAAGACGTAGCTCTGGCCGGTGGTCGGATCCCCGCTCGTGTACTGCACGGCCTGCAGAGCGCCCACGAAGGTCGAGGCGAGCGCGGTGAAGATGAACAGGCTGATCGTGACCCGGCCGGTGAGCACGCCGGCGCGGCGGGCCTTCTCGGGGTCGCCGCCGGTGGCGGTGACCCAGTTCCCGAACCGGGTCCGGGCGAGGACCCAGCCGGCCAGCAGCGCGATCCCGAGCCACCAGAACGTGGACACGCTGATCTGGTGCCATTTCCAGTCGAACAGCTTCGCGGCGAAGCCGGACGGCGCCACCGGGACCGAGGTCGTACCCGTGAGCTGCAGGGCGACGGTGAGCCCCAGGCCGGCGACGATGAGATTCGCGGCCAGGCTGACGATGAACGAGGGCAGCGCCGTCCGGGTGACCAGAAGGCCGTTTCCGAGGCCGACCAGTACCGCGACGCCGGCGGCGATCAGGAGTGCCAGCCACAGGCTCTGGCCGTCGTATCCGGTGACGATGCCGACGGTCACAGACCCGGCGCCGACCATGGAGCCGATGGAGAGGTCGAACGATCCCGAGATCATCAGCAGGCCGAGCGGGATGGCGATGATGCCCAGCTGCGCCGCGGTGTTGAGCCAGCTCGCGGTCGCGGTGAGCGAGAGGAAGCCGTTACCGCCGCCGACGATTGCGAAGAAGACGTAGATGAGGACGACGGCGACGGCCACCCCGAACTCCGGCGCTCGTAACACCCGGTGCGCCGCCCCACCCCTCGTACCTGGCAGGCGGCGCCTGCCCAGACCGGAATCCGGTACGGCTTCTCGCACCTCGCGCTCGGCGGCATCCGGGGACTGCTCGGGCATATCGCTCACGACCGGCGTCGGTTCGGTCGGACTGCCTGACCGTTGATTGACGGGCTGGCGACTCATCCAAAGGCTCCCGGATATCTTGTGCTGACGTTCATGTGCTGATCTGACATGGTCGGGCACCACTACCCGAGGACGCCGGGATACTGCTTGTTGAGGGCGAGGTACTTGGCGACGTTGGACTTGTCGATGGAGACCCCGCTGGTGATGACCGGCGAGTACGGGTACTGCCCGTACTTGAGGTACTGGGCTGCGATTTCGATCGCGTCGTACCCCATGAGATACGGCTGGCTGGCGATGATGAACGACATCGACCCGCTCTGGACGTCCGCGAGCGTGGTGCTGGTCACCTCATTGCTGCCGACCTTGATGCCGGCGCCCTTGCCGAGGTTCTGGACCGCCTGCGCCGCGTCGGTGCCGAACCCGCCGCCGGCCGTGAAGACCCCGTCCACGTCGGGATGCGACGCCAGATAGCCCTGGATGTCCTGGATCAGCGCTGACGGGTTGTCGAGGTCGGTGAGCGGGACGTTGAGCTGGTCGTACGTGCCGCCGGCCGCCTCCATGACCGGCTTGGTGGCCAGGCAGTCCGCCTCCACCAGCGGGTTGGTCGTCTGGTCGACGCAGAGCAGGTGGTGCACGCCGGCCTTGCGGGCGGCGTTGGCGGCGGCCTGGCCGTCGGAGTCGGACGAGATGCCGACGTAGGCGATGGCGCCGTCGCTCTGGTAGGACGGGAGCCCGCTGTTGTTCACGACGACCGGGATGCCGGCCGCGGTCGCCTTCTTGATCAGCGGATCGAAGGCCGCGGGGATGAAGTTGCCGATCACCATCGCGGCCGGCTTTCGGGCGATGGCCTCGTTGATCAGCGCTGTGTAATCTGGGGCGAAGTTGTTCAGACTGGCCGGCGCGCTGTACTGGTAGCTGACTCCCATGGCCTTGGCCGCGTCGTCCGATCCCAGTTTCGCCTGGCTGAAGCCCTCCGAGGACAGCGGGCCGCCCAACTCGATGATCGTCCCGCTCGACGAGGACCCGCCAGCGGCCGCGGCGGTCGACGAGCTGTCCGGCCCGTTCGGGTGACTCGAGGAACATGCCGCGCAGGCGATGGCTATGAGGGCCGCCAGCGCCACCGCCCGCCCCCTGCCTGAGGCCATGGTGGACCGGGTCGAAATGCGCATCGCCTTGGGCTCCTCTCACTGGACCCGTCGAGCGGGTACATTCTGGGGTACGTTTTTCTGGAGATTAGTACCGCGCTTCGTGCGGGTCAAGGCCTGGCTACGGAATCCGGCGTCGTACGGTCGTATGACGCCAGCAAGGTGTTTAGGCGGAAGGTGGCCCGCGCCAGCCCTGTGTGTGCCGTCCGGACAGAGTGAAACGGCGTCCAGACCGCAGTCCGGACGCCGCTCCCAGCTATGAACCCGTTGAACCCGTTGAACCGGGTGAACCGGTCGGCCCTAGGCCGACTCCACCCGCCCGCCGTAGTTCGTCAACGAGCCGAGCACGAGGCCGCTTAGTTCCTGGTACGCCTCGCCGGAGGACAGGCCGGTCCGTTGCAGGAGGGTACCCTCCTGGATCCCACCGATCAGTACACTGATCGCCTCTCCGACGAATTCCGCGTGCAGCTGCCGGAATGCGCCGGACGAGATCCCGTCCTGGATCATGGAGTGCACCCGGCTGGCGGCGACCCGCGAGTTGTGGTCGTAGATGCTGCGGGTGATCTCGAAGGAGACCATGTCGGAGTAGCAGTGCGCTGAGACCCGGCTCATCTCCTCGCCCACGCCGGACAGGTAGCTGGCCACCTTCTCCCGCGGATCGCTGATGGCCTCGACCTTGGACTCGATTCGCCTGGCCGCGTTCCGGAAGAAGTGCTTCACGACCGCGACCACGATCTCGTCCCGGCTCTGCGCCACCGCGTAGAGCGTGGACTTCGAGCAGTGCAGCCTGTCCGCCAGTGCGTCGACCGTCAGGTGCGCGAAACCCGAGCTCAGGAAGATCTCCTCGAGTTGCGACAGGATCTCGTTCGTCCGATCGGCGCTCAGGGTCCGCCCCCCGGTACCGCGAGCGCCGCGGCGCCGTGGCGCCGGCATCTCTGAGCCGGTGACCTCCTCGCGGGCGGAGCGACTCGAGGTGTGACGGGTCATGGTCCTATCGTACTCTCCTGCGTACCGAAGCCGGCCCGCTCCCAGCGTCGCCGCTACCCGTCGAGACGACGAATATAGGCTTCGACCTCGCGTTTCGAGGGCGGGTTGGCGCCCGGCTTGGTGCAGGCGAGCGCTGCGCAGACGGCGGTGAATCGCAGTGTCTCCTCGAGGTTCTCGCACACAGCGGCAAGGCTTGTGGACGCAAGCTGATGAAGCAGCGCTCCCATGGCCGCGTCGCCCGCTCCGATGGTGTCGACGACATCGACCTTGGGGGCCGGAGCATGGACGCGCCGGCCGTCGCGGGTGAGGCCGACGACTCCCTGGGCTCCGAGGGTGATCACGACGAGCGAGGGGAAGTCGCCCGCATCCTCGAGCCACCTGCGTGCCGTGCGCTCGGGCTCGACGCCGGGATAGGCGAGCTGCAGGTCCTCGTCGCTGGCTTTGACCAGGTGGGACCGTGAAACGAGGCGTCCAAGGCGCTCGACGGCATCGGGTTGGCTCGCGAGCACGATGGGCCGCAGGTTCACATCCAGAGTCACCGTGCCCCGGACCCTGTCGATCCAGCGCGCTGCGACGTCCGCGCCCGGCGGCCAGAAGGCGGCGAGCGAGCCGATGTGCCGGATGTCCCCGGATCCGGTCGTGGGCAGCTCCGTCGCCGCGAAGTCGGCGGCGCCGTCGAGCCAGAAGTCGTACCGCGCCGCGCCGGTGTCGTCGATCTCGGCGCACGCGAGCACCGAGGGCGCAGGCACGTCGGCGGCGTGACGCAGGTCCACTCCGGCGGCGATGAGCCGCGCGCGGAACTCCCGCCCGAACGCGTCCGCTCCGAAGCGGCCGGCGAAGCTCACCGATGCGCCGAGGCGAGCCGCGGCCACCGCGGTGTTCGCCGGGCCGCCGCCGAGGGTGGCGCGCAGCAGCCCGCCTCCCACCGGGACGAGGTCGGCGACGTTCTCGCCGGAAACGAAGATCACGGCAGTCCCTCCTGCTCGGTTGATCCATCCATGATGACGATCACCGGCTACATACGCAGACGGCGGGCCGTAGACCCACAGACAGGAGAGAAGCGTCGGTATTCAAGCGTGCGGCTAGCCCTTGACCGCCCCGGTGAGGTTGAAAGCCCCGCCCAGGAACTTGGACAGCACGCCGTACATCAGCACCACCGGCGCCGTGTAGAGGATCGAGAACGCGGCCAACTGTCCGTAGGCGACCTGCCCGTACTGGGAGAAGAAGGTGTAGATGGTCACCGACGCCGGCTGCTTGTTCGGGCTGAGCAACAGGATGAAGGGGACGAAGAAGTTCCCCCACTCCAGCACGAAGGTGAAGATGAACACCACGACGATGCCCGGGGCCATCAGCGGCAGCACCACGGCGCGCAGCGACTGGAACCAGTTGGCCCCGTCCGTCCAGGCCGCCTCCTCCAGCGAGACCGGCACGCCGTCCATGAAGTTCTTCGTCATCCAGATCCCGAACGGCAGCGAGCTGGCCGTCATGAACAGGATCGTCGCCCAGATCGAGTCGGTCAGGTTGAACCGCGCGTACAGCGAGTAGACCGGCACCATGACCGCGGTGATCGGCAGTCCCGTCGCGAACAGGATCGTGTACAGGAACGGTCTGCGGAACCGCAGGTGGTAGCGGGAGAGCGGATACGCCGCGAGCGCCGAGGCCACCACCGTCAGCGCCGCGGTGCCGCCCGAGAGGATCAGGGAGTTGAGCATCGGCTGGAAGACCGTGCTCACGTTCAGCACGGCCTTGAAGTTCGCCAGGGTGAAGTGCCACGACGGGGTCGCCGACAGGCCGGACCCGGTCTCCACCGAGGACAGGATCAGCCAGGTGAAGGGCAGCAGGAACGCCAGGAACAGCGCGGCGATCACCAGGTAGGCGACGAGGGCGGCCGGGCCGCGGGCCGGGGAGGTGATCCCCGCCGCCGGGCTCGGGCTGCGCCGCGGCCGTCGGCCCGTCGCGTCCTGCCGAGAGGACCGGCCGCGCGAGGCGGCCGCGCGCTCGGTGACGGCGTCGGCGCTCACGAGTCCTCCAGCTTGATCAGGCGCAGGTAGATCAGTGAGAACAGGGCGCCGAGCACCAGCAGCACCAGGGCCATCGCCGTGCCGTAGCCCAGCTGGTAGAACTGGAACGACTCCTGGTACATGTACAGCGGCGTCGTCGAGCTCGCATCGCCCGGCCCGCCGCCGGTCATCACGTAGATCAGCCCGAAGCTGGCCAGCGTCTGCAGCGTGATCAGCATGAGGTTGCTGATGATCGAGCGGCGGATCAGCGGCACGGTGACGTGGCGCAGCCGCGCCCATCCGGAGGCGCCGTCCACCGCGGCGGCCTCCAGCAGGTCCGGCGGGACGTCCGAGAGCGCCGCGGAGTACACCAGCATGGAGAAGGCGGTGCCGCGCCACGTGTTGGCCAGGATCACCGCCAGCATCGGCGTCGTGTACAGCCAGTCCTGCGACAGCCCGAAGTGCCCGAGGATCGAGTTGAGCGTTCCGGTCTTGTAAAGGAAGGCGTACCAGGCGAAGCCGGCCACCACCTCCGGCACCACCCACGCGCCGATCACCACGCCGGTGACCGTGGTGCGCACCGCCCGGTTGCGCCCGCGCATTATCAGCGCCAGCAGCAGCCCCAGGCAGTTCTGACCGATCACCGCGGAGCCGACCACGAACAGCACGGTCAGTTCGAGGGAGCGCACGAACACCGGGTCGGAGAACATCCGCCGGAAGTTGGCCAGCCCGGTGAACTGCACGGTCGCCGAGCCGGACAGCGCCATGTCGGTGAAAGCGGTGTACACGCTCCAGATCAGCGGCCCGGCGAAGAAGATCAGCAGGAGCAGCAGCGCCGGGCCGAGCGGGGCGAGCCGGCCGAGCAGCCGCCGCACGCCGTGCGGGCGGCGCGCACCCGGGGAGGGGATGCGCGCCGCGCGCGGCGACTGGGTCGCCACCGTCATGAGCCGGGCACCATGTTCGACGGGCCGACGATGCCGGACACGGAGCTGGCCAGATTGGCCATCGCCGACTGCGGCGAGGACTGGCCCGTCATCACGGACTCCATCGCCACCTGGATCTGGTCGGAGACCTGCGGGTACACCGGGTACGCCGGGCGGAAGTGGGTCACCTTCACCAGGTTGGTGAAGAAGGCGACGGACGGGTTGGTCGCGGTGTACTTGGGATCGGCGGCGACGTCCGCGCGCACCGCGATCTGGCTGGCGATGATGTCGTAGTTGAGCGCGTTGTCCTTGTTCTCGGCCAGCGAGACGAAGTCGAAGTCGGCCTGCTTGTCCGCCGAGTGGGAGCCGATCGAGAGCACCCAGCCGCCGGACATGCTGGTCGAGCCCGGAGCCTGTCCGTTCTCGGTGGGCATCGGGGCCTCGCCCATCGTGGTCGACCACGCGGGCCACGGCTTGGCGCCGGTGGAGGTCCAGTTGCCGGGCAGCCAGGAGCCGTCCAGGTCGATGGCCAGCTTGCCGTTGGGGATCAGGTCGGTGGCGACGGTGGTGCCGAAGTTCGGGTTCAGCGCATCCTCCTGGTCCGGCGCCAGACCCGTGTTGTAGATCGTGTCGATGAAGTTCAGCGAGGCGAGCATGCCCGGCGTGGAGGGCATCCACTTCTTGCTGGACGTGTTGTAGAGCTGGTTCCCGGTGCCGTAGAGCAGCATCTCAAGGCCCTGCATCGTGGCGCCCTCGCCGGCGCCCTTGCCCGAGTACACGTTGAGCGGGGTCACGCCGGGCAGCTTGGCCTTGACGGTGCGGGCCGCGGCCAGCACGTCGGCCCAGGTCTTCGGCTGCCAGGGCACCGGTATGCCGGCCTGCTGGAACAGGGTCTTGTTGTACCACAGGGCGCGGGTGTCGGTGCCCATGGGCACCCCGTAGGTCTTGCCGTCGGAGCCGCGCGCGGCGCTCTTCGCGCTGGCGGTGAACTGGCTCCAGCCGCTCCAGCTCGAGAGGTACGAGTCGAGCGGGGCGAGGTAGCCGGCCTGGATGTCCGAGTTGACCAGGAAGGTGTCCTCGTACATGACGTCCGGCGCGGTGGACGCGGACCGGTTCATCAGCGTGAGCTTGGTGTAGTAGTCGTTCTCCGAGGCCTCGATCGGCTCCAGCTTGACCGTCCAGCCGGGGTGGGCCGCCTCGTACTGCTTGGCGACGGCCTGCATCTCGGTGTTCATCTGGGTGAAGTCGCCGTAGTCCTGGTAGGCGACCGTGATGGTCTTCGAGCCCGCCGAGGAGCCGGAGCTCGAACAGCCGGCCAGGCTCGCGCCGCCGACCAGCAGTGCGGCTGCCACGATCGTGGCCTTGGTGTGTCCCTGCATCGGGTCTCCCTGTCCGTGACGCCGTTGTGACGGGTGGAGTGAGCGCTGTTGCGGAACGTAAGTCCATTTGATTTATGAAGTCAATACGTGACACCGGATGCCTCAGCGGGTGGTGTTAGATCTTTACCAACCGATTGCTGCCCGGCCGGTAACCGGAAGAATAAGAACTTTTATGTAGAAAACCATCCGGCGGCCCTGCTCGATGCAGGCACCTTCTACTGTGCTAAATCTATTTGATGTACAAATTGCTGAGTGTTCGGTGGGCGAGCAGCGCGGCCCGGCGCCGAACCTGTCGGCGCGACGCGGTAAGACAGGACCCGAACACCTGAACAGTCATCCGGTCGGTGTAGGCACGGGTCAGGAGCGAGGATGCGCCCGCAGGCGGGAACGAACCTGCCGAAAGTCGGCAGCTACAACCAGAACGTGGTGCTGGACACGATCCGCTCGGCCGGCGCGATCAGCCGCGTCGAGCTGGCCGGCCGCACCGGCCTGACGGCCCAGACCATCTCGGTCATCGTGCGCCGGCTGCTGGACGGCGGGCTGGTGCGCGAGGACGGGGCACGTCCCCCGGCGGGTCCGGCCGGCGGCGCGCGCGGCGGCAAGCCGCGCACCCAGCTGCGGGTCGAAGCCGCCGCGGGCTACGCGGTCGGCGTGCACTTCGACCCGGTGCGGATCTCGGCGAAGCTGGTCGACCTGTCCGGCCACAGCGTGGCGGACGCGCGCTACGAGATCCACGAATCGGTGAAGCCCGAGGCGGCGGCCGCGCTGATGGCGAAGGCGGTGCGCAAGGTGGTGCGGGACGGCCGGATCCCGCCGAAGCGCATCCTCGGGGTTGGCCTCGCCTGTCCGGGCCCGATCGACCAGGACCGGGGCCTGGTGCTCTACCCGCCGCAGCTCTCCGGCTGGGAGCGGGTTCCGCTGGAGCGGCTGCTGTGCGAGAGCACCGGCTACGACGTGGTGCTCGACAACGACGCGACGGCGGCGGCGATCGGCGAACGCTGGTCGGGACTGGCGATGGCAACCGGTAACTTCGTGTACGTATACATGGGCACCGGGATCGGCGGCGGGCTGTTCCTGAGCAACCAGGTCTACCGCGGCCCCTTCCGCAACGCCGCGGAGATCGGCCACGTCATGGTGGAGCGGGACGGCCCGGAGTGCTACTGCGGCAACCGCGGCTGCCTGGAGGCGGTCGCCCGCCCGTCGGCGATGGTCGCCGAAGCGCATGACCTGCTGGCCAAGAGCAGCAGCGGTGCGGGGGCGCAGGCCGGAGCGACGGTCGATGGTGGCGGCGTGAGCGCGCTGGCCGCGGATTTCGCGCGGGACCCACGACTCGTCGACCACGCTGCCCTGTGCACGGCGGCGGCCCAGGGGGACCCGTTGGCTCGCAGGGTGGTGGACCGGGTGGCCGGGCACCTGGCCGACGTGGCCGTGGACCTGGCGAACATCCTCGACATCGAACTCATCGTCCTCGGCGGCCCGGCCCTCGGCCCGGTCGGCGAGATCTACCGGGCGGCAGCCGCAGAAGCGGTCACGAAGCGGGCGATGGCCCGTCGCATCCACCAGACGGCGGTCCGCCTCTCCCGGACCGGCGGCGACGCCGGCGCGATCGGCGCGGCCTCCCTGGTCTTCCACCGGGCGTTCGCCCCCCAGGTCACCGAACTGCTCAGCAGCTGACCCCGCAACTCGAGACCCGCAAAAGCCCGCGAGACGCCAAGTGTCGGAGTCAGTGGGGCTGGAGGCCCGCGACCCGGCCTGACGGGTCGAAGTTGATCTGTCCTGCGCGTGTTCCGTTGGCGAACGTGACGGTCACGTCGGCAACGATGCTGTTGGCAGGCCACCGGCGGCAAGCGACCTTGGCGCCGGTCGCGGGGCCGAGGTCGCCTGTCCCCTCACGCCAGGCCTGGCCTATCTGCTCGGGGATACCTGGCCCTGGAACGCGGCTGTCATGCGCGCGTGTATGTCCGCGGTTCGCCCGTCGACCGGCAACTCGATGACCTCGCGGGCGCGGTCGTCCCATTCGGGCCCTGGCGGCCGGGGGCGGGCTGCGCGGGGATCGCCGCCGGTGAGGGCCAGGAACGCAGCGTGGACGAGCGGCCAGTTGCCACCGGTGCTGGCCAGCATGACGACCGCACGGTCGCGGGCGGGATCGACGAGGACGGTGGAGCAGAACCCGCCGGTCCCGCCGTTGTGGAAGCGGATGCCGTCCGCTTGCACCTCCCAGGCGAGGGCCTGGCGGATGCCGTTGCCCAGCGGCACCTGGGGTGCCTGCGCTGCGGTGATCGCGGTGCCGAGGGGGCCCTGCGGGGGGTGCAGGCAGGCGCGGGCGTACCTGGCCATGTCGCCGATCGTCGCATCGATACCCCCGGCGCCGGGGAGCGGCTGGTCCCAGTGCGGCACCTCGCCGCGGTCACCGTGGCCGGGCAGTGGGGTCCCTGCGCCGCTGCCCTTGGTGTCCGAGCACGTCATCGCCAGTGGGTCCAGGAGCCGCTGGCTGATCAGCTCCTGGTAGGCAACTCCGCTCGCCCGCTCGAGCACGAGCCCCAGGAGCTGGTAGCCGAAGTTGGAATACCGGTGCGGGAGGCCGGGTGCCGGGACCGTTCGGCGCAGGCCCTCCTCGGCCTGCCCGGAGCCGAACCGGGCGTAGGGGTTGGCCGGG
>DASYAE010000226.1:0-39055 GCA_036501535.1 Actinocrinis sp. | reverse complement strand
GCAGCGCTTGCGTCTGACGCACCTTCATAGGCGGTCGGCCGTATCGGGCCCGTAACATAGTTAGGCCTCTGTTACGGCCGAGCCGGCAACCAGGGGCAGGAGTAGGAGGCGGACAGGCATATTGCTGGCTGCTGTCCGCCTTCGGCGACGTATTCGTGTGCTCAGCTGTTAAGCAGCGCCAGGGCCTTAGCCACGTCCGGGTCGTGTCCGGTGGACACGTCCTGCGCGGTCAACGGGACGATGTAGTCCGGCGCCACGCCGTGCTCGAACGCGCCGAGCAGGGTCGCCACCTCGTTCGGATCGCCGCCGCCGTTGCCGCGAACGTCGAGGATGATGCCGTGCAGCGTCTGGCCGGCGGCCAGGGCGGCGATCGCGTTCAGCACGTCGTCCGCCGTGCCCCCTGCGAACTGGGTCAGCTTGACGTAGGCGATGTCGCCGCTGAGCAGTTCCGAGGTCACCGGCTGGTTAGCCGTCGCCGTCGGCGTGTACAGAGCGGGTGTAAGCGTCACAGTCCACGTGCGGTCGGTCGCCGGACGCCAGAGCGTGATGCGAACCGGCTGCTCGTCCGGGTACTGCTCGTTGAGCAGGCTGATCGCTCCGGGGGAGACTTCGCCGTCGACGAACGGGGCCGAACCGTCGACCGCCTCGATCACGTCACCCGGCTTCAGGCCGGCCTGCGCTGCCGGGCCGCCCTGGACCGCGGAAATGTAGAGCGGCGGCAGAGCCTCGTTCGGGGATATCGTCGCCAGCGCCCCTGCGGGCGAGGTCACGATTCCAAGCCCGTCGCTGTCGCCCGACTGGTATCCGGGTGGCTGCTGGGCTGGGTAACCCCACCGAGCGTGGTTGTCGTGCAGGGCGGACACCATGCCGTTCATGGTGGCCGCAGCGACTTCCTGACGCAGCGTCGGATCATTAGGCAGTTCGTTGACGACGTTCTGGTAGACGGTGCCGAACGCGGTCCAGTCGCTGTCGCGGTCCCCGGTCAGCGCCGGCATCGTCGCGTCCGCCCGGTCGTCCCCGAGGACGTCGAGTTCCTGGGTCATTCCGGCGAACGCGCCGAGCAGCAGCACCTCGTCGTTCAGGACCGGGCCCGCGTAGTAATTCGCGAAGATGCAGTAATAGGCCTGTTCCAGCGTGGTGACGGTGGTCGGGCCCGGCGACGTGGGCGGCGGGCCGGTCCGCGTGGGCTGGTAGCAGGCCGGCGGGGCGTCGTCGGCCGGTTGGGCGCCGGCGGCGTTCCCGGCGACCGCACTCGAGGCGACGACCATGCACGACAGGGCGGCCATGACTGGCCAGCGCACTGTTCTCAGGCGGAGTTTCATGGGTGTCGATGTCCTTTCGGCGCAGCGTCCCGCGGCGGATGTCGCCGCAACGCTTGCGTCTGACGCACCTTCATAGGCGGTCGGCCCTATCGCGCCCGTAACGCAGTTACGCCGCTGTTATGCCTGATCGAGCATCCTGGGAGCGGCCGTTTTGCCGCATGGCGTGCGTCCGTGCCGATCCGACGAAGCAAGGAGCAGCCACATGAGGGTGCTGGTGGCCGAAGACCACCCGAAGCTGGCCGCGGCGATCGGTGCGATCCTGCGCCGGGAGGGCATGGCCGTGGACGTCGTCTTCGACGGGGATGACGCGCTGGCCCACGCGGCGTGCACCGACTACGACGTGGTGGTGCTCGACCGCGACCTGCCTAAGGTGCACGGTGACGAGGTGTGCCGGACCCTGGTGACCGAGGGGCGCGGCAGCAGGGTCCTCATGCTCACCGCGGCCGGCTCGATCGAGGACCGGGTCGAGGGACTCGGCCTCGGCGCGGACGACTACCTGCCGAAGCCGTTCGCCGTCGCCGAGATGGTGGCCCGGGTGCGCGCGCTCGGCCGGCGCGCCCCCTCGCTGCCGCCGACGCTGATCCGCGGCGACCTCGAACTCGACACCGCGCACCGGCGCGCGGCCCGGGCCGGGCGGGCGCTGGAGCTGCGGCCCAAGGAGTTCGCCGTGCTGGAGATGCTGCTCGCCGCGCAGGGCGCGGTGGTGCCGACCGAGCGGATCCTCGAAGGGGTCTGGGACGGGCACGTCGACCCGTTCACCAACGCGGTGCGGATGACGATCAGCCGGCTGCGCGCGAAGCTCGGCGAGCCGCCGGTCATCGAGACGGTCACCCCCGTCGGCTACCGGATCTGACCCGCCATGGCCCCGCATCTTCCGCACCGCCTGCATCGCCCGAATGGCCTAGCCGGCCGCGCGCGCCGGATCCTCATGCTCACCGCCGTCCGCAGCACCGTGCGCGGAAGGCTCGCCCTGGTCGGCGGCGCGCTGTTCCTCGCGTCCGGCGCCGTGCTGCTCGCCATCACCTACTTCCTGGTCGGCACCACCTTCCCGGCGCAGACGGTCCGTCAGCTGGTCGCCGGTCCGGGTTCGCCCGGCACCGGAACCGTTGTCTCGGGCGTGATCCAGAACTCCTCGGGCGTGATCGAGAGCGGCGGTGGCCAGCCGGGGAGCCGGTCCGACGCGACGGCGATGACCGGCACCGCCAGCGCTTCTGGGAAGACGCTGCTCGTCAGCCAGTTGCGCACCGAGGAGCTTAACCACCTGCTGATCGTCTGCAGCGAAGCGCTCGGCCTCATGGCCGTGCTCTCGGTCGCGCTCGGCTGGATCCTCGCCGGGCGCGCGCTGCGCCCGCTGCGCGTGGTCACCGCCGCCACCCGGCGGATCTCCGAGGACAGCCTGCACCGGCGGCTGGCCGTGTCAGGGCCGCGGGACGAGCTCAAGGACCTCGCCGACACCATCGACGGGCTGCTCGGCCGGCTGGAGGCCGCGTTCGACGCGCAGCGCCGCTTCATCGCGAACGCCTCGCACGAGCTGCGCACGCCGCTCACCGTCGGGCGCACCCTGCTCGAGATGGTGCTCGGCGATCCCGACGCGAGCATCGAGTCGTTCCGGTCCGTCTGCGCGGACGTGCTCGAGTCCGAGTTCGAGCAGGAGCGGCTGATCGAGGCGCTGCTCACGCTGGCGCGCGGCCAGCGCGGGCTCGACCGGCGCGAGCCGGTGGACCTGGCCGAGATCGGCGCCGCCGCCCTGCGGACCCGTGAGCCGGCGGCGGAAGCCAAGGGGCTCACCGTGCGCGCCGCGCTGCGCCCGGCGCCGTGCTCCGGCGACCCGCAGCTGATGGGGCGGCTGCTGGCGAACCTTGTGGACAACGCGATCCGGCACAACACCGCCGACGGATGGATCGAGCTGGCGACCGGGACCCGGGACGGCCGCGCCACGCTGGCGGTACGCAACAGCGGCCCGGTCGTCCCGCCGGCCGAGGTCGACCGGCTCTTCCTGCCGTTCCAGCGGCTCGACGGCGCGCGGACCCACCAGGAGGGGCACGGCCTCGGCCTGTCCATCGTCCAGGCGATCGCCGACGCACACGGAGCGGAACTTCACGCGGAGCCAGAACCCGCGGGAGGCCTGCGCATCGAGGTAACCCTTCCGGCGTCGGTGCGGGACTCGGCCCAGGACGACCGGGACGATCAGGACGAGGCGGGTGAAGCCGATGCGGACGCCGACGCGCTCGGCTGGCCGACCGGGAAGGTCGGGACGGTCGCGTAGGGGCGGACCGCGCCGATGTAGTCACTCTCGTCGATCGAGTCGAAGCGGATCACCGAGCCGGTGAAAGGCGCGTCGATCATCGCGTCGTTGCCCACGTAGATGCCGACATGGTGAATGGTCGTCGGATCGTTGATGTCGTAGGCGAAGAAGACCAGGTCGCCCGGCTCCAGCTCGTTCTTGGGCACGTGCGGGCCGGCGTACCACTGGTCCGCCGCCACGCGCGGGATCGAGATGCCCGCGCTCGCGTAGGCCGCCTGCGTCAGGCCCGAGCAGTCGAACTCGTAGTTGTCCGCCGCGGTGCCGGTGCCGCCCCAGAGATACGGCGTGCCGAGCCGGTCGTAGGCGAACGCGATCGCCTTGACCGCGATCGAGCTCACCGCGATGGTTCCGGTCGGAGCGGTGAAGGCCTTCTCCAGCGTGGTGATGTTCTGGACGTAGTTCTGCGTCTCGGAGATGCTCGGAACGCCGTCGGCGGCCAGCACCGCGCCGGGACCGGCGTTGTAGGCCGCGAGCATATTGTCGACCTGGTTGCCGGGCAGGTTCGCCACCTGCTGGGCCAGCGCGCAGTCGTAGCGGGCCGCCGTCGGGATGGCGTCGGCCGGATTCCAGATGTCCTGCTTGCCGTCGCCGTCGCTCGGCGAGGACCACGAGGTCCAGGTGCCCGGCAGGAACTGCGCGATCCCCTCCGCGCCGGCGGGTGAGACGGCGTTCGGGTTGAACGCGCTCTCCTGGTAGAGCTGTGCGGCCAGCAGCGGGGCGGTCACCTGGGAGCACTCGGTGCTCGACTGCTCTATCAGCGTCGCGTAGGCCGCCGGGACCGTGCCGGCCGCAAGCGTCTCGTTCGCCTGCTGCAGTTCGCTGCCGCTGATGCCGACCACGGCGAAGACGACCACGGCCACCAGGATGAAGGGCATGAGCAGGGCGCCGGCCGCGATCCACATCCATCGCTGCACCGGGTCACTCTCCCTCCCGACGCGACGTCCCACGAGGCCGGCACGACGTGTTCGACCCGGTTGCGGCGGCCCCCGGGCAGCACGGCGAGCCCGACGACCGGGCGCGCGTACGCCCCTTATGATAGGCGCGGCGGTGACGCGGCGTCAGTCTCGCGACCGCGTCAGTCATGCGCTGGCTTCACCACGCCGCAAAACTCCCGCATACTGGCAGCACCGGTCGAGCATACTTTCGGCGACGAAGATCAAGAGCACTACGACAGGATCGGGGGTGCGGCTTCGTGCACGCACTACTCAACGCTCTACGGGCGGCCCTGCCCATGGGGCACACCACCTTCCTGGCGGACACGGCCACCCCCACCCCCAGCCCGTCCGGCGGCTCCGGCGGCGGGATCAGCACGATCATCAACGGCATCGCGCCGGACTGGGGCCCCTTCGGCGCGGTCGGCAACGAGGCCAAGGTGGTGATCGAGGTCATCATGGCGGCCGCGATCCTCATGTGCCTGGCGATCGCCGTCTGGGGCGCGGCCAAGCAGCGCATCGGCGCCACCGCGCTGCGCGACTCCTTCAGCGCCGAGCAGGGCAAGGGCATGATCGTGGCCGGGCTGACCGGCGTGTTCATCATCGGCTCGCTCAGCACCCTGTTCACCATCGTCTACGGCATGGCGATCTGACCGACCGACAGAGGAACCCTGCCCATGGCGACCCGCGACCGAACCGCCACACCCGCGCCGCCCCCCTTCCCCGGGCCTCCCCGTACGCCACCGTTCCTCCGGCAAGTGATGATTCACGGCCCGCTGGCGTGTACGGCCGCGGTTTCCCTCCTCGCACCGGTGACACTGGTTTCCATAACCAACTGGGGTGAGGCCTGATGGCCCGCCCCGGCCGAGCCGAACGATCAGGACGAGAGCAGGACGCGATGGGAGGTGCGCAGCGCGAGGACCAGTCCCGCACGCGCTACCGGCTTCCGGACGATCCCTACAGCGGATCCGAGGAGACGCCCCCGCCCCGCCTGCGCCGCCCGCTGATCGTCGTGGCCTGCCTGATCGCCCTGGTCGCGGCGATCGTGCTGGCCGACCGGATCGAGCACCACACCACCTCGAACCCGAGTGCGGACAACACGCCCGGCAGCACCGCGTCCGGCCAGAACAGTGCCGCGGCGACCACCCCGGCGGTGGTGTCGTCGGTCCCGGTGCAGAGCGGCAGCAAGTCCGCGACGGTCGCCGGCCTGGTCATCCCGATCGGCTACCCGGACACGCAGCAGGGCGCCGAGTCGGCCGCGGCGAACTACGCGTCGGCGTACGGTTCCGCGCAGATGGCGGTGCCCGGACAGCGCGACCAGGTCCTGAGCGTGATCAGCGATCCGGCCATAACCACGTCGCTGGAGAGCCAGTACGACACGGAATACGCCACGATCGACCGAGCGATGGGCCTTTCGAGCGACGGCACGCCGCCGTCGGGCGAGTCGTACATGGCGCGCGAGGTCCCGATCGGCGTGTCGGTGAACAGCGACAGCGCGACCAAGGCGGTCATCGCGGTCTGGGCGGTGACCTTCGCCGGGGTCGCCGGCAGCAGCTCGAACTATCCGGTGACGCAGAGCTGGACCACCGACACCATCACGCTGAACTGGACCGGCGGCGACTGGAAGATGTCCGCCGTCTCCTCGGTCAGCGGGCCGACGCCCAACCAGGGCAACCAGACGCCTTCCACCGGACAACAGTTGCAGCAGGCGAACAACCAATACGGGGGGCTGCCTTATGCCGGCTAGCTTCGTACCGATGGCCCCCGCTGACCCCTGCTATCTCCTGACCGGGTCGCTCCAACAGGCCTGCGAGAGCGTCAACAACACGGTCAACGGCGGCGGTTCGGGCGGCAGCGGATCATCGGGCGCGTCCACCGCCTCGATCCTTACCGACCCGGTCGGGGCCATCGCCACCGACTGCGCGCAGGCCGCGGCCTCGGTGATCAAGGCCGTCTCCGACGTCGTCACCGGCACCACCACGATCGACTTCACCAACTCCGGCTTCCTGACCCAGTACGCCGTCGTGTTCGCCGCCTCGTCCGTGCTCACCCTGATGCTGTGGCTGGCTGCGGTGATCAAGCGGGCCGTGCGCGGCGAGTCGATCGTCACCTCCATCGCCGAGGCCACCGGCTTCCTGTGGCTGGCCGTGATCGCCTCCGCGTTCACCCCGGTGGTGCTCTACGGCATGGTCGGCCTCACCGACTCGGTCACCAACGCGATCGGCGCGGGCACCTCGACGAACACGAACAACTTCCTGACCGCGTTCGCCAACTCGCTCGACCCGCCCAGCGGGCAGACCTCCGACCTCGGCGGCGGCCCGATCCTGCTGATCTTCATCTCCATCGTGGCGCTGATCGCGGCCGCGGTGCTCTGGCTCGAACTGCTCATCCGCGCCGCCATGCTCTACGTCGGCGCGGCGCTGGCCACCGCCGTCTACGCCGGCCTTGTGGACAAGGCGCTCTGGCGGCACGTCAGACGCTGGGCCGGCATGATGATCGCGGTGGACCTGGCCAAACCGGTGATCGTCATCGTGCTGGGCCTGGCCACCGCGATCTCCGGCAACCCGAGCCAGGCCTCGGTCGGCTCGGTCCTGTCCGGCCTGGCCATCATGCTGATGTCGATCTTCTCCTCCGGGCTGATCTTCCGCTTCGTGCCGAACTTCGGCGACGACGTGCTGGCGCTCGGCGCGGCCCGCGGCGGCGGCGGCGGCGAGGCGGCCGCCGGGGCGATGAACAGCCCGGCCTCCACGATGCAGGCGGGCATCGCGGCGCACGCCGGGCGCAGCGGCAGCATCGGCGGGGGCGGGATGTCCGGCAACCCGCTCGCCGGCCCGGCCGTCGCCGCGATCGGCATGGGCGCGGGACTCGCCGCGCACGGAGCACGCGCCGCGGTGAAGATGACCGCGACCCGCCCCGACTCCGCCGCGGGCCAACCGCCGGGACAGCCACCGCTGGCCCCGGCCGGCCCGTCGACGAACCAGCCGCCGCGCGACGGCACGGACCGCACCGGCGGACGCGGCCGGGCCGGGCTGCCGGACGGGGCCGACGCGGGAGGTAACGGCTGATGAGCGCGGGCACGGAGGCGTCCGAGCGGCGCCGCTCCTTCATCATCGGCAAGGCGAAGCCGAACGCGATCGTCGGGCGCAACCGGGAGACCGGCGAGCTGGCCATACTGATCCTCGGCGGCGCGCTGACCATGATCTCCGGCTTCGCGGTGCCGACGCTGGAGCTGAAGATCCTGTGCATCCTCGGCTTCCCGGCGCTGTCCGCGGCGATCGTCTTCCTGCCGTACCGCAAGCGCACGTATTACAAGTGGTTCGAGATCGAGCGCAGCTTCCGGCGGCTGCAGCGCTCCGGCGGCGCGCGCTACGCCTCCGCGGCGGTCGAGGCCGGCACCCGGCTGAACGGGGCCGAGATCCCGGTGGCCGGCCCGCCGGCGGTCGGCCGGATCCGCTGGCTGACCGCCAACTTCGGCCCGGACAAGGTCGCCGTCCTGCTGCATCTGGACCGCAGCACGGTGACCTGCACGCTGGAGATCGAGGGGCCCGGCGTCGGCTCCCGGGACGCCGAGGACCAGGAGGCGCTGGTCGACCGCTTCGGCACGCTGCTGCGCCACGTGGCCAACGGCGACGGGTTCGTGACGAGGCTTCAGATGCTCGCCCGCACGCTGCCCGCAGACCCGGACGCGCACGCCAAGGACGTGCTGCGGCGCGGTGATCCCGGGGCGCTCGGCTGGCTGCGGGAATCGTACGATCAGCTGCTCTCGATGGTCTCCACCTCGAGCGAGCAGCACCGGGCGTATCTGACCGCGTGCATGCCTTATACGCGCGAGCTGGCCGCCGAGGCGCGGGTGATGGCCGGCGGCGCGGACGTCGACCGCGGCGTGTGCATCATCATGGTGCGCGAGCTGACCGACATCTGCGCACGCCTCGCCGACGCGGACATAAAGGTGCGCCGCCCGCTCGCGGTGCCCGAACTCGCCTCGCTGGTGCACTCGATGTTCGACCCCGAGCACATGATCGACCACAGCGAGGCGATGACCGACCGGGGCGCCTGGCCGGCCGAGTTCGAGGCCACCAACCCGCTGTACCTGCGCTCGAAGACCCGCGAGTCGGTGACCGCGGCGCCGTGGTGCCACGCCACCGCGTGGATCCGGGAGTGGCCGCTGACCCCGGTCTCGGTCAACTTCCTGGCCCCGCTGCTGGTGCACACCCCGGACGTGATCCGCACCGTGGCGGTGGCGATGGACCTCGAGCCGACCGAGGTGGCCATCGAGCGGATGCTGACCGAGAAGGTCAACGTGGACGCCGAGTCGTCCCGGGCCTCGAAGATGGGCCGGATCGACGACCCGCGCGAGCGGGCCCACTCCTCCCGGGTCGACCTGCGCGGCGAGGACCTGGCCGGCGGCGCCTCCGGGGTCAACCTGGTCGGCTACATCACCGTCTCCTCGCGCACCCCCGAGGCGCTGGCCCGGGACAAGCGCACCATCCGCGCCTCGGCCGGCAAGTCCTTCCTCAAACTCGAGTGGTGCGACCGGGAGCACCACCGGTCGTTCGTCAACACCCTGCCCTTCGCGACGGGACTGCGCCGATGAGGGGCGGGCCGATGAGGGGCGCGGCGGTGCCGGGTGTGACGGCGGGCCGGTCCGGGGATTACGAAGTAAAGGCGGAGGTGGCCTGATGGCCGGCAAGGGCGGCGTGACGGACCTGCTGAGCGAGGCGTTCACCTCGATCGTGTTCGGCCGCAAGGAGACCGCGCGGCTGCCAGTGCGCACCTCCTCGAACCAGGCCGAGGCGATCTACCTGCCGACCTCGGCGCCCGGCCTCGGCGACTCCGGGGTGATCATCGGCCGGGAGGTCTACAGCGGCAAGGGCTACGTGTACGACCCCTTCCAGCTGTACGGCCAGCAGCTGCCCGCGCCGCACTGGCTGGTGCTCGGCGAGTCCGGCAACGGCAAGTCCTCGCTGGAGAAGACCTACGTGCTGCGCCAGCTGCGGTTCAAGGACCGCCAGGTGGTCGTGCTCGACGCGCAGGGCGAGGACGGCGTCGGCGAGTGGAGCCTCATAGCGCGCGCGCTCGGCGTCACCCCGATCCGGCTGGACCCGCACCAGCGCGGCGGCACCGGCATCCGGCTCAACCCGCTGGACCCGGCGATCACCATGACCGGCCAGCTGGCCCTGCTGCGCACCATCATCGAGGTCGCCCTCGGCCATGGCCTCGACGAGCGCTCCGGCTACGCGCTCAAGGCGGCCCACGCGACCGTGCGCGAGCAGGCGCTGCGGGCCCGGGTGCAGCCGATACTGCGCGAGGTCGTCGAGGCGCTGCGCGAGCCCAAGCAGTCCGCCGCCGAGGAGATGAACGTCGCGCTCGACGACGTGCGGGACTGGGGCCTCGACGTCGCGCTGGTGCTCGACCGGCTGGTGGACGGCGACCTGGCCGGCATGTTCGACGGGCCGACCACGCACGGCATCGACCTTGACGCCCCGCTGATCGTGTTCGACCTGTCCACCATCGACCGCAACTCGATCGCGATGCCGATCCTGATGGCCATCGTCGGGGTCTGGCTCGAGCACACCTGGATCCGGCCGGACCGCAGGAAGCGCATCTTCCTGGTCGAGGAGGCCTGGCACATCATCAACTCGCCGTCGGTGGCGCAGCTCTTCCAGCGGCTGCTGAAGTTCGGCCGCCGGCTCGGCCTGTCCTTCGTCGCGGTGGTGCACCACCTGTCCGATGTGGTCGACGGCGCGGCGGCGAAGGAGGCCGCGGCGATCCTCAAGATGGCCTCGACCCGCACGATCTACATGCAGAAGACGGACGAGGCGCGGGCCACCGGCCGGGTGCTCGGCCTGCCGCGCTGGGCGGTCGAGATCATCCCGACCCTCTCGCCCGGCATCGCGGTCTGGGACGTCAACGGCGACGTGCAGGTGGTCAAGCACATCGTCACCGAGATCGAGCGGCCGCTGGTCTACACCGATCGGGCGATGACGGAGACCTCGGAGGCCAACGCGGCCGAGCAGCTGGCCCTGACCGGCGGCCTGGCCCCGGCCTTCCCGCAGCCCTTCGTGGACCAGGCTACGGTGCAGCGGATCGCGACCGGCGTGCAGATGGCGGAGCGCGTCGCGCGGCCGCGGACCGGCGGCCGGGCGGCCCGAGGCGCGGTCGATCCGGCGCACGACGCGGCCCCGGCCGCGCGGCACGCCGGATCGCCGATCCCGGGCCAGGGATCGGCATCGGGCCCGGGATCGGGGTTCTACGACCAGAACCCGGCCGACGGGCGCGGCGGGCGAGAGCGGGCCGCGCAGCAGGACGGGCAGGTTTTCCCGGCGAAGCAGCGCGCTGTGCCGCCGCCGTCGCCGCGGTCCCGGGATCAGGACCGCGACCACGATCGGGACGAGGCGCCGAACGGTGCCGAGGCCGACCTGATGGCCGAGGTGGTCGGCACCGCGCTGAACGTGCCGCCGAAGCTGGCCGCGGGAACCGCCGAGCGCGACGACCCGGACCTGACCGCCCTGGCCGCGGCGGTGTTCGGCCCGCGCGCGAACAGGCCGACGCATGGCTGAGGCACGGCTGAGGCACCACTGACGGCCCGTCAGATCGGGTCGGCGGTGTCGGCCGCCTGCTCGGCCCCGGAAAACCAGTCGACCGACTCGCCACGCTCGCGGCAGACTGCCCGGCGGCCTAGAGCGGCGAGCAGCAGAGGCGGACGGTCATGAACAGCGCGGAGAGTCCCGGCACGGGCGAGATCAGCCCGCAGAACGTGCGGCTCATGCAGGGCCTCGCACAGGAGGTCGATGCGCTGCGGCCGGAGCTGGCCAACGCGGACGCGACCTACGGCGAGCTGGCCTGGACCTGGGGCAAGGGCCTCGCCGACCGCGGCGACACCTGGCGGCACCGGCTCTGGTTCGACGGCGGCCGGGTGATCGGCTGGGGCTGGATCCAGCTCCCCTTCCGGCTCGCGCGCACCGACGGGAAGGACAAGGAGGTCGGCGAGGCCTCCATGGCCTGGCAGACGCACCCGGAGCGCCCCGAAGTCCTCGACGAGATCATCGAGTGGTTCGACACCGAGGCGCCGCAGGCCGACCACATCATCATTTCCACGGCCGTGAACAAGGACTCGCACAGCCGCCTCGCCGCGCACGGCTATCAGTTCGACGAGAAGGACGCCGGCGACACCGGCCACTGGCACCAGTACAACGCCCGCGACCTGACCGACATCGACGAGCCGGCCCCGCCGCCCGGCTTCCGCTTCCGCACGGCCGGCGAGGTCGGCCCCGCCGCCGCGGTGAAAGCCCATCAGGAAGCCTGGTACCCGTCGAGTTTCACCGAGCGCGCATTCGAAGGCGTACGCGAGAACTGGTCCTACCGCGAGGATCTGCACGTCCTGCTGGAGGCGCCGGACGGAACCCACGTCGCCTCCACGATCATGTGGCTCGACGAGCAGAACCGCTCCGCCGAGTTCGAACCCGTCGGCACCCACCGCGACTACCGCCGCCAGGGCCTCGGCACCGCCCTGCTGCTCCACGGCATGTACAAGGCGCGCGCGGCCGGCGCGACCCGGATGACAGTCGCCTGCGTCGGCGCCCCGGCCTTTCCGGCAGCGCGTGGTCTCTATCTCGGCGTCGGCTTCCACGAGTTCACTCGTGACGCGCCCTTTATCAAGCACGGCGCCGGGCGATAACCCTCGTCCGAAGGAGGATCACCGCCCGGCGTTTCTCACTGCATATCAGCTGTGCTTGACGTCTTTAGGCGGTCGGGAGAATCTCCACGGCGGCCATGTTCCACATGTCCTTCGTCGGAGCGGTGTCTGAGATCGTCACGCTCGTGCCGGCCTGCGCGGTGGGGCCGCCCGGGTTCTGGACCCAAAAGGTGTCCGCGTGCTTGGGGTCGACCCACTGGCTGTCGAGAGTCTGCCCAGAGGCGACGGTGCGGGCTATCGTCTCGGCGGTGCCGCCCCGGGTGTCGGAGCGCTGGATCAGGGTCCAGGTCAGGCCCGCGCCGGTGACTGTCGTGCTCTGCGACGAGCTGGGGCCGTCGCTGCTGGTGAAGGCGATCAGCAGGCGCGGACCGGCGGTGCTGAACGGCGCGGTGGTCACGATGCCGCTGCCGTTACGGATCACGGTCTGGTCGATTGTGAGCGGCGGCTGGACGATCTGCAGGGCTGCCGCGGGCGAGGCGGAGGCGGAGACCGCGGTGGAACTCGGGATGAAGGCCGCGGCGAACGAGTGTGACCCGAGGGCCAGGCCGGCGGTGCTGTAGCTGGCGGTGCCCGTGTCGTCCACGGCGACCGGGCTGCCGAGAGCCGTCTCGCCGTCGTAGAACTGGATCGTGCCGGCTGTGGCCGGGGTCTCGGTCGCGGTGAGCGTGACCGCCGAGCCCTGATCAGCGGTGCCGGACGGGGACGCGGTGATCGTCGTGCTCGTCGGCGTGGCGGTCTGCGGGAGCGCGATGGAGCCCACGCCCGAATCGGCCTGGGCGGTGCCGACGATCGTGTCGGTCAGGGTGTCGATCTCGAAGAGCCCGGCCCCGGAGCCGACATACGCCACGCTGCCGTCCCCGGCGAAGGCGACGGAGGTCGGCAGCGGCCCGACGCCGGTGATGACGTCGGCGACCGTGTCGGTGGCCGCGTCGAGGACGGTGACGGAGTCGGCGACCGACTGCGCCACGTAGACGAGGCCGCCGCCGGGATCGACGGCGACCTGCCCGAAGTCCCCGATTCCCGCGATCGAGTCGGTCACCGTGTCGGTCCCGGCGTCGATCACGGTCACCGTGCTGCTGCCGCCGGACACGTCGTAGTTCTCCGAGTAGACCGTCGACCCGTCCGGGCTGACCGCGAGGCTCTCCGGGGCGTTGTCACCGCCGGTCGGGACGGACGCGACGACCGAACCGGAGGCGAGGTCGAGGGCGTCGACGGCGAAGTGCGTTCCGTCGCCCGCGTACAGCGTCGTGCCCGACGGGCTCAGGGCGATGGTGTAGGGGAAGAAGCCGAGAGCGATGTTCGCGGCGACGGTGTCGGTCGCCGTGTCGATCTCCTCGATGCCGCCGGCGGTCGAGGTGAAGTAGGAGACGTACACCGTCGAGCCGTCGGGGCTGATCGCGAGCGCGGTGGGCGTCCCGCCGACGCTGAGCGTTGCGGTGACCGTGTTCGTGCCGGTGTCGATCACCGACACGGTGTCCGTCTGGTTGGCGCTGAACGCCTCGGTGCCGGCCTGGTTGAGGATCACCTCGTCGGCCTGGTTGAAGATGGTCGCGGCCACCGTGCCGGTCGCCAGGTCGATCGCGTCGACCTCTCCGGCCGCGACGTAGGCGTAGGACGGGGACGTCGCCGACTCGGCGGCGGACGCCGAGACGGCCACGCCGGCGACAGCCAGCGCGGCCGCCGCGCCGACGCGGGTCAGCGCCGCGGACTTGTGGTGGGCGCGGGCGTGGATCAAGCTCTGATTCAGCTTCACATCAGGACCCATCGTTCGCAGGAACATGACAACGAACGGGAACCCGCTGCGCTTGTCCCGAGAGCGGACCGAAGCGCGCAGCGCGCGGCCGGACGACGGCGCGCGCCCACTGAAGCCGATTGATCCCCCGCGGTGTGGCGCCTCCCTGAACCGCGGGGTCATTGTACTGCGATCCGGCCACACTGTCGAACAAATTTTCGAACGAACCCTGATGCGGCCGCGGACCGTCCCACTGGCGCCGCGCGATGAGTTCGGGCTGCGCCGTTCGTCTGAGCGGGCGAAGGTCGTACTGGATCGCAGGCTCTGAGGAAGGGACGAAGACCATGACCGAGCGTTCGCCGAAGACCAGGCTCGACACGGTTTACAGCGACAAGGACGCCAAGGCGACGCCTTGGCCGGACGCGCGCGCCAGGCTGGAGCAGGCGGAACTGTTCTGGGTGTCCACCATTCGGCCGAACGGACGGCTGCACGTCACCCCGGTGGTGGCGGTCTGGCTGGACGGCGCGTTCTACTTCTCCACCGGTCCCGGCGAGCGGAAGGCGAAGAACATCGCGGCCGATCCGCACTGCGCGGTGATCACCGGCTGCAACGCCTGGGCGGACGGCTTCGACATCGTCCTGCACGGCGAGGCCGTCCAGGTGCGGGACCGGGCGCTGCTGCAGCGGATCGCGGACACCTACCGCGAGAAATATGGCGAGCCCTGGGCCTTCAGGCTCGCCGACGACGACACGTTCAACGGGCCCGGCGGCGCGATCGTCTTCGAGGTGGCGCCGGCGGAGGCGTGGGGCTTCAGCAAGGGCGAGCCGTTCGGTCAGACCCGCTGGGATTTCGACGCCGAATAGTCCGGCACAGGACCCGATACGCACTGTGGGGCCGTCCCGACCGGGACGGCCCCACAGTGCGTTAGTTCGAGTTCCAGAGCCGAAGGCGCGGCTACAGCGGCTACAGGTACGGCCCCGACGCCCCCGAATCGGGCCGTTGCGGCATGTCGGCCGACGCGCCCGGGGGCAGCGCGCGGCGCATCTGCTCCAGCTGCGCCCGGGCCGCCATCTGCTGGGCGAACAGCGCCGTCTGGATGCCGTGGAACAGGCCCTCCAGCCAGCCGACCAGCTGGGCCTGGGCGATCCGCAGCTCCGCCTCGCTCGGCACGCCGTCCTCGGCGAACGGCAGCGAGAGCCGCTCCAGCTCGCTGATCAGCTCCGGGGCCAGGCCCTTCTCCAGCTCGGCGATGGACGACTTGTGGATCTCCTTGAGCCGGACCCGGCTGGCCTCGTCCAGCGGCGCCGCCCGGACCTCCTCGAGCAGCTGTTTGATCATCGAGCCGATCCGCATGACCTTCGCCGGCTGCTCGACCATCTCGGCCACGCTGGCCGGGTCCTCGCCGCCGTGCGCGAGCTCCGAGTCCGGGTCCTCCATCGGCTCCCCTTGGACCGGCCGCCCGTCCTGGCCCACGACTACGTAGCGGGCCGTGGGGAACTGCGCCTGTTCCGAGACGTGCACCACCCCGGGCAGGCCTGGCTGGTCCTGGTACTGCTCGCTTCGCACACCCATCGTCCCTGCGTCCTCCGGTCGTCCGTCATCCGGCGATCAACAGCACTCTACCTACCCGGCCCGACATACGAGGGCCCGACTCGGCGCGGCTCAGTTGACCAGCACGACCTTGCCGACATGCGCGCCGGCCTCGATCGCCCGGTGCGCGTCGGCGGCCTGCGCCATCGGCACCACCCGTTCCACGACCACCGTCAGCTTGCCGTCCGCGACCAGCGGCCAGACGTGCTGGCGCACCGACGCGACGATCGCCGACTTCTCGTCCACCGGCCTGGCCCGCAGCGTCGTGGACAGGATCGCGCACCGCTTGGCCATCATCTTGCCGAGGTCGAGTTCGGCCTTACGCCCGCCCTGCATGCCTACCACGACGAGCCGCCCCGAGATGGCCAGCGCGTCGAGATTCCGGTCCAGATACGACGCGCCCATCACGTCCAGGATGACGTCAGCGCCGTGGCCGTCGGTGATCTCGTGCACCCGCTTCACGAAGTCCTCGGCGTGGTAGTCGATCGCCGCGTCCGCGCCCAGCTCGAGGCAGCGGGCCGTCTTCTCCGGCGAGCCGGCCGTCGCGACGACCCGCGCGCCGAGTGCCTTGGCCAGCTGGATCGCGGTGGTGCCGACGCCGCCCGCACCGCCGTGCACCAGGAGCGTCTCGCGCTGCTGCAGGCCGGCGCCCATGAAGATGTTCGACCAGACCGTGCAGACCGCCTCCGGCAGGCCGGCGGCCTCGACCAGGCCGATCCCGTCCGGCACCGGCAGCACCTGCCCGGCCGGCACCGCCACGCGTTCGGCGTAACCGCCCCCGGACAGCAGCGCGCAGACCTCGTCGCCGACCGCCCAGCCGGACACCCCGGCGCCGAGTTCGGCGATCCGGCCGGAGCACTCCAGGCCGGGCACGCTGCTGGCGCCGGGCGGCGGGTCGTAGTGGCCCTGACGCTGCAACAGGTCCGCGCGGTTCACCGCGGAGGCGGCGATCTCGATCACCACCTCGCCCGCACCGGCCCCGGGATCGGGTGCGTCCGACCACACCAGGGCCTCGGGCCCGCCGGGTTCCGGGATCTGGATCGCCTTCATCGGCGGCCGCCTCTCGCGCGCGCTGGATCTGACTGGTCTTCCGGGCGTCTGCCCGTCCGGAGATCCGGCGATCTGACGGGCCGTCCGAGCGCCGGGCGCAGGGGCCGGGCCCGGGGGTCGTCGAGCCCGGCCCCTGCTCTTGCAGCTTACGTGCATACCGGGTATACATACTTGGTATGCACGACCGTTCGGAGCAGCCACCCGCCGCACAGGCAGCCGCCGATGTCGATTAAGCACGGCATCCTCGCGCTGCTGCGTGATCAGCCCGGATACGGCTACCAGCTGCGCGCCGCGTTCGAGGAGGCCACCGGGTCTGCGTGGCCGGTCAACATCGGCCAGATCTACACCACGCTCGGCCGGCTGGAGCGGGACGGGCTGGTCGCGAAGACCGGCGAGGATCCGGAAGGGCACGTCGTCTACGAGATCACCGAATCGGGGGCGGGCGAACTGGCCGACTGGTTCGCCCGGCCGATCACGTTGGACGAGCGGCCCCGCGACGAGCTGGCCATGAAGCTCGCCCTCGCCGTCACCGTGCCCGGCGTGGACGTGGCGGCCCTCGTCCAAGCACAGCGCGGCCACGTCCAGGCCGCGATGCAGGAGATGACCCGGCGCAAACTGCGCGCCGGCCCGGCGCACCTGGCCTGGGCCCTGGTCGTCGAGGCGCAGATCTTCCAGGCAGAGGCGGAGATCCGCTGGCTGGACCATGTGGAGGAGCAGGTATGTCGAAGGAACCAGTAGGTCCCGTGGTGAGTCTGCGCGACCTGACCCGGGTGTACGGGGCCGGGGAGACCGAGGTGTGCGCCCTGGTCGGCGTCTCGCTCGACGTGGCCGCGGGCGAGCTCGTCGCGGTGATGGGCCCCAGCGGGTCCGGCAAGACCACTCTGCTGTCGCTGGCCGGCGGGCTGGACTCGCCGTCTTCGGGCAACGTGGTGGTCGAGGGTGTATATCTGGCCGGCCTGAACAAGCGCAGGCTGGCCAAGCTGCGGCGCACCAGCATCGGCTACGTATTCCAGGACTACAACCTGGTCCCGGCGCTGACCGCGGCGGAGAACGTGGCGCTGCCCCTTGAGCTGAACGGGATGCGTATCGGCAAGGCCCGCCGCAAGGCCGAGAAGGCGCTGGCCGAGGTGGGCCTGGACGGGCTCGGCGACCGGTTCCCGGACGAGATGTCCGGCGGGCAGCGCCAGCGCACCGCGATCGCCAGGGCCCTGATCGGCCGGCGCCGCCTGGTGCTCGCCGACGAGCCGACCGGCGCGCTCGACTCGAAGACCTCTGAGGCGGTGCTCACGGTGCTGCGGGCCCGGTGCGACGCGGGCGCGGCCGGAATCCTGGTCACGCATGAGGCGCGCTACGCGGCCTATGCGGATCGCACGGTGTTTCTGCGCGACGGGAAGATCGTCGACACGGTCGGAGCGGACGCTTCGGGGCTCGCGGCCGTGGCCCCAGGGGCGGCAGCACAGTGAGCGCTGAGTTCGGATGGGCGGGCTCGTGGCGCGCGGCGCTGCGCATCGCCCGGCGCGAGGCCCGGATGCACAAGGTGCGCAGCATCCTGGTCGCGCTGATGCTCGCGCTGCCCACCTTCGGAGTGGTGGCCGCCGACACGATCGTCAACAGCGACCGGCTGACCGTCGCCGAACAGGCAAACCGGGACCTCGGCGCGAGCGACGCCTTCCTCGACCCGGCAATGCCGATCGCCATCGACCAGACGCCGAGCCTCGATCCGCAGAACGTCGACCCCTTGGTCGCGAAGGCCATCGCCAGTGCCCGGGCCAGCGGAAAACTCGCAGGCAGCACGATCGTCACTCCCACCAACGGGCTCACCGCGGCGCAGAGCACGGCGATTCTGAAGAAGACGCTGCCGCACGCCACCCTGCTGCCCTCGACGACGGCGCCGGACGCCGAGATGCAGGGCCTGGGCGGCTACGCCTTCCTGAACTACGACCAGCTCGCTCTCGACAACCCCGCGACCGCCGGCCTCTACGATCTGACGGCGGGTCGGATGCCGCACAGCGCCTCGGAGGTCGTGCTGACCGAGTCGGCCGCGCAGCAGCTCGGCGCCTCGGTCGGCTCCAGCGTCACGCTCGCGGCGAGATCCGCCGCGAGCGGCCGGGACGCGCGGTTCACCGTGGTCGGCATCGTGCGCGAGCCGAACTCCGTGCACGACACCACCGCCGTCACGCTACCCTCTGCGCCGGCCGCCGCCGGTGCGGGCCTGGTCGGGGACTACGTCATCAATCCGGGCGGGGTGTCCTGGAGCCAGGTCGAGGCGCTGAACAAGGGCGGCTACGTCGTGGTGTCGCGCGAGGTCGCCGAGAATCCCCCGCCGGCGTCACACGTCCCTTATTACTCGGCCGAGCAGCAGTTGGTGGGAGCGGAACCGGGCTACAACCCGTTCAGCGGGCAGGAGGCGACCTACGCGGTGGCGGCGATCGCCGTCGGCATGACGCTGCTCGAGGCGGTGCTGCTGGCCGGCCCCGCCTTCGCGGTCGGTGCCAGGCGGCGGCGCCGGGAGTACGCGCTGATCGGCTCGGCCGGCGCGGATCGCAGACAGCTGCGGCGGATGGTGCTGGCCGAGGGGATCGTGCTCGGCGCGGTGGGAGCAGTGCTCGGCACCGGCCTCGGCATCGCCGCGGGCGCCGCGGGCCTGGGCTTCGCCTGGCACTTCTCCGACCGGCTGTCCGGCGCGCTGACCGTCAGCCCCCTGCAGATCGGCGGGGCCGCCGTGCTGGCCGTCCTGATCGGGCTGGCCTGCGCCCTCGTCCCGGCCCGGTCGGTCAGCCGTCAGGACATCCTCAGCACCCTGCTGGACCGCCGGGTCGTGCGTGGCCGCCGGTGGAAGCTGCCGCTCGGCGGTCTCGCGATGGTCGCCGCGGGTATCGGTGCGGCGGCTTATGGCACCGCCCACGCGATATCCACAGCCGACTCGACGAATAGGCCAGCCGGAATCGGCCTGAACCTGTTCGGCGGCGGGGGCAGCTATGGGGCCGATCTCGCGATAGTCATCGGGGGACTCGCCCTGCTGGAGATCGGCGCGATCATGTGCACGCCGGTCCTCCTGCACCTCGCGGCCTTCGCAGGGCGCATGCTCCCGCTCGGCCCGCGGCTCGCCCTGCGGGACGGCGCTCGGCACACCGGCCGCACCACGCCCGCGGTCGCCGCCATGTTCGCCGCGGTCGCCGGCGCGGTGGCCGCCGCCATCTGGGGTACCAGCTATATCGCGCAGCAGGGCACCGAGTACAAGCCGCCGCTGCGTTCGGATCAAGTCGCCGTCCAAGTCACCGGATCGGCGCAGGCCGCGGCCCTCGTCAAGCAGCTCTCCGGCGTCCTCCCGGCCGCCGACCACTTCACCACGCAGGCGGTGAACACCGACGGCGAGGATAACGTCTCCGGAAAACCGCTCTGGCACCTCGCCCTGCTCGGCCCCGGCCAGAGCTGTCCGAGCCTGGGCCCCGTCGACCAGGTGACCGCCCCCGGCTCCGCCCCCGCCAACCAGATCCGCGACGGCGGCTGCGACGTGCTCTCCGACGTCCAGCCGTCCGACAGCGAGGGCGTGCTGATCGGCGATGCGGCGTTGTTCAAGCAGGTCACCGGTATCACCGACGCGGCGGCCGCCTCCGCCCTCGACAGCGGCGGGATCGTGGTCTTCGACACCGGCGTGGTCTCCGGCGGCCGGGCCCAACTGACGGCCGATCAGATCGACGCGGCCGGCGTCCCGCCCGAGCGCATCACCCTCCCGGCGGTCTATGAGAGCCCTGCCGCAGTCCCCGACCCGGGCGTCTGGATCTCCCCGGCCGCGGCGAAGAAACTCGGGCTGACCTCCAGCGGCAGACAGACCCTGGTCATCGACCTCACCTCGCACATCACCGCGAACCAGGAGGCGCAGGCAGACCAGATTCTCGCTGCGGACGGCCTGAAGAGCGGCCTGGTGGTGGCCACCGGCTACCAGAGCAATCTGAGCACGATCGTGCTGGCCGTACTCGCGCTCGCGGCGCTCCTCACCGTCGGGGCCGCGGCGATCGCCACCGGCCTGGCCATCACCGACGCGCGGGCCGACCTGGAGACCCTCGACGCGGTCGGCGCCGCCCCGGCGACCCGCCGGATCGTGGCCGGGTCCACCGTGCTGGTGATCACCGGTCTGGGCGCCCTGATCGGCGTGCCGATCGGCTTCGCCGCGGCCGCGATGATGGTCAGGGTGGTCAACGGCACCTCGAACCAGGGGACCGGCCTCGAACCCCCGATGCTCGGCAGGACGGGAATCCAGGTGGCGGCCGCCGTGGGCGAGCCCTTCGCCGTGCCCTGGCTCAGCATCGCCGTCGCCGTGATCGTCGTCCCGCTGGCCACCGTGCTCGGCGCGGTCCTGCTGACGCGGTCCAAGACGGTCTACAGCCGGCGGATCACCTGACACAACCCGCTACGGTGCCGCCGTGGGCGACGCGCCACCCGCGGCGGCAGGCCGCTGAGCGGTTCGTCGTAATCTGTGCGCCATGACCTTCGATCGGACGCACACCGATGACCTGATGGCGTACATCGCCGCCTCGCCCAGCCAGTACCACGCGGTGGCCGAGGCGGCGGCGCGGCTCGAGGGCGCCGGATTCCGACGGGTCGAGGAGACCGCCGCCTGGGACGCCGAGCCCGGCGGCCGCTACGCGGTGCGCGACGGCTCACTGATCGCCTGGTACTTGCCGCCGGACGCGCCGGCCTGGCGCCCCTTCCGGATCGCCGCCTCGCACACCGACTCCCCCGGCTTCCGGGTAAAGCCGGCGCCGGACACCGGCGGCGAGGGCTGGCGCCAGGTCGCGGTCGAGGTCTACGGCGCCCCGATCTACGCCTCGTGGACCGACCGCGACCTCGGGCTGGCCGGCCGGCTGGTGCTACGGGACGGCACCGAGACCCTGGTGACCGCCGGCCGGCCGCTGCTGCGCATCCCGCTGCTGGCCATCCACCTGGACCGGGAGGTGAACCAGTCGGCCAGGTTCAACCCGCAGACCCAGCTGATGCCGGTCTGGGGCCTGGGCCGGCCCGAGCGCGGCGACTTGGCCGAGTTCCTGGCCGCCGAGGCGAGCGTGCCGGTCGGCCAGGTCGTCGGCTGGGACCTGATGCCCTATGACGTGGCCGCCCCGACCTACCTCGGGCGCGACCGGGAGCTGGTCGCCTCGTCCCGGCTGGACAATCTCAGCTCGGTCCACGCCGGTGTCGCCGCCCTGATCGACGCCGCACAGAGAGCCGCCAACGCCAACGCCGACGCCGACGCCGCCGCACAGCCCCCCATCCCGGTCATCGCAGCACTCGACCACGAGGAGACCGGCTCGATCTCGGCCTCCGGCGCCTCCGGCCCGTTCGTGGAGACGGTGCTCTCCCGGCTCGTCGAGGTGCGTGGCGGCGGCGTGGAGGCCCGGGCCCGCGCCTTCGCCGGCTCGTCGGTCGGCTCGGCCGACCTGGCCCACGCGGTGCACCCGAACTACCCGGAGAAGCACGACCCGGACCACCGCCCGCGGATCAACGGCGGCCCGGCCCTGAAGCTCAACGCGAATCAGCACTACGCGACAGACGGCGCGACCCGCGCGGTATGGCTGCGCGCCTGCGCCGCCGCCGGGGTGCCCGTCCAGGACTTCGTCTCCCGCAACGACGTGCGCTGCGGCACCACGATCGGCCCGCTGACCGCCGCCCGGCTGGGCATCCCGACCTTCGACGTCGGCATCCCCTCGCTCGGCATGCACTCCATCAGAGAGCTGTGCGGCGCGGACGACCCCTGGCGGCTCGCCGCCGGCCTCGCCGAGTTCCTGTCCGGGGCCTGATGGCGCGAGCGAGGACTCTCGAACTCAAAGGCGTGACGTTGACTGGAAGATCAACGGCGTGCCTCCGGCGGGCCCTCCGCGGAGATTGGGGGCGGGGGTTGGGTGGGTTGAGCTGGGGTTTCGTTGGGTGTGGGTGGGTCGGTCGGTGGCTCTCTGCGTCGGTCACCGGAAGGCGTATCAGCTTTCTGTTGGGGGCGCAAACGGAGAAGCTGTTTGCGCCCCCAACAGAAAGCTGATGCGGGCTACGCCTGCCCGACGCAGAGAGCCCCCGCCCTCACCCGAGTGGCGGGCTGCGCCCGGCAAGGGACGGCGGCCCGGTTCGCTCTGGCGGGTGCGGCAAATATTTACCTCACCTGGCATCGCGCTCATGGGTCAGGACGTGGTGCTCCGAACACAGTGATGTCATGTTGGGCAGTGTGGTGGGTCCGCCTGCCGAATACGGGATCTTCTGGTGAGCATGGAGCGACCACACGGCGGGTCTCGAGCAGCCCGGCTCGGTACAGGTGCGGTGCAGGAAGTCCAGGGCGATGTGTTGGGCCCGGCTGGCCAGGCGCGCATCGGGGTTCTGGTCGATCGGCTGGCCGTCGAGGGTGAGCGGGTCGCCGGTCGGGGTGAGCGTCAGGTGCAGTGCGGCGGATTTCCGCACGATGGGGGTGGCGGGAACCAGCTGGCCGTAGCAGGTCTCCAGGCAGCCGTCCGGAACCGGCGGGAGGACAGGTGCTGCATCCAGGGCGGGATCTGACGATGCGGCAGATTCTTGCACCGGTGTCGATCCGGGTTCCGGGCCGTAGAACAGGACCGTGCCAGCCGTGCGCTCGGCGCGCTGCGCGTCGCTGGCGCTCAGCAGCACCTGCGCCATGCGGAAAAGTGCTTCGGCGTTGAGCTGTTCGGTGGAGTGCACGTCGTCGGGCACCGGGGTGGTGTGGTCGTATTGGCGTTCGCGTAGCCAGGTGGAGGTCAGGGTGTCGAGTGCGGCGCGCACCACGGTGCCGCGTTCGATATCGAGCAGCGCGTCGAGGCGCAGCATCCCGGATTCGCAGGTGCTCAGGCGTAGGAAGCTGGCGGTGCGCTGGCGGGCGCGGTCGTGTTCGGCCTTGCCGGGCTGCACTGTGTGCTCCAGGTGGCGCACTTCGCGTTCGGCGGCCTGCATTCCGTCGCGCTGCAGGATCTCCAGCGTGTCGGCCACGCTCTCGGCGGTATCGCGCTCGGTGTTGACGGCGGCCTGCGCGGCGCGGGCCAGCACCCGCTCCGCGCCGACCGGCAGCGCCCCGCAGGTCAGCTGCTCGGTGACTTCCGGCAGTTCCCGCAGTCGCCGCGCATCCGAGGCCAGACCCCGGGCCCGTCCCGGGGAGTAGCCCAGCTGTGCGGTCAGCCAGGTCGCTACCTCGCCGCGTACTGCCTTGATCTGATCGATGCGCGCGATGACCTGCATCAGCATTCCGTGGGCGGTGCGCGTCATCGCATCGACGGTGCTGGCCAGCGCCAGCAGATCCGGCCTGGCGGCAGGATCCTGAGCCAACACTCCCGCCACCGCCGCGCGCTGCAGCTCCAACGCGGCCGTGATGGTGGCCGGCGCCTGCGCGGCATCCTGGCGGGTCGGTGATTCCTGTTGATCACCGTTCTGGTGGGGCTGCGTCATCTTGTGCTCCGTGCATCGATCCCGTTGTGTCTTCCCGTCCCGGCTACCTCCAGTATATCAGCACAACGACCATATAAACAATGCTTTTCCATAAGAAGTAGCGGATAATTCCAGGAACTTCCCGAACACCCGATTCGTTGCTCAGCTAGAGAAACTAGAGCGCGACGCGGCGCCGTAGTGGCGTAGCGCAGTACGGCATCGCGACCCGATGTAAAAATCCCCCGCATCGCCGCATCGCACCGGATCACCAGCCGACCCCCGACACTTCCCAGCCTCCGCGGCAAAAATCTGCTTCACCCCACCCCACCTCAGCGCACCCGCCCGACCCACCAGACCCGGACCCAACCCACACACCCCGGACCCGCCCGCCCCTCCCCTCTCCGGAGAGGGTCCGCCGGAGGCCGTAGTTGATCTTCCCGTCAATGCTGCCGTTGACCTTGACTTTGATCTGAGTGCGAGATCACAAGCAGCAAGGATCATATATACTTAGTAAGCAATTCGTGCTGGCATAAGTCGCCGCCGCGCCCTCGTGATAGAGGCGGCCCGCGGTGAGCCTATGAGTGGTGGGGCGATCCGACTACCCGGCCCTTTGGGAGCAGACCCCTGTCGAGAGTGGGTCGGACCGGAGCTGGGGGCGGGGGAATTGCGATGCCGTGGTGGCGGGGGCGTTGGACGGCGGTGGTGGTCGTGTAGTGGGGCTGTGCGGCCAAGGTTCGGGATAGATGCGCTTAAGAGGACCGGGAAACCCTGGAACGGACCAAGGCGCCGTGTGAGGCTGCCGTCGACCGGACCGTCCAGAGGGGCGTTCGTCTGATGCGAACTGCAGAACCAGGTGCATACGCTTTGCCGCAGGCCGGGCCGCGGGCTGCGAGCGGGGGGCCGTTGGGGCAGTGGTATTCGTCTGCGGGCGTGCGGTCGGGGGAGCGGCGCTCGTTTCTGCGGCCGCGGGATGGGAAGGTTCTGTTTCCTGCACGGCTGGTGCCGCATGTGGGGCATCCGGCCGTGGCTGCGTTGCCGCAGGCGCGTCGTGAGCTGCTTGTGCAGCTGCACCTCTATCAGTTCTTGATGGCGACGACGCACCTCGAGACCCGGGTGGTGAATGTCGGCGCCGAGCGTATTGCCAACGGTCGGGCCGGGCTGGATCTGTCCGTGTCGATGCGGATGGATGCGTTCAAGGTGTACTGCGATGAGGGCTACCACGCGCTCTATAGCTTGGACCTGGCCGACCAGATCGCCTGTGCAACGGCGGTGCCGGTGCCGGCGTGGGACTTCGGCGGGTTTGTGGATCGGCTGGCCTTCGCCGGCCGTGCGTTGCTGCCGGATCAGCCGGTGCTTGCCCAGCTGCTGCAGGTGGTGGTCTTCGAGACGCTGATTACTGCGGTGCTCAATGAGGCGCCGGGTGAGCCGGATCTGGACGAGTCGGTGCGCACGGTGCTGCGTGATCATGCGCGCGACGAGGGGCGGCACCATCGGTTCTTTTCGGGGTTCTTTCACGAGTTGTGGGCAGGGACCGACCGGGCGCTGCGTCCGCGGGTGGCACGGCTGCTGCCCGAGTTGGTCGATGTCTGCCTGACCGCTGATACCGTGCCTGCGCGCGCCGCGCTGCTGGTGGCCGGGCTGGATGAGGCTGATGCCGATCAGGTTGTGCGCGACTGCTATGGCGGGGCGGCCGATCCGGGGCGGATGGCGGAGATCGCCCGTGGGATGGTGGCGATGTGCCGGTCGGCCGGGGTGCTGGATGTGCCCGGGGCGGTGGATGCGTTCGCCGAGCATCACCTGCTTGGCGTGGGGGAGAAGGCATCGGGACCAGATCCGGCAACGGTATCGGTGTCGGTGCTGGAGCGGGGCGGGGGGAGTGCGAGGGGGACCACCGCGGCCGGGGTCACGACCGCATCCGAACCCGGAGGTTCAGAATGCTGACATATGGCTCGTACCTTCAGCTGGACAGTCTGCTCGACCTGCAGAAGCCGGTCGGGCCGGAGCCGGTCTCGGCCGAGCTGCTGTTCATCACCGTGCACCAGGTATATGAGCTCTGGTTCAAGCTGCTGCTCGACGCACTGGCTGCCGCTCGGGACGAGCTGCTGGTCGGCGAGTTGGCCGCAGCGCGCCATCCGCTTGCTCGTGCGCACTCCCTGCAGCGGCTGTTTGCGGAGCAGATCGAGCTGCTGGAGAAGATGACTCCGCGGGAGTTCGCGGCCTTCCGCGGCGCGCTTGAGCGGGCCAGCGGGATGCAGTCGGTGCAGTATAGGGAGGTGGAGATCTTGTCTGGTGCCGATGGTCGGAAGGGGCTGCCGAACCACATGCTGACCGATGACGAGCGGCTTCGGCTTACTCGCCGTATGGCCGAGCCGTCGCTGTGGGACGGCTACCTTGCCGCGCTCAACGCCTCGGGTTTGTGCACTGGCACTCCCGCCGACGTGGCGCGCGCGTTGCAGGACGTCGTCTCGGCGCGGGGTGCGGGTGGGCGTGCGGATGTGCAGGCGGTCACCGAGGACCTGCGCACGTATGACGCGCTTGCGGCTGCGTGGCGGCTGCGCCACTTTCAGCTTGCCGAGCGGCATCTCGGGACTCAGCGCGGCACCGGCGGCACGGCCGGGGCGGAGTATCTGCGCAAGCGGATCGACCGGCACTTCTTCCCCGCGCTGTGGCAGTCGTCAGACTCGTCGCAGTACACGGAAACAGTGGTGCGGTGATCGCGGGGTGGCGACCGAGAGTGAATGTTCTGCGTATCCCGAGTACCCGCCCGAGCTGGCCAGGCTGACCGTGCCGGACGGCCCGTACACGACGGTGCCGTATGGGGACGAGCCGGACCAGTTCGGCGAGCTGTGGCTCCGGCCGGGCGCGGCGGCGGTCGTGCTGCTGCATGGCGGGTTCTGGCGTGCGCGCTACCGCCTGGACATCATGCATGCTCTCGCCGATGACCTGTGGCTCGCGGGGTACACCGTGTGGAACCTCGAATACCGGAGGGTCGGCGGGTCGGGCGACGGCGGTGGCGATGGTGGTGGGGGCTGGCCGGGCACGTTGCGCGACGTGAGCTCCGGCTTCGATGTGCTGGTCGATCTGGCCGCCGAGTACGGGTTCGATGTGGGGCGCGTGCCGGTCATCGGGCATTCGGCCGGCGGCCATCTCGCGTTGTGGCTGGCGGGGCGCGGGCGGCTGGACGCCGAGGCGTGGGGGGCGCCGAGGTTGCTGCCGAGCCTGGTCGTCGGCCTGGCGGCGGTTGGCGACCTGGGCTTGGCGCACGGATTGGGGCTGTCCGACGGGGCTGCCTTCGAGTTCATCGGGGCCTCGCCTGAGCGTGAGCCTGGGCGCTATCGGGAGGCCTCGCCTGTCAGTCTGCTGCCGCTCGGCTGCCCGCAGCTTCTGGTGCACGGGACCGAGGACGATTCAGTGCCCTTCTCGATGAGCGAGCGCTACGTCGAAGCCGCGCGCGCTGCGGGCGGTCCGCAGTGCGAGCTGATCGTGCTGCCGGGCACCGGTCATCTGGAGCTGATCGATCCGGGGACTGCGGCCTGGCGCGCGGTGCGCGCCGGGATCGACCGTGGCTTGGGATCTTGGCCGCGCTCAGCGGCGCGGCGGTTCGGGGCGGGACAGTCCGCCGTGTGAGTGCGAGGTGGCGCCGATGAGGGAGGCGGCGACCGCCTTGTTCACCGCGTCGATCCGCGAGACGGCGTCAAGCTTCACGAAGACGCGGTGAAGGTGCCGCTTCACGGTGGACTCGGTGGTGTTCAGCCGGGTGGCGATCTGGCTGTTGCTCAGCGCCTGCGCGACCAGCCGCAGCACGGCGAGCTCCTTGGCCGAGAGAACCTTCTCGGTGCTGCCGTGCAGCTGCGCCATCGTCTCCCCGGAGACCGAGAGCACCATCCGGCCCGGCGTCTGCGCCACGGTGCGGATGGCGGCCACCAGCTCGTGCCGGTCCACGCTCTTGAGCAGGTAGCCGCTGATGCCCTCTCTGATCAGCCGGCGCAGCAGCGCGGGGCCGTCGTACATGCTCAGGATGATGACGCGGGTGTGCGGCGAGATCGAGTGCATCTGGGCCACCGTGTCCGTGGTCTGCCGCCCCGGGATCTCGACGTCGAGCAGCACGATGTCCGGCCGGTGCTCGGACGCGCGCTGCAGCGCCTCCTCGCTGTCCGCGGCCTCCGCCACCACGACCACGTCCTGCTCGATGGACAGGATCTCGCGCACGCCCTCGCGCACCAGCGCGTGGTCGTCCACCAGCATGACCGTGATCTCGCCGTCGGGTCGCGTCCTCATCGCGCCGACCGCTCGGCCGGGCCACGAAGCATATGTCCGTGCCCTGACTCGAGCGGTCGCCTGAGCGGGCCGCCGGATGCCGCTTCGCCGGCACCCTGTCGATGTGCGGGGCCGAGCTTCACAGTTGTCATATACAAGGGCTGGACGGGGCCGCCCCGGCGCTGCCGGGGGCCGCGGTCCCACCCGCTGTCCACCGTTTCGGCCGGCCGGGGAACGCCCTGCGCGGCTGCGTAGAATCCCACCGTCATCTCCCCGGGCGTGGCGGCTGCGTCGGTGAGGGATCCGGCCGCCGCGGCCGCTCGGCCCGGACAGGACCGTACCGTCCCCGCTCGGAGACCGGGATGCCAGCCTCCTGCTGTGATCGCCTCACTTGGTAAGCATGGTACTCACCAGTGCCGGTTAGGCGAGGGTTGCGGGGCGCGCGGCGGTGTGAGGGCGCCCCGGTACCGGAGCGAGCGCCCCGGCATGCGCCGCGCTTCCCCCATACCGGCTCCCGGCGCGCCCGGCGCAGCGGCAGTCCGGAGGCTCGGCCGAACCCGCCCGGCGCGCGAGCGGGCGCAGACCGGAAATCCGCCGTAGCGTGCACGGAAACGGCGGCGCAGGGGTCTTCGAATCAGACTACTGTATCCGTTCGCACGGCGCCGATGTACATACCCTTGGGACCACGGGTGCGGAAGGCTACCGGAGCGGTGCGCACATGCCAAGTCATACTTTTAGATGCATAAGATAGATGACATTTATACGGGGGCGCTTGGGGCGCGGACCGTGGCCGGAGGCCGCAAGGAGTGTGGGCGGTGCGCGGAGCAATCGTGGGGCAGTGGTGCGGCGCCTGGGGTCGGTGGTGCGCCTGATCCGGGACCCCGTCCGCCGACCTGCGCCGACGCCGGGCAGGGGAGCCCGCGTGACGCGCCGTGCAGGCCGTACTGGGGGTCGGGCCACGTCGGCAGGGGTGCGATAACAGTGGACTTATGAAGATCTCGAATGATTTGATGCGAGAGCGTTGGTCTCTTGACCCGCGCCGCGCCGGACGGGACAGGATGCGCGGCCGGGAGGGGCGCCGGGAGCGTCCCGCACAGGCGTCGAGGAACGGGAACCGAGGCCGGGGCGGGCAATGGGGCCGTCGTGTCATTCCGCGGGCATTACCGGAGGGCGAATTCCATGCGCTACGAGATTCTGGGACCACTGCGCATCATCCACGGCGGCCGGAAGTTCACGTTGCGCGCGCAGAAGGCCGAGGTGCTGCTGGCCGCGCTGCTGGTGCGGTCCAACCAGATCGTGCCGAGCGGCGTCCTGGTGCGCGAGCTGTGGGAGGACGATCCCCCGCGGCGGGCGTCCGACGGGCTGTACGTATATGTCTGCCAGCTGCGCAAGTTCCTGGCCGACGTCTCCGGCGGGCGCAAGCCGATCCAGACCCGCTCGCCCGGCTACTCGCTGCAGCTCGAGGACGGCGACCTGGACCTGCACCAGTTCCAGGCCGCCGTGCTGGCCGGCCGGCGCCGGCTGGAGCGGCAGGACTGGAACGCGGCGGCCGCGGCCTTCGACCGCGCGCTGAGCCTGTGGCGGGACGCGCCGTTCGGCGGCCTGCCGGGCGGCCCGATCGTGGCCGGCTTCGCCCTCTGGCTCGAGGAGGCGCGGCTGGAGTGCCTGGAGCTGCGGATGACCGCGCTGGTCAAGGCGGGGCGGCACCGCGAGGCGGTGAACGAGCTGTTCTCGCTCATCGCCGAGCACCCGCTGCACGAGGCCTTCTACCAGTTGCTGATGCTGGCCCTCTACCGGTCCAACCGGCAGGCGGACGCGGTGCGGGTCTACCGCCGGGCGCGCAGCCTCATCGTGGCCGAGATCGGGCTGGAGCCCGGCCGGGCGATGCGCGACCTGCATCAGGCGATCCTGGTCGCGGACGACAGCCTCGACACCATGGCGGCGATCTGAGATGGCCGCCGACCCCACCACTGCGGAACTCGCCACCGCGGAGCCCACCACGGCAGTGCCCGCCGCCGTCGCGTCCACCGTCTGGTCGCCGGCCCGCCGCGCGGACTGGATCCGCGCCTTCCACCCGTCCCCCGAGGCTCCGGTCCGGCTGGTGTGCCTGCCGCACGCCGGAGGGTCCGCAGGGTTCTTCTTCCCGCTCTCCCGGATGCTCGCCCCGGCCGTCGAGGTGCTCGCGGTGCAGTATCCGGGCCGGCAGGACCGGCGCGCCGAACCGGTCGTGCGCGACCTGCACGTGCTGGCCGACCTGGTCTGCGAGGCGCTGGCCGACGTGCCGGGCCTCGGCCGGCCGGTGCTGTTCGGGCACAGCATGGGCGCGTCGCTGGCCTTCGAGGTGGCCCGCCGGATGGAGGCGGCCGGCGGCCCGGCGCCGCGGCTGCTGATCGCCTCGGCCCGGCGCGCCCCCTCGGTCCCGACGCCGAGCGCGGTGCACCGGATGGACGACGCCGGCATCGTGGCCGAGCTCAAACGGCTCAGCGGCACCGCCGGCGCCCTGTTTGCGGACCCTGAGATGCTGCGCGCGGCGCTGCCGGCGGTGCGCGGCGACTACGCCGCGATCGAGACCTACACCTGCGTGCCGCAGGCCGCGGTGCGCTGCCCGGTCGAGGTCTTCCACGCCGGCGCCGACCCGCTGACCGACCGCGCCCACGCGCTGGCCTGGCGCGGGCACACCACGGCCGGCTTCGCGCTGCGCGAGTTCCGCGGCGGGCACTTCTACCTGGAGACCTGGCCGCAGGACGTGGTCGCCGCGGTGCGCGCGGCGGTGGCCGCGGCAGCCGGCCCCGCCGCGTCTGGTGCCGCCGGTGCCTCCGCTGCCTCCGGCGCCACCCGGGACATCCGCCCCTGACTTTCCCCGCGGCACCCGCAGCAGAGTACTGCTGCCCCTCCGGCGCGCCGCAGACCAGCGCGTTCGCCGTCGGCACGGCTTAGATCGCGCCAAGGGGGCGGTTAGGCCGAGTCCCGATAGTGGGACGAGAGGGCCGCCGCCAGCGCGGTCCCGCGGGGCCCGGCCCCGCATCCGTCCTCAGGGAGTGAACATGGCCGAGGCGATCGCGACGGTACGGGAGCCGGAGGCGGCGGCCGCCGTCCAGCCCGCCGGACCCGCGGCGGGCTGCCCGTACGCGCCGGACACGCTGGACGAGCGGATCCGGCGCTGGAGCGTCTACCAGCCCTGGCTGCAGCAGAACCCGGTCCCGCTGTTCGAGGAGATCCAGGCGCACGCCCCGATCGTGCGCTCCGAGGAGCTCGGCGGGTACTGGATCCTGACCAGGTTCGAGGACATGGAGTGGGCCGCGCGCACCCCCGAGGTGTTCTCCAACGCAGTGCTCTCCATACCGGCGCACCAGGTCTTCGCCGAGAAGGCGATCCCGATCCAGCTCGACGGCACGGAGCACCGCAAGTGGCGCCAGGCCCTCTCCGACCTGTTCAACCCGGGCGTGGTCAACCACTTCACGCCGCAGTACCGGCAGGCCGTGGCCGACACCATGGACGCCGTGGTCGGCAACGGCCGGTGCGAGTTCATCTCCGAGGTGCTCGCCCGGCTGCCGGTCGAGATCTTCCTGATCACCTTCGGGATCGAGCGCGAATACCTGCGCGAGATCGTGGAGTACAAGGACTTCCTGCGCAACGCGCTGCCCAAGGCCCGCAACGACGCGGAGATCCATGCCGCGAACGAGCCGCTGCTGCGCTTCTTCAGCGACGCGATCGACCGCCGCCGCGCCGAGGGCGTGGAGGGCCGCCGGGACGTGTTCAGCCAGCTGCTCAAGTCCAGCTTCGACGGCCGGCCGCCGACCCAGGACGAGATGGTGAACGCCGCGTTCACCAACATGCTCGCCGCCTTCGACACCACCACGGCCGCGCTCTCCGTCGTGTTCGCGTACCTGGCTCAGCACCCTGAGGCGCAGGAGCTGGTGACCGCGCAGCCGGACAAGATCCCGGCGGTGATCGAGGAGCTGATCCGGCAGGACCCGATCTCGGCCACCGCGCGGGTCGTCGTGCAGGACGTCGAGCGGCACGGCGTCACCTTCCGCAAGGGCGACCTGGTGCTCATCCCCTGGGGCATGTCCGGCATGGACCCGGCCGCCTTCGACCGGCCGCACGAGGTCGACTTCGAGCGCGGCGCGACCCGGCAGCTGGTCTTCGGCCTCGGCCCGCACCGGTGCATCGGCATGCACGTGGCCCGCCGGGTGATCAAGCTCGCGGTCGAGGAGTGGCACGCCCGCGTGCCGGCCTACCGGGTCGACGGCGAGGACGGGGTCGGCCGGCACTACACCACCGTGCGCGGCTACCACAAGCTCGCGCTGACCTGGGACTGAGAACCGCCGAACCGACGTGATGTGAGCGTAAGGAGACGAACAGTGGCAGTGGAAGTCCGAGTCGACCAGGACCGGTGCATGGGCCACGGGATGTGCGCGGCGCTCGTGCCGGGCGTGTTCCGGGTGGACCAGGAGAGCGGCATGAACCAGATGGGCGAGTTCGAGGTCGGCGACGACCGGGCCGCCGAGGCCCGGCGCGGCGCGGCGGCCTGCCCCGAGCGCGCGATCGCCGTGACCGCGGCGGCCGCCGCCGTGCCGGCCGGGGCGGGGGAGTGAGCGCGCATGAAGGTCTCTGAGACCAGCGCGTGGCGCAACACCGTGCAGACCGCGGCCGGCGAGATCTCCTACCTGGAGGCGGGATCCGGCCGTCCGGTGCTGCTGGTGCACGGCCTGGGCACCAACGCCGCGCTGTGGCGCAACCTGATCGCCGAGCTGCGTGACGAGTACCGGCTGCTGGCGCTGGACCTGCCGGCGCACGGCCGGAGCCCGGTCCCCCCGCCGGACGCCGACGCCCCGACGCTCACCGGCCTCGCCGAAGCCGTCAATGCGTTCTGCGACGCGCTCGGCCTGGCCGCGGTCGACGTGGTGTCCAACGACACCGGCGGCGCGGTGGTGCAGATCTTCGCCTCGCGGCACCCCGAGCGGATCAACACCCTCACGCTGACGAACTGCGAGGCGCACGACAACCTGCCCAACGAGCTGTTCCGCGGCACCGTGGAGCTGGCCCGGGCCGGCCGGCTGGTCGCCGCCAGCGCGCAGCTGCTGGAGAACCGGGCCCTGGTCCGGTCCGAGCGCTCGCTCGGCAGCAACTACGAGGACCCGGCCTACCTGACCGACGAGATGATCGACTCCTACCTCGGCCCGGTGGCCGGGAACCCGCAGGGCGCCGCCTGGTTCCAGCGGCTGCTGGCCGGGCTCGACCCGGCCGAGCTACTGGGCGCCGAGCCGGGGCTGCGCGCCCTGGCCGCCCCGGCGCTGATCGTCTGGGGCGCCGCCGACCTGCACTTCGAGGTCTCCTGGGCGCACTTCCTGCGCGGCCTGCTGCCCGGCGCGGTCGGCGTGGTCGAGCTGCCCGGCGCGCGGCTGCACTTCCCGGACGAGCGGGCCGTCGAGTTCGCCGCGATCCTGCGCCGGCACTTGTCAGAGCACGGACGGCGGGCGGGGACGTGACCGGCCCATGACGACCGATCGCGCAGCACCGCCGATCGCGGCCGCGCCGATCGTGCAGGTGGTCGCCTACGTGGACCAGCAGCGCTGCACGCACTCCGCGGTCGGCGCGGCGGGCCGGGCGGCGGTCTGGTCCGGGCTGCCGCTCGTGGTGGTCTACAAGCGCCCGCGGATCCCGGTGTTCTCCCAGATGATGATCCCGAACGTGCAGGCCACCTACGAGGAGATCGACTGCGTGGTCTTCGACGAGGTGGCCCGCCTGGTCGCCCCGTTCGGGGCGGCCTGGGACTTCCGGGCGGTGCCGGCCGGCGTCGCGCTGGACCGCGCGTTGTCGGCCGGGGAGCTCCGCGTCAGCCGGGTGTACGTGGCCGGGCGGCACCGCGGGCACCTGCTCGCCCCGCTGCAGTCGCTGCGGGCCGGCCGGGCGCTGGCCCGGCTGCGGCGCGCCGCCCCGGGCGTCGAGACGGTGCACTGCGGCACGGCCGGCCCGCAGCGGCAGGCGGCCGCGATCCCGGGCTGAGCCCCGGAGGCGGTTCTCACCGAACTGAATTGAGGAGTCTGATTCCATGGCAACCACACAGTCGCTGGGCACTGTCTCGCTCGGCCGGTCCGGCCCGCAGGTCTCCGCGATCGGCCTGGGCTGCATGGGCATGAGCGAGTTCTACGGCCCGGCCGACCGCGCGCAGTCGCTCGCCGCGCTGGAGCGGGCCGAGCAGTGCGGGGTGAACTTCCTCGACACCTCGGACGCCTACGGCGTCGGGGCGAACGAGGAGCTGCTGGCCGACTTCCTGGCCGGCCCGCGGCGCAGCCGCTTCGTGCTGGCCACCAAGTTCGGCGTGCAGCGGGACCCGGAGACCGGCCGGCCGCTGGGCGTGCGCGGCGACGCCGAGTACGTCCGGCAGGCGGCCGACGCGTGCCTGCGCCGGCTGGGCACCGACTACATCGACCTCTTCTATCTGCACCTGCCCGATCCGCGCACCCCGATCGAGGTGACCGTGGGCGCGATGGCCGAGCTGGTGCAGGCGGGCAAGGTGCGCCACCTCGGCGTGTCGAACCTGGGCGCCGGGCAGCTGCGTGCCGCCCACGCCGTGCACCCGATCGCCGCGGTCCAGCTGGAGTGGTCGGTGTTCACCCGGTCGGTGGAGGAGGAGCTGGTGCCCACCGCGGCGGAGCTCGGCATCGGCTTCGTGCCGTACGCCCCGCTCGGCCGCGGTTTCCTGACCGGCGCCTACACGTCCACCGCGGGCCTGGCCCCGAACGACTACCGGCAGGCCATCCCGCGGTTCAACGACCCGGGGAACGCCGCGCACAACGCCGGCCTGGTGGAGGTCGTCGACAAGATCGCGGCCGCGCACGAGGCCACGCCCGCGCAGGTCGCGCTGGCCTGGCTGATCGGGCGCGGTGCCCGCTACGGCGGCCTGGCCGTGGTCCCGATCCCGGGCACCAAGCGGGCCGAGCGGGTGGCCGAGAACGCCGGCGCGGTGCGGCTGAGCCTCACCGAGGCGCAGATCGCGCAGCTCGACGCACTCGGCGCCCAGGTGCGCGGCGAGGCGAACCCGCCGATGCCGCGTGCAGTCGCGCAGGCCCGCAACTAGCGGCCCTGCGACCCGGCGCCGCCGGCCGATCGGGACCCGACCGGCCGGCGGCGCCGGCGTGCCCTGGGATCAGGGAACGCAGACCTGAACCAGAAATTACATATGAGAGCACAGGCATAGGCGGACGGTCCAGACCGTCCGGGCCGGTACGAGGTACGGAACGCGGCGCGCCCGGCGGTCCCGGCACCGGCCGGCCGCCGGGCGCGCCGCCCGCCGCGGGATCTCAGGCCTCAGAATCTCAGACCGCGTCCAGCGCGAACCCCGCCTTGATCCACTTGCTCGACTCGATCGCCACCCCGACCGCCCGGTCTCCCGGCGCCATCTCGGCCAGCGCCCGCTCGAGCTGCAGGAAGGGCAGCGCGTTGCCGGTGTTCCCGGTCTCCTCCACGCAGGAGACCTCCTGTGCGCCCGGCACGTCGAGCAGCTCGACGATCCGCCGGGTCATCCGGCCGGAGAGCTGCGGCGGCAGCAGGAAGTCGAAGTCCTCGCCGGTCCAGTCCAGCGCGGCGAGCAGCTCGGCCAGCACCTCGGCCGACATGCCGGGCACCGACTCCTCGATCATCTTGTAGTTCTCGCCGGCCGCCGGCCGGTCGTCGTCCCGGTCGGCCAGGCCGAACCACTCCAGCGTCTGGCCCGCCTCGCGGCCCAGGCCGGTCAGCCGGGTGAACACGCGCCGGATGGCCACGGCGCCGGGGTGGTCCCCGCCGCCGTCGTCCGCGCTGAGCACCGCCGCCCCGGCCGCGTCGCCGAACAGCAGGAGGTTGACGAGCTGCGCCGGCGGCATGGTCTTGACGTCGATGTCGGTGTCGAAGTGCTTCGCGCAGGTGTCCGCGCCGAGAACCAGGGCATTGCGGTGCGTCCCGGCCTGCAGCAGGTCGTGCGCCAGCTCCAGCGCCTGCACCGCGCCCGAGCAGCCGGACTGCAGCTGGTAGGTGCGCACCCCGTCGATGCCGAGCCGGTCCGCCACGATGTTGACCACGGCGGGCATCAGCTGGTCCGGGGTGGCCGTGCCCAGCACCATCAGGTCGATATCAGAGGACTGCAGGTCGGCCTTGTCCAGAGCCTGCCGGGCCGCGGTGGTGCACAGGTCGGCCAGGGAGCAGTACTGTCGGCCGGTGTCGAGGTCGCGGGAGAGGTGGCGCGTGCGGGTGCCGACGAAGGCGTCGACCCACTGCTCCCACACCTCGCCCATGCCGAAGAGCCGGGCCAGCCGGCCGTTGTCGATCGGTGCGCCCGGCAGTGCCGTGCCGACCGACCGGATGCGCACCTCGGTAGCCGCCATCGTGGGCGTTCCTTCCTGCTCCGGTATCCGCGGCGGCTCCGGCCGCCCGGCGCTTTACTTCGCCTGCTGATACCAGGTTGGGCGGGCGGGCTTAATCCGGTCTTGGTCAGAGCTAGGGACAGGGCCCTTCGAAGGGCCCTGTCCGGTCTGCGCAACGACTCTGCGGACTCCCTGTCAGCCGGCTGCGATGCTTTCGCCGAACCAGGTGCGCAGGCTCGCGGTGAGCGCGGCGGCGTCTGTTCCCGCGTCGTCGGCGTAGGCGATGCGGCCGTCCGGGCGGAGCAACAGCACCGCCGCGGGCAGGTCGGGCTGCGGCTTGGCGCGCACCACGTCCACGCGGTCCGACCAGCCTGTGGCGGCGTCGAGTTCGGCGGTGCCGCCGGACAGGTCGAGCAGCAGGCCGTGGCCTGAGCGCATGGCCTCGGACACGGTGGTGGCTGTGGTGGCAGCAGCGGCGGTGGCGGCGGCGTCGATGGGTTCGAGTGCTGCGTCAGGTGCGGCGGTGCCCAGGAGCGGGTGACTGCCGTCGCCGTCGGGCGCGGAGGCGGGCAGCGGGTAGCGGGCCGCGGTCGGCATCTCGAGCAGGTAGCGGTTCACCTGGTCGAAGCCCATCAGGGTCGTGATGAGGTTGCGCAGCTTCTCGACCCGCTCCAGGGGGTAGAGCAGGGCCATGGTGGAGTCGGCGTGGTGGCAGGCCGCCTCGGCGACCGGCCGGCGCTCCGCGTCGTAGGTGTCCAGCAGGTCCTCGGGCGCGGTGCCGCGGATGGCGGCGGCCAGCTTCCAGCCCAGGTTCGCAGCGTCCTGCAGCGCTGCGTTCAGGCCCTGGGTGCCGGAGATGAACCAGCTGTGCGCGGCGTCGCCGACCAGCAGCACCCTGCCGTCCCGGAACGCGGCGGCCAGGCCGGTGGGGGCGCCGAACCTGGCCAGGTAGGTCGGCTCGCCGATTGTGGGCGCCGCGCCGGTGATCCGCTCGATGCGGGCGGTCAGCTCGGCCTTGGTCACCGGGGTGTCCGCGGCCGGGGCCTCGACGTCGAACTCGATGGTCATCAGGCGCACCGTCTCGGCGTCCAGCGGGATCGCGCCGAACATGCCGTTCGCCTTGAGGCCGGCGTCGAACGTCCGGTCCTCGCCCTCGGCCGGCTTGAAGTCGCCGAGCACGCCGTAGTAGGTGGGGGCGATCTCCTTGAAGTCGATGCCGGCCAGCTCGCGCACCCGGCTCGCGGCGCCGTCGCATCCGGCCAGCCAGCCGGCGGTCAGCTCGTAGGACACGCCGCGCTCGTCCTGCACCTGTGCGGTGATCCCGTCGGCGTTGCGGGTGAAGGAGATCAGCTCGTGGCCGCGGCGCACGTCCACGCCCAGCGACTTCACCCACGCCTCGAGCAGCCGCTCGGTGCGCCACTGCGGCAGGGCGTAGGTGTAGTCGACCTCGCGCGCGCCCTCCATGTTCAGCCACAGCAGGGCGAACGGGGTGAGCGGCCAGGGGAAGGCGTCGTTCGGGCCGATCGGCTCGGGCAGGGCGCGGCGCTTGAGCAGTTCCAGCGCCCGGCCGTGCACCGCCATGCCGGGGGAGGCGGTCGCGGGCTCGGCGCGCCGTTCGAGGACGACGGAATTCACGCCGGCGAGGGCGAGTTCCCCGGCGAGCATCAGGCCGGCCGGCCCGCCGCCGGAGATGAGGACTCGATCAGTCATGTCGATGGCTCCGTGGTGAATGGGAACGCTAAGTTAGAATGCTGATGTCGGGTGGCCGGCGGTCAGGCCGACGGCGCCGGCACCGGGTCCTGGTCCGGGATGACCTCCTCGAGCTCGTCGAGCAGGCGGTCGGCCAGGGAGGCCAGGGTGCGGTGGTCGAACAGGGTCACCGCCGGGATGCGCAGCCCGGTGGCCGTGTGCAGCCGGTCGCTCATCTCCTGCGCGGTGAACGAGGAGAATCCGAGGTCGAGCAGGTTCGCCTCGACGGTGACCGCGTCGGCCGTCAGGTGGCCGAGCGCGGCCGCGGTCTCCGCGCGCAGCAGGCCGAGCAGCAGGTCCGCGGCCTCCTCCCGGTTCCCCGCCGCGCCGAGCGCGGCCAGCAGGTCGGCCTGCCGGCTGGCCGAGGCGGTCGCCCGGGTCAGCCGGGCGGCGACCTCGGGCAGCGCGTGGAACAGCGGGATCGGGCGGGCCTCGGCCAGCCGGTCGAACGGCACCTCGGCGATCAGCGCGAACGGGTCGCCGCCCGGGCCGGCGTGGTCGAGCACGGACAGGGCCGGTGCCGGCGGGGCCGGCGGCGCGCCCGGGTCGTCGGAGCCCCAGGCGGCCAGCAGCGCCGGGCCGCCCTGCGCGGCCCGGGTGCTGATCACGGTGGCGACCTCCGGCTCGACCGGGATGCCGGTGCTGAAGAAGTCCTCTGCGAGCC
>DASYAE010000225.1:0-7426 GCA_036501535.1 Actinocrinis sp. | reverse complement strand
CACCTCAACAACCGCTTCCTCGGCTGCCTCCACCACTGCCTCCAGACACGAACACACTATGACGAACACACGGCCTTCCCCACCTCGGCCACCAAGAATCTCGACCTCGCCGCTTGACACACCAACACCATCGGATGTCTCGGGGAAGCCGGGAGGGGCCGCGCCTCTGGCGGCCGGGCGGCGGTCCTTGTGGTGGTCACCTTGGGGGCGGGTCCTGCCCTCCCCTCAGGAGCGGCCGGAGCCTGCCAGCCGTCGGGCCTCCGTGTCAATACGAAGTGCATGTATTGACACTCCACCCCGTCGCCCGGCCCTTGGGAGCCGCGCCCGAGGGGAAGTCAGAACCCGCCCCCCGCTGTCGGGCAGCGGCCCGAGCGCGGCAACACCCACGGGCACCACGGAGTCCGACCAGCGATGCAGTATCAGACCAGCTCAGAATAGATGTCTCAGCAAAGCTTGACAGTGGTCGACTTGCCGGCGCCGTTCGGGCCGATGTAGCCGACCAGCTCGCCGGCCTCGACGCGCAGGTCGATGCCGTCGACCGCGGTGAAGTCGGCGCGCTCGCGGCGCAGCCGGCCGGAGCGCACGGAGCGGGTGAAGGTCTTGGTGAGGCGTTCGGCGCGGATGATCGGCTCGGCCATGGCGGTCAGCTTCCTGTCGAACGGTCCGGAGGACGGCGCGGCGCGCCGGGCGCCGGCGGCTGAAGCAGGGAGGAACAGAGCAGCGCGGGCGTCGGTCGCGGCGGGAGGGGAACGTGACATCCTGCCCGGCGCGGGGACCGGACGCAATCCATTTTGGCCGCCGGTCCGCGGCGTGTTCACCCGATCGTGCGACGATCTTCTTATGCCGACACCGCGCCGCCCGCTCGTGCTCTGGGACATCGACCACACGCTGATCCGTCTTCCGGGCGTCAGCCAACGGATCTACGCGCTCGCCTTCGAGCAGGCCGTCGGACGTCCGCTCGCCGTCGTCGCGGACATGGCGGGCCGGACCGACCGGGCGATCGTCGCGGACACGCTGGCACTCAACGGCGCAGCCGCGTCGGGCGTGACCTTCGAGCACTTCGTCGCAGCGCTCGCGGATGCCGCGCATGCGCTGCGCGACGAGATGCGCGATTCCGGCCAGGTGCTGCCTGGGGCGGCTGAAGCGCTCAAGGCGTTCGCGGCGGACGGCGCGCTGCAGACGGTGGTCACCGGCAACAGCCCGGCCATCGCCGTGACGAAGCTGGAAGCCCTCGAGCTCACGGACATCCTCGACCTCGAAGTCGGCGGCTACGGCGACGACGACGCCGATCGCGCCGTCCTGGTGTGCTTGGCCGTCGCGCGGGCCGGGGCCAAGTACCAGGCCGGCTTCACGCCGGAAGACGCCATCGTGATCGGCGATACGCCGCACGACGTGAAGGGTGCGCTCGACACCGGCGCGCTGGCGGTCGGCGTGGCGACCGGCCGCAGCAGCGAGGACGAATTGCGCGCGGCCGGCGCCCGCCTGGTCCTGCCGGACCTGAGCGATATTTCGAGCCCGCGAAAGCTCGTGGCCGAGCGCTCGGCCGCATGAGCGGCATATAGCGGCCCGCTTCCTGCAACGCGTGCGCTTTTCCGAATACTCGTGTGACGCGTGATAATTCGCGACCACTCCGCCTTCCGGGATCGGCGCTGCCCGGGTTGTCTCAATTCGGTTTCGACGGGTACTCGGGCCCCGCGCCGCCGCTATGGTTGCGACAAGTGGATCAGGACCTTCAGAAGCGTGCCCCACCTGTGGATTCGTCCGCGGCGAGTACGCTTCCCACACGCTCCAGGATGCGCATAGACAGTCGCCGATAAAGAAATTAACCGCCCGTACTCCGCTTGCACTGCGCTCGTTCTGCGCTCGTTCTGCGCTCGTTCTGCGCTCGTTTTCTCGGGGAGCGCCCTGAATCCATCGGGCGCGGTGCGCGGCAATCCGCCTTTCTCGTCCCTCTCGACAATCCGCGCCCGTCCCGGGAGGTCTCGATGTGACGCACTTCCTGCGCTCGACCGGTGTGACCGGGCTCATCGTCGCGCTGATCGCCGCGGCCGTCGTCGCGGTGTCCCTGGCCCGCGGCTCCGCGCCGGTATCGGCCGTTCTCACCGGGCCCTCGGCCGTGGCGTCCTCCATCCTCACCGAGCCGAGTGTGAAGCCCTCCCATCCGGCCGGCTCGTCCCCCGCTCCCGCACACCCCTCGACCTCGCCGGGCCCGAGCGGCATGCCGTCGTCGGCCGGCCCGTCGGCGTCCGCGCCACCGCAGACTCAGCAGGCTCAGTCGCCGCCGGGCACAGGCCCGGCGTCCCCGTCCCCCAGCGCGTCGCCGACCTTCGAGCCGACGTCCGCCGACCTGCGCGCCGCCCTGCTGACGGCGGCTCAGATACCCGGCGGCGGATTCACCGTCCAGAGCACGGCGACCAGCCTCCCGGTGAACACCGTCGCCCAGTGCCCGGCGCTGAACGAGCTGCAGAGCTCTGCCGACGCGGAGGCCGACATCTCGTTCAGCAGCAGCTCGCTGGGCCCGTACATCTCCGAGACGCTCCTGCAGTACTCCGTGCCGGCGGCGCAGGCCCAGATCGCCCAGTTCGCCGAGGTGGCGAACAGCTGCTCCGACATGCAGTTCGCCATCGAGGGCCTCGACATCGACGCGTCGCTCGCCGTCGAGCCGTTCCCGCCCTTCGGCGACCAGACCTCGGCGCTCCTGCTGACCGCCGACGTCCTCACCCTCGGCGGCTTCGTCATCAACGGCGAGATCGTGGGCGTGCGCCACGGCGGCACGGTCATCGTCATCAGCAACGTGGCATATCCGCCCGACACGTCGCTGACGCCCGAAGTGGTCTCCCGCGCCCTCGCGAACGTCACGGCGCGCTGGTAGACCGCGCTCCGCTTCCCCTGGAGGATGCTCCGTGCCGAAACCTTCAGAAGCCGGATCACCACAGGCCGCACAGGACCTGTCGGACCGCACCGTGCGAGCGCTGGCCTATGCGGTCGTCCGTGAGGTCGCACCCGGCGAGCTGCCCTACTTCGACGCCCTCCTCAAGGCATACCTCGACGATCCGGACGAAGCGCTGAGGCCCGCCCGGCGCGACAGTCCGGGCGGTTCGGGCTTCGAGGCCGTCCTCAGCCCGATCGCCCCGATCGTCGTGGCCGCGATCACCGGCGCGCTCACCCACGAACTCTGCGAGGCGGTCGACGCGCTGCGGAAACGCCTGCACGACCACAGGAAGCGCGGAACGAGAAGGTCGCGCCGCAAGTCGCTAGGCGGACCCGGGACCGTGCAGGAACCGGTGCCGGCCACGACCGAGGCGGGCAAGACGGCCGCCCAGCTCGTCACGGCCCTGAGCACCGAGCTCGGACTGCCGACCGACCGGGTCAAGGAGCTCTGCCTGCGCGTCGAGATCACCGTCTCCGGCCGCCCGGCGCGGGAGCCCGGCCCGCCCGCGCCGGCGTCCGAAGAAGCCCCATGAGCACGCTGACAGCCAGGAGGACGGCCTCCCACGAGGCCCGCGACGAGCCGGCGGCGCAGGCCCCCGCGGGCACCACGATCCGCTTCGCCGGGCTCGTGCTCGTCCTCGTGGCTTCGACGGCCTCGCTGTTCGCCTACTTCTGGCTCGTCGCGCATCCGACACAGCAGAGCGCGGTCAACGGGTGCATCGCCGACGTCCCGATCGGCCCGCAGCGCAACGCGTTCGCCCGGCTCGGCGTGACAGGTCTCGGACCGGCCACGAACCGCAACCGGCTGCTCGCCTGCATGGTCGAGGTCGCCGGTCCCATGACGCTCTGGTCACTGGCCGGGATCTGCCTGCTCTGCGCGTTGACGGCGGCGGTGTACCTCGCCACGCCCTGGTGGCTGACGAACGTCGGCGATCCCGGCCACCGCGGCCGCCTCGTCCCGCTCGATCCCGCCAGGTATCCGGATCACCTGCGCAGGCTCGGGGAGCTGGCAGCAGAGGCGGGCATGAGCGGGAAGCACGGCTTCCGGCCGGGCCGGACCGTCTTCTACGTCGACGAGCGCGACCAGGGCACCGGCGCGCAGGCCTTCGGCACCCGGCGGCGCGGCCGCATCCGCCTCAGCCTCGGCGTCGTCAGAGCCTTCACGCACGACGGCCCGGAGGCGCGCGATCTGCGCGACCTGTTCGAGGACACCGCGCGGCACGAGATGGCGCACCTGCGCAACGCCGACAACCGGGCGACCTACGTGACGCTGGCCGCTTGGCGCTGTTTCGTCGTCCTGATCTCGGCCGGGTACCTGTTCGCCGTCATCACCTCCGGCACCACCGCCGCGTGGCCGGGCATCGGCCCGCTGGTGACCGTGGTCCTGCTCATCGTGCTCGCCCAGCAGAGCGCCCGCGCGGTGCTGCGGACCCGGGAGCTGCACGCCGACGCCACAGCAGCATCCTCATACACCGCCCGGGCGCTGCCCGCCCTCACCCTCCTGGCCAGCCCCGCGGACAGACGGGCCTGGTACCGGCGGTTGGGGTACCACCCGAGCGCTCGCGACCGGGCCGACACGGTGCGCGAGCCCTGGCGCCTGTTCCGGGCCGACGCGGCGGCGCTGGCCGCCGCGGGAGTCGGCGTCGGCCTGCTCATCAGCGACTTCACCCCGCTCATCTTCGCGGCGCTGATCGCGCTGAGGATGCCGCTGGTCTCGCCGACGGGCGCCCAGCCGCTGTACTTCCTGCTCGCCGTCTACGGCCCCGGCGCCCTGCTCGGCGCCGCCATTTTCAGCACCCTGATATGTGCGGTCGCGTGGCGCTCGAAGCACGGCGAGCGCTGCCACCCCCGGCAGTACCGGCCCCGGCCCACCGCGGCGACAGCCGCCCTCGTCACCGCGGGCTTCCTCGCCGGCCAGTTCTTCGGCATCACCGCCGCGTTTGCCGGGACGTGGGGGATCAACGGCGCGGACCCGCTCGACGCCCTCGCCGACCTCGGGCTCGCCGCGGTCCTGGTGCTACTGATCGCGGCTGCGGCCTGCCGCTGGGCGGACGCGGGAGCCGACGCATGGCAGCCGCCCGCCCGCACCGGCTACCGGCCGCGTTTCGCCGCCCTCGCGCTGGTCGGATCGCTCGCGCTCATCCCGGCCATGTTCGCCGTGGACCTCATCTATGACATCCCGCTCCAGCTGCAGCTGTACCTGGGGCCGCAGGCGGGACAGCGGGTGTTCATCAGCGACTGGCCCGCCGTCGGGCAGCTGTTCGTGCACGACACGGCGCTCGGCGCCTACGACGACTTCCCGGCCGCCGCGCTCACCGTTGGCATCGCAAGCCTCTTCGTCGCCGTCGGAGCGTGGCTGCGCCACCGCGCCGAGCCGGGCGCGGCGCGCGAGCGCGGGCCGGCCTCGCCGCGCACGATCCTGCTCGGCGGTGTCGCCGGGCTGGCCGCCTCGATCCTGGTCAGCCTCGCGGTGACGGCGGTGATCTGCGCGATCGTCCCCCGGGCGACGGACCACCCGCCTGAAGCCCTCGCGGTCCGGCTGGACTACTTCACCCGCGTCGTCGACGTGGTGATCGCGTGCTGCGCGGCGGCAACCGGCCTCATCGTCACCCGCCGGGCCACGCGGGCGCGCGCGGTCGGCGCCATGGCCACGGCCCTTGTCGCCGCGACGCTCGCCTCCGGCGTCGCACCGCAGCTGATCTACCTTGGCACGCTGAACTGGGACCTCGCGATCGTCAACCAGGGGCAGACCCCCACCGTGTACGGCATGAGCGGCCACGTCGCGCCGGCGTGGACGATCGCCGCCGTGGTCGCGGCCCTGCTCGCCGGACGGGCCGTGGCGGCCCTGCGCCGGAACCGCGGACGCCCGCCAGAAAGCACGGTTCCTGATGTGCCGGGCGAGGCTGCGACCCGCACTGCGGCCGGCCTCCAGCGCGCCGAGACGATCGTGCTCTGCGTAGTCATGAGCACCCTGATTCTGGCCGCCTACTGCTATCTGACGCTCGACTTCCACTAAGGCCCGGCTTCCCTGCTGCCGCCTTGACAGCGCGCGGAGGCGGGTCAAGTATGGGAACTATGGAAACGATTCAAGTTCCCGGAGTTTCCTCACCCGAGGCGAGGCGCGCCGAGGTGATCGTCGAGGCGGCGGCCCGGCTGTACCTGTCGCCGGCCTCGGCGCGGGTGAGCATGGACGATCTCGCGCGTGCGCTCGGGATGAGCAAGAAGACGATCTACCGGCACTTCCCGGATCGGCGCAGCCTGCTGACCGCGGTGCTGGATCGGCGGTTCGCGGCGATGGAGCGCACGGTGAACGCCGCGGTCGAGGACGCGGCGGGGCAGCCTTTCGACGTGCGGGTCCACCGCTTCCTGATGGCGGCGTGCAGCGAGCTCGGACAGATCAATGCGGCGCAGCTCGCGGCGGGCCGCGGCGGCGACGCGGCGCTGCGCGAGTACGCGGCGCAGCGCATGGACGAGGTGATCTATCAGCGGCTGCACGAGCTCTACCGGGAGGGACACGCGCAGGGCGAGCTTCCGGCGCCGCCCGAGCTGCTGAGCGAGATAACCCGCGGCGCGGTCGAGGCCTTATTCAATTCGCGACTGCCACACGAGCTCGACTGGAGCGCGGCCGATCTGCTGCGGGCCACGGTCGACACCGTGCTCTACGGCGCGATCCGACGCACGGGCAACGGTTCCGACGATGAGCAGGAGGTGCTCTCATGACTGAGGCGACGGACAGGGTGGCGTTGGTGACGGGCGCCAGCAGCGGAATCGGCGCGGCCACCGCGCGCCTGCTGGCCGGGCGGGGCATGCGTGTGGTGGTCAACTACCTGCACAGCGCCGCGGCAGCCGAGCAGGTCGTGGGCGAGATCGAGGCCGCGGGCGGGCGGGCGATGGCCGTGCAGGCCGACGTGCGCGACCCGGCCGCGGTCGAGAAGATGATCGAGCAGGTCCGTCAGGCGTGGGGCGAGGTCGACGTGCTCGTGCACAACGCGCTCACCCCGTACGTCATCAAGCCGTTCGGCGAGATGACCTGGGACGAGCTCGTCGGCAAGCTCGACGAGGAGATGCGCGCGGCGTTCGCGGTCACGAAGGCCGTGCTGCCCGGCATGGCCGGGAAGGGCCGCGGCCGGATCATCTACCTCGGCACCGGGCTGAGCCGACGCCCGCGCGAAGGCATGATCGCGCTGGGCACCGCGAAGGCCGCGCTGACCCAGTTCGCCCGCTACCTCGCCCAAGAGGTCGGCGCCCTCGGCGTCACGGTCAACGTCGTCGAGCCCGGCCCGGTGGGCGAGACCCGCATGACCGGCACCCTCGACGAGGCGCTCAAGGCACGGCAGGTCGCGGCCACGCCCATGCCGAATCACGCTGGCCGCCAAGCCCGACGGACGCAGCGTCGTCACCGACGAGGCCGCCGGCATGTTCGCCGTCGTGCACGGCAACGCCCTCACGGACCCGGGCGACGCCCGCATCGCGCCCACCCACTACGCCGACTGGC
>DASYAE010000224.1:0-15529 GCA_036501535.1 Actinocrinis sp. | reverse complement strand
GTCGGTAGGACGCGAGCAGCGTTCTCGGTCTCCTGCTGGAACGCACCGGCGACCTGGCGAACGCCGAGGCGTCCTACCGACGCGCCGCCAGCATGCCCGACCAGCCTGGCTTGCGCTCTGGGCGCCATGGCCGGGTCGCCGGAGTCGATGGCCGCCTGGTATGCCGACCGCGCACCGGCCACATCGCCGGCCGCGTACAGCTGCAGGCCGAGATGGAACTGCGCCTTGGGCGCATACGTGCTGTGGCCTGACGCGGCGGCGAGCTGGTACGCCTGGCGCATCCCGGCCGCGTCGCCCCACTGCTTGAGCAGGCCCGCCAGGTTGTAGGCCGCTTTCGGGGCCATCTGCGGGTCGCCAGTGGCGATCGTCGCCTGCATCGCGGCCTTGGGCACCCTCGTGATCCCCGCCGCGCTCCAGGCTGATCGCGAGGCTGTATCCCGCCCGCCCGGCCACGCGCGGTGCACCGGAGGCGAGTGCCAGCCGGAAGGCGTCCTGCGCCGCGTGGTGCTCGCCCTGCTCGGCCAGCACCGCTCCGAGGTTCAATGCCGCCCACGGCGCGTAGTCCTTGTCCCCGGACGCGATGACGCGCCGGTACCCGGCCATCTGGGCCGCCTGCTCACCGAGCTCGCCCAGAACATCGGCCGCTCCGAGTTCGCCGCGCGCCGCCAGCGCGCCGTTCGCGTCGCTCGCCGCAGCCGCCTGATAAGCTCGGTGCGCTCCCGCCCAATCACGGTGCCCGGCCAGGAGCCGTCCCAGCTCGTAGGCGGCCCGCTGCGCCAGGACCGCGGGGGCTGTGTCGATGACCTGCTGGTACAGGTCTCGTGCACCGGCCACGTCGCCCCGCTTGCTGCACGCGACGGCGCGCGCGTAGACAGCCTCGAGCTCGCGCCGCGCATCCGCGTCCCGGTCTGGCGCTTCGCCACCGTTCTCGGCCTGACGCTCCATTATGCCCGCCGCCCGGTATGCGGCGTGCGGTGCTTAACCGGTTGCGATGCAAAGAATGCGGATGGCGCGTGATGACGGGCTGCTCGCCTACGCCGAGCGGGTGCTCGGGCGGTGCGAGGCGGTCGAGGACTGCTCGTGGGGGCACGGCTGGTCGGTGGTGCTGCGGCTGCGCGACGCGGCCGGGACGACGTGGTTCGTCAAGCGGCACCGGGATCGCGAGCGGTACGACGCGGAGGTGACGGCCTATCAGCGGTGGGTGCCGGCCCTGGGAGAGCAGGCTGCGCGGCTGCGGGCGCACGACGCGGCGCAGGCGATCGTCCTGTCGGCGCTGCCCGGCCGGCCAGCGCCGTGGCCCGAGCGGGACATCGAACGCGCGGATCGCGCGGACCGTGCTCACTGTGCGGACCGTGCGGAGCGCGTGGCCGCGGACCTCGCGTTGCAGCGCTCGGCCGGGGCGCTGCTGCGCCGGCTGCACGGCGCGCAGCCGGCGGTCGCCTGGGACGACTTCGGCGCGGCGAAGACGTGGGAGTTCGACCGGCTCGCGCCGCAGGCCGCCGGGCTGCTGACGGCACGTGAGCTCGGCGCCGCACGCGCGGGGGTGCGGGCGCTGTGCGAGGTCGGCGTTCCGCAGCGGCAGGTTCCCTGTCATCGGGACTACAGCCAGCGCAACTGGCTGGTCGACGACGACGGCGGGCTGCGCGTGATTGACTTCGAGTGGGCCCGGCCCGACGTGTGGGTCACCGACCTGATCCGGCTCTCCTTCGGAGCGTGGCAGGACCGGCCCGACCTGCAAGAGGCGTTCCTCGACGGCTATGGGCGCCGGCTGTCTGATGCGGATCGCGCCGTGCTGACCGGGTGCAGCATCCTGACCGCGGTGTGGCTGGTGGTCAAGGCGCGCGAGTCCGCGCAGGGCTCGTTCGAGCAGTCCAGCCGGCTGATGCTGCGACGGCTTATCGGCAAGGCGGCGTAAGGCGGGCGCGGGATGCCGCGGGACTGTCAGCTGTCAGGCGTCCAGGACGATACGCACGCACGGCACGTCGGCGTGCGGCGCGAGGAACCGCAGCAGCGCCAGGCCCTCACGCTCCAGCTCGTCGCGGGCGGCGGCGCCCGGCTCGGCGAAGCACGCCACTGTCAGCGTCCCGCCCGGCTGGCCCGGCTGCGCGTGCCAGCCGCCGCACCAGGTGCCGTCGACCAGCACGCTGCCGCGGTCGGCGCCGTTGCCCGGCGGCAGCGGGACTGCGCGGCCCTGCGGGTTGACCCGCCGCCGGTCGTCGTACCCGAGCAGCAGGTTGTCGTAGGCCGGCAGGAAGCGCACCGGCGCCGGGCTCTCCGCGGGCGGGCGCGGCGCGTCGGGCAGGTCGTAGAGCACCGTGCCGTCCGGCGCGCGGAACTCGACCAGGCGGTCGCGCAGCTCTGCGAACACCGCGGCGAGCCTGCTGAGGCCGGACCAGCGCTGCGCGTCGGCGGGCGTGGCCGGTCCGAACGCGGCGAGGTAACGCAGCACGAGGTGCGCTCTGTGCTCCTGCGCGCTCGCCTGCGCGGCGTGGGGCTGGCTGGCGCCGGCGGCGAACCACTCCTGCGCGTCGGTGAACGCGACCGGTCCGGTGCGTCCCCACAGGCCGCGCGGCGGGATCTGGACCAGGGCCAGGCGGCAGCGCGCCGCGTAGGACAGCGCCGTCGGGTCGCCGTCCGCGAAGCGCTGCGCGAGCTGCCGGCCCAGCTCGACCGAGGTCAGCGGCCGCTCGCGCAGCAGCTCGTGCGCCGCCTCGGTCAGCTGCGGCAGCGGCAGGCCGCCGGGCGGGTAGCCGCGCCGCCACGCCGAGTCGGTGGCGCGCTGCAGCAGCGGGGCGACCAGGGCGCGCCACGCCAGCGCGTCCTGGGCCGCCACCAGGTGCACGGTGTTGCGCATCACGGTGATCCGCGCGACCTGACGCGCCGTGTACAGCGCGTCCAGCTGCGCCGGGTCGTAGTCGCGCAGCCGCGTCCACAGGCCGATGTGCGGGGTCAGCGGGGCCTGCGCCTGCATGCCCGCCAAGGCGCGCACCGCGTCGCCCACGCTGATCTGCGCGCGCTGCAGGAGCATCTGGCGGGCCAGCGTGGCCCGGTTGAGCGCTCGAAGATCCAGGACGTCGGCGTGCACGCTACTCACCCGGCGAGCCTATCGGCGCGCCCGCACGCGCCGTCCGTCAGTGCCCGTCATCGCTCGCCCGTCATCGCTCCTTCGGCCAGGCCCGCGCGTACTGCGGCGGGACGGCGAGCGCGTCGCCCAGCGTCTCGGCGGCGTGCCGCGGCCAGTACGGGTCGCGCAGCAGCGCGCGGCCGAGCAGGACCGCGTCGGCGCGGCCGGCGTCCACGATCTCCTGCGCCTGCCGCGCGTCCGTGATCAGGCCGACCGCGCCGGTGGGCAGCCCGGTGCGGGCGCGCACCTCCTCGGCGAACGGCACCTGGTAGCCGGGGCCGACCGGGATGCGCGCCTGCGGCGCGTTACCGCCGCTGGAGACGTCCAGCAGGTCCACGCCGAGCGCCTTGAGCCGCGCGGCGAGCTCGATCGTGTCCGGCAGGCCCCAGCCCTCCGCGTCGAGCCAGTCCGTCGCCGAGACCCGGAAGAACACCGGCAGCTGCTGCGGCCAGACGCCGCGCACCGCCTGCGCCACCTCCAGGGCGAAGCGCATGCGGTGCTCCAGCGGCCCGCCGTAGGCGTCGGTGCGCCGGTTCGAGAGCGGCGAGAGGAACTGGTGCACCAGGTACCCGTGCGCGCCGTGGATCTCGACGACCTGGAACCCGGCGCCCAGCGCCCGCTGCGCGGCCTCGGCGAACTGCCGCACCACCGCGCCGATCTGATCGGCCGTCAGCTCCCGCGGCGCGGGATGCTCGCCGAACGCCACCGGGCTCGGCCCGAGCGTCGGCCAGGCCAGCGGCGAGCCGGGCGGCAGGGCGCCGCCGCGGCCCGGCCACGCCTTGTCGCTGGAGGCTTTGCGCCCGGCGTGGATGAGCTGGATGCCGGGCACCGCGCCCTGCGCGCGCACGAACGCGGTGACGCGCGCGAACGCCTCGGCCTGCCGGTCGTTCCAGATGCCCAGGTCGTACGGGCTGATGCGGCCCTGCGGCGCGACCGCGGTGGCCTCGGTCATCACCAGTCCGGCGCCGCCGACCGCGCGCGAGCCGAGGTGCTGGACGTGCCAGTCGTGCGGCGCGCCGGTCATCGGGCCCTCGGCGGCCGCGCTGTACTGGCACATCGGGGACATCCACACGCGGTTCGGGATGGTCAGGCCGCGCAGGGTCAGCGGGGTGAACAGCACGCTCATCGGGACCGGGTCTCCCGCCGGATCGTTCTGGTCGTTCTGGTCGCTCTGGTGCTCCGCGCGGCTCTCGGCCCGCCGCGACGCGGGCGGCTACCCGCCGGGCTGGTAGGGCGGGGTCTGGTTCCAGTCCCAGTGCGGCATCGCCGCCTCGGCGACCGGCGGCGGGCTCTCGCCGGAGTAGATCAGCGCCATCCGGCTGCCCCACTCGATGTAGTAGGCGAACACGGCCCGGAACTCCGGGTCGGAGGGCAGGGCGACCTCGTCGGCGGCGTCCATGAGCAGCGTGACCCAGCGGCGGCGCTGCGCCTCGGTGATGGCGCGGCCCAGGTGGCGCGAGGCCATGTGGGCGTGCCCGCCGCGGTGCGCGCTGTAGTCGGCCGGCCCGCCGAACACCTCGGCCAGCCACTGCGCGACGTGCCGGGGGTGCTCGGCGTCCATGCCGGCGAACACCGGGGCCAGCAGCGGGTCCTGCAGGACGTGGCCGTAGAAGACCTCGGTGAGCCGCTGGAACGCGGCCTCCTGGCCGGCCCACGCGTACACACTGGGCCGGCCGGTAGCCGCCCGCGCCGGCGTCTGCTCGTTCTCGGTCGTGGACATCCGCGCAACTCCTCCCGCTCCCGCGCCCGTGCCGCAGGGCGCCCGCCGCCAGCCTAACCCGCACCCGGGTCGGGTGATCAGCTCACTGGAGCTGCGGGGCGACCTCGGTCGCGATCAGCTTGAGGTGGTCGAGGTCGTCGAGGTCGAGCACCTGCAGGTAGACGCGGCTCACGCCGACGCGCCGGTAGGCCTCGATCCGCTCGGCCACCCGGTCCGGCGTGCCGACCAGGGCGACGCGGGCGAGTTCCTCGTCGTCGGGCTGCCGGCCGACCGCGCGGGCGCGCGCGGCGATCTCGGCGTCGCTGCGGCCGCAGATGACCAGCGACATGAAGGAGAAGGCGATCGAGTCCGGGTCGCGGCCGATCTGCTGCGCGGCGGCGCGCACCCGGTCGTAGGCGGCGCCCGCGTCCTCGGCGCTGGTGAAGTTGACGTTGAACTCGTCGGCGTAGCGGGCGGCCAGGCGCGGGGTGCGCTTCGGGCCGCTGCCGCCGATGATGATCGGCGGGCGCGGCGACTGGGCCGGCTTGGGCAGCGCGGGGGAGTCCTTAAGCCGGTAGTGCTCGCCGGCGAAGCTGTAGGTCGCACCCGGCGCGGTGCCCCACAGCCCGGTGATGATCTCCAGCTGCTCCTCGAACGGGCCGAAGCGGTTGTCCGGGAACGGGATGCCGTACGCGTCGTGCTCCGCGGCGAACCAGCCGGCGCCCAGCCCCAGCTCGACCCGCCCGCCGGACATCTGGTCGACCTGCGCGACCTGGATGGCCAGGGGACCGGGCAGCCGGAAGGTGGCCGGGCTCACCAGCGTGCCCAGCCGGATGCGGGAGGTCTCCCGGGCCAGGCCCGCCAGCGTGATCCAGGCGTCGGTCGGGCCGGGCAGCCCGTCCGAGGAGCCCATCGCCCGGTAGTGGTCGGAGCGGAAGAAGGCGTCGAAGCCGAGCTCCTCGGCCGCCTTGGCCACGGTCAGCAGCGCGTCGTAGGAGGCGCCCTGCTGCGGTTCGGTGAAGATGCGCAGTTGCATGGCATCATCCTGGCACTGGGCCCGGCACGACGCGCCGCCGCCGGCCCCCGTGCGCAGCTGCCAGGGGCCGGCGGCGGCCACCGGTTCGCTTCGAGGGTCAGCCCGGTCGCGGCGTCACGGCTCGGTGCCGTAGACCAGTTGGCCGTTGTAGTACACGGTGATGTGCGGGTTCGCGGTGAACGCGGTGTCGGCCGCGTTGAACGAGTAGTCGTTGGTCTGCGTCATCGTGCCGTACCCGGCCTGGTTGACCTCGTTCTGGATCCCGCCGGTGTTGCCGCCGGGCGCCAGGGATCCGGCGCCGGCGCCGAAGGACAGCTGCAGGTAGTGGTCGGCGCCGGTGACCGCGGGGCTGACCGCGGCGAACGAGCCGGTGATGTTCGCACAGCCGACCGGGGCGTATTCGCACGCGTAGTCCAGCGCCGCGGTGCCGTCCTCGGTGAACCAGTAGCGCACGGTCACGTCCGACAGCGGGATCGCGCTGGTGCCGTTGTTGACCAGCTCGATCTGGTTGCTGAGGGTCGAGGTGCTCGCGGCGGTGCCGGAGGCCTCGTACTCGGCGGTCAGCGACGCGGTGGACGGCGGGGTTCCGCCGCCGCCGCTGCTCGGCGCGCAGCTGTCGTCGGCGGTCAGCGGCGGGGTCTGCCCGGAGACCAGGGTGCTGCCGGTGTAGACCGGGATGTACGGGTCGGCGGTGCTCGCATAGGTGCCGGCGGACAGGCCGGTCAGGCTGTAGGAGTTCGCCGGGTTCCAGTAGAAGTCGAAGTTCGGGCCGATCGCGGCGTTGATGCCGAACTCGAAGGCGCGCGAGGGCGGCAGGCCGACGTCGTCGCCGGCCCAGCTGACCGTCGTGTAGTAGACGCAGCTGTCCGTGCCGCCCCACTGGACCGGGGCGCTGATCGAGGTCGGTTTGCCGTCGATCTGGCCGGCCGCGTCGTAGTAGACCGGGGTGGAGATCGCGCTGATGTTCTGCCCGGCGGCGTAGAGCGAGCTGATGTCGAAGTAGACGCGCGCGCTCATGTCGGTCTCGAAGTGCGGGGGCTGCGTGGCGACGTTGTTGATGTTCACCGTCAGCTGCGTGCCCTGATCGGAGTTCTGGTTCAGGGTGGCGGTGGCGTAGTACGGGTTCTGCGCGGCCTCCGCCGGCGGGGTGAAGGCGGTCATCGTCTGGCTCTGGCCGTAGTACTGGTAGAGGCCGGCCAGCGCGCCGACGAACGCCGCGTTGTAGTCGACGGCGACCTCGTTGAGCACGAAGTCGGTGGTCACGTCGTCCGGCTGGTCGGTGGCGCTCGGCCCGCCGACCAGGGCGCCCCACAGGATGTGCCGGTCGGTGGGCGGGTCGGACTGGTTGTTGTCCAGGGAGCCCTGCGCGTCGCCGTGGTGGGGGTGCGAGGCGGCGGTCGCGGTGCCGCCGACCTCGGAGCCGACGCCCGGGGTGGTGCTGCCGAACCCGACGATGTACGACCAGTCGGCCGGGTTGTCGCCCATCAGGTAGTTCATCTGGCCCATCGCCCAGTTCGTGAACAGCACGCTCTGCGGGTCGCTGGGGAAGTTCTTGCGGTAGACCAGCGCCTCGAGCTGCGCGGCGGCGTTGTACCGGGCCGCGCCCCAGGTGGTCAGGTAGGAGAAGCCGGCCGGGGTGGTGGCGATGAAGTTCGTGTCGCTGCTGGAGTCGGTGTGCGTCACGTGCGACCAGTACTGGATCTGCCACACGTCCCAGTAGTGGATCTCCGCCTGGACGGCGGTAGGCACGGCGGCGTTGTTCTGCACCAGCGGGTCCAGCAGGCTGAACACCCCGCCCCAGCGCGTGTCCCAGTTCATCACCCAGGTGTTCTGCCAGGTGTTCGTGGTGTTGGCGACGATGTTGCTGATGAAGCCGGTGTAGTTACCGCTGGAGTCGGTCGAGACGATGTTGTTGAGGTAGGTGGCGCTGCCGGTGGCGATGTAGAGCCAGACCGCGGCCCACGCCTCTTTATCCACGTAGCCGCTGGAATTGTAGAAACCACCGGAGTAGCCGATGCCGGGGTTGGCCAGCGAGAAGGCGTAGAGCGCCTCGGCGTACTTGAGGCACTGGGCCGAGTAGGCCGGGTTGCTGCTCGCGGTCAGCAGCGATTCGACGCTGAGCGCGGCGGCCGCGCTGGCGGTCTGGTCGGCCGCCGGGGTGCCGGCGGTGGCCAGGTAGGCCGGGCGCGGGTAGGTGGTCGGGCTCTGCAGTTCGGACGGGCCCCAGTAGTCGTGGTCGATCGAGCCCTCGCCGACCTGGTAGGCGAACGCGACGACCTGCCCGGAGGAGTTCAGGAACGTCGAGCGCAGGAAGTAGTCGCTGAACCACTTCATCTCGTCCAAGCCGTGCGCCCACGTGCCGGTGGCCTGGTAGGCCTGCGGGAACTCGTACATGCCCCAGCCGAGCACGGCTGCGGCGTAGGTCTGCGGCAGGCCGAACTTCACGTGGTCGCCCGCGTCGTGGAAGCCGCCGGACAGGTTCAGGCAGCCGGTGCCGCCCGGGTTGAGCACGGAACTGTTGGCCGCGATGAACGCCGAGGTGAGGTTCACCCCGTTGGGCACCGTGGAGGACTTCGGCTGCAGCGGCACGCACGAGTCGCTCGGCTCGGAGTCCCCGCGCCAGTCCAGCGGCTGGTCGCCGTCGGTGCGGGCCGGCCCGGACTTCTGGGCGTCGTAGAAGTACAGCGATTCCTGCAACGCCAGCGGGAGGCTGTAGCCGGGCGTGTCGGGCAGCGCCGTGGCGGCGCGGGCCGGCAGCGCGGTGCCCGCGCTCATGACGCCGGCGGCCAGCACGCCGGCCGCGGTGAGGCTGACGGCGCGCCGCAGCCGGCCGCGTCGGGCGGGGATCGGCCGGGCGAAAGCGGGGCGTGGACGGTCCATGACGGGACTCCCGGGCGTCGAACGAGTTGGTGCGGCCGCGCCGGTGAAGCTAACCCTCCGTCAATGCGGCAGGAAGACCACTGACTTTCTCGTCACCGCCCCGCCCTGCGATTCGGCCCCGACCTGCGCGGACGGCACGCCGCCGGGGCCGGTGCGGGTGGAACTTGCACAGGAGGGTCGGCGCCGATCAGCTGCGTGCGGCCGGGGCCGGGTGGCGCGTCACGCGACTCCGGCCAGGCGCAGCAGGGCGGTGGACGCGACGGCGGCCGCCACGACGGCCGGGAACGGCGCGCGGCGCGCCGCGAGCAGAGCGCCGACCAGGACCCCGGCCGGGCGGGCCCAGCCGGCGAAGTGCTGGCCCTCGGTCAGCGCGGAGGTGGCGGCCAGGGCGAGCAGCAGCACCGTGGCGGCGCCGGCCAGCAGCCGCTGGGCGCGGGCCGAGAGGCGCAGCCGGGTGGGGAACGTCAGGCCGGCCACGCGCAGCGCGTAGGTGCCGCCGGCCAGCAGCAGGATGGCGAGCAGGGGCATCAGCGGTCCGTTTCCGCGGTCACGAGCAGAAGATCTGACGCCGGGTCGGGTGACACGGCGTCAGCGGGCCCGGAAGCGGGCCCAGAGGGGTTGTCGGGGTGCGTGCCGCCGGTGGGCGCGCGCCGCACGAGCAGGGCGACGGCGGCCAGCGCGAGCAGTAGCGGCACGCCGGCCGGAAGCAGCGGCGTGGTCGCGACGGCGAGCGCCGCGCCGGTCACTGCCGCTGTGCTCAGGGCGCGGTCGCCGGATAGGGCGGGTAGCACGAGGGCGAGCAGCACGGCGGGGAACGCGGTGTCCAGGCCCAGGGCGTCGCCGTTGCCCAGCGACCCGACCAGCAGCGCGCCGAGCGCCACCGCGCCGTTCCACGAGGCGAACAGGGCCAGCCCGCACGCCCAGAACACCGCGCGGCGCCGCGGCCGCTCGCTGTGGCGCAACGCGAACGCGGTGGACTCGTCGGTGACCAGGTGCGCGCCGAGCAGGCGCAGCCACCGGTTGCCGCCGAGCACGTCGGCGACGGCCAGGCCGTAGGGCATCAGCCGGGTGTTGAGCACCAGGCCGGAGAGCGCGGCGGCGAACGCCCCGCCGCCGGCCAGCACAATCCCGACCATGGCGATCTGCGAGCCGCCGGCGAAGACCAGCAGCGAGAGGGCGATCGGCACCCACGCCGGCAGGCCGCCGGCCACCGCGACCGCGCCGAAGGAGAGCCCGACGACGCCGTCCGCGAGGCAGACCAGGCCGATGTCGCGCAGCGTGCCGCGCCCGAGGAGTCGGTGCAGTGATCCGTGCAGTGAGCGGCGCGGTGTTCGCCATATCGAACCCATGTCCACTACAATGAACGCACCTTCGGGCGTTCGTCAACCCGAACGAATCGACCACTGGAGCGAACGCATGGACGAGGGCGCGCCCGGCCCGTACCAGCCCGCCGGCCTGATCAGCCGGATCGCCGCGTCGATCCGCGGCGAGCGCGAGCGGGCCGGGCTGTCCATGGCGGAGCTGGCCCGCCGCGCCGGCATCGGCAAGTCGACGCTCTCCCAGCTCGAGGCGGGCCTGGGCAATCCGAGCGCGGAGACGCTCTGGGCGCTGGCCGTCGCGCTCGGCGTGCCGTTCAGCCGGCTGGTCGACCCGCCGCACGGCCAGGTGCGCGTCGTGCGCGCCGGCGAGGGGCCGGTCACCTTCTCCGAGAAGGCCAGCTACTCCGCCACCCTGCTGGCCTCCAGCACGCCCGGGGCGCGCCGCGACATCTACTGGATCGCCGCGCAGCCCGGCCCGCCGCGCTCCTCCGAGCCGCACACGGCCGGCACCGTCGAGCACGTCATGATCGCCGCGGGCCGGGCGCTGGCCGGGCCGACCGACGACCCGGTGCGCCTGAACCCCGGCGACTACATCACCTACCCCGGCGACGCGCCCCACATCTTCGAAGCCCTCGAACCCTCGACCACCGCGGTGATGGTCCTGGAATACGTCTGACACCGCTCTGACACCGCGCGGCGACGCCCGGCCCGGCGAATCCCTATAGCCTGCACGCCGAAACCGACACGCGGCACGGAGGGTGGGCGCGGCGCACATCATGGGAGAACCCGGCACAGACGACGAGGACCGGCTGCAGGCCGAGGGCGAGGCGGCGTTCGCCCGGCTGAACCTCGACGGCGACGACCTCGAACACGCCGCGGGCCACGTGGGCGGCGCGGTCGGCAACGACCCCGCGCTGCCGGAGGGCTACGAGGCCCTGGCGCGGCTGGCCGCCCGCGCCGGCGGCCCGCAGGCGGCGCTCGCGCTCTTCCCCGAGCAGCGCCGCTACGCCGGGGCGCTGGCCTGCCGCGCGGCGCTGCTGGCCGCGGCCGGCCGGGAGAGCGACGCGGTCGTGCTGCTCAGCGAGGTCATCAACGCGGTCCCGGCGCGCGCGTGGGCATCGGTGGCCTGGCTGGCCCGCCCGGGCCTGGCCGAGGCGCTGGACCCCGGCGCGCTGGCCACGTCGCTGGCGAACGTGACGCAGGGCATCGGCGATCCGGCCGACCAGGCCGAGCGCACGGCCATCGAGCCCTACTACGCCCTGGTCAAGCAGGCGGTCGCGGTGCACCCGGACGACCTGCACCTCGCGACGATGGCCTCGAGCCTGGCGCGCCGGATGGACGACCTGGACACCGCGATCGCCTGGGCGAGCGCCGCCCGGGACTTCCGGTTCGAGCCGACCGGCGACGCGCTGGGCGTGGTGATGCTCGGCAGCGCCCTGCGCCGGGCCGGGCGGCCCGAGGAGACGATCGAGCTGTGGCGCGCGACCTGCCGCGCCGACCCCTCCCAGTCCTACCTCGCGGTCGACCTGGCCGAGACGCTCGCCGCGCAGAACCGGCCGCAGGAGGGCATCACGGTGCTCGAGCAGGTCCTGCAGCGCGAACCGGAGCACGAGAAGGCCGCCCCCGCGATCCATGCCCTGCGCTACCAGATCGCGCCCGACGCCCGCCACCTGCTCGCCCTGCACGAGCACCTCCAGCGCCACCCCGACCACGACTACGCCGCCTACCTGCTGCACAGCCGCTGCCACGGCAGGGCGTGGCTCGGCCGGCCCGACCAGGCCACCGAAGCGGTGACCAACGCGATGCACATGGCCCTCGAGCGCTTCGGCCCCGGATACCCGTCCCCCGTGCGCGTGGAGCTCTCCGGCATCGAGCCGCCGAGCGCCGGCCTCGCCGCGCGGCTGGCCCTGCCGGCGCTGGAGATCACCGCCGCCCAGGCCGGCACGCCCGACCCGCGCCACGCGACCCGCGAGGTCCACACCCGGGTCTGGCGCTACGAGGGCACCACGCCGCTGCCGGCCGTACCGCCCGCCTCGCAGCACGCGCTCGCGCTGGCCTGCGAGCTGGCCACACCCCAGTGGGCGTCCCCGGCCGCCCTGCACGCGCGGGCGGCCCCGCTCGGCGAACTGCCCGTCGCCGACCTGCTGGGGCTGCTGGTCCACCCGCCGGCCCCGGACCGGGCACCGTGGACCAACGGGTACGCGGCCAAGGCCCCCGACGTGTGGCTGCGCGCGGTCCAGGCCCTCGCCTGCACCGGCATCGCCCACCACCGCACCGACCAGCCGTGGGCCGACTCCGAGCGGCGCGCCGTCCTGCTGGACCTGCTCGACGGCGTGGAGGACTGGGTCTGCGAGGCCGCCGCGATGGCCCTGGTCGCCACCGGCTGGGCCTGCCCCCCGACCCGGGCCGAGGTGGCCGAGCAGCTGGTGGCGCGGCTCGACCGGGCCGTGGACGCGGCCACGACCCGGCCGGTCACCATCCTGCAGTCACTGTGCCGGCTGACACTGGCCTGCGCCTGGCTCGAACCGGACGTCGTCACCTCGCTGCGCACCCTTCTTGCACAGGCCGCCGAGGACGAGCACTAATAGGCGGCGCCCTACTCCGCGTCCGCGACGATCGAGCCGACCCGGTCGCCGAGCGACGGGTCGCGCCGCACCAGCGCCACCGCGTAGAGAACTGCCAGCACCAGGACCCCCAGTGCGATGTACGGGAACCAGTCGTACGGCGGCGCCTGGCCCGGCTTGGCCAGGTAGTACAGCGGCACGATGATCGCCAGCGCGCCGATCACCGGCAGGATCAGGTGCCGCACCACGGAGAACTCCTGCGGGCGGTACTTGCGGTAGTACACCGGCAGCGCCAGGTTCGCGGCCAGGTACACCAGCAGCACCAGGATCGTGCCCATCGTGGAGGACTCGGCGAAGAAGTTCACCGGGTTCATCGTCCCGCCGTTGTGCCCGAGCAGGTGCCCGAGCCCCCACCCGCCGATGATCAGCGTCGAGATGGCCACGAACGTGATGATCGCCCGGGTCGGGGTGCGCCGGGTCGGGTGCACCGCGCCGATGAACGAGGGCAGCAGCCCCTCGCGCCCGGCGTTGAACACGAGGCGGGCCTGCGAGTTCGTCCCGGCGATCAGCGCGCCGAGGGTCGAGGTCATGCCCGCCAGGTACGCGAAGAACACCGCCGCGCCCAACGCGTCGTGCGCCACCGAGACGAACGGGATCGCCGCGTTGCCCAGCGTCGTGACGTTGTAGCCGAAACCGGTGACCGTCGCATAGGCGAACAGGATGTAGGCGATCGACATGACGCCCACCGACAGGAACACCGCCCGGCCCACGTTGCGGCGCGGGTCCGCGGTCTCCTCGGCCAGCGCCGCCGAGTTCTCCCAGCCGATGAACAGGTACACCGCCAGCGGGAAGCCCTCGGCCAGCCCGGTGAACCCGTGGGTGATGTGGCTCGGCTCGAACGGCGTGGCGGACAGGTGCGCGCCGTGCTTCGCGATCGCGATGATCGAGACGAGCACCAGCACCACCATCTCCACGCCGAAGAAGAACCCGGCGATCTTCGTGGAGACCGCCACGCCGCGCACCATCAGCGCCACCGCCAGCGCGGTCAGGATCAGCGTCCACACGATCCACGGGATGCTCACGCCCGGCGCGTAGTACTGGATCGTGATCTCCAGGAACCCGCCGGAGATCGCGATCACCGACGACATCGCGATGATGTAGCCCGTGCCCACCAGCAGCGCGGTGGTCACCGCGCTGGTCGGCCCAAAGCTCTTGCCGACGAAGGTGATGAACCCGCCGGCCGACGGGTGCGCGCGGGAGAACTGGGAGAGCGTGTTGCCCAGCAGCGCGACCGCGATGCCCGCCGCCACGATCGTCAGCGGCGAGGCGACGCCCGCGGTCACGGCCAGGAAGGCGAACCCGAAGTAGAAGCTCATCGCCGGGCCGATGTTGGCCATCGTCGCCGCGGCGATGTCGACCATGCCGAGCGTGCCGCCGCGCAGCCGTTCGTGCGCGACGGCGCCGGAGGCCGGAGCGGGAGTGGGAGCGCCGGCCGGGGGCGCCGCGTCCTGCGTCGTCATCGCTGGTCCTTCCAGGGTCGAGGGTGCGTTGAAAGTAGGGCTGGAAGGTGCCCGCGGCAAGAGGCCCGCACCGGCGTGTCGACCGCCGCGGGCCGCCCCGCACCGGGCGGCCGACCCGAAACCAGGCAGCCGGCGGGGCTTATGTGATGTATGGCATCATATGGACAGGTGCGCGGCGGCGGCCGGTCTCAAGCGTCCCTGTGGCGGATCATCGGATGCGAGTGCCGCGGTTCCGTCAGGTCGGGGCGCGGCCGCGCACGCGCCGCGCCGCCGGCGAGGAACGCGGCGAACTGCTCGCGGCTGCCGCGATACGCGTCGGCGTCCACCTTCTGCCCGCCCTGCGGCGCAGCGTCGGTGAACTGCCAGATCAGCGGGCTGGCATTCCCGTACGCCAGCCAGCCGACGCCCGCGTCCCCGCCGGCCGCGGCATACCCCTGCGCGGTGCCCGAGGGGGCCGCGACCGGATAGTGGGAGCTGACGATCCCGATCCCGCGCGCAGTGAGCGGCGCCAGGTCGGGCGCGCCGATCCGCTGCCAGTACCAGCGCGGCAGGTACACCAGCCTGACCCGCAGCCCGGCCGCCTCGGCCGCGTCCAGGTACCCGAGCACGTCCGGCAGGCGCGGCGCCGAGCCGCCCGTGGCCTCCACGTCGAGCATGCCCGGCAGCGCGCCGTCGACGTGCCGCGCGGTCCACGCCGCCTGCGCCGCGCTGCCGGCCGTGGTGGTCAGGAAGTGGTACCAGGCGAACAGCTTTCCGGCCCGCGGCGCCGCGGCCTGCCAGCCGGCGTAGTGCGGGTTGGCGTAGCCGTCCGCCTCGGTGGCCTTGGCGATCACGAAGTCGATCCCGTCCAGCCCGGCCAGCTCCAGGCCCGCCTGGTACGAGGCGATGTCGATGCCGAAGACCGTCATCGCGCCCGCCTACGCCGCACCTGACATGTGGTCAGCTTGCCGCCGACCCGGTCGGCGCGGCAGCGGACACCGCGCTCGTGGTGCCGGCCGCGGCCTTCGACGACGCGGCCAGGATCGCCTGGTGCATCCCGAAACTGATGGCGGCCTGCTTGATGCCGGCGTCGAGCAGGGCCTGCTCGGTGGCAGGGGCGTCGACCTGCACGTAGAGCGATCCGGACAGCAGCCAGATGCCCTGGTTGACGGACGGGTTCGCCGGGTCGGCGTCCACGTACAGGGTGATCATCTCGTCCTCCTCCGGGGGTGCCGCGACGGCGGCCTGGGTGTCCCACAGCGGCGCCGTGGGCGAGAAGTCGTTCAGGTCGTAGCTGGCGGTGTTCTCGTACTGCTTGGCGGTCCACGACGGGTCGTCGTCCACGCCGTCCCAGTTCGCGACGTTGTAGCCGCCGGAGGGCTGGGGATTCTGCAGCACGGCGGACTGC
>DASYAE010000223.1:0-30945 GCA_036501535.1 Actinocrinis sp. | reverse complement strand
CAGATTCCGCACGGCTCCCGACCTGGCTCAATTCAGTGTGCACCTCGGCGGTCGACCCGGCTGCCCCGACGCAGGCGACACAACGAAGCTGCTCTTGCGCGGGAGCGGAGCGAGCACAAGAGCAGCCAAGGTGAGTAGTGGACCTGAGGGGATTTGAACCCCTGACCCCCTCGATGCGAACGAGGTGCGCTACCGGGCTGCGCTACAGGCCCTTGGAACGAAGTAGAGGTTATCACAGCGGCGGGGGCGGCCCGGACTCAATAAATGCGGGTCCGGGGCGCCTGGCCGGCGGGAGGGGTGGACTGGCTGCCGGGCCGTCGGGCTGCTTAGTCGGCTGACATGCGGTGGCCGGGTGCTTGGCTTCGGGCTACTCGTTTGCGGCGCGGCGGGTTGGGGGGTTGTCTGCCGTGTGGGGCTGGCCGGTGGGCGGCGTGGGGGCGTAGGCCTGGGCGCGGGAGCGGGCGGCGGCTGCGCGGCGGCGGGCTGCTTGGGTGCGCATGTGGGCTTCGGCTCGGGACTGTTCCTCGGCGCGGGCTTCTGCTTCGGCGTGGGCGCTGGCGGCTTCGCGGGCTGCCTCGGTCTGTTCGTGGGCTCGGCGAGCGGCGGCTCGGGCCTGCGCCTGGTCGGCGCGGGCTCGGGCTGCCGTGCGGCGGGCTCGTTCTGCTGCGCGGGTTTGCTCGTCGCGGCGGAGCCAGACGATGTAGGCGGACAGGAGGGTTGCGGGTGTGATCATCGCCCAGATGTAGCGGGTGCCCAGGTCGGCCGAGATGAGGGCGCCGAGCGTGGAGACCGCGAAGAGGAGGGTGACCATGCGGCGGCGGCGCACCATGAGGCCGGTCCGCCGTGTGGTCTGCGGCTGTGTGCTCGCTCCGGCTCCTGTGCTCGCTCCCGTTCCCGCTCCTGTCCCTGTCCTCGCTCCTGCGGTAGCTGCCGCCAGTTGGGGCTCCGACGTCGTGGGTGATACGGGTGTCTGGGGCGCGAAGGGCTGCTGCGAGGCCTGCTGACGGGGTGATGCGAGCTCGTCGGTTCGGGTCTCGGCTTTGGTCTCGGCTTCGTCCTGGGCGGTCCATGCCGAGTTGATCGGCGCGGAGACGATCGGGCCGAGTCTTGCGCTCGCTGCGGCGACGGATCCAGTGCGTGCCCTGCGTGCGTTGCTTGGTGGGCCGGCTTTGGCGCGGCTCTTGGCGGCGATGGTGTTGCGCTCGCGCTCGCTCGTCCCTGGACCGGCCGTCTTCTTCCGGGGCGGGGCGGTGACCGGGCCCTGGCCGGCGGCGATCGGGAGTTGAGCAGCGTTGGCGGCCGCCTCGTCGGTGTTGGCCCAGCGGCGCTCGAAGGCGTCCTTGTGCGAGAGGACCTTGATCGCTGCGGTGTACCGCCGGGTCTGCCGGGCGCGGTTCAGCTCGTCCTCGCGGCGGAGCCACATCGGGACGAGGTAGACCGCCCAGGCCGCGACGATCGCCGCATACATAAGGCCGCTGCTGCTCATGAGGTCAACGGTAGGCCGTGCGGGGCCGTGCGGGCCGCTGATAATCGGTGTGTCGGCCGTAAAGAATGCGAATCATCGCACTACTGATATTAACGGCGATCCGATTTACCCTCCTTCGTTCCGGCTAATCCGAATGTCCCTCGACTGGGTCAGTGTGTGACGGGACATCAGGTGCGGCAGTCAGATATGGCTGGTGGACTGGGTCGAGCGCCATCGGGCCAGGAGGCCTCCGGGCACCTCGGGCGCGGTGATTGCGTAGGCGATGTGGTCGCGCCAGCCGTTGTCGATGTGGAGGTATGCGCGGCGCACGCCCTCCTCGCGGAAGCCGAGCTTCTCGGCGACCCTTCTGCTCGGCGCGTTCTCCGGACGGATGTTCACCTCGACCCGGTGCAGGCCGATCACGGTGAAGCAGTGGTCGACCACGATGGCCAGTGCGGTGGGGGTGATTCCGCGGCCGGCGACGCGCTCGTCCACCCAGTAGCCGATGTGGGCCGAACACAGTGAGCCCCAAGTGATGCCCGTGACGTTCATCTGGCCGACCATCCGGGACGGACCGCGGCGGGCGGTGGTGGCGGCTGCGGCGGCCACAGCGGCTGCGGGGGAGGTGTTAGGACCGGGACCGGTGCCTTCGTTCACTGGTTCGGCGTACCAGATGTTGAACGGCATCATTCGGCCGGCGGCGGCCTCCTTGCGTCCGCGGCGTACCAGCTCCCGGTATGTCAGCCGTCTGGCGTAAGGGTTCTCGGGCGGGACGGTGGCCTCCCAGGTGGCCAGCCAGGCGCGGTTGCGGGTCTGTAGCTCGGCCCACGCGCGGCCGTCACGTGTGGTTGGGGGGCGGAGGCTGACCGGGCCCTCGGTCAGGATGGCCGGATATCCGCGCATCAGGATGCACCTCCGGCAGGTCGGGCGTCGGTATCGGCGGCCGGTTCGCTCGGTTCGCCAGGTTCACCCGGTTGCGGTCCTGCTCCGGGGGCCGATCCGGACTGCGTTGCGCCGCGCGGGTGATCTCCGCCGCTGATCTGGTCGAGCGCGTGGTCAAGCAGCGGCATGAGCACGGCCATTCCGTCCTTCACTCCGCCGACTGATCCGGGCAGGTTGACGATCAGCGTCCTGTGCCGGCCCTGCGCCGTGTCGCCGACGACTCCGGCGACGCCGCGCGAGAGGTCGGCCGTCGGTGTCTTCTGCCGTCCGTATGCGCGGATCGCCTCGGCGATGCCGGGGATCTCCTGCCAGAAGAACAGCCTGCGGGTGACCTCCGGGGTGCTGTCGGTCGGGCTGATCCCGGTGCCGCCGGTGGTGATGATCAGATGCGGATTCTCGGCCGCCGCTTCGTGCAGTGTGTCGTGCAACGGGCCGCCGTCTGCGACCACGCGCGGACCGTCCACCTGGAAGCCGGCCTTATCCAGCGCGTCCACGATAAGTGGGCCGGTGGTGTCCGCGTAGATCCCGGCGGCGGCGCGCGTGGAGACCGACACCACGATCGCGTACCTCATAGGGCTGCTTCCTCCCCGATGCCGTTCCGGCTCGGGCCGGCTGGGTCTGGGCTGGCGTCCGTGCGGCCGCCCCGGTGCTTGACACGGCCGGTCTCACGACGCGGCCGCCTTTCGCGGTCCGTGGCATGGGCGCTCGGGGCCGTCCGCTGACTGGGTGGCTCACAGAATTACCGGAGCGGAAGCCTAGCGTGTCCAGTCGCCGCTCAGTCCGCCGCTCTTCGATTCGACCCGCACATCGCTGAGCACGGCCGCCGGATCTACGGCTTTGACCATGTCGATCAGGGCGAGTCCGGCCACGCTGACCGCGGTGAGTGCTTCCATCTCCACGCCGGTGCGGTCCGTCGTCTTGACCCGTGCGGTGACGTGAACCGCGTCATCTTGCACGAACAGGTCCACGGTCACCCCCGTCAGGCCGATCGGGTGGCACAGGGGGATGAGATCCGACGTCCTTTTGGCCCCCTGGATTCCGGCGACGCGGGCCACCGCCAGCGCGTCGCCCTTGGGCATCCCCTCACCGCGCAGCAGCGAGACGACCTGACTCGACACGATCACCCGTCCGGTGGCTGTGGCCGTGCGCGCGGTGGCCGGCTTTTCGGCGACATCCACCATTCGCGCCGCGCCCGACGCATCCAGATGAGTGAACTGATCCCGGTCGCGGTCCCGGCTCACTGCGCTCCGCCTCCGATCGCGCCGCCGTCGCCGTCCCCGTCCCGCTCTCCGTCCGCCAGAAGGACCACCTGCACCAGTTCCCCCGGCTCGACCCGGGTCTGCCCGACCGGTACCACGATCAGGCTATTGGCCTGCGCCAGACCCCCCATCAGATGCGAGCCCGCGCCGCCGGCCGGGCGCACCTCGATCCGGCCGCCGCCGCCCGCCGCGCCGACCACGCCGCGCAGGAACTGGGTGCGGTCCTCCGGCGAGTCGAAGCCTTCGACGCATACCGCGTCCGCGGTGGGCCGGTGCAGGTCCGCCGGGTCGCGGTAGCCGAGCATCGTGCGGATCGCCGGGCGGACGAACATCTCGAAGCCGATGTACGCGGAGACCGGATTGCCCGGCAGCGTGAAGATCGGCACCTCCTCCTGGCCGACCACGCCGAAGCCCTGCGGCATCCCGGGTTGCATCGCGACCCGGCCGAACTCGACCGTGCCGAGCCCGCGCAGCGCCTCCTTGACCACGTCGTACGCGCCGACGCTCACCCCGCCGGTGGTCACCACCAGGTCGGCCCGGATCAGCTGGTCCTCGATCGTGTCGAGCAGCGACTTCACGTCGTCGGCGACCGTGCCGACCCGGAACGCCGTCGCGCCGGCCTCGCGCGCCGCCGCGGTCAGCGTGAACCCGTTCGCGTCCGGGATCTGGCCCGGGGCCGGCTCGGTCCCGGGCTCGACCAGCTCCGCGCCGGTCGAGATGATCACGATCCGGGGGCTCGGCCGCACCGGGACCCGGTCGATGCCGACCGCAGCCAGGAGTCCGATCTGCCGCGCGCCCAGATCGGTCCCGGCTTTCAGCAGCAGCTGCCCGGTTTCGACGTCCTCGCCGCGGCGCCGGATGTGCATGCCCGGCTCCGGCTCCCGGAAAATGCGGACCGTCGCGGTCTCCGCCTCGGCGTCGCTCCCGCCGCCATCGGCAGCACCACCAACACCGCCACGGACACCGCGACCAACACCACCGTCACCGACACCGCCGTCACCACGACCAGCACCGCCGACCGCAGCCCACCCGTCGGTCCACTCCACCGGCACCACCGCGTCGGCGCCGGGTGGGACCGGGGCGCCCGTCATGATCCGGGCGCAGGCGCCCGGCTCCAGCTCGGCCGGCATGCCGGCGCCGGCCGCGATGTCCTGGGAGACCGTCAGGACGGCGGGGTTCTGCTCGTCGGCGCCCTGCACGTCGATGTGCCGCACCGCGTAGCCGTCCATCGCGGAATTGTCGAAAAGCGGCACGCTGCGCGGCGCGTATACGTCCTCGGCGAGCCTATGGCCGTGTGCGTCGAGCAGCTGCTGTTCGAAGGCCGGCAGCGGCCTGATGCGTTCGAGCACCTTCTGCAGGTGCTCCTCCACGCTGCGCATCCCGCCTGATTGCCGGATGCCGGTTCCGCCGCTCATACCTTATGACGCTCCGTCAGTCGGAAAATCCCTTCGCGACGAAGCCCTCGAGCCACTCCCGGAATTCGGGGCCGAGGTCGTCGCGTTCACAGGCCAACTTGACGATGGTACGCAGATAGTCGGCGCGGTCGCCGGTGTCGTAGCGCCGTCCGGAGAACAGGACGCCGTGCACCGGTCCGCCGATCGAGGGATCCTTGGCGAGCACCCGCAGCGCGTCGGTCAGCTGGATCTCGCCGCCGCGCCCGGGCCGGGTGCCGCGCAGCACGTCGAAGATCTGCGGCGCCAGCACGTAGCGGCCGATCACGGCCAGGTTGGACGGCGCCGACTCGATGCTCGGCTTCTCCACCAGATCGGTGATCCGCAGCAGGTCGCCCTCGCCGTCCACCGGCATGGTCGCCGCGCAGCCGTAGAGGTTGATCTGCGCCGGGTCGACCGCGATCAGCGCGACCACGGTGCCGCCGTACTGCTCCTGCGCGTCGATCATGCGGGAGAGCAGCGGATCGCGCTGGTCGATCAGGTCGTCGCCGAGCAGCACCGCGAAGGGCTGGTCGCCCACGTGCGGCTCGGCGCACAGCACCGCGTGGCCGAGGCCGCGCGGGTCGCCCTGGCGCACGTAGTGCACCACCGCCAGCTCGCTGGCCGCGCGCACCGCGTCGAGCCGGGCCTGGTCGCCCTTCGCGACCAGTGCTTCTTCGAGCTCGTAGGCGCGGTCGAAGTGGTCCTCGACCGGGCGCTTGTTGCGCCCGGTGATCATGAGTACGTCGTCGAGGCCGGCCGCGACGGCCTCCTCCACGACGTACTGGATCGCCGGCTTGTCGATGACGGGGAGCATTTCCTTCGGCGTCGCCTTGGTGGCGGGAAGGAACCTGGTGCCCAGGCCGGCGGCCGGGATCACGGCCTTGCGGACCGGGTGGTGCGGGCGCTCCTGGCTGGATGTGCGGGGGGCGACCGGCTGGCGGTCGTCGTTAGCGCTCATGTTCGCACTCTATCGGCGGATCCCTGAGAACACGGATGGTCCCGGCTGAAAACCGGATAAGTACGGTCGGGTCCGGAAGGGTGCCCCAGCCGGGCGGACGTGCCGGTGGCCGTCATCCGTTCAGCCGAAAAAGCAGTCACCCGGAACCCGTTCGGCCAATACCCGTTCGCCGTAGTCCGGTCGAGTCAGGACCGGCATTCGACATCGTCGGCACGGACCAGGTGTCGCCCCCGGCCCGCTTCGCCTCGGCCAGCGCCGCGTCGGCCGCGCGCAGCAGGGTCGCCGCGTGCTCGCCCGAATGAGGGAAGACGGCGCCGCCGATCGAGATGGTCAGATGGAGCGTGCCGGCCGCGACACCGGACTGCGCCGCGCCGGTCTGCACCGTCCCCACCGCCCCCGTGCCGGCCGCGCCAGCCCCGCCGCGACCACCAGAGGCTGAGGCTGCCGCGCTGACCGGCACTGTGCCGACCGACACTGCACTGGCCGGCACTGTGCCGACCGGTACCGCCCCGACCGGCACCGTGCCGTCGATGTGCGCGGTCACGGCCAGCTTCCGGGCCACGTAGCAAAGCCGCTCGGCCACGGCTGCGGCGCCCTCGGCGCCGGTGTCCGGCAGCAGCACCACGAACTCCTCGCCGCCGTACCGGGCGAAGGTGTCGAAGGAGCGGATCTCCAGCGCCAGCCGCTGGGCCAGCTCGCGCAGCACGCTGGAGCCGGTCTGGTGCCCGTGCGCCGCGTTGACGTCGCGGAACCGGTCCACGTCGCACATCAGCAGGGCCAGCGGCCGGTCCGCCCGGCGGGCCCGGGCCAGCTCGTCGCCCAGCGCGTCCTGGAACCGGCGGTGGTTGCCGACGCCGGTGACCGGGTCGGTGGTGACGAGCCGTTCCAGCGTGTTGCGCCGCTCGTCCAGGCCGCTCAGCTCGCCGCGCAGCCGGGCGAGTTCCGCGTCCGACCGGGCCGTGATCTCGCGCATGCGCACGGTCAGCCGGGCCACCGCGGCCGCCAGGGCGGCGCAGACCACGGTGAGCACGAGCAACGCCGAATGAGTAGCCGTCATGGGGGATTCGGCACTGGTCCCTTCCGTCTCGCCGGCGACGCTGTCGCCCACGATGCGCGGTTCGGCGCGGCGGGCCGGGTCAGGTGCGAGACGCTGGTACTGCTCCCCCTTTGGACAGTCGCAACTAGCACCGACACAGGCAATGGAACCAGGATGCCCGACCAGGCAAACGACAAAGCCACAGTGAGATCACGTTTCGTGAACGATCGCTCGACAGTAGGTAACCATCTGCTCGGCGAAGCGTCACAGCGAATCATCGGCTTGCTGTCATCGGCCCCTGAACTGCAGCGGGCGCGCACCGTCTGCGCCTACTGGCCGTTCGGCACCGAGCCGGACCCCCGGATCCTGATCCGCGGGCTGGCCGGCCGGGGCGTGCGGGTGCTGCTGCCGGTGCTGCTGACCGGGGGAGAGCTGGACTGGGCCGCCTTCACCGGCGAGTCCGGCCTGGCCGCGGGCCGTCGCGGCCTTTCCGAGCCGGGCGGCCCCCGGCTCGGGCTCGACGCGGTCCGCGGCGCCGATGCCGTGCTGGTGCCGGCGCTGGCCGTTTCCGCCACCGGGCAGCGCCTCGGCCGCGGCGGCGGCTCGTACGACCGGGCCTTGGCCCGCCTTGCCAGCGCCGCGCCGCGGCCGTGGACCTGTGCGCTGGTCTATGACGCCGAGCTCGACGCGGCCGTCCCGGTCGAGCCGCACGACCGGCCGGTGGACGCGGCCTGCGCCCCCGGACGGCTCGTCAGATTTACTGCCTTTTCAGCTTCATAGCTTCAGATCGGGCTACCTCGCTACCCCGCTACCTCCTACGGCTGAAGAGTGAGAGTCGCGTTCGTCTTCGCCTTCACGGCCGTGGGGCTGAATGCCCACGGAAGCGTCTGTCCGGAGGCCCACAGCGACGCCTGATCGAGGTAGTTCGGGTCGTCCACATGGCCGCTCTCGCCGGTCTGGTTCACCCATCGGGAGTCGTTGAAATCTCCCAGGTCCACGATCATCCGCATGGACGGCGCGGTGATCACGGAGTAGTTCCCGGACGCCACGTCGTAGCTGGTCGCGTCCACGATCGAGGAGCCGCCGCCGAGCTGCTCGGCGTGGCCGTCCAGCAGCCAGCGCACGATCGCCGGGCCGTTGGTGCCCAGAGTCTGCTCGGTCGGGATCAGAGTGTGCACCCGCCCCCACTGCCAGCTCGACGGGTCCGGGCCGAGCTGCGCGGTCAGGTCCAGCCGGGCCTTCTCCAGCGCCGCGGTCAGGATGCTGTCGCGGCTCTCCCGCTGGGGCGTCTTCGGGTTGTCCCACCAGGGGCTGTCCGGCTGGCCGAGGATCGACTCGACCACCGCGAACCAGCGGTCGCCGCCGTCCAGCCCGAGATCGTCCTCGGAGACGTCGGCCGGGAACTTGTTGGCGAAGGTCATCTGCAGCAGCTCGGACCAGACCGCGTTGAAGTAGGCCGCCGCCGCCGAGTCCGCCGGCTCGGTGTAGTTCCAGCCCTTCAACAGCGCGAGCGCGGGCTTCGTGTACGCGTCGGCCTTCTCCTTGAGCAGGTAAGGCACCAGCGCTGCGGCAATCGGGCTATAGGTGTCGTTCTGGATGGCCGCCATGTCGGCGATGCTGATCTTGCCGCCGTGCGCGGTGTCCTTCTGGATGTCGTCGACGATCTGCTGCGAGCGGAACCCGTAGTCCCAGTCGGTGGTCAGCAGATACGGATAGCTCGGCCCGACCACGGCGTTGTTCGCGGTCACGATGTAGCCGGAGGGCGGGTTGTACTCGTTCGGCAGCGCGGAGAACGGGATGTAGCCGGTCCAGTCGTACTGGTCGGTCCAGCCCGGCTCCGGCCAGCGCCCGTCGCCGTTCTTCCGGACCGGGATCAGGCCCGGCGCCTGGTAGCCGATGTCGCCCTTGGTGTCGGCGTAGATCATGTTCTGCGCCGGGACGGTGAAGTCCTGCGCGGCAGCCCGGAAGCTGGTCCAGTCGGTGGCCCGGTCCAGCTCGAACAGCGCGTTCATGGTCGAGTTCGGCTGCAGCGCGGTCCACTCCAGCGAGACCCCGTACTGCTGGTTCGGCGCCAGGCCCTGCGCCGGATCGCCCGCGCGGGCCGCCGGGGCCTGCTTGCCCACCTTGGCGAAGTCGTCGGAGACGTCGGAGATCAGCGGGCCGTGGTTGGTCGAGCGCACCGTGATCGTCACCGGCGAGCCGCCGGCCACGTCGATGGTCTCCTTGTGCTCCTGCAGCGGGTACTCGGTGCCGTCGTACAGGTAGTCCCGGCCGGTGATCTTCTCCAGGTACAGGTCCGAGACGGTCGAGCTCTCGTTGGTGAAGCCCCAGGAAACGCTCTGATTGTGTCCGATTATCACACCGGGCATGCCGGGGAACGAGAACCCGGCCACGTCATAAGGGCACTGCGCGCTCAGCGTGTCGCAGTGCAGCCCGACCTGGTACCAGACCGAGGGCAGCTGCGGGGCGAGGTGCGGGTCGTTGGCCATCAGCGGCTTGCCGGTCGTGGTCAGCGCGCCGGAGACCACCCACGAGTTCGAGCCGACGCCGTCGCCGGAGGAGTCCGCCGAGCCGGACGGGCCGAGCACCGAGGGGATCTCGTTGAGCAGGCCGGACAGGTTCGACAGCTGCTGCTGGGCGGCGCCGGGCAGCGCCGGGGCGGGCGTCGCGTCCTGCTCGTACTGCGGGCCGACCAGCGCGCCCTGCGTGACTATCGGCGAGTTCTGCGAATAGGGGTAGCTCGGATACAGCTGGTCGATCTGGTCCTCGGTCAGGGTCTGCGCCAGCAGCGAGCGCTGCTCCTGCTGGTCCAGCCCGTTGACCAGGTCCCAGGCCATCGCCTCGAGCCAGACCACCGAGTCCACCGGCGTCCACAGGGCCGGCGTGTAGCCCGGCGCGGGGCCGGCCACCGGCAGCCCGATGATGTCGTACTCGATCGAGAGCGACGATCCGCCGGGATGCGCGGCGAGGTAGTCGTTCACGCCCTTCGAGTAGGCCTGCAGGTACTGCCGGGTCTGCGGGTCCAGCTTCTGGTACGACTCCTGCGCGACCTGCTTCCAGCCGAGCGTGCGCACGAACTCGTCGTCGGTCAGCGTGGTCGAGCCGAACATCGAGGACAGGTCGCCCTCGGCGATGTGCCGGTCCACGTCCATCTGCCAGAACCGGTCCTGAGCCTGGACATAGCCCTCGGCCAGGAACAGGTCCGACGGCGTGGCGGCGTAGATCTGCGGGATGCCGTTCGAGTCCCGCTGCACGGCCACCGAGTCGCCCAGCCCTGCGATGTGCAGCGTTCCGGAGGTCTGCGGGAATGAGGCGTGGATGGCGTCGGTCAGCGCGAGCGTCCCCGCTGCCGCGCCGATCGGCACCAACAGGCACAGCGTCACCACGACCGCCATCGCGATACGCAGCTGGCCGATCCGTGGCATCCTCCGCTTCGGCTGCTCCGGCTCGCGCGCCGGTCGCGACCCGGCGCCCGCCCCGCTGTCCGCAGCCGACGGCGCCGCCGCCGCGTCGCCCGGCTCGTCCGGTTCGCCGGAACCGCCCGGCTGCTCGACCGTGGACGAAGTAGCAGACATATGGCCAAATCCCTTGCGGACGGGGTGGTTCTCGCGAGCGGTTCACGCGGGTCCTGCTTCGGGGCCTCACCTTACGGCTTCCGCGCCGTGCCCGTGGCGTCGCCGTGGCGCGCGGCGGCCGGCCGCGTCACCGGTTGATCACAGAGCGCCTGAGTGTCAGGACCGGCCGCCCGGTGGCACACTTAGTACTTCGAGATGCCGTGCGCCCTCGGCACTCTTCAGCCCTCCGGGGTCCGGGCCCGACCGGCCGGACGAGCCCGAGGCCTGATGCACAGGATTCACCGCGCTCGCAGGAAACAGAGGTTGGCGGATGCCGGGTCAGCTCGTCGGACAGCGCGGGGCCGTCCCCTCTCCCGGCGCCGCGGCCCCGGGCGCCGAGCCGGGGCCGGCCAGAGGCGCCGCGAGCGTCCGCTCCTCGCTGCTGTCCCGGGCCGGGATGCTGCTGGGCACCTCGCTGGACACCGGGCGCACCCTGGCCGCGATCGCCGAGCTGATCGTGCCCTCCTTCGCCGACCAGTGCGTGGTGGATCTGCTGGACGAGAGCGGGGCGCTGCGCCGCGCGGTGACCGTTCGCAGCGACCTGGCCCGCTCGCGCCGGATGAGCACGCCGGGCGCGGCCGACCGGAGGGTGGCGTATCCGGCCGACCACCCCTGCGCGATGGCGCTGCGGACCGGCCGTCCCGCGCTCGCGGTCAAGCCGACGGCCGACACGCCGGGCACCGAGGCGGTCGGCCCGGTCGGCAGCGCGGCGTTCCCGGACGGCAGCGGCGACCGGACCGTGGTCGCGGCGACGGTGACGGGACCGGTGGCGGGGCCTGCGGCCGGACCTGGTGCCGCGTCAGATTCGCTCGAACGCGGCGAGCGCCCGGCCGAGCCCGCGGCTGCGCCGTCCGCGTCGGGGTCGGGGCCGGGCCTGAACGGTCCCGGTGGCCAGCCCGGCCAGACCGGGCCGAATCCGGTCCTGCCGATGCTCGCCGACGCCGCCGCCGTGATAGCGGTGCCGCTGCTCGGCCCGCGCGGCATCAAGGGCGTGCTCGCGGTGGCCGGCGACGAGCCGGGCCGGTCGTTCGACCAGCAGGACGTGGAGCTGGTCGAGGAGGTCGCCGCGCGGGCCGGCTTCGCGCTGGAGAACGCCTCGCTCTACGAGAGCATGCGCTCGCTCGCCCTGGCCCTGCAGCACTCGCTGCTGCCCGCGCACCTGCCCACGATCGACGGGGTCGAGGTCAGGGTCGGCTACAACCCGGGCGACGAGTCGGACGTCGGCGGCGACCTCTACGACGTGATGGAGCTCTCGTCCGGCCGGATCGGCCTGGCGATCGGTGACGTGCAGGGCCGCGGCGCCCACGCGGCCGCCGTGATGGGCCAGCTGCGTGCCGCGCTGCGCGCCTACGCCGCGCTGGACATGGAGCCGGCCGAGGTGCTCACCAATCTCGACAGCCTGGTCCGCGGGCTGAACGAGGCGCTGCTGGTCACCTGCGTCTACGCGGTCTACGACCCGTTCACCCGGGACTGCGTGCTGGCCAACGCCGGGCACCTGCCGCCGCTGTTGGCCGGGGCCCACGGCTGTCATCCGATGGAGGTACCGCCGGACGTCCCGCTCGGCGTCGGCGGGGTGGCGTTCACCGACCACTACTTCACCGTCGCACCCGGCGACACCGTCGTGCTCTACACCGACGGAGTGGTGGAGCGGCGCGGCCAGTCGGTCGACGAGGGCGTACGCGGCCTCTGCGATGCCCTGGAGGCGGCCGGCGCGGGCGCGGGTCCTGCGGTGCTGTGCCGGGAGACACTGCGGGCCGGTGACGGCCCGTCGGACGACGACCAGGCGGTGCTGGCGATGCGCACCGCGGTCGAGGCGCTGCCGGTGTGGCGGCTGAGCCTGCCGGCGGATCCGGCCTCTCCGTCCACGGCGCGTTCGCACGCGCGGGCGATGCTGAAGGAGTGGTCGCTCGACGCGCACACCGAGACGGTGGAGCTGCTCGTCTCGGAGCTGGTCACCAATGCGGTGCGGCACGCCTCCGGGCCGGCCCCGGCGCCGCGCGGGCCGGTGTTCGACTTCGATGCGCTGGACGCGAAGCCGGACGACGACGAGGCCGACGGCGTGGTGGACCTCTCCGCCCTCGAATATGCGCTGACCGGCGAGTCCGCCACGGAGGGACTGCTGGACAACGCCCGGCTGGACGGCGCGGTGCCGCTCTCGCCGAAGGCGAGTCGGCGGATCGAGATCGTGATGCGGCGGGGCCGCTCGATGGTCTGGGTCGAGGTGCACGACCAGGACGTGCGCACGCCCCGGGTGCGGATCGCCTCGGCGAACGACGAGGGCGGGCGCGGCCTGTTCCTGGTCGACCAGCTCTCCCGGCGCTGGGGCGTGCGGCCGACGCCGGTGGGCAAGGTGGTCTGGTTCCAGCTCTCCACCCGCAAGGAGCTTTGACGAGCTTCAGCCGGGCGGGGCGCCGCGCGGCGCCGCCCCGGGCTCAGGCGGCCGCGGTGGACGACGAGGATGAAGACGACGAAGAGGACGAAGAGGACGAAGAGGACGAGGACGAGCTCGACGCCGTCGAGGACGACGACTTCGCCGAGTCCGACTTGGACTCGCTCTTCGCCGCGGAGGACTCGCTCTTCGACTCCGTCTTCGAGCCGTTCGAGGAGCCGTCCTTGGCCGACGACGAGGCGGCGCGGCTGTCCGTGCGGTAGAAGCCGGGTCCCTTGAAGACGATGCCGACGGCCGAGTAGACCTTGCGCAGCCGGCCCTCGCAGCTCGGGCAGACGGTCAGCGCGTCGTCGGTGAACTTCTGGAAGACCTCGAGGCCCTCACCGCACTCGGTGCACTGGTACTGGTACGTGGGCACGGGACAGCTCCTGCGTCGTGGCGATTCCGGCCGGCACAGCCTCATCGGCACAGTTTCGGCACAACGTGGCTGGCACAGCGTCGTTGGCACTCCGGCATGGTGAGTGCCAAGAATGCAAGTGTGCGGCATGGGGCCCGCGCCTGTCCAATGATGCGGGGGCGCCGTGCGGGTTTGCGGGGAATCGCCCGACGGCCGCGGGCCGGGCCGCGGATCGGGTCCCGGTCAGTCGCCGTGGTGCGGAGGCCGGTCGCGCAGGAAGCGCTCCAGGTCCTCGTCCTGCGCGGCCTGGGCGGACTCGGCCCAGGTCCGCTCGCCCCAGCCGAGGTCCGTGTCGTCCCTGGTCTGCTCGGGCTCCGAAGCGGCGGCGGTGGTGGTGAGGGCCGGATAATCGTCGCGGCCCCAGCTGTCATCCCAGTCGTCATCCCAGTCGCTCATGGCGGTCCCAATCGTAGTGGGACCGGTCGGGCCGGGCGCGCATGGCGGGTTGAACTCCGGGCGAAGGCGAGGCGGATTTCCCGTGCCGGGGCCCGCGCGGTCAGCTCCAGCTGCGCCACAGCCGGGCGTAAGGGCCGTCCGCCCCGACCAGGTCGTGGTGCGGGCCCAGCTCGGAGATCCGGCCGTCCTCGACCACTGCGACCCGGTCCGCGTCGTGCGCGGTGTGCAGCCGGTGCGCGATGGCGATCACGGTGCGCCCGGCCAGCACTGCCGAGAGCGAGCGCTCCAGGTGTCGTGCGGCGCGCGGGTCGAGCAGCGACGTCGCCTCGTCCAGCACCAGCACCTTGGGATCCACCAGCAGCAGCCGGGCCAGGGCGATCTGCTGCGCCTGCGGGGCGCTGAGCGCATAGCCGCCCGAGCCGACCACGGTGTCGAGGCCGTCCGGCAGCGCGGCCACCCATTCGGCGGCGTCCACCGAGGCTAGAGCGTTCATCAAGGGTCCGTCATCCGGCCCATTCTCAGCCGGCCCATTCTCAGCCCGCCCACCCTCAGCCCGCACTGTGTCGGACGGCCCGTCAGATGTGGCCAGCAGCAGGTTGTCCCGCAGCGATCCGGCGAAGACGTGGTGGTCCTGGGTCACCAGCACCACCTCGCCGCGCAGCTCGTCCAGCGGCAGCTCGATCAGCGGCGCGCCGCCGATGAGCACCGAGCCCGAGCGCGGTCCGTGGATGCCGGCCAGCAGCCGTCCGAGGGTCGACTTGCCGGCACCCGAAGGGCCCACCACCGCCAGGCGCTCACCCGGACGGACCGTCAGATCCACTCCGTGCAGCACGTCGCGGCCGTCCACATAGGCGAACGTGACCTGCTCGCCGACCAGCTCGCGCGGCTCGGCCACCCGGTGCTCGCCGGCAGACCGGTCCGCCGGCACGTGCGCGACGCCGAGCAGCCGGGCCAGCGACGCGCCGCCGACCTGGATCGTGTCCAGCCAGTCCATCATCGTCTCGACCGGCGACATCAGCTGCTGGATGTACAGCGTGACCGCGGCGACCTGGGCCAGGCTGAACCAGCCGCGGGTGTAGCCGTAGCCGCCGAACAGCAGGGCCGCCGCGACCGGGACGACGAAGCAGAACTCCTCGATCGGCCACAGGACCGTGCGCAGGCTCAGCGTGTACAACTCCGCGTCGAAGGAGCCGCGGATCTGCTCGTCCGCCGCGTCGATGCGCCGCTGCTGGAGTCCGAACGCCTCGACGGTCGCCGCGCCGTTCACCGTCGCGGTCAGGCCGTCGGTGATGCGCGCGTAGGAGGCGTTCTCGCGCAGGTATCCGGCCGTCGCACGGCGCAGATACCAGCGGGCCACCAGCGCGAGCGGCACGACGACGGTCAGGATCGACAGGGTGAGCAGCGGCGAGACGAGCAGCGTCGCGCCGGCGGTCAGCAGGATGGTGACGATCGCGATCAGGACCTCGGGCACAGCCATCTGGGCCGTGCGGCGCAGCGCGTCCACATCCCGCGAGGCGCGGGTGATCAGGTCGCCGCTCCCGGCCCGCTCCACCGTGGACAGCGGCAGGTCGAGCACCCGGTCGACGAACTCCTCGCGCAGCTCGGCCAGCACCGCCGCGCCGAACCGGCCCGCCGCGCGGGCGGCGAGCATCGCCAGCACGCCCTGGACCAGGATGAACGCGAGCAGGGCCGCCGCGAGCCGGTCGACGTGCCCGATGGTCGTGCCGTTCTGGACGTCGCCGACCAGGTCGCCGAGCAGCCGCGGCCCGGCCAGCCCGGCGGCCGCGGCCAGCGCGTAGAGGGCGAGGGTGCGGGCGAGGTCGCCGCGGTAACGGCCCATGATCAGCTGCGCGTAGCGGCGCACCTGGCCGGTGTCGGCCACCGGGAGGATCCGGCTGTCCGCGGCGCTCTTGCGGTCGGTGTTCTGTCGGAAGGTGCTCATACGGCGGTGCTCACATGGTTCTGGTCTCAGCGGAAACGGTCTCGCGCTCCTGCGCGCTCTCGCCACGGGTGACCACGGCCGCGTAGCCGGGTTCCGCGGCGAGCAGTTCGTGGTGCGTACCGGTCGCGACAACGGCGCCGTCGGCCATATAGGCGACCTGGTGCGCGTGGTCGAGCATCAGCGGGCTGGTGGTGAACACGACGGTCGCCCTTGCGGCAGGGGCGTGGGCGTCGCCGCCGGCCGTCGGGGCGTGCAACTCGGCCAGCCGCTCGGCGATGGCCGCCTCGGTGTGCGCGTCGACCGCGCTGGTCGGCTCGACGAACACGGTGAACTCGTGCCCTGCCAGCAGCGCCCGGACCAGCCGCAGCCGCTGGAGCTGCCCGCCGGAGAAGGTCCGGCCGCCGTCGGTGACCTCGGTCTCGAGGCCGTCCGGCAGCGCGTCGACCACGTCCTCGGCGCACGCGGTCCGGATCGCCGCGGCGATCCGATCCGGTCCGGCCGCGCCGGACGGGTCGAGCTCCTCGCGCAGCGTCCCGGAGAACAGCGCGTCGCTGTTGCGGGCCAGCAGGATCCGTGACCTGACCTCGGCGACCGGCAGCTCGGCCAGCGGGACGCCGCCGATCGTCACAGGCATCAGTGCCGGGCTGCCGTCCGCGGCGAACCGGGTCAGCCGCTCGGCCAGCGCGTCGGCGTCCTCCGGCTCGGCGCAGGTGACTGCGAGGAGCGTGCCGGGCTCGGCGTGCAGACCTGACTCTCCGTCGGTCAAGGCGCCGCCCGCGGCAGGCGGCGCCGCCGCGGCTTGCTCCGGATCAGTGATCTCGCGTTCGAGATTTAGGATGCGCACCACCCGTTTGGCGGCGACATGGCCGCGGGTGACCAGGTCGGCCGCCTCCATCAGGGTGGTCAGCGGCACGGCCAGGAAGGTCGCGTAGCCGTAGAACGCGACCAGCTGACCGACCGTCAGCTGCCGGTCCAGCGCGAACCGCGCGGCCAGAAAGGTCACCCCGGCCGTGATCAGACCCGGCATCAGCACCTCGGCCGCGGCGAAGCCGGACTCGACCCGGGTGACCGAGACCGTGGCCCCGCGCAGGTTCTGCGATTCGCGCCGATAGCGGTTCGCGAAGGCCCCCTCGCCGCCGATGCCGCGCAGCACCCGCAGCCCCGCGGCGATGTCGACGGCCCGCCCGGTCAGCTCGCCCTGCAGCTTGCGGTACTGGCGCTGCCGCTCGTGCAGCGGCCGCAGCAGCAGCGAGGTCAGCGCAGAGAACAGCGGCACGCCGACCAGCACGATCAACCCGAGCGGCGGGGAGATAGCCAGCATGACGATCGCGACCACGACGATCGAGGCGATCGCACCGCTCAACCGCGCGGTGATGTCCAGGGCGCTGCCGATCTCGCTGATGTCCGCGGTCCCGACCGCGACCACGTCCCCGGCGGCGACCAGCTTCGGCAGCGTCGCCCCGAGCTCGACCGCCTTCCGCGTGACGACCTGCACCGTCGAGTAGGAGGCGGCCAGATGGTTGAACATCGCATTGCGATGCCGCATGATCCCGCTCACGGCTTTCACCAGGCCGAGCCCCAGCACGATCAGCGACCAGCGCACCAACTCGCCGCTGCTGCGGGCGATGATCCCGGTGTCGATCGTGCGCCCGGCCGCCGCGGGCAGCAGCGCCTGCGACACCATCCAGACGATGCCGAAGAACATCCCGCCGGCCACCGCGCGTCGCTGTTCGCGCAGCAGCCAGAGCAGATATCGGCTTGCCGACCGGGCGTCGGGCACGCCGGGATCGGGCACGGGAAGGGATCGCATAACAGATTCACCGTATTGTGCGGCCCCGGCGCGACGCATCGGATTTTGCGGCGGGGGGGACGGCGCCCGCAACGATCACCCGGGATCACGTTTCGGTCACCCGCGCGTTCCACTCGGGACAAGGACTCGGCAAAGCCGCATGCACCGGAACCGCACCGCCTAGCTTCGAAGCAGGCGCCTGAGATCGAAAAAATCCTTTCAGCAGCTTGATGCCGCGCGGCCGGTCGTGCCGCCGCTGTGGCGCACGCTGCTTCATGCCTAGGGGGCGCTCGATGAGCTTCAACACGCCTAAGGACCGGCTCCGGGAATCCAGTCCACTTGCCCGTAGGGTCTGGCGCAGGGCGTTCGCTGGATTCGCTGCCGCCACCGTGGTTCTCGCGGCGGCAGCGTGCGCCATGCCATCGACAGCGAGTTTCACGATGCCGAGCGGCCTGCCGACTTCGTCTGCGCAGACCACGAACTCGTCGTCTCCGTCACCCTCCACGGGGGCGGGAGCCGCATCGGCAGTTGCCGCGCAGTCGCCTGCTTTGACAGAGCCTGCGACGACCGAGGCACCACCTCCGCCCCCGCCCCCGGCCACGACCGCGGCTCCGGCGGCTCCGGCGGGCCCGGATCTGTGCGGCGCGCCGCCGAATCCGTACGGATACAACTTCTGCGGCAACGGCGGCTACATCACGAGCCCGGCAGGCGGCGTCTGCGGCTACTTCGACTGCATCGATAACTTCTCCAACGGCCACGGCTACATGGAAGAGTGCAGCGACGGGACGTACAGCATGTCCGGCGGAGTCAGAGGAGCCTGCTCCGACCACGGAGGCGAGGAACAGCCGGTCTACAGCGGCTAGCAGACAGGCCCCCACCTCATCATCGCCTTGCTGGACACGGCGATCGGGTCGGCGCCAGGCTTGTCCGTGTTCGCACAGACGAGACCAGCAAGTCCTCGCGAGGGGGAACCGCCATGGCCCGTCCGGCAGACCCTGCAGGCCCCGCGGCCCCCGCCGACGTCCTGATCGTCGGCGGGGGATCGGCCGGGGCGGTGATCGCCGCGCGTCTGAGTGAGAACCCTGATCGGCACGTCGTGCTGCTCGAAGCGGGGCCGGACTACGGCGCCGGGCAGTTCCCCGCGGCGCTGCTCGACCCGGTCAGGCTCGGCGATCCCGACCACGACTGGGGCTACACCCTGCGCGCGGGCCCACTCAGCCCGGCTGTCGCCGCCCCGCGCGGCAGGGTTCTCGGCGGGAGTTCCGCCGTCAATGCGGGGGCTGCGATGCGCGCGCGGGCCGCCGACTTCGCCCGCTGGGCCGAGCACGGCATCGATGACTGGGCCTTCGAGGACGTGCTGCCGGTCTTCCGCGACCTGGAGAACACGCCCACCGGTGACGACGCCTACCACGGCCGGACCGGGCCCATGTCGGTGCGCCAGCGCGCCGACGCGGAGCTCACCTCCGCCCAGCGCGCTTTCATCGAGGCCTGTGTCGCTCGCGGTCACAAGCGGGTGCACGACTTCAACGGGGCCGAGCAGGACGGCGTCGGCGGGCACGTGGTGACCATCGTCGACGGCGTCCGGCAGAACACCGCGCTCTCATATCTGACCACTGACGTGCGCGCCCGGCCGAACCTGGCCGTCCGCTGCGGCGTCACCGTCGACCGGGTGCTGTTTCGCGGGAACGCCGCGACCGGCGTGGCGGCCGCCGACGGGACCGTGCACGCCGCGGGCGAGGTGATCCTGTCCGCGGGGACGTACGGCAGTGCCCTGATCCTGCTGCGCTCCGGCGTCGGGCCGGCCGAGGACCTGACCGCGCTGGGCATCGACGTCGTGGCTGCGCTGCCGGTCGGCCGCCGGCTTCAGGAGCACCCGATTTTCTACACCGCCTACGCGCTCGCCCCCGGCCATCTCGAGATGCGCCCGGCGATCGGGGCGCTGCTGTGGACGGCCTCCAGCGAAGCCGTCGGGGACGAACTCGACCTGCACGTCCTCGCCGGTCACCTGCTCGACGGCTCGCGCAGCCCCACCGGCGGCGCCGCGGGGCTGCCCGCGGCCCTCGTCCAGCCCGAGTCCCACGGCACGCTACGGCTGACCGGCCGCGACCCGCTCGACGCCCCGCTGATCGACCTCAACCTGCTGGGCACCGGCCGGGACCGGCGTCGCATGCTGGAGGCCGTCAAGCTCGCCCGGGACCTGGCCCGCGACCCGGCGCTCGCCCCGCTGCTGGTCCGCGAGCTGAAACCGGGCGACGCCGTCGCCGACGACGCGGCCCTGATGCGGACGATCGAGTCCGACCTCGCCGTCTACGCGCACCCCACCTCGACCGCGCCGATGGGCGGACCCGCCGATCCCTGGGCGGTCGTCGACTCCCGCGGCGCGGTCAACGGGCTCGACGCTCTGCGCGTCGTCGACGCCTCGATCATCCCGAGGGTCCCGTCCGCCGTCACCAACCTGACGACGATCATGCTCGCCGAGCGCATCTGCCGGCTCGTGTATCAGAGCTGATCGACGTCGGGGCGTGCGGGCCGGTCCGGGCGCCGCGTCGTGAACGGTGGGCGCGGTGCGGCAGGATAGGGCGGGTGGTGAGCAGGAACGACGGTTCGGGCGTGCCGAACGAGTTCGCGGAGCGGGTGCTGGACGCGGTCGAGCTGATCCCGTCGGGCCGCGTGATGACCTACGGCGACGTGGCGGAATGGCTCGGCGAGGGCGGCCCGCGGCAGGTCGGCCGGGTGATGTCGCACTACGGCGGCGACGTGCCGTGGTGGCGGGTCGTGCGGTCCGACGGGGTGCTGCTGCCGGGGCACGAGCTGAGCGCGCTGGCCGAGTACCGGTCGGAGGGAACGCCGCTGCGCCTGGCCGGGCCGGCGACCGAGGGACACGTGCCGCGCGTCGACATGCGGCGGGCGCGGTGGGACGGGAGCGGCGAGGTAGAGCCGCCGCCGCGAGCGGCTACCGGCAGCGTGCCGCACGAGGATCAGGATCAGGAGTGACCGTCCCCGGTCACAGCCGCGCGTCCAGCTCCCCGAGACGTTTGGTCAGCTCGAGGTTCTCCCGGTAGTCGACCGGGCAGGCGATGATCGACACGCCGTCGCCGTCCAACGCCTTGCGCAGGGTCGGCAGCAGCTCGTCGGCCGACGTGATCGTGTAGCCCTTCGCGCCGAAGCTGGCCGCGTACTGCTCGGTGTCCGGGTTGGTGAAGGCGATGTTGCTGTGCGCGCCGACCTCGAGGTCCATCTTCCACTCGATCAGCCCATAGCCGCCGTCCTGCCAGATCAGCACCACCAGCGGGATGCCCTCCCGGACCGCGGTCTCGATCTCCTGGGAGTTCATCAGGAACGCGCCGTCGCCGACCGCCGCGAGCACCTTCGCCCCGGGCCGGGCCAGCTTCACCCCGAGCGCGCCGGGCAGGGCGAAGCCCATCGTGGACAGGCCGTTGGAGATCAGGCAGGTGTTCGGCGCGTAGGTGGGGTAGAGCCGCGCCATCCACATCTTCACCGCGCCGGTGTCCACGAGCACGACGTCGTCGCGGCCGAGGGCGGCGCGGGTGTCGGCGACGATGCGCTGCGGGGCGAGGGGGAAGCGGTCGTCGGCCCGGCCGCGCTCCAGTTCCTGGCTCAGCAGCAGCGAGGACGGCGTGCGCGGGCGGGAGACCGGGCGGTATCCCGCGGCGGCCTCGGCGAGCGCGTCGAGCGAGGCGCTGATGTCGCCCTCGATGCCGACGTCGATCGAGTAGTGCGCGTCGACCTCGGCCGGGAACTGGTGGATGTGCACGATCCTCTTGTCCCCGGCCGGGTTGATCCGCACCGGGTCGAACTCCTGCAGCTCGTAGCCGACCGCGAGGATCAGGTCGGCGTCGTCGAACCCGAAGTTGACGTGGTCGCGGGCCATGAAGCCGACGGTGCCGACGGCCTGCGGGTGGTCGTCGGCGAGCACTCCCTTGCCGTGGAAGGTGACCGCGACCGGGATGTCGAAGGCCTCGGCGAACCGGGCCAGCGCCTCGCCGGCGTGAGCGCGCGCAGCGCCGTGCCCGGCCAGCACGATGGGGCTGCGGGCCGACCGCAGGACGTCGGCGGCGCGGGCGACCTGGGCGGGGGACGGCGCCTGCGGACGCACGACGTTGCGCGGCAACGGCACCAGCGCCGCGTCGGCGTCGGCCTCGTCCACGTCCTCCGGCACGGCGAGGTAGACCGCGCCGGGGCGCTCGGTCTGCGCGAGCTTGAACGCCTTGCGCACCATCTCCGGGATCGCGTTCGCGCTCGGCACGCTGGCCGACCAGAGCGTGATCGGGGCGAACATGCCGACCAGGTCGACGAACTGGTGCGACTCCTTGTAGTTGCGGTCGTGCCCGACCTGCGCGGAGATCGCCACCAGCGGGGTGCTGTTGGTGTGCGCGTCGGCGACGCCGAGCTGCAGGTTGATCGCGCCGGGGCCGAGGGTCGCCGAGACGACGCCGGGCTGCCCGGTCACCCGCGCGTACATCTCGGCCATGAACGAGGCGCCCTGCTCGTGCCGGGCCAGGACGTAGCGGATCGGCGAGCGGTCCAGCGCCATCGTGGTGCGGATGTTCTCCTCGCCGGGGATCCCGAAGACGACGCGCACGCCCTCGTTCTCGAGGCAGCGGACCAGCAGCTCGGCAGCACTCATGAACCCATTGTCGCAACCCGCGGGGTCCAGGACCGGGTACGGCTCAGCTGTCGTAGTCCACCGTGATCTCGTCCGACTCCGGATAGGACTGGCAGGTCAGCACGTAGCCGGCGGCGACCTCGGCGTCTTCGAGGGCGAAGTTGCGGCGCATGTCCACCTTCCCCGCGGTGACCAGCGCCCGGCAGGTGCCGCAGACCCCGCCCTTGCAGGCGAACGGCAGGTCGGGACGGCTGCGCTGGGCGCCGTCGAGCACGGAGCGGTCGCGCGGCAGCGGCGCGGTGGTGGTCCGGCCGTCGAGGACGACGGTGACTTTGCTCACAGGGCCCTCGATGCCGGCGTCCCGGTGGTGGTAGGGCTGGACCGGCTCGTCCTCGGCGAAGAACAGCTCGCGGTGCACCCGCGCGGCCGGGACGCCGAGCCCGCGCAGCACCTTCTGCGCGTCCTCGACCATGCCGAGCGGCCCGCACAGCCACCAGTGGTCCGCGCCCGGGACGTCGACCAGCGCCGGGAGCAGGGCGGCCAGCCGGTCGGCGTCGAGCCGGCCGGAGAAGAGCTCGGACTCGCGCGGCTCGCGGGAGAGCACGTGGCCGATCTGGAACCGGCCGGGATACAGGTCCTTGAGATCGGCGAGCTCGTCGGCGAACATGACCGTGTCGGTGCGGCGGTTGCCGTACAGGAGGGTGACCCGGCTCCGGGAGCCGGCGGCGAGAGCGGACTCTGCGATGGACACCATCGGGGTGATGCCGGAGCCGGCGGCGATCAGGACGTGGTTGCCGGGGCGGGCCAGGTCGGGGGTGAAGGCGCCGTTGGGCGCCATGGCCTCGACGACGTCGCCCGGTCGCAGGCCATTGATCAGCCAGTCGGAGAAGAGGCCGCCGGGCACGAGCCGGACGCCGATGCGCGGCGGGAAGCCGGCGGGCGAGCAGAGCGAGTACGACCGGCGCTCGTCGCGGCCCTCGATGTCGCGTCGCAGGGTCAGACATTGGCCGGGCTTGAACGCGAACTCGTCGGCGAGGCCTTCGGGCACGTCGAACGTGATCGCGGCGGCATCGCTGCACAGGGGCTCGACCGCGGCGACGCGCAGCTCGTGGAAGACCGCGCGGCGCCGGGCGCGAACCGGTGCGGGGCCGGCCAAGGAGGGGACAACAGGGTGCGCCATCAGATCTCCTTGACGTGCTCGAAGGGCTCCCGGCAGGAGCGGCAGCGCCAAAGGCTGCGGCAGGCCGTGGCGGCGAACCGGGAAGTCTCCTCGGTGTCGGCGGAACCGCAGCGGGGGCAGGGCACTGATCTGTGGCTCGCAGACAGCTGAATCAGCACCGGGCCGGGCTCGGAGTGGCGGTCCCGGGCGGCGGCGGGCGGCGCGATGCCGTGCTCGGCGAGCTTGCGGCGGCCGGCCGGGGTGATCCAGTCGGTGGTCCACGGCGGGTTCAGCACGGTGCGGATCTCGACGCGTTCGAAGCCTGCTTCGCGCAGCCGCGCGGCCACCGCGGCGCGCATCTCGGCGATGGCCGGGCAGCCGGAGTAGGTCGGCGTGAGGCTCGCCACGACGGCGCCGTCCGCCGTGACCGCGACGTCGCGCAGGACGCCGAGGTCGGCCAGGGTGAGCATGGGCAGTTCGGGGTCTGCCACCTGCTCGGCCAGCCGCCGGGCGCGGTTCACCGGGCCGTCGGTCACCACGTCGCCAGTCACCACATCGACAGTCACCACGTCGCTCCGGGCAGGGCTCGGGCAACGCTCTGCAGTTCGTCCAGGAGCGGCGCGAGGTGTTCGGTGTGCTCGCCATCGCGGCCGTGGCCCGGCGGCGACGAGAATATGTCGCACGACGGCAATGCCAGCGTGGCGGCTTCGCACACCTGTCGCAGCGAGGCTATGACCTCTTTCCGCACCGCCGCGCCGTCGGTGCCTGACGCGTCGCTCGCAGCGAAAAGCTCGGCCAGGTAAGGGAGAACCTGCTCCAGGCCCGCGCGCATCCTCGCCGCGGAGAACTCGGTGCCGTCGCCGAGCCGGACGGTCCACTCGGCGGCGTACTGCCGGTGGTAGGTCAGCTCCTTGACGCCCTTCGCGGCGACCGCGGACAGCACCGGGTCGGCGGCGCCGGCCAGCCGGGAGAACAGGGCCAGGCGCCAGCAGGACAGCACCAGCAGGCGGGCGACGCAGAACGCGAAGTCGCCGTTCGGCAGCTCGGCCAGCAGGATATTGCGGAAGTCCTCCGGGCCGCGCTGGTACGCGTAGTCGTCCTCGCCGCGTCCGGTGCCGTCGGTCTGGCCGGCGCGGGCGTAGAGCATCCGGGCCTGGCCGAGCAGGTCGAGCCCGATGTTGGCGAGGGCGACCTCCTCTTCCAGCTCCGGCGCGCGGGTGCACCACTCGGCCAGCCGCTGGGCGGCGATCAGCGCGTCGTCGCCGAGGGCGGCACAGACTACTGAGAGCTGCGCGGCATCCACCCCGTCCGGCACCGTCGTGCCGACGCCGTACAAGGGGTCTTCGAAGCCGGTGCCGAACGCCCAGCGCGCATCGCCGTCGTCGTGCCCCTCAGCCAGGGACAGGTAGACGTGGTCGTCGCGTTCGTCGGTCATGTCCTGCTCGCTCCTCCGTGTGCCCGCGCGCCGGCTCAGATGTGCGGGACGTCCGCCGGGATCTCGTAGAAGGTGGGGTGCCGGTAGACCTTGTCGGCGCTCGGGTCGAAGAAGGCGTCCTTCTCGTCCCGACTGGACGCGGCGATGTGGTCCGAGCGCACGACCCAGATGCTGACGCCCTCGTTGCGGCGGGTGTAGAGGTCGCGGGCGTGCATCAGGGCCATGCGGTCGTCGGCGGCGTGCAGCGAGCCGACGTGGACGTGGTTGAGCCCGCGCTTGCCGCGGACGAAGACCTCGTACAGCGGCCAGTCCCGCTTCTCGGAGGCCTGCTCTTGCTGCCGCCCTTGCTCGCTCATGCCGCTGCCGCCTCCTGCCGCCGGGCTCGCTGCGCCTGCTTCGCCGCGTGGGCCGTGGCCGCCTCGCGCACCCACGCGCCCTCGTCGTGGGCGGCCCGCCGACGCGCGATCCGCTCGGCGTTGCACGGCCCGTCGCCCTTGATGACGCGTTGGAACTCGGCCCAGTCGGGGGTGCCGAAATCGTGCCGGCCGCGCTCCTCGTTCCAGCGCAGCTCCGGGTCGGGCAGGGTCACGCCGAGCTTCTCGGCCTGCGGGACGGTCATGTCCACGAAGCGCTGGCGCAGCTCGTCGTTGCCGTGCCGCTTGATCTTCCAGGCCATCGAGGCGGCGGAGTTGGGCGAGTCGGCGTCCGGCGGCCCGAACATCATCAGCGACGGCCACCACCACCGGTCGACCGCGTCCTGCACCATGGCCCGCTGCGCTTCGCTGCCGCGCATCATGGTCAGCAGCAGCTCGTAGCCCTGCCGCTGGTGGAAGGACTCCTCCTTGCAGATCCGTACCATGGCCCGCGCGTAGGGGCCGTACGAGCTGCGGCAGAGCGGGACCTGGTTGCAGATCGCGGCGCCGTCCACGAACCAGCCGATGACGCCGACGTCGGCGAAGGTCGCCGAGGGGTAGTTGAAGATCGACGAGTACTTCTGCCGGCCCGAGATCAGCCACGCGGTCAGATCGGCCCGGTCCGCGCCCAGCGTCTCGGCCGCGCTGTAGAGGTAGAGGCCGTGGCCCGCCTCGTCCTGCACCTTCGCCAGCAGGATCGCCTTGCGCCGCAGCGAGGGGGCGCGGGTGATCCAGGCGCCCTCCGGCTGCATGCCGATGATCTCCGAGTGGGCGTGCTGCGCGATCTGCCGGATGAGGGTCTTGCGATAGCCTTCGGGCATCCAGTCGCGCGGCTCGATCCGCTGGTCGTGGGAGATGGTGGCGTCGAAGTGCGCCAGGAGCGGGTCGCCGGCGGCATCGGCGGGCCGCGGCTGCGCGGTGTTCGCCGACTGCATGGTGTCCATCGCCCGATTCATCGCTTCGGTCATCGCCTTACCATCCCTCGACGGTGTACCAACCGAACGTTCGGTTGATACGAGTATGGCAAACCTGCCCGCCCGACACAACGCGTGCGACGTGCGGCGTTTTCGGCGCGGGAAAAGTGTGTTGGCATCCGAATGTATGGGTACCCGAAGTAAATTGAGGACCGATGCGGATGCGGGAGGCGATCGCCATGTTCGTGACGACGGCGAAGGACCACGAGCGGCAGGCCATGGACGAGGTGTACGACCGGCTGCAGAACCGGTTCGCCGCGCTGAGCCCGCGGGAGGTCGGCGCAGTGGTGCACGAGGTCGCCGACGGGTTTTCGGACGCGAAGATCCGCGACTACCTGCCCGTCCTCGTGGAGCACATCGCGCGTGAGCGGCTGGCGCGACAGACACCGCACCCCTCACGCGGCGCCGAACAAGGCAGCGCCAACACACAGCCAATAACCCAGCGCCCATGACGCAGCGCGCATGACAAACTGCGCGCATGACCTCCGACCGCCGTTCCTGTGCCGTCGCGTCGCTGCGCGGCCTGGCCGTCGGCGACGCGTTCGGCGCCGGTTTCTTCGTCCCCGACAACCTGCCGGCCCTGCGCGCCGGGCAACTCCCGCCGGATCCCTGGCCCTGGACCGACGACACGGAGATGGCCTGCTCCGTCTTCGCCGTCCTGGACCGGCACGGCCGGATCGACCAGGACGCCCTCGCCGCGTCGTTCGCCGAGCACCACGACTTCGACCGCGGATACGGCGCGGGCGTCAACAGGATGCTGCGACTCATCCGGCAGCAGGGCGGCGACTGGCGGCAGCTCGCGGCGCAGTCCTGGGACGGGCGCGGATCGTGGGGCAACGGCGCAGCGATGCGCGTCGCACCGCTCGGCGCGTTCTTCGCCGACGACCCGGATCGGGCCGCCGCCGAGGCTTCGGCGTCGGCGGTAGTCACGCACACGCACCCGGAAGGCTCGGCCGGCGCAGTCGCGGTGGCCGTCGCGGCCGCTCTGGCCGCAGGAGCGCAGACATCGGGTCTGCACGGAGCGGACCTGCTGGACGAGGTCGCCGAACGCACCCCGCCGAGCCTGGTCCGCGACGGCATCGGCTATGCGATGAACCTGCTGCATCTGGACGACTCGCGCAGCGCGGCCGCCACGCTCGGCAACGGCCGCGAGATCTCCGCCCCGGACACGGTGCCGCTCTGCCTGTGGATCGCGGCGAAGCACCCTGACGACTACGCCGCGGCGCTGTGGGCGACCGCGCGGGCGGGCGGCGATGTCGACACGACCTGCGCGATCGTCGGCGGGATCGTCGCATCGCGGGTCGGCGCGGACGGGATCCCGGAGCCGTGGCGCGAGCGGTGCGAGCCGCTGCCGCGGTGGGCGGGCCTGGAGACAGTGGTCTGATTTCCGGCCGTCCCGAGCCGCGGCGGACCGGAAAATGCCGGGCGGGGCGATGTCGCGGCTGGCACGATTCGACCATGTCGTCCATGCCGCCTCCCGAACTGCGCCCCGAGATCGCCGAGTACTACACCGACCGCTACGACGAGTCGGCCCGGCTGACCGCCTCGCAGCTCGGCCGGCTCGAGTTCGAGCGCACCCGCGATCTGCTGCTGCGAAACCTGCCGCCCGCCCCGGCCAGCGTGCTCGACATCGGCGGCGGACCGGGCGTGCACGCCGAGTGGCTCGCCGCGGCCGGATACGAGGTGACCCTGCTGGATCCCGTAGCGCTGCACCGCGAGCAGGCCGCCGCGCGCGGCGGCTTCGCAGTCCGCGACGGCGATGCCAGGGCGCTGACAGAGCACGCCGACGACTCGTACGACGCGGTGCTGCTGCTCGGCCCGCTCTACCACCTGGTCGAGCGGACCGAGCGGATCCGGGCGATCGCCGAGGCCCGGCGGGTCGCCCGCCCGGGCGCCCCGGTCGCGGCGGCGGCGATCTCGCGGCACGCCCCGCTGCTCGACGTCGCCTCGGCGGGCAAGCTGGACGAGGACCTCGAGCCGTTCTTGTTGCAGACCAAGGCGACCGGGGTCAACAACCCGACGACCGGGTTCACCATCGCGTTCTTCCACACCGTGGACGAGCTGCGGGACGAGTTCGCCGCGGCCGGCTTCCCGCCGGGCGGCGAGCCGCCCGGGGCGACCGTCTACGGGATCGAAGGCCCGGTGTGGCCGCTGCTCAGATCGGGGCTGGCGGCCGGCCGCGAGGACCTGTTCGCCTGCGCCGTGCGGGCCGCGCGGCTCGCCGAGACCGATCCCGCGCTGCTGGCGGTGAACAGCCACCTGCTGGCCGTGGCGTACAAGTGAGCTGCTGTTCGAGCTGCTTCCGGCGGGCCCACTGCGGTTCTCAGTGCGGGATGATCCGCGGCTTGCGGATGGCGGGCAGCGCGCCGCGGAACTCCTCGATGGCCAGCGCGACCTGGCGGATCAGCACCGTGTCCTCGATCCGGTCGAGGTACAGGTTCCGCGCGGCCAGGCCGTCGAGGTCGAAGGTGAAGTAGAGCGTCATCAGTGGATTGACGAACAGGGTGCTGCCGAGGGTGCGCTCGGTGGCATGCACGTCGCCGAACCTGCCCCGCAGCGCGTCCGAAATCTGCCCGTGCACGATGGACGGATACACGGCGGTCTCCTGCTGCGCGGACTCGACCGCGTCCAGGTAGAGCGCCGCCGCCCGGCTCTGCCGGGGAACCGAGAACGCGCCGAGATACGCGCCGAAGCGATCGAGCGCCGCAATGTTCTCCAACACCTGCGCGTGGTTGACCCCGTGATAGGCGTCGATGCCGAAGCCGAGGCTGGCCGCCAGCTTCACCGGACCGTCGATCCCGTGCAGCGCCGCGAGCGAGACCATGTCCTCCTCGGGCGTGCCGAGGCCCGACTCGTCCCCGCGCAGCAGTAGATCGGTGCCGCCGTCGACCAGGATCACCGCATCGGCGCGAAGGTGTCTCATGAGGCTCCGATAAGCGGCCCGCAACGGCTGGACACCCGTCTTCGGAAACGCATAGACAACCGACGGCAGCCCGTTGCGCTCGAGCCAGCGCGCCAGCGCACGCTCGGGAAAGTAGTCATCGGCCACTGACGGCGTCGATGGCCGGACCGCTGCGACGTCTTGGTCCAGCCACACATCGAGGCCGAGCGCGTCGAGCGCGGTGAACGAGAGATTGGCCAGACTGACCGCCACCCCGCCCTCGGCCAGCGCAAGAGCCAGCGGCAGCGCAGCGTAGACATCGAACCCGCCGCCGGCCCCGGCCAGAAGGACCCGCTCGGCTCCCTGCAGACGCTCGAAGAGAAGCGGTTCGAACACGGTCGGAATCATCCCAGCCCGGCAACCGGATCCGCCACGCGATTGTCGGGCTCCGGGAGGACGACCAGGACGCTGACGCGTTCGAGGTCTCACCGCCTGTCACCGTCCGCCATTGCACACCCGCCATTGCACGCCGGTCGGCGCTATCGTCGTTTCATGGGGCTCGGGGAGGATTTGGTGCTGCTTGCATTGGCACGGCGGCGCGGGGACGTACGTCAGGACGCAGGCCTGGCATCGGCGCTGGTCGTTGCGCGCTTGGTCACGCTGGCCGAAGAGGGCCGGATCGGCCTGAACGGCGGGCGGGTGGTGGCGCGGGACGCCGCCACAGAACGCACGGAGACGGCGGAGGCAGGGGCCGCCACGCAGGCCTCGACGACCGCGGAGGCCGACCTGGTTCCGGTGCCCGCATTCAGTCGGGACCCAGTGTTCGACCACGTACGAGCCGCCGCGAAGGGCGTCAGTGTGCGGGAGCTGATCGAGCGCCGGGCCGGGCGCGCCCGCGTGGTGCGCTGCGTGGCGCGCCTGGCCGCGGACGGCGTGGTCCGACTGGTGCCCGATCCGTCCGACCGAGGCGGCATCGACACCCTGATCGAGATGCCGGACCGCGCCGCGGTGCACGCCGCAGCCGCCCGACTGCGCGCGATCGCAGCCACCAGCGGGGAGCTACCCGCCGAAGACGTCGCGTTCGGCGCACTCGCCCAGGTGGCAGGCCTGCACCGGTGGGTACTGCGCGGACCGCTGCGGATGCGCGCGCGGGCCCGGCTGGCCAAACTGTCCGAGCAGCGCCCCGCCGCACAGCCCGAGCCGGACCGAACCGTGCGGGCCATCGTCCGCTTCGCCGTGCGGGCGATACGAGAGGGTGCCGTATACCGCGCCCGGCGGGAGAAAGAGGTGGTGGTCTCCACGGATGGCTCGAAGCAGACCGGAATGTACATAGGCTATTGGTAGGCCGAGTGCCGACCTGGCCCGCGAAGGGGCACAGACCGGCACCCAAGCGTTCTTTCAGGATGTTGCCCTACGACGCGTCGTAGTAGACGAGGAACCCTTCAGCGTACGCAACGCCCCATCCCTGGGTGAGCTCGGCATACTGACCCACCTCAGCCAGCAGCGGCGGCTCGTAGACGTCGTCGGCCTGGATGCTGTTCAGCATCTCCTGCACAATGATCACCTCCGTTCGCGAAAGAGACGCTCTCTGCGCCTCCCACGCGCCCATGCTGCATTCCGACCGCACCCACGGCGCGCCTTGTGATCAACCGGGTGAACCCGCCCACCACGAGAAGCCGAAAGGCCCCCACCAGTTGCTGATGGAGGCCTCTGACCTGCTGACTCTTCCGTCGGGGTGGCGGGATTTGAACCCACGACCTCTTCGTCCCGAACAGC